>DATNID010000044.1:0-197526 GCA_035604615.1 Allostellaceae bacterium | reverse complement strand
CGAAGTCGCGGCGCGTTGGGGCAATCAGCTGGGCAAGACGGCATGCTTCGCCTATCTGTGCAGCGTCTTTGCGACCGGCCTCTATCCCGCCGCCTGGAAAGGTCGCCGCTTCGACGGTCCTACGGACGAATGGATTGCCGGCGAGAGCACGACTGCCGTGCGCGACGTGGCACAGGACTATTTGATCGGCAATGACACCGATCCCGGTTTCATCCCGCCGGATCGCATTGCCAAGATCGTTCGCGGCCATGGTGCGGGCGAGGGGGTCGATCTCCTGCGCGTCAAGCACACGTCGGGCGGCTTCTCCGAAATCGGGTTCAAGTCCTACGACATGGAACGCACCAAATTGCAGGGCAAGTCGCTGCAATGGATTTGGTGCGACGAAGAGCCGCCGCTAGATATCTACCTTGAGATGCTGGCCCGCCTGATTGCCACGGACGGGCTTGCCATGTCGAGCTTCACACCGTTGTCGGGGTTTGGCCGCATCATCCCCCGTTTCAGCGAGCGCAGCATTGAGGCTGTGCGCCATCGTATCTTGATCCCCGGCCGCATGGACGAATTCCCTCAATTCCAGGACCCGGAGAAACGCGCACGCCTCCTGTCTACCTTTCCCGAGCATCAGCGCCGTGCGCGCATCGATGGTTTGCCATTGCTCGGGAGCGGGGCCGTTTTCGAGGACGTTCAGTTCTCCGATATCGTCGCCCCGTTCAAGCTGATCGATGGCCGCGTGGTGCACAAGGATCAGGGCGAATTCGATAAGAGCGGCCTTGCATGGATTTGGGGTATCGATTTCGGTATTGCCCATCCCTTCGCCGCCGTCCTGTGCGCATGGGACCGCGATTACGACGTGATCTACGTCATGGGCGAGCTGAAAATCAAAGGCGCCATCCCAGCCCAGCATGCCAGCCGCATGAAGGCGATCACCCGCAACATCGGCGACGTGCGAGTGGCGTGGCCGCATGACGGCGCACAGCACGACAGGGGATCAGGACAGCAACTCGCCTCGATCTACAAGGCCGAAGGCTTGAACATGATGGCGAGCCACGCCACGCACAAAGATGGCGGCTTCTCTACCGAGGCCGGCATCGTAGAAATGCTGGCACGCATGCGCGATGGTCGATTGAAGGTCGCGCCGAACCTGACCGAATGGCAGGAGGAATTCGAGAGCTATCATCGTAAGGACGGCTTGATCGTGAAGGAGGGCGACGATCTCATGTCGGCAACGAGGATGGCGGTCATGCAAATCCGTTCCGCCAAGCCCACCGTCTCGGCGCCTGGCCGTGGAGAGAAAGGGAAGTCGAAGCGCTGGACGGCGGATCAGTTTTACCTCGGTATCGACTGAGAGGAGACGGGCCATGGCGAATGAACATCTTACGCCCGACCAAAAGGCGGCCCTGGAGGAGTACGTGCGGTGGAAGGCTCAGCAAGACAAGCGCCGCAAGAACCACATGCCGAAGCGCTGGACCGAAGACAGGAACTATGTCGGGATCGACCCTGGCCCCGGCGAGAAAGAGTGAGTGTCACCGCCTCATCGGGGCCATTTGCCGAGAGACGCACCTGTGAGCAAGTCTGACTGAGACCATTGAGCGAGCGGGTCTATAGCTTTTTGGTACAACCATTTCACGTCTACTGGTTGATCCAAGGCGTTCTTTTTTAGCTCTTGGAGGAGCGCAGAGTGTGCTTCCGCCGCCTCTTGGAGGGTCAAGCTCTTGTCGCGGAACGTGGCCCCCAGCTCGGCGAGGAAGCGTGTAGTCACTTCCTGGGCTTTGTCGGCGAGGCTTCCCCGCGCGGCCGGGTCCGCCGATGCGCCCCCAAGCGTTTGCTGGGCCATGGCATCTATTTCGGCAACGCACCGATCAACGTCAGCCCTATCCATGTTGCGGTGATCCTGTTGTCGGGAAACGGCTCTGACATTGGCAAAGGGTCACTAACACTCCCTTAAATCGGGGCCGCGCCGGGGCGTTGGCGTCAGTGAGGATGCGCCCACGCGAACCATTGGAAGAAGACCGTCACCGCCGCCGCCGTGGCGAACATCGCCAGGACCGCCGCGAGTTGGAACCAAGCCGAGCGGACCTGAGCGGAACAGGCGGCCAATTGGGCGACGGCTTTCCTTCGCTCCAATTCTTCTTTCAACACGTCTAGGCGCATGTCCCCCGTAGTGTACTGCCGCATCATCGCTAGCAACTCGGCAAGGGTCATTTGGTCAAACCGATCCTCGTTTGGCATCGGCCGTGCTCCGGGCTGTGGCATGGCCCACGGTAGCAACCGGGGACACGCTGGGGACACAGCCGGGGGAGCCGCCTTGGGGCATCGCTGGCCATGGCCAAGCCGCCCGTTACCCGTGTTCCAAGGCCGCCGGAAGGGATGCTCACCAGCGGCCTTCTCTGTGCGTCTCCGGGCTTCCCCGATTCGTGTCCCCAGTCGTGTCCCCGGCATCTAGCGTGGCCCGAACGGTACGGTGCCGTTTCGATTTATTGCTTTATTTACAGTGAGTTAGTGGTGCCCAGGGGCGGAATTGAACCACCGACACCGTGATTTTCAGTCACGTGCTCTACCAACTGAGCTACCTGGGCGCCGCGCGCGGATATAGCGGCCGCTCCCGCGACTGTCCACCCGACTCACGCCTCCTCGGGGGCCTCGTCCTCGGGGCCGTCCTCGCTCGGGATGCGGTAGCGCCCGTCGATCCAGCGCCCGAGATCGATGGTGCGGCAGCGCGCCGAGCAGAACGGCCGGAATTTGGCGTCGGCCGGCTTGCCGCAAATCGGGCAGGGCCGCGCGCCCGGCTTGGGGGACGCATCGTCCATGGCGGGATAGATAGGGTCAGGCCGGGCCGATGTCGAATGAATCGCGCCGCCGTCCCGGCTCGGACATGATCGAGATCGGCCGCCCGAGCCGCGCCTCGAGCGCGATCCGCGCCGGTCTCGCCTCGCCCTCGGCGAGGCACGACGCCAGCTCGGGCGCGAGACGCAAGGCGATGCCGCGCGCGGGCCGCGCTTTCGCTTCCCGCGCCGCCGCGCGCAGCGCCTCGAGCGCCACCGTCAGCGCCGTCTTGACCCGGCCGCCCTCTTGCGTGCGCTCGAAGAGCAGCTCCTCGAGCGCCGGATGGCGCCGCTTCCGCACCAGCTCGAAATGCCCGAGCCGGGTCCAGCCCAAGAGGTCCGGCGCGGCCGGATCGCTCGCCGCCGCTTGCTTGAGCGTTGCCGCGACGCGCTCGCGTGCGGCCCGCTCCTTCATGGCGATGAAGTCAATGACGATCGCGCCGGCGCAATTGCGCAGCCGGATCTGGCGCGCCGCCTCTTTTGCCGCGGCGAGGTTGGTCGCCATCACGGGCGCGCCGCCGCTGTCGACGTCGATCGTGACCGCAACCGCGCCCGCTTCGATGGTGAGCGCGCCGCCGCCCGGAAGCGCGACGCGCGGCGACAGCGCCGTCTCGATCTGCGATGCCATGCCCTCCAGCTCGAAGAGCGGCATGGCCACATCGTGCAGCTCGAGCGCGGGCACCAGGTCGGGGAGATGCCGCTTCAGCCACGACCGCGCTTCCGCGAGCGCGCCGCGGTCGTCGATGACGATGCGATTCAAGGGCGGCGTCGCCAGCGCCGCCAGCAGCGCCAGGAACGGCGGCTCCTCGGGCTCGAGCCGGGCCGGCGGCCGCGCGCCTTGCCGCGCCGCTTCGATCGCCTGCCACCGCGCGCGCAATGCATCCACGTCGGACGCGAGGTCCTCGCGCGGCGCGGCGAACGCCACCGCGCCGATGCGGAAGCCCTCGCCCGGCCGGGCCAGCCGCACCACTTCCTTCATCAGCCGCTCTTTCTCGTCCACATGCATGCCGCGCCCGGTGACCTCGACCCGGCCGCCCGGCACCAGCCCCAGCAGCGCGCCTTGCAGACGCACGCGCATGCTGATCGTGGTAGCCTTGTCGGCGCGCGCCTCCTTAGTCACCTGCGCCACGACCGGCTGGCCCTCGGTGAGGCCTTGTGCCGCGTCCTCGCCGGAGAGGAACGCGGGCCGCTTCTCGCCGATGTCCACCAGCGCCGCCGGCAGCTCGGGCTTCAGCGCGACGACGCGGCCCAGCACGATTTCGCCCGCGCGCGCCGTCCTGCCCGCGCGCGCGACGCGCAATTCCACCAGCGCATCGTCCTCGCACAAGGCCGCCCACGCCTCGCCGGGCGAGACGGAGATGAGGATGACGCGGCTCAAGTCCCGATCCGCCGCGCCGGCGCATAGCCGTGGCCGGCCAGGAGCTGCACCGTCTCGAACAGCGGCAATCCGACGACGTTGGAATAGGAGCCGCCGATGGCGCGCACGAACCGCGCCGCCAGGCCTTGGATCGCATAGCCGCCGGCCTTGCCGTGCCATTCGCCGCTGGCGACGTAATCGTCGATCTCGCGCGGTTCGAGCCGCTTGAAAGTGACCGCGGTCTCGACCCGCCGCACCGCCGCGCGCCCCTCGGGCGTCACCAGCGCGATGCCGCCATGGACGCGGTGGCGGCGGCCGGAGAGCAGCTTGAGGCAGGCGCGCGCCGCGTCCCCGGTCTCGGGCTTGCCCAGGATGCGGCGCCCGCACGCCACCACCGTGTCGGCGCCGAGCACGAAGTCGCCTTGATGCCGCCGCGCCACTGTCTGCGCCTTCTCGAGCGCGAGCCGCGCCGCGTGGCGCGCCGGAAGCTCGCCGGTGACGGGGGTTTCGTCCAACGCCGCCGGATCGACGATGTCGGGCTTGAGCGCGATCTGGGCGAGAAGTTCGAGGCGGCGCGGCGAGGCCGACGCCAGGACAAATCGCGCGTCGCCCACCGCGCGCTACTTGAAGCGGAAGGTGATACGGCCCTTGGTGAGATCGTACGGGGTCATCACGACATTGACCCGGTCGCCCGCCAGCACGCGGATGCGGTTCTTGCGCATCTTGCCCGACGAGTGCGCCAGCAACAGGTGGTCGTTGTCGAGCTTGACCCTGAACATCGCATTGGGCAGCAGTTCCATCACCGTTCCCGCAAATTCGATCAGTTCTTCCTTAGGCATACGAAGCGGTTCGCTCCCTGTGGTTTCGACGAACCCACCATCGCCCTCGGCGCCATACCGGGTCAAGTCCCAGATGGCGCGCTCGTGTCCCTCTCCGCGCGTAGCGGGGAGAGGGAAGGGACCCGTGGCGACAGCCACGGGAAGGGTGAAGGTGCGCCTACGCGCGACGACGGTGTCCGCCATCGATACCCACCTCTCCCAACCCTCTCCCCCCGCAAGCGGGCGGAGAGGGCTTTCACCCCCTGATGTGCAGCACGCACAGCAGAGTGAAGAGGCGCCGCGCGGTGTTGGCGTCGATGGCGACGCGGTCGGCCAAGCGCTCGCGCAACAGCTCCGAGCCCTCGTCGTGGAGCGCGCGGCGGCCCATGTCGATGGCCTCGATGCGCTGCGGGCTGTCGGTGCGGATCGCGTTGTAATAGCTGCCGCACACCAGGAAGTAGTCCTTGACGATGCCGCGGAACGGCGCGATCGGCAGCAGAACGCGCTCGAGTTGCCGGTCCTTGGCGTCGCGGACATCGAGGACTAGCCGGTTCTCGACGATGCCGAGATGGAGATGGAACGGACCCTTGACGCCGGACACGGGCGCGAAGCTGTTGTCGACCAGGAGATCGCTGATCGCCACCGCGCGCTCGTGCTCGACATTCTCATTGCGCCGCACCACCGTGCGCTCGTCGAGCGTGATCCGGGCGATGCGGCGATGTCCGTCCTTCATCGCGCCTCAGCCGCGCTCGAGATTGAGGCGGATGGCGATCGACAGCGCGTGCGCGTCGAGCCCCTCGGCGCGGGCGAGCACGATCGCCGGCGGCCCGATCGCGCGCAGACTCGCGGCATCGCAGCCGAGGAGCGAGGTGCGCTTCATGAAATCGAGCACGCCGAGCCCCGACGAGAAGCGCGCGCTCCGCGAAGTCGGCAGCACGTGGTTGGGGCCGGCGACATAATCGCCCACCGCCTCGGGCGTGTGGCGGCCGAGGAAGATGGCGCCGGCATGGCGAATGAGCGCCGCGACCGCGTCCGCGCCATCGAGTGCCAGCTCGACATGCTCGGGCGCGAGCCGGTCGACCAGCGCGGCCGCCTCCGCGAAATCGCGCACCAGCACGATGGCGCCGTGGCGGTGCCAGCTTGCGCCGGCGATCCCCTGCCGCGGCAAGGTCGCGAGCGTCGCCTCGACCGCAGCGGCGACGCGGCCGGCGAAATCTGCGTCGTCGGTGATCAGCACCGACTGCGCCGCCTCGTCATGCTCGGCCTGGGCCAGCAGGTCAGCGGCGATCCAGGCGGGATCGTTGCTGCCATCGGCGACCACCACGACCTCGCTCGGTCCCGCGATCATGTCGATGCCGACCGTGCCGAAGACGCGGCGCTTGGCGGCGGCGACATAGGCGTTGCCGGGCCCGACGATCTTGTCCACCGCGGCGATGGTCTGAGTGCCATAGGCCAGCGC
Source organism: Allostellaceae bacterium (assembly GCA_035604615.1). Lineage (GTDB taxonomy): Bacteria > Pseudomonadota > Alphaproteobacteria > ATCC43930 > CGMCC-115725 > DATJLY01. The sequence goes on along the minus strand of DATNID010000044.1, from coordinate 191,073 downwards.
ACCCACCGCCTGCGCGCCGCCGATGCGGTAGATCTCGTCGACGCCGGCAAGCGCGGCCGCGGCCAGCACCAGCGGGTTGAGCACGCCGCCGGGCGCGGGCACCGCCATGGCGACGCGCTTCACCTGCGCCACCTTGGCCGGCACCGCGTTCATCAGCACCGAGGACGGATATGCCGCGGTGCCGCCGGGGACGTAAATCCCGACCGCGTCGATGGGAAGCCAGCGCGCGCCGAGGCGCACGCCGGCGGCATCGGTGTAGTCGAGATCGGCCGGAAGCTGGCGTTGGTGATAATCGGCGATGCGCTCGGCGGCGAATTCGAGCGCGGCGAGCGCCGGCCCGCTGCAGCGCGTCCGCGCATGCGCGATCTCGTCGGCCGAGACGCGCATCGTGTGGCGCGAAAGTTCCAGCCGGTCGAAGCACCGCGTCTGCTCGATCACCGCGTCGTCGCCGCGCGCCTTCACGTCGGCGAGGATGGCGGCGACGGCGTCGTCGACCGATTCGTCTTGCGAGCGCTTGGCGGCGAGAAAATCGGCGAACGCGGCGGCGAAGTCGGGAGAGCGCGTGTCGAGCCTAAGCGGCATCGGCCGCCTCGCGGAAGCGCTCGATCCAGTGGCCGACCTCGTCGGCGCGGGTCTTCAATGCGGCGCGGTTGACGATGAGGCGCGAGGTCACGTCGGCGATGTGCTCGATCTCGACGAGCCCGTTGGCCTTCAAGGTCGAGCCCGTCTGCACCAAATCGACGATCTGGCGTGCGAGGCCGATGCTCGGCGCCAATTCCATCGCGCCCTGGAGCTTGATGCATTCGGCCTGGACGCCGCGCGCGGCGAAGTGGCGCCGCGTGATCTCGGGATACTTGGTGGCGATGCGGACATGGCTCCAGCGCTGCGGATCGTCGCTCTCGGCGTCCTCCTTGGGCGCGGCGACGACGAGGCGGCAATGGCCGACGCCCAGATCGAGCGGCACGTAGATCTCGGGATAGTCGAATTCCATCAGCACGTCGTTGCCGGCGACGCCCAGTTGCGCCGCGCCGAAGGCGACGAAGGTCGCGACATCGAAATTGCGCACCCGGATGACGTCGAGCGCCGGCTCGTTGGTGACGAAGCGGAGCTGGCGCGAATCCGGATCGTCGAAGGCGGATTCGATTTCGATCTGCGCGCGCGCCAGCACCGGCATCACCTCACTGAGGATGCGCCCCTTGGGCAGCGCCAGCACCAGCTTCTCGTTCGCGGACAAGGGAATGGCTCCGGTTGCTCCGCTATAATGTAGCGTCCCGGCTCGGACTTTGCGAGGCGCGCACGGGCCAAATCCACGCGCAACCATCCTGCGCCCATTCGACTACGCTTCGCTCCGCTCAGGGTGAGGATAAAATTTTCGCCTCATCCTGAGCGGAGCGAAGCGTAGTCGAAGGATGCACGGGCGGTATTCCAGCCCTCACTCTTCCGCTTCGATGCGCTCCATCAGACCGTCGGCGATGGCGTGGAATTTGTCCCAGGGCGCCTCGCGGTCGCTCTGGTTGCGCACGATGATCGAATTGCCGGCGTAGAATTTCTCGTAGAGCTGGTGCCGCCCGGCGAATTCCGAGCCGGTCAGGTCCCAGGCGAGCTTGTAGAGCTTCATGCGTTTGACCGCGTCGAGATTGGGCGTCTTCCACCAGCGCTCGAACCGGGCGCGCAAGTCCGGATCGCCGAGCACGTCGATGCTCGCCGGCATCTGCAGCGGCAACGCGCCGAGCAAGGTCCGCAGCGCATCGATGATGGCGCTGTGGTTCTCCTGGCACCAGTTGAGGGTGGCGTACATCATGCGCCGGTTGGGCGTCATGAAGCCCTCGGGCCACGCCTCGCCGCCTTCGATCTGGCCGGCGACCAGCCCGGCGATGGTCGCCTCGAGCGCGGCGAGCCTTCCCAGCTCCTCGCGCACCGCCGGGATCTTGTCGATGCCGTTGGCCTGCGCGAGGCGGCTGGCGAGCCCGACGATCAGGCCCATCTTGGCCCAGAAGCGCACGTTCGACTGGTGGTTGGCGTAGGAATTGGCGCCGCTCTCGATATAGATGCGGCGCGACCAGTTGCCGTCGTTATGCAGGAACACGCGCTCCCACGGGATGCGCACGCGGTCGCAGACCAGAACGCAGTCGCTCTCGTCGAAGCGCCAGCTCAGCGGATAGTCGGCCTCGCGCCGCGCATGCGCGGCATAGGGCTGGCGCGCCCACAAGGCGACGCCCGGCGCGTTCAAGGGCAGCGCGGCGGTGATGCTCTCGGCCTTGTACTTGGCGTCGATGGCGGTGAGGTTGCCGATCCACACCTCGTCGGCATAGGCCGCCGAGGTCGCCAGCATCTTCATGCCGGAGACGACGCCGCCGTCGGCATCCTCCTCGATGACGCGCAGGCGCGGGTCGTCGCGCTCCTGCCCGGGAAAGAGCTCGGTGTCGCGGATGCCGCTCGGCGGCGTGACCGCGAAGCACAGATAAAGATCGTTGCGGCGCGCGTGCTCGTAATAGTGCAGCAGCGCCTCGCCCGAGCCCTTGCGCAGCGCCTCGAACATCTGCGGCCGGGTCGTCAGCCCCGTCACCATGCCGGCGACATGGTCGGGCGAGCGGCCGATCAGGCCGTAGCTCGCGTCCGCGATCGCCTTCAAGGCGGCGCTGCGGCGGCGCAAATCCTCGCGCGTGCGGCAGCGCAGCCAGTGGAGGCTGAAGCGCTCGCTGTCCTCCTCGAAGAAATGCCCTTCCTTGGCGTCGTAGAGCGCGGCCACGGTCTCGGCGCCGCGGCGGAAATCGGGATGCGTCGTCACGTCGTCGATGCGCTCCGCGCCCACATAGATGCGCCGCCCGTCGCGCATGCGCAGGAGCTTGTCGCGTCCCGAAAGCAGCATGTGGCCTCCCTTGGTGTGCCGCCGCGTTCCATCCTATCATGGGGCGAGCGAGAGGTGAGGCGATGGACGAGGGATTCGCACCCTATGGCGGCGATGAAGCGCTGGCGCGGCTGCTCGCCGCCGCCGGCTCGCCCTATGGAACAGCCGAAGTACGCGCGCTGGTGAAGGGCGTGCTCGCGGCGCCGCCGGCGATTCCCGCCACCGCCTGGACCGTGCTGGTGGCGCCCGACCCCGCGCCCGAACTCGTGCAGCAGCTCATGGCGCTGGCGGCGCAGCTCCGCGCCACCATGCCGGTGGCATCGTTCCCGCCCGGCGCCGCGGCCGACCGTATCGCGCGCCTCAGGGCCGAACTCGCGCGCCAGGGCGTCGACGGGTTCCTGGTGCCGCGCGCCGACGAGCACCAGGGCGAATATGTCCCGGCCTCGGGCCAGCGCCTGGCGTGGCTCACGGGCTTCACCGGCTCGGCGGGATTGGCGGTGGTGCTGGCCGGGCGCGCCGCCATTTTCGTCGACGGCCGCTACACGCTCCAGGCGCGGGACCAGGTCGATGCCGGCCTCTACGCGCTGCGCCACCTGACCGAGCAGCCGGCGACGGAGTGGATATCGGCCAACCTGCCGCAGGGCGCCGCGCTCGGCTACGATCCGTGGCTGCACACGCCGGGCGAGGTCGAGCGCTATCGCACCGCCGCCGAGCGCGCTGGCGGCACCTTGCGCGCGCTGGCAACGAACCCGATCGACGCGGTGTGGAGCGACCGGCCGCCCGCGCCGCTGGCGCCGGTCTTGCTGCACGCGCTGCGCTTTTCCGGCAAGGGCGCCGAGGAGAAGCGCCGCGAGGTCGCGGCCTCGCTCGCCAAGGACGCGCTCGACGCCGCGGTCCTGACGTCGCCGGACTCGATCGCGTGGCTCTTGAACATTCGCGGCGGCGACGTGCCGCACACGCCGCTGCCGCTGAGCTTCGCCATCCTCCATGCAGATGCGTCTGTGGACCTCTTCATCGACCGCAGGAAGCTCGTCCCCGGGCTTGCCGCCGCGCTGGGGAGCGGCGTGCACATCGCGCCGCCCGATGCGCTGGCGCCGGCGCTCGACGCACTCAAGGACGAGCGCGTCCTCGCCGATCCCGCGATCTCGGCCGCCTGGGTGTTCGACCGGCTGACGCAGGCGGGCGCCCGCATCCATCGGGCACCCGATCCGTGCCAGCTCCCCAAGGCGTGCAAGAACCCGGTCGAGCTCAACGGCACGCGCGCCGCGCATATTCGCGACGGCGCTGCGCTGACGCGGTTCCTCGCGTGGCTGGCGCAGGCGGCGCCCCAAGGCGGCCTCGGCGAGATTGCCGTCTCCGACCGACTCGAGCAATTCCGCAGCGGCAGCGAGCATTTCCGCGATCTGAGCTTCCCCACCATCTCAGGCGCCGGCCCCAACGGCGCCATCGTGCATTACCACGCGACGCCGGCGAGCGAGCGCAAGCTCGAGCCCGGCACGCTCTACCTCGTCGATTCGGGCGCGCAGTATCTCGACGGCACCACGGATGTCACCCGCACGGTGGCGATCGGCCAGCCCTCGCCCGAGATGCGCGACCGCTTCACCCGCGTCTTGAAGGGCCACATCGCGCTGGCGCTGACACGCTTCCCCAAGGGCACCACCGGCTCGCAGCTCGACGCCTTGGCGCGGCGCGCGCTGTGGGAGCGCGGGCTCGACTATGACCACGGCACCGGCCATGGCGTGGGGTCCTATCTCGGCGTCCACGAGGGGCCGCAGCGCATCTCGAAACTGCCCAGCGCCCAGGCGCTGCTGCCGGGCATGATCGTCTCCAACGAGCCCGGCTACTACAAGACCGGCGCCTACGGCATCCGCATCGAGAACCTGGTGGTGGTGACGCCGGCGCCTGAGGCCGGCGGCGAGCGCGAGCTATATGGCTTCGAGACCATAACCCTGGCGCCGATCGACCGCGCCTGCATCGACGCGGCGCTGCTCGACGCGCATGAACGTGCCTGGCTCGACGACTATCACGCAACGGTGCGCAGCACGCTGACGCCGCTCGTCGATGCGGGCACGGCCGCGTGGCTCGCCGCTGCGACGCAGCCGCTCACAGCTTGATGCTGATGGCGGTGCGGCCGTCCTCAGCGGCGAAGCTGGTGAGCCAGCGCGCGGGATCGGCGAGCGCCGCGCGGTAATCGTCGCCGCGGCCGACGTCGAGATTGGTGCTGACCAGCACGCCGCGCGGGCGCAGCAGGCGGCGGAACTCCGCAAGATGCGCGAGCGTCGGCCCGAACCCGTCGAAGAAGCCGAGATCGAATTCCGGCGTCAGCTTCGGCAGCACCGACTCGAAATCGCCCAGATGCGCGGTGATGCGCGCGCCGCATCCGGCCGCGGCGAAATTCTCGCGCGCGATGCGGACATGCTCGGGATCGCGTTCGATGGTGTCGACCCGCGCCGCCGGCGCGCCGTGCGCCAGCCACAATGCCGTGTATCCCAGCGCCGTCCCCAGCTCGAGAATGCGCTTGGCGTCGCACGCGGCCGCGATCACGCCGAGGAGCGGCCCCTCCGAGAAGGGGTAGGCGCGGCAGCCATGCGCCCGCCGATGCGCATCGGTGCCGGCGCGGATCGAATCGTAAGGGTCGGATGCTTGAGAACGCGCCATCGAAAAGCTCCCGTCGCGATCCGTCACGGACAGCGGGTGCACCGGATCGGAGGCGTGTGCGGCGCCGCGCGGTGCGCGTAGGTTCCCCAGTCTAGCAAGGCATCGACATCCGTCGAGCATGCCTTGTATCGACCGTCCGCCAGGGGGTCGGCCGGCGGTCCGAGATAATCCTGCACCATCGCACAATTCGTGCGGTGGACCACGCCGCGAAACTCGTGCAGCGCCCCGCTCCAATGCCGGTTCAGCACGTATCCGTCGTTGCGGTGGGCGAACATCCAGGCGCGAAAGCGCGTCACGTCTCTCGGTCCGCGATAGACCTCGATCATTGTCTTTCCCCCGCCCTCGCCGTGAAGTCACAGGCGCCGCCGTCGCGATCCGCTTCAGTGTCCCATCGAATGCGGCCTCGTCCCCGCTGCATTCGGCAGCGCAGGCGACTTCGACGAAGCGCTTCGCAGGCGGGTTCGATGAGGCGCTTAAAAGACCGGAACGTCAACACCCATTCGGCGTTGTCGTGACTTCATTCCGGCAGGCGAATGCTGCCATCCGCGGCGATCCCGAATCCCGGGTTCCACGCCACTTCCCACAGGAACCCGTCGGGATCGGCGAAATAGCCGGAATAACCGCCCCACACCGCGTCCCGCGCCGGCTTGGGAATGGTTCCGCCCGCCGCCTTGGCCTCGGCCAGCACCGCGTCCACTTCCGTGCGGCTGCGCGTGTTGTAGGCGAGCGCGATGCCGCGAAAGCCGCCGCCTTCCGCGGACATGTTCGCATCCGCCGCCAGCTCGCCGCGCGGATAGAGCGTCAGCGCCATGCACCCGGCCTGGAAGAACACCACCCCTTCGGCGCCCTTCATCGCGCGCCGCCAGCCGAGCCGCTCATAGAACGCGCGGGCGCGCGCGAGGTCCGCGACGCCGAGGGTGACGAGGCTGATGCGTTGTTCCATGGCGGGCGCTCCATTCGAGGGGCACCCCGTGATACAGTGGCGCGCCGTCCTCGGCGAGGGGGGGGAACCTTGGAGCAGCGGCCAATTTCACGCATGACGCGGCGCGCGGTCCTGACCGGCGTCGCGGCGGCGTTTGCGCCGGTCGCGCAGGCGCAACAGCGCAACTCGATGCGCCGCCTCGGCGTGCTCTTGGGCTTCCCGGACATCCCGTTGACGCGGCTGCGCTCCGGCGCGCTCGTCGAAGGGCTTGGCGTGCTGGGCTGGAAGGAAGGCGTCAATTTGCATATCGACTTGCGTTGGGCATCCGCCGATGTTGCGGTGATCGAACGCGACGCGGCGGAGCTGATCGCGCTCGGCCCCGATTTGCTATTTGCCGGGGGAAGCTCGACCGCGGTCGAGGCGCTGCGGCGCCAAACCGGCACGATCCCGATTGTGTTCGCGTTCGTCGCCGACCCGGTCGGCCAAGGTTTCGTCGCCAGCCTGGCGCATCCCGGCGGCACCATCACCGGCTTTAGCAATTTCGATGCGCCGATGGCGGGCAAATGGCTGGCGATGTTGACCCAGATCACGCCGCCGGTCGCGCGCGCCGCCGTCCTTTTCAATCCCGCAACAGCGCCTTATGCCAGCTTGATGCTCCGCGCCCTCGAGGACACGGCAACGTCGCTCGCGGTATCCGTGCGGGCCGCGCCCTGTCGCGACGATTCCGAAATCGAGGCGATGATCGCCGGGCTTGCGCGCGAAGAGCACGGCGGCGTGCTGGTGCTGCCCGATGTATTCGCCACCGTGCACAGAGCAACCATCGCTACACTGGCGGCCCGCTATCGTTTGCCGGCGATCTATCCCTACCGCGATTTCATTACCCAAGGCGGGCTGATGTCCTATGGCATCGACGACATCGACCTCTACCGGCGCGCGGCAACCTACGTCGACCGCATCCTGAAGGGGGACAAGCCCGGCGATTTGCCGGTACAGCGCCCGACCAAGTTCGCGCTGGTGATCAACCTCAAGACCGCGAAAGCGCTCGGCGTCACCATCGCGCCCTCGCTCCTCACCACCGCAGACGAGGTGATCGAGTAGGGCGGCTTTCAACCGGAGACTTGCGCGTCTTTGCATGGTATTTTCGGACCCATGACCCAAACCTTCGCGCGCAATCATTCGCATTACGGCGCCTTCACCGCGATCGTCGAGGATGGCCGCGTCGTCGGCGTGCGCCCGTTCGAGCACGATCCCGATCCCTCGCAGCTCATCGAGGCCATTCCCGACGCGGTCCATTCGCCCACCCGCATCGCGCAGCCGATGGTGCGCGAGGGCTGGCTCCGGCACGGGCCGGGCTCCGGCGCCGGGCGCGGCAGCGAGGACTTCGTGCCGGTGTCGTGGGACAAGGCGCTCGACCTCGTCGCGGGCGAACTGGCGCGGGTCAAGTCGGCGCATGGCAACGCCTCGATCATGGGCGGCTCGCAGGGCTGGTCCTCGGCCGGGCTCTTCCACGAGGCGCGGGTCCAGGTGCGGCGCTTCCTTTCGTCCTTCGGCGGCTTCACCGACCAGGCCAGCAATTACAGCTTCGGCGCCGCGCTCACCTTCCTGCCGCATATCCTGGGCAGCCCGCAAGCGGTCTCCGGCCCGGTCACCTCGTGGTCGTCGATCGCGAAGCATACGCGCCTCATGGTGATGTTCGGCGGCGCCAATCCCAAGAACACGCAAGTCGCCAAGGGCGGCTGCGCCTATCACGCCATTTCCGGCTGGATCGAGCAGCTCAACCGCGCCGGCGTCGCCATCGTCAACATCAGCCCCATGCGCGAGGACGGGCCCGGCGCCGTCGCGCCCGAATGGATCGCGATCCGGCCCAACACCGACACGGCGATGATGCTGGCGCTGGCGCACACGCTGGTGACCGAGAATCTCCACGACCGCGATTTCCTCGCCCGCTACTGCACCGGGTTCGAGCGCGTCCTGCCTTATCTCATGGGCGCGACCGACGGCGTGGCGAAAGACGCCGGCTGGGCGTCGCGCATCACCGCCGTCCCCGCCGACACGATCCGCGATTTGGCGCGGCGCATGGCGGCCTCGCGCACCATGCTCACCGCGTCCTGGTCCTTGCAGCGCGCCGATCATGGCGAGCAGCCTTACTGGGCGCTGGTGCTGCTGGCGTCGCTCTTGGGCCAGGTGGGCTTGCCGGGGGGCGGGTTCGGCTTCGGCTATGGCTCGTCGGGCAATATCGCCGAGCCGCCGCTGCAATTCCCCGGCCCCGCGATGGAGGCGCTGCGCAATCCCGCCGGCCTCGCCATTCCCTGCGCGCGCATCGCGGATTGTTTGCTGCAACCGGGCGGGCGCTACGACTATGACGGCAAGAGCGGGACTTATCCCGACATCCGCCTGGTCTATTGGGCGGGCGGCAATCCGTTCCACCACCACCAGGATTTGAACCGCCTGCGCCGCGCCTGGCGCCGTCCCGAGACCGTCGTGGTGCACGAGCCGTGGTGGACCGCGACCGCGCGCCATGCCGACATCGTGCTGCCGGCGACCACCTCGCTCGAGCGCAACGATCTCGGCTGCGCCGCGCGCGACCGCTTCGTCATCGCCATGCACAAGGCGATCCCGCCGGTGGGCGAGGCGCGTGACGATTTTTCGATCCTGCGCGATCTTTCGCAGCGCCTCGGCTGCGAGAACGCCTTCACCGAGGGGCGCGACGAGGATGGCTGGGTGCGGCGCATCTATGACGTGTTCCGCGAGCGCGCGCGCAGCAACCTGGTGCCGGAATTCGACGAATTCTGGGAGAAGGGCTGGCTCGAGATTCCGCGCCGCGGCGAGGAATACGTGCTGATGGAGGATTTCCGCGCCGATCCCGAGCGCCACAGGCTGCATACGCCGTCGGGCAAGATCGAGCTCTATTCCGAGCGCATCGCCGGCTTCGGCTATGACGACTGCCCGCCCCATCCGACCTGGATCGAGCCGGCGGAATGGCTGGGATCCAAGGACGCGGGGGAATATCCGCTGCATCTGGTGTCGAGCCAGCCGCGCTATCGCCTGCACAGCCAGATGGATGCCGGGCCGGTGAGCGCGCTCGGCAAGATCGACGGGCGCGAGGCGGTCGCGCTCAATCGCGCCGACGCGCGGGTGCGCGGCATCGCTCCGGGCGACGTGGTGCGGGTCTACAACGATCGCGGCGCGTGCTTCGCCGGGGCGGTCCTCAGCGACGACGTGCGGCCGGGGGTGGTGAAGCTCTCCTGCGGCGCGTGGTACGACCCCGAGAGCGGCGCCGACGATGCCGCCTGCGCCCACGGCAATGCCAATGTCCTGACCCGCGACCACGGCACCTCGCGCCTGGGCCAGGGGCCAAGCTCGGCCACAGCGCTCGTGGAGGTCGAGCGCTGGAGCGGCGATGCGCCGCCGGTCCGGGCCTTCGTCCCGCCCGAATCGAACCAAGGGAGACCAGCATGAAAGAGATGCGCAGCCACCACGACATGGGCGGATTGCCGGCCGGGCCGGTCGAGCGCCAGGAGCATGTCCTCGCAATGTGGGAAAAGCGGGTCGATGCACTGGCGATGGTGCTGGGCCAGCGCGGCCTGCGCCGGGTCGACGAGGCGCGCCGCAACATCGAGCAGCTCCCGCCCGAGGCCTATGACGCGATGAGCTACTACGAGCGCTGGATGGCGGCCATTGGCAACGGCCTCTTGCAGCGCGGCGTTTTGACCTCCGACGAGATCGGGCGGGGGATGGAGCAAGTCGAGGCCCGATCGGCCGCCGAGCGGACAGAAAAGCACGATTCCAGCCATGACCACGTACATTCCGAGGGGGGTGGCGTACATTCCCCCCATCCGTTCCAGCCCGACGAGGAGGACACGCCGCTAAGCTATTACCAGATCATGGAAATCGCCGTGCGCGAGCTGCTCCTCGCCAAGTCCGTCATCGCCCCCGGCGACATCCGCCGCGCGATCGAGATCATGGACGCCCGCACCCCCGCCCAAGGGGCAAAGGTCGTCGCCCGCGCTTGGGTCGACTCCGCGTACAAATCCCGCCTCCTCGCCAACGGCGCCGCCGCTGTCAGCGAACTCGGCATCGACATGGGCGAGACCAAGCTCATCGTGGTCGAGAACACGCCCCGGTTCCACAACGTCATCGTCTGCACCTTGTGCTCGTGCTATCCGCGCATGGTGCTGGGCCTGCCGCCGGATTGGTACAAGAGCCGTAGCTACCGCTCGCGCGTGGTGCGCGAGCCGCGCGCCGTGCTCGCCGAATTCGGCACCGACGTTCCCGACAGCGTCGATCTGCGCGTCCACGATTCCACCGCCGACATGCGCTATCTCGTGCTGCCCGAGCGCCCGCGCGGCACCGACGGATGGGACGAGGCGCGGCTCGCTGCGCTGGTCAGCCGCGACAGCATGATCGGCGTGTGCCGCGCCGGCGAACCCTAGGCGCCGCTCGCCTCGGAAGGGTTCGGTTCGCCGCGGAACAGCGGCTGCATCGGCGCCGCGCGCACGGGCACGACGCGCTCGATGAAGACGATGGTCGCGGCCGCGACCGCGAGTCCTGCCAGCACATCGACGAAATAATGCCCGCCCAGCACCGGCGTGCCGATCAGCATCGCCGCGTTGAACAGGCACGAGGCCGGGAACAATCCCCTGATGCCACGCACCAGGTAGCTCAGAAGCACGGCCGACGACGCGTGGAAAGACGGAAAACTGATGATGCCGCGCGGATCGTCGAGCGGGATGGAAGCGAAGGCGTGCGCGCGCATCGCCAGGTAATGCTGCGTATAGTCGGCCTGCGGCAGGTCGATGTGATCGAAGGTCACGAACGGCCCGGCCACCGGCAGCAGCCACAGCATCGGAATGGTGAAGAGCGACGACACGATCAGCGCCGTCGTGAAGCGCCGCGCCCGCGCCGGGAAGAACATCGCGAGGGTCAGCGCGACGCCCCCCGTCTCGAGCGTGAGGCCTGAATACGCATAGGCGAGGACGTGGCGCAGGCCGGCATGCTGCTGGAACCACGCGAACACCGCCGGCCAGTCGAAGCCCAGCGCGCGGTCGGCGGCGATCAGCCACGGATCGCGCAAGGGCGCCGGGCTGGTCGCAAGATAATATTCAAACACCGTCGCGGCGTAGATGAAGATGAGCGCTTTCGCCATCATCTCGGCGATGAAGTCGCCGCCCTTGGCGATGCCGGTGACGCGGATGAGAAGCGCCAGAGCGGGCCAGGCGGCGAGGATGATGGCGAATGTCTTGGTGTAGTCGAGCGCGCGATTGACGCCGATTCCGGTCGCCGCCGCGAAGGCGAAATCGATCGCGACGATGACCGCGATCACGCCCCATTCGACGGCCGAGATCCAGCGATCGCCGTACATGTTTTCTGCCCGATGTCGCGACCCGGGCAGGATGAACCGGCTCCCCTAAGAGCCGGTTAAGGATTGGCGCGACGTCAGTATGGCGTCTTGACGATGCGGCCGCTCGCCTCGACGAACCAGCGTTCGCTGGTGAAATTTTTCCCTTGGAGGCGCGCCAACATCCAGTCCGCCAACAGGATCGGCGGGAACGGTCCGAGATTGGCCGCCGGAACGTTGCCGACCGAGTGCCGCGATTCCTGGTAAACGACCAGTTGCTTGGGCGCCTTCATCAGCTTCACCAAGCGCTCGGCGTGCTCGATTGGGCTCAATTCCTCCGCCTCGCCCGCGACACAAAGATAGGGGCAGCGGATCTTGTCGATATGCCCTTCCCAGGTGAGCGTCTTGCAGAAGGCGTCGAACTTGGCTTCGTCGGTGATGCCCGCCATGTACATGAAGCGCTTCTTGAAGGTCGGCGAAGCCTCCTCGAAGATGGTGTGGCAGCCGGGCTCGAGGCAGGTCGAGATCACGGCGCAGGCGCGGATGCGCGGCTCGCTCGCGGCGACCAGCGTGCCGAAGAACGAACCGAAACTCGTGCCGGTGACGCCGATGCGGTCGGCGTCGATCTCGGAGCGTGCGACCAGCCAATCGACCACCGGCTTCCCCGTCGCGAGCCAGTTCTCCATGTTGACCGGGATGCCGACCATCGGCGCCTCGTACTGGCCGGGCCCATCGATCGCCAGCACGGCGATGCCGCGGTTGAGCCAGCGGTCGCCATAGAGCGCGACCGACACTTCCTTGTAGCTGTCCATGCCGGGAATCACGATGACGCAAGGGAGGCGGCCGCCGGAATAGCCAGGCGGCAGATGGAACCAGGCTGGAAGCGCGCTGTCCTTGAACGGGATCCACACTTCCTCGACCTTGTGGTCGGCGAGCCGCGCGTAATGGCGATAGCATTCGCGCTTCTTCTGGTTGTAGGCGATGTTGGTCTCGTCGTTTTCGTCATAGGGCCATTGCGCGGCGCCCCAATGAATGGCTGCCATGAAGTAATTGTCGCGCGCGGTCACGCTCTGCCCGGCCTCTTCGGCGGCTTTGGCCTTGGCCTCGCGGCGCCGCGCCGTCGTCTCGAAGGCGAAGCCGATATCGGCCATCTTCTGCACGCGCTGGCGGATCAGCGCGAAGTCCGCGCCCGCTTCGACGCCGCACGGTCCGCTGATATACATCGAGCGCGGCTGATCCCAATCGATGCCGTTGGCCCGGATGATATTATCGATGAGCCAGCGCTGTTCCTCCCAGCGCTTGACGCGCGGCGCGCCACGACGATCGGGAACGGGCTGCGGCGGCGGACGGTCGACCATGAGTTCCTCCTCGCGATGGCAGGGGCGGGTGCAGGATTGTGCCCGAAAAGCCGCCCGGGCGCATCATCGGAGCCGGACGCTGCCTGTGCTAAGCTGGCGACCACGCTCACAACGAGGAGAGGGACATGGCGCGCTTCGATCGTTCATCGCCCGGCCGCATCGTCCTCGCGCTTGCGGCCATAGCCTCCTGCGGCGCGGCCGTGCCTTCGCGCGCCGCCGACGAGCCGACGCTGGCCGGCGCCGCGGCCTATGGCGACTACACCAAGTCGGCGCCGGGCGTCACGCGGCACATCCGCGCGAGCGACCTGCCGGCGCCCTATGCCACGGACTCGGCGCGCAACGCTTCGAAGCTGGTGCCGCGGCCGACGGGCGCCGAGCTGCATCTGCCGCAGGGCTTCGCGGTCGCGCCCTTGATCGCCGGGTTCCAGGGGCCGCGGCAGATGAAGCTTGCGCCCAACGGCGACATCTTCCTCGCCGAGAGCGAAGGCAAGCGCATCCGCGTGATCCGCGCCGGCGCCGACGGGCAGGCGAGTGCCAGCGTCTTCGCCCAGGGGATCGAGTACCGGCCCTATGGCATCGCCTTCTATCCGCCCGGCCCCGAGCCGCGCTTCGTCTATGTAGCGACCGAGGGGCAGGTGCTGCGGTTCCCCTATCATGTCGGCGATCTCACGGCCTCGGCCAAGCCCGACATGATCGTGCCGGATGTGCCGGTGGGCCATCACTGGACCCGCGACATCGCCTTCTCGCCCGACGGCAAGCGGCTCATGCTCGCGGTTGGGTCGGGCGACAATGACGGCGAGGAAGGCATGGCCAAGGAAGAGCGCCGCGCCGACATCCTCGATTACGACCCGGACGGCCACGACATGCGCATCTACGCATCGGGCATCCGCAATCCGGTGACGATAGGCTTCTATCCCGGCACCAACGATCTGTGGACCACGACCAACGAGCGCGACCTGCTCGGCGACAATCTGCCGCCCGACTATGTCACGCGGGTGCAGCCGGGGGGATTCTATGGCTGGCCGTGGTTCTACACCGGCGGCAATCAGGACCCGCGCCACAAGGGCGAGCGCGACGAGCTGAAGGACAAGGTGATCGTACCGGACGTGCTGTTCCAGCCGCATTCGGCGCCGCTGGGCCTCGCCTTCTACACAGCGAGCCAGTTCCCCGCGACTTATCGCGGCAGCGCGTTCGTGGCGCTGCACGGCTCTTGGAACCGGGCGCAGCGCACCGGCTACAAACTCGTCCGCATTCCGGTCGAGAATGGCAAGCCGACGGGCGCCTATCAGGATTTCATGACCGGTTTTGTCACGCAAGACGGCGCGGTGTGGGGCCGACCGGTGGGCGTGGTCGTGACGCAGGACGGGTCGCTCCTGGTGAGCGACGACGGCTCGGGCACGGTGTGGCGCATCTCCTATACCGGCGAGAAGCGCGCGTCGCAGCGGTGACGCGGGATCAAGACGTCTTTCGCGGTGCCGATGGTGCCCCTGGAGGGACTTGAACCCCCACGTCCTTGCGAACAACAGATTTTGAGTCTGCCGCGTCTACCATTCCGCCACAGGGGCTCTTAGAGCGATGGCGCGGCACATTAGGGCGCGCCGGGATGAGGCGCAATCCGCTTGCGGGCGATGGCGGTTTCCGCTGTTATCGCGGCGCGCGGCGAGGAGGCGCGATGCGGCGATGGCGCTCAAGTATTTCGAGGATTTCCACGTCGGCCAGGTCGTCGAGCTGGGCAGCCGCATCGTCACCGAGGACGAGATCGTCGCCTTCGCCAGCGCGTACGATCCGCAATATTTCCATACCGATCCGGTCGCGGCCGGACGCTCCATTTGGGGCGGCCTGGTGGCGAGCGGCTGGCACACCGCGTCGATGTTCATGCGGCTTCTGGTCGACGCGCATTTGAAAGGGGTCGAGAGCATCGCGTCCCCCGGCGTCGACGAGATCCGGTGGCTGAAGCCGGTGCGCCCGGGCGACCGCCTCAGCGGGCGTCTCACCGTGCTCGAAGCGCAAGCCTCCAAAAGCGGCGCGCGGCGTGGCACCATGAAGACGCTCGGCGAGCTCTTCAACCAGAACGGCGAGCTCGTGATGACGCTGCGCGCGATCAGCATCATCGGGGCGAGGCCGCGCTAGCGCGGGGCGAGGGCATTGCTCGACCGCATCATCGCACCGCTCGCCGCCTTTGTCATCGCGACCATTTCGTCCGCGGGCTATACCGGCATCGTCATGCTGATGGCGATCGAATCGGCCTGCATTCCGCTGCCGTCCGAGATCATCATGCCGTTCTCGGGCTATCTCGTCTCGACCGGGCGGTTCGATCTGATCTTGGTCGCGACGGCGGGCGCGGTTGGCTGCAATCTCGGCTCGACCGTCGCCTATGCGATCGGCTCCTATGGCGGGCGCCCGCTGGTTGAGCGCTGGGGCAGTTGGGTCCTGATCGGGCGGCGAGAACTCGCCGTCACCGACCGCTTCTTCGCCCGTTTCGGCGGCATGGCGGTGCTGATCGGCCGCCTGCTCCCGGTGATCCGCACCTTCATCGCGCTGCCGGCCGGCATTGCGCGCATGCCGCAGGTGCGGTTTCAGGTCTATACCTTCATCGGATCGTGGCCGTGGTGCTTCGGGCTCGCCTACGTGGGCGTGAAGCTGGGCGACCGCTGGAACGCCGATCCCCGCTTCAAGGAAGTGATGCACCGATTCGACGCGGTGATCGTCGCCGCCATCTTGGTCGCGCTCGCGTGGTTCGTGTGGGCGCACCTGAAGCATCGCGTGTCGGCGAAGGACTAGACGCGGCGATGCTGATCACGCTCACCTTCCGCCGCGCCATCCTCGCCGTGCTTGCAGCAAGCATCGCCGTCGTCGGCGGGGCGCTGCTGTTCCAATATGTCGGCGGATTGGCGCCGTGCGAGCTTTGCCTCTACGAGCGCTGGCCCTATTACATCGCCATTGTCGCGGCGGCAGTCCTTCTCGCCGCGGGGCGATGGCGCGTCACCGGCGGCGCACTTCTTACGCTCGTCTTCATCGCCAGCACGGCGCTTGCCTTCTATCATGTCGGGGTGGAGCAGCATTGGTTCGCCGGACCCACCGCCTGCACCGGCTCGGGCGCGGCCGCGGGCTCGATCGACGACTTGAGGGCGCAGCTTTTGCACCAGCAGCCGGTGCAGTGCGACCAGCCGCAATGGGCGCTCGTCGGGGTCACGCTGGCGGCGTGGAATCTCGTGGCCTCGTCGGTGCTTGCGGCGCTGTCGTGTGTAGCGCTCGGGCTCGCCCTGAAGGAGCCTCGTCTATGAGCGCACTCCAACGTCTCCCCGGCGATCCCGCGCCCGCCGAGATCGTGGCGCGCATCATTCGCGTCGACCATGCCGGCGAAATGGGCGCCGCGCGCATCTATGCGGGACAGCTCGCGGTGCTCGGCCGCTCGCCGGCCGCGCCCGTCATCCGCCGCATGGAAGAGCAGGAAAAGCGCCATCTCGACGCCTTCGACGCGCTGCTCATCGAGCGTCGCGTGCGGCCGACGGCGCTGTCGCCGCTATGGCATGTCGCGGGCTGGGCCCTGGGCGCGGCTGCCGCGCTCATGGGCGAGCGCGCGGCCATGGCCTGCACCGCCGCGGTCGAGGATGTGATCGACGGCCATTACCGCGACCAGATCGAGCGCCTCGGCGATGCGGAGCCCGCGCTTGCCGCATCGCTTGAGGAGTTCCGCGCCAACGAGATCGAGCATCGCGACACGGCGCTCCGTGCCGGCGCCGAGGAGGCGCCGGCCTACGAGCTGCTCACGGCCGCGATCAAGGCGGGATCGAAGCTCGCCATCTGGCTTTCAACGCGCCTGTGACACGGAGAATCACCATGATGCGCGCCAAGACCGAAGAGCGCGTGAAACGCTGGAACGATCAGCGCTGGGTCATCGATTCGGTGATCCAGGCGATCGGCATGGAATGGGATCAGCCGCGGCTCGCCTACACGCTCTATCCGTGCGGGCCGGACGCAATGGGCGATTTTCGCGGTGTCGGCGCGCGCGTCAGGAAGTTCGCTGACATGCATCGCGAGCTTGCCGCCGCCGCGCGCCGGCGCGAGATGCGCGCCGAGCAGTTCGAAGGCCAAGGGCGGCTTCTCTCCGCGGGCGAGAGCTATTTCATCGCCTCGCTGCTGTGGTCGGCGGCGCGCTGGCCGATCTTCGAGAACAACGAGAAGTCGATCCACTACAACGCGCGCACCGTCGCCTGCTACGACAAGTACGCGAAATACGCCTCTCACCCGGTCGAGCGCATCGAGGTCCCGTTCGGCAAGGGGCGGTCGCTGCCGGGCTATCTCCACCTGCCGCGCGCGCCCAAGCCGGGCGAGCGCTTCCCCTGCGTCGTCTCGGTCGACGGCATGGACGGCTCCAAGGAAATCCTGTGCGCCATGCACGGCGACAAGTTCCTCGAGCGCGGCTTCGCCAACTTCATCTATGACGGGCCGGGCCAGGGCGAATGCACCATCAGCGAGATCTTCGTCACGCCGACCAATCACATGGACGCGGCCCGTGCCGTCTATCAGCGTCTTGCCAAGCATCCGCACATCGACAGCGAGCGCATGGTCGCGACGGGCGTGAGCTTCGGCAGCTATTTCGGGCTGCAAATCGCGGCCGCGCTCGGCGACCGGCTCAAGGGCGTGGCGGTGAGCATGGTGTGCCACCAGCCCGGCGCGCACGCGATCATGGACATGGCGTCGCCATCCTTCAAGATGCGCTTCATGTACATGGCGGGCTTCGAGGATGAGCGCAAGTTCGACGCCTTCATGCGCAAGTTCACGCTCCTGCCGCAGGCGGGCAAGATCAAGTGCCCGGTGCTGATCCAGGCCGGCGACGACGACGAGCTGAGCCCGATCGAGTTCTCGCACGCGCTCATGGACAAAATCAAGGCGCCGAAGACCTTCGTCGTCTACGAGGGCGAGCGCCACTCGATCGGCGGCGGCGGCGCGGCGCAGCTCGGCGAGAACTGGTTCACCATGCTGGCCGACTGGTGCCTCGACCGAGTCAACGGCAAGGAAGCGCCCAACGAGCACGTCTTCATCACCGCGCTCGGCCAGGCCAAGACGACGCAATACCGCTGAGCTCAGGCCCGCGGCCGTCCCACCACGCCCGATTCCGCGATCGCAGCCGGGATCGAGGACGGGTTCTGCGGCGCCATCACGTGCGCGCCGGCGATGCCGGGAATCTCGGCGAACTGCTGCATGAGCTCGGCGCAGATGCGGATGCCCTCGCGCCGTGCGTCGGCGGCCTTTTCCAGCCGGTCGACCATCGCATCGGGAATGATGGTGCCGAACAGCTTCTCGCGCATCCACCGCGCCGAGCGCGCCGACGGCACCGGCGCCACGCCGATCAGCACCTTGAGCCGCGGCGCGATGCCCAGCTCCACGAGCCGCGCGGCATAGCGGCGGACCACCGCGACATCCATGCAGAACTGGGTCTGCACGAAATCGGCACCGGCCTCGACCTTGGCGATCAGCGATTTCGGCGTCCAGCCCGACGGCGGATCGATCGGCAGATCGGCCGCGCCCAGCAGCAGATGCGCCGGCCCCTTGATCTCCGTGCCCGGCGGCAGCTTGTGCTCGCGCCGCACCCGGTTCGCCATTTCCAGGAGGCCGCGGCTGTCGAGATCGAACACTGGCTTGGTCTCGGGCTGGTCGCCGAGCTTGGGGTCGTCGCCGGTGAGGACCAGAACATTGCGGATGCCGAGCGCGAGCGCGCCGATCAGATCGCTCTGCAGCGCGATGCGGTTGCGGTCACGGCAGGTCATCTGCAGCACCGGCTCGACGCCGCTGGCGAGCAGGAAATAGGCCGCCGCGATGCTGGAGAGATGCGCCTTGGCGCCGGCGCCGTCGGTAACGTTGACTGCGGTGGCGACGCCTTTGAGCGTGGCGGCGCGGGCGATGAAGGCGGCGGGATCGCTGGCGACCGGCGGCGCCAGCTCGGCGGTGACGACGAAGCGTCCGCTGTTGAGTTCGCGCTCGAGCGCGCTCGCGTCGCCTAGTTCCATGGCGCTAATCCTGCCAGTGCGCGAGCGGCTCGCCGGCCACCGGCGAGCGGAAACTCGCCAGGCGCTTCATCCGGATCGAGCCGATATAGACGGTCTTCAAATCGGGTCCGGCGAAGACGACGCTTGCAGGGAAATTCACTGTTGCGCCGGTCGGGTCCTCGAACACTTGGCGACAGGCACCATTGGGCGCGAGGACGAAGAGCCCGTTGCGTGTGATCTCCGTCACCCACAGATTGCCCTCGGCGTCGAAGGCGAGGCCGTCGACCCGGGCGCCGGGAAAAAGCGTCTCCGGCCCGAACGTCTCGGGTTGTCCGAGCGTGCTGCCCGGGCGCAGCGCCAGGCGCACGACGCGGCCTTTGCCGGTTTCGGCGACATAGAGATGACGGCGCGCGTGGTCGATCCGGACCTCGTTGGTGAAGCAGAACCCCTCGGCCGCGAGCCGCGCCGTGCCATTCTCCAGCACCAGGATATAGCCGTCGGGGATCATGCGCTCCATCGCCTCGCGCCGATTCTCGCTGCGGGTGGAGACCGTGATCCACATGCGCTCGCCGTCGCGATAGACGAAATTCGGCGCGCCGAGCGGGCGGCCGGCGAAGCTCTCGAGCGCAACCTCGTGCCGCCCGTCGGGGAAGATGCGATAGACCTTGCCGTCCTCGATATTGGCGGCGAGCACGCTGCCGCCGCGCTCGAGCGCGAACCCATTGGGGAGGCCGGAGATCGCGCCGATCGTGCGCTGGCGCCCGTCCGGCTCGATGCGGGTGACACCGCCGCGATCGTCGGAGCACAGGAGCGTGCCGTCGCGCATCGCGATGACGCATTCGGGGCGGCTTAGATCGTTGCCGCGCCATCCGATGTCTGCGGTCGTCAGCTTGAAATCGCCGATCGGCATGGCCGCCTCCGAACAGGGCGGCGGCTTCCTAGCACGGATGGCGCGCGCGCTTCAATCGTGCCACCGGCTCATGCGGCGCTCGGCGCGGCGGCACAGCTCGTTGAGGAGGACGGCGATCGCCGCGAGGCACGCGATCAGCGCGAACAGCTTGCTCGGCTCGAAGCTTTCGGTGAAGAGCCGCGTGAAATGGCCCACGCCCGCCTGCGAGACGTAAAGCTCGGCGAGCAACACGCCGATAAGGTCGGACGTCATGGCGAGGCGCATGCCGGTGAAGAAGCTCGGCACCATGTGCGGCAGCACGACGTTGGCGAGAATCTGGGCGCGGCTCGCGCCCATCGAACGGGCGCAGGTCACCAGCGTGGGTTTGACGCCCTGCACGCCCGCCACGATCGTCACGACGATCGGAAAGACGGCGTGGGTCGCGCCGAACGCGATCTTCGACGCCGGTCCGATACCGAACATGAGTACCACCAGCGGCAGAATCGTCGCCTGCGGGATCGCATAGAGCAGTAGCACGATCGGATGGAACGAGCGGTAGGCGAAGCGCTGCAACCCGATGATGAGGCCCAATGGCAGGCCGATCGCAACGGCGATGAGGAACGCCGCGACCAGCTCCCACAAGGTCGTCCGCAGCGCGCCGAGGACCGGCAGGTTGGTGACGAAACCAAGGAGCGATACGACGACGCTCGATGGCGGGCTCATGAACAGCGGGTCGCCGTCGACGCGCACGCCGACTTCCCAGACGATCACCAGCGCCACGATCACGAGAAGGCGCGCGGCGCCGGGTCCCAGGCGCACGCTACTCATCCGTGGCCCCTCCTCACGCGCGCCTCGATCATCGAGACGGAGGTGTTGAGGAGCAGCGCGATCAGGATGGCGAAGAATATGTAGGCGAACATCTTGGCGGGGTCCATGCTCTCGGCATAGGTCACGATGCGATGGCCAAGGCCCGAAAGCGAGGCGATCGTCTCTGATCCGAGGATCGCGAGGAAGGCGATGATGAAGCCCATGCGCAAGCCAGTCAGCATCACCGGAAACGCCGCCGGCATCAGCACCGACCAGAACATCTGCACCCCCGACGCGCCCATCGAGCGCGCCGCCGTGACATAGGTCTTGTCGACGAAGCCGAACCCGGCGATGGTGTTGAGCACGACCGGGAAGAACGCGATGGTCGCGCCAATCGCGATCTTCGATCCCGCGCCGAGGCCGAAGAACAGCACGTAAAGCGGGAACAGCAGGATGGTCGGGATCGAATAGATTCCGGCGAACAGCGGATCGAACACGCGGATCGAATAGCCCGTGCGGCTGACGAGATAGCCGATGGTGCAGCCCGCCGACGCGGCGATGAGGAAGGCGACGATCAGCTCGTAGAGGGTCACGCGCAAATCGGGCCAGAACGCGCCCGTGGACAGAACCTTGACGAATTCGTGCACCGACGCGGTGAAAGATGGCAGCAGGATCGGGCTCACCAGCCCTTCGCTGCTCGAATACTGCCACGCGCCCAGCACCGCCGCGAGAAATGCGAGTTGCACGAGGCGATAGATCCAGCGCCCGCCGCTCATGGCCGTGTCTCGACCATGGTCTTGCGGATCTCGTCGTGCAGCAGCTCGTAGAGCTGGTTGCGCAGCCGGGCGAGCTTGTCCGAAGTCATGAAGCTGCGGCTGCGCGGGTGGCCCTCCTCGACCGCGATCACTTCCTTGATGCGGCCGGGGCGCGCGGTGAAGACGGCGACCCGGTCGGCGAGGAAGACGGCTTCGACCAGGCTGTGGGTGACAAAGACGATGGTCTTGCCGGTACGCGCCAGGAGCTCCGACAGATCCTCGCCCAGCACCATGCGCGTCTGCTCGTCGAGCGCGGCGAAGGGCTCGTCCATCAGCAGGAAATCGGTCTTGAGCCCCAGCGCGCGGGCGAGCTGCGCGCGCTGCTTCATCCCGCCCGAGAGCTGGCCCGGATAATGCTGCGCGAAGTCGCCGAGGCCCACCGCCGCAAGCGCTGCGTTGGCGCGCTCATCGCGCTCGGCCTTGGGCGCCCCCTGGAAGGCGAGGCCGAGCTTCACGTTGTCGATGACGGTGCGCCACGGGAAGAGCGCGCTCTCCTGGAACACATAGGCCACTTTCTTCGGCGAGGGGCCACGCACGATCTCGCCGTCGATCGCGATCTCGCCCGCGGTTGGCGAGGCAAGCCCGCCGATGAGATTGAGCAGCGTGCTCTTGCCGCATCCGCTCGGCCCGATGAGGCACATGAGCTCGCCGCGCGCGACGGTGAGCGACGCTTTTTCCAACGCTACGACGCGGCGCGGATCGCCCTCGGGGCCGAAGACTTGCGTCACCCCTTCGATCGTGATCGCCGCGCCGCTGCGGCCGCCTCCCGAATTCATGGCATTTTGCACTGGCCGACATAGGAGTCGGCGTGGTCCTGGACGATGCGCTCGCGATAGGAATTGGTGAGCGCGCCCGAGGCGTCGCGCACGACCTCGGCGAGATGGATGTCCTGAATCGGGAAATGGTTGCTGTTGAAGCGGAACCGGCCGCGCACCGAAGCGATCTTGGCGGTCTCGAGCGCGGCGCGGAACGCGTCCGCGTTCTCGATCCTCCCGCCGACCGCCTTGAGCGCCGCGTCGAGCAGACGCACGCCGTCATAGGAGATCGCCGCGAAGATCGAGGGCCGGCGGTGATATGCGGCCTCGAAATGCGCGACGAAGGCGTGGTTCGCGGCATTGTCCATGTCGGCGGTCCAGAAGGTCGAATCATGGACGCCCACCGCCGCCTCGCCCATGCCGGGCAGCGTCTGCTCATCGAGCGAGAAGGCGACGCCGTAGAGCGGGATCTTCCCCTTGAGGCCCGTCTCGGCATATTGTTTGACGAAATTGATGGCCGGCGCGCCCGACGTGTAGAAGAAGAAGGTCGCGGCCGGGTTGGCGCTGCGGATCTCGGCGAGCTCGGCGACGAAATCGAACTGGTCGAGCGGCGTATATGTCTCGCTCGCGATCGTGTTCTTGAAATAGCGCTTGAAGCCGGTCAGCAGGTCGCGCCCCGCCGTGTAATTGGGCGCCATCAGCGACACGCTCTTCACGCCCTTCTGCTGCAGGTAGATCGACATGCCTTCGGCGATGGTGTCAGACTGGTAGGCGGCGGAAAAGAAATAGGGGCTGCATTCCGGCCCGGCCAAGGGCGAGGGGCCGGCATTGAGGCTGAGCATGAAGGTCTTGCGCGGCAGGACCGTGCGCGCCTCGGCCAGTGCGACGTTCGACAGCACCATGCCGGTGAAGAGCTGGACCTTGTCCTCGTCCAGCATCTTGCGCACTTTCTGGACGCCGACATCGGGCTTCATCTCGTCGTCGCTGACCTTGAGATCGACCGCTCTCCCGCCGAGCTTGCCGCCGAGCTCCGAAAGCCCGAGCTTGAACGAATCGAGCATGTCGGGACCCGCGGTCGAGGTCGGCGAGGACAAGGTCGCGACGAAGCCGATCCGGAGCGGATCGTCGGCGCGCGCCAATCCCGCGGCAAACGCCACCGAAGCCGCCACGACGACCGTAAGACCGGCCCTCGACATAATCTCCTCCCCTGGCACGGATGGCGGCCGCATCCAGGGCGGCCGTCTCATCGCGCGGCGCGGCGCCCCTATTCGGCGGCGGCAGCCTTCGGTTGCGTTTCTTCGTCCTTTGCCGGCACCACGTCCTTCACCGCGCCGACCCAGCCGTTGGCGGTGATGTCGAACATGTTGCCGAGCGTATCGCGATACTTGATCTCGTAGAACACGTTGGGGTCGGGGTTGTCGTTGCCCATCACGTATTTGGCGCCGGCGGCCTCGACCTTGCGCTTGGCTTCGTCGATGTCGTCGACCCACATGCCGAAATGCTCGAAGCCGAAGAACAATTCCTCCTTGTCCCAGCCAAGCGGCCGCCCGCCGCGGTTGATGAGCGCGACATTGACCGTGCCATCCGACATGTAGACGACGCGCTGTCCGATCTCGCCCACCATCTTCATGTCAAAGGCGTCCTCGAAGAACTTGCGCGCCTTGGCGCAGTCCGGGACCGAAAGGGCGATGTGACGCAGCTTGGCCATGGGGCGGCTCCTGTTCCTGCCGGCAGGGGTCACGGTGCCTTTAGCGCGGCAACCCTGTCAATGACGGTTTTACCCGACTCAGCGCAAAACCGGCGGAATCCGGACGCGATCCGGGAGAAGGTGCGCGCCGCCGCGCTTTTCCACCCGCGCCAGGATCTCGGCCGCCAGCGCAAGGTCCGACAGCCCCATCCCCATCGCCTTGAAGAGCGTGAGATCGCACCCCGCCGGCCGGGCCCCATTCGCCACCACCAGCTCCGAAATGGGCCGCACCGCATGCCAGGCCGCCTCGTCCTCGCCGAAGCGGCGGCGGAATTCGGACGAAAGCTCTCTGACGCCGACGACGGTATCGACCGCGATCAGGCCGCAACGCGGGAAGATGTCCTGGGTGAATTCGCCGCGCGCCGGAACGATCGCGCCCATGGCGTTGACGTGACTGCCGCGCGCCGCCATCGCCGAGGTGAAGAAAGGCTCGGTCGCGTTGGTGATGAGCGTCACGATCGGCGCATCGCGCACCGCGTCCTCGAGGCTCGCGGCGGCCACGACCGTAAGGCCCAGCTCCTGCCGCACCGCATCGGCGAACGCCTCGCGCGCCTCGGTGCGGCGGCTGAAGACGCGCACCCGCTTCAGCTTGCGCACTGCCGCGACGGCGGCGACCTGGGGCAGGGCCTGCTTCCCCGAGCCTATGAGCGCCAGCTCGTCGGCCTCGGGCGCGGCGAGGCGCTTGGTACCGACCCCCGTCATCGCGGCAGTGCGCGTCTGGCCCAGGGCCGTCGCCTCGATCACGGCGCGGAGCGCGCCATCCTCGAGCGCGAACAGAACCAGCACGGTCTGCGACCTGCCGGCGACATTGACCCAAGTCTTGGTGCCGCACAGGCCGGCGCCCGCGACCGATGCGCCGAGCGCATGCATCGCGTCGTTGGGCCCGACCATGAGAACCGTCTTCGGCATGTTCTGGGCTTGGCCCTTGGCCTCGAGCGCGAGCGTGCGCTCGAGCGCCTCGACCGCTTCGGGCAGCTTCATCACCGAGGTGACATCGGCCTCGGTGATCCAAAGCGGGGCGCTGGGCATCGATCCCTCCGTGGCTAATGGGGCGACGACGCGATTGCGCGGTCGACGAAGCTGTCGTCGTAGGTGCGCGCGAACTCGATCTTGAGGCTCTCGGGCACCCGGCCGGCGTGAACCATGGACTCGTAGGTGACCTTCGCCTTCTGCGCCGTGGTGCGGCCGTCGGGCGTGAAGGAATCGTGGTTGGTCTTGAGCGCCGCCTTGTAGAGCGCCTCGTCGCCGCCCCAATAGCTCTGCGGCACAGTCGCGGCGATCTCGTCGGGGCTCGCGGCGAGCAGCCAGCGATGCGCGCGATAGAGCGCGTTGACGTAGGCCTGCACCATATCCGGATGCGCCTTGGCATAGGATTCCAGCACCAGCGAGCCGGCGCCCGCGGCCTCGCCGCCATAGGCGTAGTCCATCCCGTCCTTGGTCCGCGTGTCCACCAGCGGCGCGAATTCGTGCATCATTGCCATGCGCGTCGCTTCCGGGTCGCCGGTCACCAGCCCGTCGATGCGGTCCGTGAGCAGGGCGGCGATCGCGCTCTGGCCGGTGCCGACGCCGATCGAGGCGATGTCGTCGAAGGTGAGGCCGGCCTTGCCGAGCAGGATCCGTACCAGGCTCTCGGTCGACGAGCCCGGAGCGGTGACGCCGATCTTGAGACCCTTCAGGTCCTTCGGCGAATGGTACTGGGAGGCGCGCTCGGGCTTCATGCCGAAGACATAGCCGTAATGATGCACGAAGGTGAAGACGGTGGTGAGATAGACGCCCTTGGTCTGCAAGATCACCGCGTTGTCATAGGCGCCGATCATCGCGTCGACGCTGCCGCCGACCAGCGCCTCGACCGATTTCGTGCCGCCCTGGAAATTGTCGAGCGTGACCTCCAGCCCCTCTTGGCGATAGTAGCCGATGCGGTCCGCGAGCGTGCCCGTGACATAGCCGATCTGCGCCATGCCGCCGATGCCGATGGTGAAGGGGCGAAGCGGCGGATCGGCCGCGCGTGCCGCCGTCGCCGCCAGCGCGAGCGAGGCGGCGCAGGCTGTAATGCGGGAAAGCCTCATGTTGGCTCTGCGCCGAGCTTGAACAGCCGCGCCGCGGTGTCGCCGAGGATCATGCGGCGCTCGGATGCCGTGAGCGGCGTCGCATCGACCACCTTCACCGGCGCATCGTCGCCGATCGGGAAAGGATGGTCGGAGCCGAGCACCACCTTCTCCGCGCCGGCGCAATCGCACAGGAAGCGCAGCGCGCGCGGGTCGAACAGCACGGTGTCGAAATAGAGCCGGCGGAACCCATCGAGCGCGTCGGCATATTCCTTGGGATGGATGGCGTTGTTGCGCTGGAGCCGCCCCAGCAGATAGGGCAGGCCGCCGCCGCCGTGGGAGATGATCAAGGTCATGCCCGGATGGCGTTGGAGATGGCCCGAATAGAGGAGCCGCGCCATCGCCGTGATAGTGTCGGTCGCGCGGCCGACGGCGTTGATGAGGTCGAAGCCGTTGAGCCGGTCGTCGCCGCACGCGAACATCGGGTGGACGAACACCGTCGCCTCCCGCCCCGACGCCGCTTCCCAGAAGGGATCGAGGTCGGGATCGTCGAGCGCGCCGCGCGTGCCCTTGGGCTGGGTCCCGATCATCACGCCGTGAAAGCCGGCGCCGAGCGCCTCGTCGAGCACCTTGGCGGCGAGGGCGCCGCTCTGCAATGGCACCGTCGCCAGCGGCTTCAAGGACGGCAGGTCGTGCGCGCCCGCCAGCATCGCCTCGTTCATGAAGCGCGCCCAGTCGGCGCCCTCCTCGGGCGGCAACTCGTAGCCGAAAATATCGAGCCATCCGCCCGCGACCTGGCAATCGATGCCTTGCGCGCCGAGCCAGTCCTTACGCTCCTTCATGTCGCTGAGGCGCGGCGCCACGGGCCGCGTCGGCGCCGCCCCGGCGAACGCCATGCGCGTCGCAGGCCCCTCGGCCGTGATCTTCACCGACGGGAAGAGCCGGCGCTCGCTGCGCAAGGTTTCGAGAAAGGCGGCCGGCACGAAATGGGCATGAGTGTCGATGATCATTTTTTCTCTCCCTCATCGGCCCGCGCCAGCACCTCGCCGAGCGAAGCGGGCGTCATCGGCAGCGTCGCGACGTGAAGGCCGAGCGGCGCTAGCGCGTCGTTGACGGCGCTCGCGACCGCGGCCGGAGCGCCGAGATAGCCCGCTTCGCCCGACCCCTTCTGGCCGAAGCGCGTCAGCGGCGAGGGAGTGCAGTGATCGACGATGGTGATGTCCGGCACCTCGTGCGAGGAGGGCAGCAGGTAATCCATGAACGAGCCGCTGACCAGCTGTCCGTTGGCGTCATACGCGAAGCGCTCGTAGAGCGCCGCGCCGATGCCGTGGGCGATGCCGCCATACGTCATGCCGTGGACGATGTCGGGATTGATCATCACGCCGCAATCGTGGCCGCAGACATAGCGCAGGAGCCGGGTCTGGCCGGTGATTCTGTCGAGCTCGGCATAAACGACATGCGCCTCGAAGGCATAGCAGGGATAGATCTGCACCCGTCCGTCCGGTGTCGGCAGGGCGCCGCCGGTCGGCACTTCGGCGACGGCCAGCGCCTGGAGCCCGGGCTCCATTCCCGGCGGCAGGAGATGGAACTTGCGGTGCGCGATGTCGACGAGCTGGTCCCAGGTTAGGCGCCGCGCCGGCTCGCCCGCCGCCTCGATGTCGCCGCCGCGATAGGCGAGCGCCTCCGCCGCGACGCCGAAATGGTGCGCGGCGATGGCCAGCATCTGCCGCTTGAGCTTCTGTGCCGCGTCCGACGCTGCCGCGCCGAGCATGATCGCCATGCGGCTCCCGACCGGGCTGTTGCTGGGGAGCGCCGCGAGCGAGTCCATCCGCACTACCCGCACAGTCTCGGGATCGCGCTCGAGCGTCTCGCCGACGATAGTTGAGAGCAGGGTCTCGTGCCCCTGGCCCGCGCTCGAGGTGCCCATCGACGCGACAATGGCGCCGGAGCCGTCGATCTTCACCTGGCAGCTTTCCATCCACGTGGTGGTCTCGTTCTTGGGATTGAGCAGCGGCTCGAAAGCGGAATTGCCGCCGCTGGGCTCGAGGCAGCAGGCGATGCCGATGCCGGCGAGCCCGCCCTTTGCGCGCGCCGCGTCTCGCCGCCGCACCAGCGCCGGGTAATCGGCTTCGGCGAGCGCCTTGTCCAGCACCGCGTGGTAGTCGCCGCTGTCATAGGTGCTGCCGCTCGGGATCTGGTAGGGAAACTGATCGCGGCGGATGAGGTTGCGCCGGCGCAGCTCGATGCGGTCGATGCCGAGCTGCCGCGCCACCAGGTCCATGCCGGTCTCGATCGCGAAATTGGTGGGCGCCTGGCCGAAGCCGCGCACCGCCTCCTCGGGCGTCTTGTTGGTGACGACGCTGATCGGCTCGTACTCGACGCTGGCGATGCGATAGGGGCCGACGATCGCGCTCACCGGCTTGCCGAGCTGGAACGGGGCGCGGCCGGCATGGGCGCCGACATCGTCTAGCGCGCACATCCTCATGGATTTGACGACGCCGTCGCCATCGAAGGCGAGCGCCACGTCGAAGATGCGGTCCGGCCCGTGCGCGTCGCCGCCGCGTAGATTCTCGAGCCGGTCCTCGACGAGGCGCACCGGCGTGCCCAGGCGCCGGGCGAGATATCCCGCCAGCACGCTGTGCTTGAGGCCGCGCTTGCCGCCAAAGGAGCCGCCGACATCGACATCGAAATGCGTTCGCACAGCGTTGCCCGGCAGCCGCAGGGCGCGCGCGAGCTGGTCGGCATATTTCGGCATCTGGATCGAGGCCCAGACGTCGAGAAGCCGCGAAGCCGCGTCCCACCGCGCCACCACGCCGAACGTCTCGACCGGCACCGTCGCGCTACGGTGCCAACGTGCGCGATAGGTGACGCGATGGGGGCAAGCGGCGAAATCCGCCTCGACCGGCCCCCAGACGAATGTACGCCGATAGAGCAGATTGGAGCCGTGCGCGGGATGGACCAAAGGTGCATCGGGGAGGAGCGCCGCCTCGGGGTCGATCACGTGCGGCAGCGCCTCGTATTCGACCTCGACCAGCTCGGCCGCGTCCTCGGCCAGCGCGCGCGAGTCCGCCGCGACCGCGACCACCCACTCGCCGACATAGCGCGCGCGCTCGACCGCGAGCGGATAGCGCACTACCTTGGGCAGATCGAGACCGCTCATCAGCGGCTCGGTGGCGCGCGCCAGCTCATCCCCGGTCACGACCGCGTGCACGCCCGGCAGCGCCAGGGCCTTGCCGGCGTCGATGCGGACGATGCGGGCATTGGGATAGGGACTCGCGACCAGCGCCACATGCGCCATGCTGTCGAACGCCAGGTCGGCGACGAAGCGCCCCGTGCCCGCGAGAAAGCGTCGGTCCTCCCGCGGCCGGCGCTTCTTGCCGATATATCGGAAGGCGCGCGCCTCAGCCGGCATCGCTTCCCCGCTGGGGCAGGTTCGCGCCGCGCAGCCGCTCGGCCGCGAGCGCGATCGCGTCGACGATCTGCTTGTAGCCGGTGCAGCGGCAGAGATTGCCGCCGATCGCATCGCGGATGTCGTGCTCGGTGGGCGCGCGATTAGCATTCAGCAGCGCCTGCGCCGCGATCAGCATGCCCGGCGTGCAATAGCCGCATTGCAGCGCGTGGAGCTCCCAGAACGAGTCCTGCAGCACGCTCAAGCCCTCGGCGTCGGGCGCCAGCCCCTCGACCGTGACGATGTCGGCGCCGTCGGCCTGGACCGCGAGCAGGAGGCATGCACGCACCGGCGCGCCGTCGAGCAGCACCGAGCACGCGCCGCACACGCCGTGCTCGCAGCCGACATGGGTCCCGGTGAGGCGCAGCTCGTCGCGCAGGAAATCCACGAGCGTGGTGCGCGCCGCGACGCGGGCCGAGCGGCGCTTTCCATTGACGGTGCAGACGAGGTCGTGCTGCGACATGTCAGGCCGCTCTTGCCTCGTCGCGCGCCTCGGCGATCGCGCGCTCGGCCAGCGATGCCGCGACGCGGCGGCGATAGAGCGCCGAGGCGTGGGGATCGGGCAGCGGCGCGATCGCGTCGCGCACCAGTGCGCCGGCGTCCGCTATGTCGCGCTCCTCGAGCCGCGTGCCGACGAGGCGCTTCTCGGCCTCTGCCATCCTGAGCGGCGTCGCGGCGGCGCCGCCGATCGAAATCGCGATCCGCCGGCATACGCCGCCCGCGTCGAGCGCCAACTGCACCGCGGCCGCGGCAAGGGCGAAATCGCTGTGTCGCACGCTCATCTCGTGGAAGCCCGTACCGACGGCATTGTCGCGCCATACCGGCAGGCGCATCTCGACCAGGCATTCATCAGGCGCGAGCGCGGTCTCCATGGCGCCGCGAAAGAAGTCGCGGATCGCGATCGTTCGCTCACCCCGGACCGAGCGGACGCCGAGCGCGGCATCGAGCGCGAGCGCGGCCAGCCCGATCTCCGCCGCGGGATCGGCATTGGCGATGCTGCCGCCGATGGTGCCGCGGTTCCTTGTCTGGCCGTGGCCGACATGCTTGAGCGCCTTCGCCAGGAGCTTCGCGCGCGAGCGCACCGTCTCGTGCGCCAGCGCCGCGGCCTGGCGGGTGCAGGCGCGGATGGCGACGAACCCGTCTCCGGCCGCGATCCCGTCGAGCGCGGCGATGCGGTTGATGTCGAGGAGTAGCGCGGGCCGCGCGAGGCGCATCGCCAGGAGCGGCACCAGCGTCTGGCCGCCGGCGATGATCTTGGCGTCTTCCCGCGCCTCGGCAAGGCGACGGCACAGCGCGTCCACCGAGACCGGGCGCTCATAGTCGAAATCGACGGGCTTCATCCCGCGCGGACCCAAGGATGCGGCATGGGCTTCACTATACCGGCCGCGGCGCAGCGCCCGCCAGCAGCCTCGGGCGAGGAGTCAGGTCTTGGGGATCTCGTGCGCCGCCGTCTCGGCTTCATTGAGCAGTTCGAGCTTGTGCCGCAGCTCGGCCTTGCGGACCTCGCCCGCCAGCCATTCCTCCTCGGAGGTCGCCCAGGCCGCCTTCTCCACGAGATAGATGTTGAAGCAGGCGAGCGCCAGCACCGCGAGGAAGCCGAGCCCGACAATGGGCTGCCCCTGGGCAATGCTCACCGGCGCGAACAGCGCGTTGAGGAGGGCGAGGGCGCCGTTGCCGTAGCGTCCAATCAGTCGCAGGCGTCGCGGCATCGGCACTGTCCCCCTCGTACCATGGCCACTATAGCTCGTCCGCGCGCAATCTGCCGCCAAGTGGTATAGTCGCGGCCGCGGCGAGGCAGGCGATGGCGACGATCGGGACGCGCGGTGACCTGGGCACGGCCGGGGTGCGCTTCGGGTCGCGGCTGCGGCTCGGCATGATCGTTCCGTCGGTCAATTCCGAGGCCGAGCCGCAGATCGAGGCCATGCTTCCGCCGGGCGTCACGCTCCACACCACGCGCCTCAAGATGATCGAGGATACGCCCGAGCAGCTTCTGAGCTTCACTGACCGGATCGAGGAGGGCGCGGCGCTGCTGGCCGATGCCGGCGTCGACCGCATCCTCTTTCACTGCACCGCAGTGACGACGCACGATCCCGGCATGGCCGACCGCGTCCGCGCCCGGATCGTGGCGGCGACCGGGCGTCCGGTCGCGGTGACGTCGGAGGCGGTGACGGCGGCGCTCAACGCCCTCGGCGCCCGGAGGGTGGTCATGGTCACGCCCTATGTCGATGCGGTGAACCGGCGCGAGGTCGCTTATCTGCGGCATTTCGGCATCGAGGTGGCGAGCGACCATGCGGCCGGCCTCACCTATGCCAAGGATTTCCGCGCGATCGAGCCGCAGGCCTGGTACGACAAGGTCCTGGCGCGCCGGCGCGAGGATGCCGACGCCTATTTCCTGAGCTGCGCGCAAATCCGCGTCGTCGAGATCATCGCCCCGCTCGAGCGCGCGCTCGGCCGGCCGGTGGTGACGAGCAACCAGGCGGCGGCCTGGCATTCCTTGCGCGAGAGCGGGATCGGCGATCGCGTCGGCGGCTTCGGCGCCCTGTTCGAGCGCTGCTGAATTTGCCCGCCCCGGCGCGGGGGAGTGCCAGAGATCGGGCGATCGAAAAAGCCTTACCGAGTTCGCTGCCACTTCGACGATGCCGCCGATCACCGGGCGCCTGGTAATCCCTGATCGCGATATGCGCGACTGCGTGCCCGGGCGGCGATCACTGCGGCGAAGGGCGGCGTCGATCTCCAAGATCTGGACGCCCGCAAGCGGGAAGAGCGACGTGAATTTCGCGTTGGGAACCGCCCGCGGATCCGCTAAAGGTACAATGGATCGCACATAGAGGAGGCCGCCATGGCCAAGGGGCAGCAGAGGTCAAACCGGGAAGCGAAGAAGCCAAAAAAGAATGCCGGCGCGAAGCCCAAACCGGGTGCGTCAAGCATGTTTGCCGAGCCGCCCAAGAACAGCTCGAATCCGTCGTCGCGAAAGCCGTAACGCGGAAGTAAGCGAGGCTACCCTTTCGCCTCCGAGCAAGTTCGGGTCGCTTTCCGAGCGTATGCCTGCACCTCCCCTTCTCGCCCTCCTGGACGCGCACGTTACCTTTGGCGGACGGCCGACCTTTTTGGGCGTGTCGATGGCCATTGCCCGCGGCGACCGCGTGTGCCTCGTCGGCCGCAACGGGAGCGGCAAGTCGACGCTGCTCCGCATCCTGGCCGGATTGGCCGATCTCGACGGCGGGGAGCGGTTCCAGCAGCCGGGCACGCGCATCGCCTACTTGCCACAGGAACCGGTCTTCGATTCGAGCCTCACGGCGGCCGAGTTCGTTACGCTGAGCCTGCCGCCCGATCCCGGTCACGCCGATCGTCGCCATCTCGTGGAGGCGACTCTGGACGAGGTTGGCATCGGGTGCGATCGGCTGCTCTCCCGCCTTTCCGGTGGTGAAGGCCGGCGGGTCAGCCTTGCCGCTTCCCTGGTCGCCGAGCCCGATGTCCTGCTTCTGGACGAGCCGACCAACCACTTGGACATCCCGGCGATCGAATGGCTCGAGGAGCGCCTCACCGCGTTTCCCGGTGGCCTGCTGCTGGTCAGTCACGATCGCACTTTCCTGAAACGGTTGTCGCGGCGGACATTGTGGCTCGACCGCGGGAAACTGCGTGAGCTCGACCGGGGCTACGAGGCCTTCGAGGCTTGGTCGGAAGGCGTGCTCGCGGTCGAGGCGGCCGAGCAGGCTCGCATCGACAAGCGCATTGCCAGCGAGACGGTGTGGTTGCGCGAAGGCATCTCGGCACGGCGACGTCGCAACCAGGGACGCGTCAGACGTCTCGCCGATATGCGGCGGCAACGTGCCGAACGGGTCGGCATGCGCCAGGCCAGGCTCACCACGGCAACGGCGGAGAGCGGCGGTCGGCTCGTCATCGAGCTGGAGAATGTGGCGAAGGCGTTCTCAGGACCGACGGGCCCGAAGGTGATCGCCCGCAAATTCTCGACTCGCGTGCTGAGGGGAGACCGGGTTGGCCTGATCGGTCCCAACGGCGCCGGCAAGTCGACGCTGCTGGGCATCATGGCTGGAACGATCGCTCCAGACAGCGGCAAGGTAAGGCTGGGTACGAATCTCATGTCGGCGATCTTCGATCAGCGCCGCGCCGCGCTTGATCCGGAGGCGACGCTGTGGGACACGCTGACCGGCGGCTCGGGCGATACGGTGATCGTGCAGGGCCTGGCTCGGCACGTCACCTCATACCTGAAGGACTTTCTCTTCGAGGACCGACAATTCCGGGCCAAGGTGTCGACCCTGTCCGGCGGCGAGCGCAACCGTCTCCTTCTGGCCAAGACTTTGGCGCAGAGCTCCAATCTTCTGATCCTGGACGAGCCGACCAACGACCTCGACATCGACACGCTCGACCTCCTCGAGGAGGTGCTGGCGGATTACGACGGCACGCTGCTCCTGGTCAGCCATGACCGGGATTTCCTCGACCGCTTGGTGACCAGCGTGATCGCCGTCGAGGGCTCGGGCGTGATCGAGGAATATGTGGGCGGTTACAGCGACTACCTGCGTCAGCGTCCGCCTCGGCCCGCGCCGCGGGTCGCACCGAAACGCCCAATCGAGGCGGCGGAGCGCGTCGCCGAGAGGCCAGCGAACAAGCTGAACTGGAAAGAACAGCGGGAACTCGACTCCCTGCCGGCGGAAATCGCCGCACTCGAGAGCGAGAAGACTCAGCTGGAGGCAGTATTGGCCGATCGCGCCCTGTATGCGCGTAACCGGGCCGCTTTCGAAGCATCCACCGGCCGTCACGCGGCACTGGTCGAAGCACTGGCACGAGCGGAAGAGCGCTGGCTCGAGCTCGCCGGTCGTGCGGAAGAATTCACGCGCGTATTGCGCTGAGCGCGACGCCGCGCCGTTCCGATATTGAAGCTACAGCGGCTATTGCGTGAACGTTCACGTACCGCCGAGATTGACCTATATGCGATATTGAACGGATGCACGGCGACCAGCGGTCGAACACATCTACAGCCGCTTTCAGTGTGGTAACTTGACCCGAAAGGATGCTTTGTTCCGAGTCTCACGGGGCTGCATGAAGCGACGGGAGTTCATCACTCTGCTCGGCGGCGCGACGCTCGGCTGGCCGTTGGCCGCGCGTGCGCAGCAGGCCGACAAAGTCTATCGGATCGGATATTTGAGTCTGGGCTCGCCTGCGGCCGAGGCCACCCGGTTCGACGCGTTTCGGGCCGGGCTTGCCGCGCTCGGCTACGTCGAAGGTAAGAACCTTGTCATCGAGACGCGCTGGCTCGAGGGAGGCAAATACGAACAGCTTGCGGAGCTCGCCGCCCAGTTGGTCGATCTGAAAGTCGATGTCATCATCACCTACGCGACGCCGGGAGTGTCGGCCGCCAAGCGCGCGACGAAGACAATCCCCATCGTCTTTACAACGGTCGGCGACGCCGTGGCTGTGGGGCTCGTATCCAGCCTCGCCCGGCCGGGCGGCAATGTGACCGGAAACTCTTATTTCCTTCCAGAACTTGTGGCGAAACGCCTGGAGTTGCTCAAGGGGGCGATATCCGGCCTGGTGCAGGCGGGTGTCTTGTTCAACCCTGCGAATCCATCGACCGAGCCTGTCCTTTCCGCCTTGGGACTGACCGCCCAGTCGCTCAAGTTGGAGCTTTCGCAGTTTCCGGTACGCGAAGCGATTGAGCTGGAGGGTGCCTTCGCGGCGATGGCCGCCAAGTCGGTGGGCGCGTTCGTGATCGCGGAAGACCCGATGCTCATTTACAACACGGAGGCCAGTGCGAAGCTTGCTCTGAAGTACCGGCTCGCCGCGTGCGGCTTCCCCGAATTCGCGCAGGCCGGAGGCTTTATGGCGTACGGAATCGATTTTCTCGACATGTGGCGTCGTGCGGCGACGTTCGTGGACAAGATTCTCAAGGGCGCAAAACCTGCCGACCTTCCGGTCGAGCAAGCGACGAAATTCGTGACGATCGTCAATCTGAAGACCGCAAAAGCGATCGGCGTCGAGGTGACGACATCGCTGCTGCTGCGCGCCGACCAAGTGATCGAATGAGCTGCCGATGTCGGCAGATCGTCAGCGTCGAAAGATGCCTGCCGTAGATCTTCGGATGGTTGCCGTTCTGGTAGTGAGGGAAGCTGGGGTCCGCGGCGTGAACCTCCTCCCATATCTCGCCCGTGTCGATCAGTCTTGCACCGGATTTCTGAGTCGGTAGGCGATGACTGGATTCTATCGCGGCTACGTTGCGCGCCCGCTCGTCGGGAGGATAGCGGGCGAAGGCAGGAGTTCATGATTTGGCGGCGGAACTGGCGCCGCTGCTCAAGCGGATTTTCGCTCAGGACACGGCGCAAAGCTGCAATTGCTGGTGCGCCGAGATTCACACGGGGATCAGGATTGCGAACGGTGGCGGCCGAGGCCGACGGCGCGCAGGATGACCCCGACGAGGCGCCGCGGCAGCGACGGAGTCTGTCGAGCCGGCGGCGAATACGGCTTGATGCGTACGCGCCGCATCAGGTCGGCGTAAGTGACCGGCGCACAATCTCCGCGCGCCTCGATCTGGCCTCTTTCTTCGTGACGAACCGGAAAAGGCGGCCAGAGCAGACTCCACTCGGGAGCCGGCGTTTCGGCCACGGTCGACGGCGGCGATGG
Organism: Allostellaceae bacterium; assembly: GCA_035604615.1. Lineage (GTDB taxonomy): Bacteria > Pseudomonadota > Alphaproteobacteria > ATCC43930 > CGMCC-115725 > DATJLY01. Next base: position 154,817 of record DATNID010000044.1, on the reverse strand, counting down.
CTCTGGGATATTTGGCGGCGTCGCGAATACATGGGTGAGGTCCCCCGTCTTCGGCGACGCATCGACGGGCGATCGGCGCCGCTGCACGTGAGCGGCGCTGAGCGAGGCTGGCTTTAAGCTGCGCATGAGTCTTCAGCACTCGCAGGCTCCCGCGCCAGCGAAGCGGGCAGCAACCGCATGGGCCGCAGCGTCGTAGCGATATTTCGATCGAGCCGGGCGGCGACGAAGTCCCAGAGCTGCTTGATCTCGGCAGCGGCGCGTGGCTCTCCGGGGATCTCCATAACGGTGCGGCCATCGATCATGCTCGAGGCGAAGCCGGTGCGGTGGTGGATGATGGTCGGGGCGAGCGTGCCGTGCTGCGCCAACGTAATCACCGCCTCCGCCGTGATCCGGGCGCGCGGGATCGCGCCGTTGATGACGAAGACCAGGGGCTTGCCGAGCCGCTCGACGACCTCGACCGTCGCGCCGGCGGCGCGCAGATCGTGGGGGCTCGGCCGCGCCGGGATGAGGACGAGATCGGCGAAGCGCACAACCTCGGTGATGGTCGATTCGATGGCGGGCGGCGTGTCGATTATCAGCAGCGACACGCCGAGCGCGCGAATCTGGTCCAAGCCCGCGGCAAGCCGGGGTGCGGCCGCGCATGCAAAGAGGGGCGTGTTGCTGTTGCGGGCATTCCACCACGCGGACAGACTGCCCTGCGGGTCCACGTCGATGAGGACCACAGGTCCCGCGCCGGCTCTGTCGGCGGCGACGGCGAGATGGCCCGCCAACGTGGTCTTCCCCGAGCCGCCTTTCTGCGAGGCAACGGCAATGATGTGCATATGCGACCACTCGCTTTAACACGAAGCGCCGCAAGGGTAGAGCGCTGGCACTACGGTTCGATTAACGAACCCGGCCCACTTCCCTGATCCGACGGTTCCCGATCATGGTTCTGGGACGGAAACACCACCAACGAGATGGCGCTGCCGTCGGTGCGCGACGAAATCCGCCAAAGCGCGTGGTGAAATCGCGGCCCAATGCGACCGCCCCGCGGCGGAAGCATCTCATTGATTTCTCGTGTAATTCGCTTCCTGCGTGGGGCCAGCGCCGGATGCAATGGATTTTCGCGCAATTCCAAACTTTCACAATGAGATTAATGCGCTGGAAGACTTTCGACATGGGGTCAATATTGACCCCGATCGCACGGCCACGAGCGGCCGAGCGTGAACTGAGCGATCTTCGGAACGTCGAAATTGCGAGCGACGATGCCCGCGAAATGCCGCACGCGATGGGCCGGCGAGACGGCGCCGCCCGTCATCGCGGCAATGGCTTGCTGTCCGAGTTCCGCCACGAAGGCGAACGTGCGGTACGATCCTTGATGCGGGCCTTGATGCGGGAAAACAGCGCGCGCCTCACTCTTTCTCGTCGGACGATAGGGCGGTCGCCGCGCGAAGCGATCGCGGCAAGTAAGGGCTTGGCGCTCGGGGCAAGAGACGATAGTTTCGGAAACTGCCTGGGGGCGATGATCTGCTATTCCGTGGCTCGAAGCCCTGGAGCTCTTGCGCATGCCAGTCACGGTCCGCAACCACCGCAAAATCCTGTGCGTCTCTCCGGCCTACAGCCCCTCCTTCGGCACGTTCGAGTATGCCTATCCCTTGTGTGCCGGGACCCGCGCCTTCATGCCGCCGCAAGGGTTGCTGGTCGTGGCGTCGCATTTGCCGTCCAGTTGGGAGGTGCGGTTCGTAGACGAGAACATCGCTCCGGCCCGCACGCGCGATTTCTTATGGGCGGATGCCGTCTTTGTGAGCGGCATGCATGTGCAGCGCGAGCAGATCCTCTCGATCGGCCGGCGCGCCCATCGCTGCGGCAAGGTCGCGGCATTGGGCGGCCCATCGGTATCGGCCGATCCCTCCGCCTATGGGGAGTTCGACTATCTGCATCTGGGCGAGTTGGGCGACGGCACGGATAGACTGATTTCCCTGATCGACACCGATCCGCGCCGGCCACCCGAACAGGTCCGCTGCGAGACGCATGAGCGCATTCCGCTTACGGAATTTCCTGTCCCCGCCTATCATCTCGCGGAGATCGGTCGCTATTTCATCGGTAGCGTTCAGTTCTCCAGCGGCTGCCCCTATCGCTGCGAATTCTGCGACATTCCCGCGCTCTATGGCCGGAACCCGCGCCTCAAGACGCCGCAGCAGGTCACCGCCGAGCTCGACGCGATGCTGCGCCAGGGAAATCTCGGCGCGGTCTATTTCGTGGACGACAACTTCATCGGCAACCGCAGGGCGGCGCGCGAGCTGGTGCAGGAACTCGTCAAATGGCAGAAGGCGAACGGCTATCCGATCGAATTCGCCTGCGAGGCGACGCTCAACATCGCGAAACAGCCCGAGTTGCTGGCGTTGATGCGCGAGGCCTTTTTCGTCACCGTGTTCTGCGGCATCGAGACCCCCGAGATCGACGCGCTCCACGCAATGGCGAAAGACCACAACACCACGCTTCCGATCCTCGAGGCGGTCGAGATCCTCAACGGCTACGGCATGGAGGTGGTCTCGGGCATGATCCTCGGCCTCGACACCGACACGCGCGAGACGCCGGCGCGGATCATCGAATTCGTGCGCCGCTCCAACATCCCCATGCTCACGATCAATCTGCTGCAGGCGCTGCCGCGCACGCCGCTGTGGGACCGGCTCGCCGCTGCGGGACGCCTTATCCACGATCCCGCCCGGGAATCGAATGTCGATTTCCTCCTGCCCTACGACGAGGTGGTCGCGATGTGGCGGCATTGCATCGCGGAGACCTACCGCCCCGACGAACTCTACCGGCGCTTCGCCTGGAATGTGGCGCATACCTACCCCAACCGCATCACTCCGCCCTTGTCGCCGCAGCGTGCCTCATGGTCGAACCTGCGCAAGGGCGCGCGAATCCTCGCGAACCTGCTGCTCCGCGTCGGGCTCGTTTCGGATTACCGCGGCACGTTCTGGCGCATGGCGAAGCCGCTCTTGCGCCAGGGGAGGGTCGACGACGTGATTCGCGTCAGCCTCGTCGCCCATCACCTCATCACCTTTGCGCGCAAGGCGGCGCTGGGCGAGCAGAACGCGTCGTTCTATTCCGCGAAGCTGTCCCGGCGCGCAGCCGCGACAGCGTCTTGACGCGCAGCCCCGATCGTCCATCGTCCGCGATCAATGCGCGTCTTCACCGTCATCGGCTGGCCTTGGGTAAAACAAGTTGAATATTCCCCTGGCAGCGCAAGATGGGCGGAAGGGACGTGCTCTGGACCCAACGATTGACGGTGGCGGCAGGAATCTTGGTGAGCCGCCGAGCTTTCGCCATTGAGTACAGGCTGGCCCCAATTCGGTGAAAGTCTTGTCGGCTTTCCATGCTGGGAGCCTCCGCCAGCGTCAGGCGCTCGCGAGCCGACCTCCTCGCCGGACGAAGCCGCATGGCCGGCCGAGCCGACAAGGGGGCGGTTCCTCAGTATGCGGCGGGCGGGGGACGTCGGAGGGACGTCGGAGGGACGTCGGAGTTGACATCGCTGCGTGGCGGCAGCACCCTTCCCAGCGGCGGGGCCATCATATCTTTGTGAGTGGCCTACAAGTACCCGAGGGTGAATTGGCCATAACGGAATCGGGGAAAATGGCTTGAATCAGCAATATATTTGGGAATTGGCGCCATGATCAATCTGCACGATATCCGCTACTTGCGCGTCGGCACGGCCGATCTCGAATCGGCGATCGCGTTCGCGACCGACATCGTTGGGCTGCAGCTCGTCGCGCGCGAGGGCAAGAATGCCTATTTCCGCAGCGACAAGGTCGAGGTGCGGGGCGACACACGCGATTATTCGCTCGCCTATTTCGAGGGCGATCCCGCCGACCACACGATCGGCTTCGACCTGCTCGATCCCGACGATCTCGACCGGGTCGCGGTGGAGCTGGAGAAGGCGGGCCGGCCGGTGCGGCTCGGCACCAAGGACGAATGCGAAGAGCGGCGCTGCCGCGGATTCGTCGCCTCGAGCGATCCCACCGGCAATAAGATCGAGATCGTGGCCAAGCCCTATTACTCGGGCGTGCGCTATTTCCCGGCGCGCGACGCCGGCATCACCGGCTTCAGCCATATCGGGCTCTTCAGCACCGACACGGCGCGCGACGAGAAATTCTGGACCACCATCTGCAACGCCCGGGTCAGCGACTGGATCGGCGACTCGCCGTTCCTGCGCATCGACCGGATGCATCATTCGGTGGTGCTGTTCCAGGCCGGGCGCGGCGGCATCCAGCATATCAACCACCAGGTCGAGGATGTCGACGACGTGATGAAGTCGTACTATTTCCTAAAGGACAAGGGCGTCACCATCACCTACGGGCCGGGCCGCCATCCGATCTCGACCGCGGTGATGGTCTATTTTCTGGGGCCCGACCGGCTCACCTACGAGTATTCCTGCGGCGTGAAGATGATCGAGCCGGAGCAGGAAGCGACGCACCGCCCGCGCCAGTTCGCGCGCACGCCGATGAACGGCGACATGTGGGGCTCGGGCGGCATCGAGGGCATGCTCGAGCCGCTCGACGCCAAGCCGCAAATCCGCGTGGTGAGCTGACCGCGGCTCAGCCGCCGGCCTTCACCTTGGCGAGCAGGTCGCGATAGGTCGCCAGCACCTTGTCGCCGCCGGGCAGGCTCTTGGCCCACTCCGCGGTGACGGCGTCGAGGCGCGTCTGCCAATCCTTGTTCTGCGCCGCCGTGAGCTTCAGCGACTTGTGGCGCGGGTCCTTCAGGGTCGTTTCCGCGCCTTCCTTCACCACCTGGTCCCAGAACTGGCCGAAGGCGCGGCTTTCCTTCTCGCCGGAATTGTCGAGCAGGACCTTGCGCACCGCCTCGGGCAGCGAATCCCATTCCTTGCGCGCCATGAACACGTAGCCCGGCGCGCTGCCGAGCGGCACGTCGAGATGGTAGTGCGTCACGTCCGCGAGCTTGAAGGGCTGAAACGCCGTCCATCCCACTTCCACCCCGTCGGCGGTGCCGCGCTGCAGCACCTCGTAATACTGGTCGATGCGGAACGCCAGTGGCGCGCCGCCCAGCGCGCGGACGATGTCCGAGGCGATCTTGCTGCCGACCACGATCTTCAATCCGTCGAGATTGTCGAGCGTCTTCGGCGGCTCGGGAAATTGCAGGCCGGACTGCGGAAACACGATCAACTTGAGCGGCACGATGTTGTCGAATTCCTTGTCGAGCAGGCCCGACTTGTAGAGCCGCCAGAACGCGACCGACGCCGTCTCCGAGCTGTCGGACAGATAGGGCAGCGAGACGACGCTGGTGAGCTTGAACTTGCCGGCGACGAGGTCCGGCAGGCCCCAGCCGATCTGCGCCACGTCGCTGGTCACGCGCTCGTAGACGTTGCCCTGGTTGGCGATCGACGCGCCGTCGAACACCTGGATGCGGAAGAGGCCGTTGGCTGCCTGGTTGATCCGTTCGGCCCAGGGGTGATGGATGCGGACATTCAAATGCGCGTCCGGTATGTCGAGGGTCGCGAATTTCAGCACCAGCTCGTCGGCCGAGGCGCCCGCAATCCAAGCGGCGATCGCTGCTGCGGCGACGAGGCCGGTCCAGAGCGCACGTTTCATTTGAATCCCCCCGGTTGCGTTTGCGAGCGATTTTTCCTCCGGAGCGTAATCGGCAATCGCGACGCCGTCCAAGCGAAATCTCGGCGCGCAGTCATCCGCGCGCGAGGGCCAGCCACTCGGCTTCGGTCAGGGTCTTGACCCCCAGCGCCTTGGCCTTGTCCGCCTTAGAGCCGGCATCGGCGCCGACCACGAGATAATCGGTCTTGCTCGAGACGGTCGAGGTCACTGCCGCGCCCAGGGTTTCGGCGCGGCTCTTCGCCTCCGAGCGCGACATGGCTTCGAGCGTGCCGGTGAAAACGATGGTCTTGCCGGCGAGCGGCGAGGACGAGGCCGCGCGCGGCGCCTCGTAGTCGAGCACGCGCACATGCTCCCGCGCCAGATCGTCGAGGATCTGCGCGTTGTGCTTCTCGGCGAAGAACCCGACGATGTCGGCGGCCATGTCCTCGCCGATGCCGTGGACGGCATTGAGCTCGCGCCACGCCTCGCTGTCGGGATCGGCCGCTTCCTTCATTGACGCGCGCCATCGCTCGAACGAACGGTAGTGCCGCGCCAAGAGCTTCGCCGTCGCCTCGCCGACCTGGGGAATTCCCAGCGCATAGATGAACCGGTCGAGCGAAATGATGCGCCGCGCGGCGATGGCGTCGATCAGCTTTTTGGCGCTGGTCTCGCCCCAGCCTTCGCGCTCCGCGAGGTCCTCGACCTTCAGGCGGAAGATGTCGGCCGGCGAGCGCACCAGCTTGTCTTCCCAGAACGCCTGCACGTGTTTCTCGCCCATGCCCTCGATGTCGAACGCGTCGCGCGACACGAAATGGCGCAAGCGCTCGACCGCCTGCGCCGCGCAGATGAGCCCGCCGGTGCAGCGCCACGCCGCCTCGCCCTCCTCGCGCACGGCGATGCTGTTGCAGATGGGGCATCGGTGCGGAAACCTGAACTTCTTGCTGTCGCGCGGACGGCGCTCCAGCACGACGGATACCACCTGCGGGATGACGTCTCCGGCGCGCTGGATCACGACCGTGTCGCGTTCGCGGATGTCCTTGCGCTCGATCTCGTCCTCGTTGTGCAAGGTCGCGTGCTGCACCACGACGCCGCCCACCGTGACGGGCTCCAAATCGGCCACCGGCGTCAGGGTGCCGCGCCGTCCGACTTGGATGCGGATCGCCTTCAACACCGTCTGCGCCTGCTCCGCCGGGAATTTATGCGCCAGCGCCCAGCGCGGCGCGCGCGACACGAAGCCCAGCCGCTCCTCGAGCTCGAGATCGTTGACCTTGTAGACGACGCCGTCGATGTCGTAGGGCAGCTTCGCCCGCGTCGCCTCCATGTCGCGATGGAAGGCGAGCAAATCGTCGACGCCGTGGCACAGCCGGCAATTCGGATTCACCACGAAGCCCCACTGCCTGATGTGCTTCAGCGCTTCCGCATGCGTCTTGGCGAAGGGATGGCTCGCCTCGCCCCAGGCATAGGCGAAGAACTTGAGCGGCCGGCGCGCGGTGATGCCCGGGTCGAGCTGGCGCAGCGAGCCCGCGGCGGCATTGCGCGGATTGGCGAATACCGGCTCGCCGTCCTTCTCGCGCTCCGCGTTGAGCGCGGCGAAGCCAGGATGCTCCATGTAGACCTCGCCGCGCACCTCGATGATGCTGGGCCAGCCGCTGCCGTGAAGCTCCTTGGGCACGGTCGCAAGCGTGCGGATATTCGCGGTGATGTCCTCGCCGGTGACGCCGTCGCCGCGCGTGGCGCCGAGCACGAGCTTGCCGCGCTGGTAGCGGATCGAGGCCGAAAGCCCGTCGATTTTGGGCTCCGCCATCGTCTCGATCGACGCTTCCTCGACCCGCTTCACATCCTCGGGGGCGCGGAAGAAATTGCGGATCGTCTTGAAGAAGGCGCGCACTTCCTCCTCGTCGAAGGCATTCTCGAGCGACAGCATCGGGGTCGGATGCTGCACCTTGGCGAAGCCCGATGCCGGCGCGGCGCCGACCTTGCGCGATGGACTTTCCGGCAGAACCAAGTCCGGGAAACGGCGCTCGATCGCCGCGTTGCGCCGGCGCAGCGCGTCGTACGCGCTGTCGGCGATCGCCGGCGCGTCCTTCTCATAGTAGAGGCGGTCGTGGTGCGCGATCTCGGCCGCGAGCCGCTTCAGCTCGACCTTGGCTTGCGCCGCGGTGAGATCGGCGACGGCGCGCTCCGGCTTTTCCTTGCCGCTCACGGCATGGCTCCGGCGATCAGGCTCGCGGCGGCGGCGCGCGCCTCCGCCGTCACCGACGCGCCCGACAGCATGCGTGCGATCTCCTCGCGCCGCGCCTCGTCGTCGAGCGCGTCGACGCGCGTTGCCGCGCCGCGCTTGTCCTCGCGCTTGGTGACGCGCCAATGATGCGCGCCGCGCGCGGCGACTTGCGGCGAATGCGTCACCACCAGCACCTGCAGCGTCTGCGCCAGGCGGTGTAGCCGCTCGCCGACGGCCGCCGCCGCGGCGCCGCCGATGCCGCTGTCGACCTCGTCGAAGACCAGCGTCGGCACTGCCGAGCTCTGCGCCAGAACCACCTTGAGCGCCAGCATGAAACGCGCCAGCTCGCCGCCCGAGGCGATGCGTGCCAGCGGTCCCGCCGGCACGCCCGGGTTGGTCGCGACCTCGAAATGGACGCGCTCGGCGCCATGACTGCCCCACTCGCCTTCGCCGAGCGGCGTCAGCATCGTGGCGAAGCGCGCCTTCTCGAGCCGGAGCGGCGGCAGCTCCTTCGTCACCGCCGCGTCGAGCGCGCGCGCGGCGCGGCGGCGCGCGCGGGTCACCGTAGCCGCCGCCGCGATATAGGCGTCGCGCGCCTCGGCGACGCGGCGCTCGAGCGCCTTCACGCGCTCGCCACCGTCGTCGAGCGTCGCGATCCGGCGTGCCATCTCGGCGCGCAGCTCGGGGAGCGCCGCGACCGCGACCGAATGCTTGCGCGCCAAGGCTCGGAGCGCGAAGAGCCGCTCCTCGATGCGGTCCAGCCCGGCCGCGTCGCCGTCGAGCGCGCGCGTCTCGGCCTCGAGACCGGCGATCGCCTCGCCGGTCTCGACCGCGGCACGCTCCAAGGCCGATTGCGCGACATCGAGCCGGCCCATCGCCTTGTCGCCGATCCGCGCGAGCTGGCGCGCGGCGGCGTTGAGTGCGCGCTCGGCGCCGTGGTCGCCGCGCAACTCGTGAAGCGACGCCTCGATCGCCTCGATCAGCCGCTCGCGGTTCATCAGCAGCGCGCGCTGGTCGGCGAGCGTCGCCTCCTCGCCCGAATCGGGCGCGAGCGCGTCGAGCTCGGCCAGCGCATGGCGCAGGTAATCCTCGTCGGCGCGCGCCGCCACCAGCGCTGTAGTGGCCGCGTCGCGCTCCTTGATGCGGCCGCGCCACGCGTCCCACGCGGCGTCGAGCGCGGCAAGTGCCGTGCCGTTGCCGGCATAGGCGTCGAGCGCGGCGCGATGATTGGCGGGATCGAGCAGGCCGCGCTCCGCGAACTGCGCCTCGATCTCGACCAGCCTTTCGCCTGCCTGGCGCAGCAGGCCGATGCTGGCCGGCTGGTCGTCGATGAGGGCGCGGCTCCTGCCGTCGGCGTTGACGATGCGGCGCAGCACCAGCGTGTCGCCCTCGCACGCGATCCCGGCCTCGGCGAGGAGCGCGCGCACCGGGTGGTGCGGAGGCAGCGCGAACTCCGCGCTCACCACCGCCTGCTCGGCGCCGGGGCGGACGAGGCCGCTTTCCGCGCGCACGCCGAGCGCCAGCCCCAGCGCGTCGAGCAGGATCGATTTGCCGGCGCCGGTCTCGCCCGTCAGCACGCACAGGCCGGGCCGCAGGCTGAGATCGAGCCGGTCGATCAGCACGACATCGCGGATGGTGAGGCCCAATAGCACCGGTCCTCACGCGAAGCGGATGTGGAGAAGAGCGACGCCCACGACGATGAGACCCATCCCGCCCAGATTGACGGCATTCAGTTCCTCGCGCCACAGCACATGGGCGATCGCCGCCACCACGATATAGCCGAGCGCCACGCTGGGATACGCGATCGAGAGCGGAATATAGCGGATCGACACCATGTAGGAAAAAGCCGCCAGCGCGTAGCAGCCGAGGCCGATGATCGACCAGGGCGACAGGAACTGCCCTGCGAAGCTCGGGCTCTCGGCGCCCGTCTTGAGGCAGACCTGTCCCGCGACGCCGAGCGCGATGGCGAAGGCGAGAACGAAATAGCGTGCTGCCGCCATGGATGCGATCACCCCCGCTGTCCGCGCCACCAACGATACGTGTCCGCGACCCCCGCCGACAGATCGAACCGCGGCGCGAAGCCGAACCGGTCCGCAGCGAAGCAGATCAGAATCGCCAAAAGCAAGGTAGCGACATACCACCACACGATCTCGCGCACCAGCCACGGCACCAATTGCAGGACAGCGCCGGGCCAGGGCGCGCCGGCGCGATCGAGAATCCCGTACCAGGGGAAAAATCCGTGCCACATCAGCACGACAACCAGAATGCACGCGGCGCGGGACGTGGCACGCACGCGGGCATCCTCCGTCGCGCGCGCCAGCAGAATGAAGGCCGGCAACGCAAACAACAGATGAATGCCGCGGTAGCCGACGCTTTGGCCGCCGAAGAAGCAGCCACTGACAAGCGCCGCACCGACCAAGAGGAACATCCGCTCATGCTCCGGCAGATGTGTCAATGCATCGCGAAATTGGCCCCACTGGACGATGCGAATCAAGCCGCGCGCCATCTGCAGGAACAGCATTGCGAACAGCGTCGCGACCAGCGCCAGGTTGACCGCGCGCGTCTCTACCGAGTCGGTCGCGGGGTGAGTTGCCGACGCCAGGATCTGAATGATGCCGCCGGGCAGTATCTCGGCGCCGAACAGGTCGGAGAAATAGACGCCGTGCGGGATGTTGGGCGCCATCGCGCTGAGCTCGGCGGCGACCGCGGCGACGAAGGTCAGAATCGCCGCCGCACATATGCCGTTCACCGCCAGGAACGTCCGCGGCCGCTCGCGCAGCGACAGGATCAGGAGTGCGAGCGGGTAGAACTTGAGCAGTCCCGCGAACAGGATCACCGTGTAGCCGCCGACCCGCCGGCGCCACGGGCCCAACAGCAAGATTCCCGCCCCCATCGCCAACAGAAACATGATGACGTCGACATTGGCTCGTTCGACTGCGAAGGCCGTCACCGGCGACAACGTGGCGATGAGAGTGACCAAAACCTCCCATCCGGAGCGCGGCCGCGACAGCAGCCCGAGCGACACGAAAAACGCGGTCACGACCGCGAAACCGAGCGGGCCGGACCATGCCTCCCCCGGCAGGAACGTGGCGCGCAGCCACAGCGGCGAATAGCCCATTGGTCGGCCGAGCACATCGCACGGGGTCACCACGTAGACGTCGATGCCGCGCTGCGAGCAATCGACGACCGCCAGCACGTATTGAAGATCGAGAAATGGGTAGCGGAACGGATGGAGCCCGACGTACCTTAGGATACAGTCATAATCCGCCGCATCGAACCGGTAGAGAAGGGCAAAGGCGGCGAGCATGCCGAGCCCCGCGGCGGGAACGGCGAATCGGAGGATGCGCTGGCGAATCGCGGCCGTCATGAGGCGCTTAGAACTTGAGGCGCCGGAAAATCGGCCACGGGAGACACCGTACCGCGACGCCGACCGCGCGCCAGTAGGCCGGCGTGGTGACGCAGCCGAGATCGCGACCCAGCCCCCGCGCGACGCGCTCGGCGACCGGTTGGGGTGACGCCAAGGGAAAGGGCAGGCGTTTGCCGAACGTAAGCTGCGTGTCGAGATAGCCGAGGCGATAGAATTGCACGCGGACGCCTGTGGCGGCGGTGCGGTGGCGCAGGCTTTCGAAATAACTCTCGAGTCCGCGCTTGGCGGCGGCGTAAGCGACGTTATTGCTTCGCCCCCGCAGCGCCGCGACCGAACCGATGCCGACGACGTTGCCGAGATTGCCCGCCAGCATCGCTGGCAGGAACACGCCGACTGTCGCCATGACGCTGATGAGATTGGCGTTGACGAGCGCGACCGTCGCGGCAAGCGGCAAGGCGCCATCATCGCCCGCGAACGCCATGCCAAGCGGAAAGACGAGATTCGACACGGGCGGCTCGCGCGCCAAGGACGCCAGCACCTGCACTACCTTCGCCGGATCGGTCGCGTCGACCGCATGCCACTCGACCTGCGTCCCATGGACTGTGCGGAGATGCTTCGCCTCGGCTTCGAGGTCACGCTCGTCGCGCGCGAGCAGGACGAGAGCATGGCCCCGCGCCGCGAACGCGCGGGCAAGCGCTCGTCCGAGGCCAGCCGATGCGCCGAAGACGAGGCTGCGCATGTCAGAGCCCGAGCCGCGCCGAAAGTTCGGAGCGAAACAGGCGCTCCGGGTCCCATCGTCGCAGCGCCGCCCTAAACTGCTGGTAATCGGGATAGGCGGTCTCGACGATGGCTCGCGGCAAGCGAGAATCCTTGATGATATTGGGCCGCGCGCCAGCCGCGATCACGAGCCGGTCGAGTTCGGCCAGGAACGCACTCGCGCGGGCGTCGCGCGCGACATGGAGCGCCAGGCTGATCCCGTCGCCGGTGAAGCGCAGATGATCCGATGCGCCGGCGAACGGTTTGGCGACGCCGAGCGCGATCGTGACACCGCTACGCTGGACTAGCGCGCGTAGCTCGTCGACATATTCACCATAGCGCGCGTCGGGAATGATCGCTTGCGTCTCGTGAAATCCACTGCGGCCGAACAGCGCGAGATAGGGCTCGCTGGATGCAGTCGGATACAGCGCAGCTGCGAGCGTTGTCGGTCCCTCGGAACGGCGCAGCTTCATCGAGTAGACCCGATTGATACAGCGGACCGTCCATGGCGTGATTAGCGAGAGCGGTAGGCGTGCGCGCCGCTCGGGCGAGAAGCGGCTTGGCCGCAAGGCGGCTTCCGTTCGGACTCCGCGCTTGCCGCTGAACTTCGCCACGATGGCCGCGCCGCGGCCAAATTCGACGCCGGGCCTAGCGAAATCGTGCCACGCGTAGACGAGGTCGTGGGTCGTCGACCATTCGCGCAGCCGCTCCGCCCCTTCGCGCGCGGTCGCGACCGGGTGGATGGCGAGCGTCAGCGTGTCGCCGGGGATGGGCTGGGCCTCGAGCCGCGCAGACACGATCACGCCGGTCAGACCGTAACCGCCGCAAGTCGCGCGGAACAGATCACCGTTCTGCGTCGTCGATGCCTCGACCATGCCGTGAGCCGGATGGAATAGGCGCAGCGATCGGACTTGCGCCAGGAACGTCCCCTCGCGTGCCGGATTTTTGCCGTGGACATCGGCGGCGATGGCGCCGCCCACAGTGATCGAGAAATGGCCCGGCTGGACCGGCAGATAGAACCCGCGCGCTGTGAGGAAGCAGAAGAGCGCGCCGAGCCGAGCGCCCGCCTCCATCTCGACGATACCGCTAGCGGCATCGAACGCGAGGATCCGGTCGAACGCGGTGAAGTCCACTGTCACCGCGCCGGCGCCGAAGCTAGCCGCCGCGAACGAAAAGCCAGCCCCGCGGGCGATGGCAGGGCGGCGCTCGGTCGCCGCGCTAAGGAATGCATACCGATCCGGCCGCTGCAGCGCCGCGTCGGCGGTGAACGAACCGTCCATGGTGATGAGGCGCCGGCGCGCAGTCGGCGCCTGCGGCCACGGCCTGGCTTCGCTCACGCGACGCGCTGCCACACGATCACCGCCGTCTTGCCGAAGCGGAACGCGGTAAGCGGGTCGATGCGACGCGAGAGCGGCACCAGCCAGCGGTCCCAGAAGTCGATCTGACCCGGCTGCGGCGCCGCCGACCGCAGCACGAGGCGGTTGGCGAGCGAGGCGAAGAAACCCACCGAATCGAGCATGCGTGCGGCACGGACGACGCAGTTTTCCGGCGTCAACGCCTCGAGCGCGGCAAGGTTGTAGCGGCGGTGATGGCCGATCGCGGCGTCGAACGGGCTGTAGAGAAACTGATGCGCCGGCGCCAGGACGATGAGTTGCCCCGCGTGTCCGAGATGGCGCGCCGCACGGGCAAGCTCGCCGCGATCGTCGGCGATGTGCTCGACCACATCGATGTAGAGAACGCTGTCAAACAGCTCGTCGGCACCCAACTCGTCGATCGTGCCGTTAATGACCATGCACGAGGACGGCAGCGCGCCAGCGGCGACCCGCGCCTTGATCGCCGCGGCAAGCTCGGGATCGGGCTCGAGTGCGACCCAGTGGCGCGACGCGCCGCGGGCGAGGTAGGGAATGTTCGCGCCGAACCCCGCGCCCACCTCGAGCACCCGCACGCCGAGAAATGGGCGCAGCGTGTCGGCGACGTAAGATTTCCAATGTACCGCGGTCGCGAAAAGCGCGAGCTCCGAGCCCTGGTAGTCAAATTTCATGGCGCGACGGTGAATCGGATGGCGCGTTCTTCTCGCTGACGAGATAGACCCACGCATGCTGCATTGGCACCACCGGCGGCAAGCTGCGGCACGACAGCACCACGAGTAGGGTCGCAACGGCGACGACCGCCGTCAACAGCAGGATGATCAGAAGATCGCCCGCGGCGGTGGTTGCCCAGCCAGGCACCGCGAGGTCGGTCAGGAGGCGGATCAGCATAACGCCGACGAACGCCGCCACCGACGCACACGAGACTAACGCAGCGGCGATTAACATACGGACGAAAATCAAGTCGCTGTAAACCGAAATGGCGCTCAGGCCGTGCACGACGAGCGCCGTCTTATTCATTCGCGGCGTCCCGAAATAGCGCCAGCCCCGTCGCGTCGGCACCGTGGTGTAGCGCATGCGCGAGCGCATCACCGCGGCCGGCAGGTTGTTCCACAACTCCGGCATGTAAACGAGGCGGCGCACGGCCGCAATTGGCAGCAGGGAGAAATTGCCGAAATTGATCGTCTGTCCCGTCATCACGCGGAACAACGCCTTGTAGACGAAATAGCCGATCTTGAAGGCCAAGGTTTCGGTACGCTCGGTTCGCCTGGCGAGCACGATGACGCTGGGCTCCTTCTGGTTCGCGTCAAGCAGCGCGGCGATGTCGGCGGGCCGATCCTCGCCATCGCAGTCCATGATAACGACGGCGTCGAAGCCTTCGCGGCGGGCGAGGGTGACGAGCCCGGCCGCGATCGCGCGCTGATGACCGAGATTAACCGCAAGCCGCACGACCTCGATCGAGGCGACGCACGAGGCCGGCGCGAGTTCGACGCTGCCGGGATCGAACGCCACAGTCGAGCCATCATCGACGGCGACGATGTGGAAGGAGAGATCGGAGCCGGTGAATTCCTTGGCGATTTCCGCGGCGAGAAATACGAAGGACTGCCAATCGTCGAGGACTGGCATGACGATCGCGATGTGCCTCATTGTCGGCGCTTAACTATCATCGTGTTCGCGTCAGAAGATCGAGCTGACCATGCGGCCGAGCCAGCCCTTGGGCGCGGCCACGGGCTCGTTCGGGCCGCCGTTGGTCACCAGCCCATAGGTGTCGACGTACCACGGGCTGCCCGGATAATTGAATCCCAGCACCGCGGTGGTGCGCCGCGCCTCATCGACCAGCCCCAGCGCCAGGTAGCACTCGGTCAGGCGCTCCAGCGCCTCGGGCACGTGGGTCGTGGTCTGGTAGTCGTCGACCACGCGCTTGAAGCGGTTGACGGCGCCGAGGAAGTCGCCCTGGCGCTCGTACCAGCGGCCGATCTCCATCTCCTTGCCGGCGAGATGGTCGCGCGCCAGGTCCATCTTGAGCCGCGCGTCGCGCGCGTATTTGGTGTCGGGGAAGCGCCGCGCCACTTCGGCCAGCGCGCCGAGGGCCTGCTGCGTCGTCCTCTGGTCGCGGCCGACATCGGCGATCTGGATGTAGTAGTCGAGCGCCTTCAGGTAATAGGCATAGGCCACGTCGCGGTGGCCAGGATGGAGCTGGATGAAGCGGTCGGCGGCGATGATCGAGTCGGCGTACTTGCCCTGCTGGTAGAGCGTGTAGCACGACATGAGTTGCGCCTTGGTGGCCCACACCGAATAGGGATGCTGCCGGTCGACCTCGTCGAAATCCTTCACCGCTTTGGTATAGTCGGAGTCGTTCAGCTCATCCATCGCGCTGTTGTAGAGATCCTCGACCGGACGATCGACATAGGCGTCCTTTTTGCTCGCGCAAGCCGCGAGCGCGAACGCCGCGATGGCGAGTGCCGCAAGCCGCGATCCCTTGACCATGTGTCGAAGCCCCCGTGCCGCGATCCAACCGTCGCGCCTTATAGCACGGGCAATCCCCGCGCGCGACCGAGCGCGGTCAGGCGGTGGCGCGTTGCGGCAGCTCGTCCCAGGTCGTCTCCGGCAGCGCCGGAAGCGTGGTGCGCCGCCACGCCGTGGAATCGGCGAACAGGCGCTCGAGCAGGCGCCGGTTCAGCACATGGCCCGAGCGCCGTCCATGGAAGCGGCCGATCACCGGTCCGCCCGCGAGCGAGAGATCGCCCATCGCGTCGAGCACCTTGTGGCGCACGAACTCGTCGCCGAAGCGCAGGCCGCCTTCGTTGAGGACGCGGTCGCCGCTGACGACGACGGCGTTGTCGAGCGATCCGCCCAGCGCCAGCCCCGCCGCGCGCAGCCGTTCCACCTCCTCGAGGAAGCCGAACGTACGTGCGCCGCAGATTTCGCGCTTGAAGCGCGCCGGATCGGGCGCCACCGCGATGCGCTGGCGCCGGATCGCGTTCGAGGCGAAATCGATGGCGAAGCTCAAGGAGAATTCGTCGGCCGGCTCGAGCGACGCGGAGGCGCCCTCGGCCTCGACCCGAACCGTCTTCAGGATCTTGATGCCGCGGCGCGGCGCGTCCTGCTCCACCAGCCCAACCCGCTCGATCAGGAAGACGAAGGGCGCGGCACTGCCGTCCATCGCCGGCACTTCCAGCCCGTCGAGTTCGACCAGCACGTTGTCGAGCTCGATCCCGGCGAAGGCCGCCAGCAGATGCTCGACGGTCGAGACCGACGCGCCGCCATGGGCAAGCGTCGTGCACAGCGCCGACGGCGCCAGGTTGCGCCAGGTCGCCGCGATCTCGATGCCCTGGTCCTTGCGCAGGAAGCGGACGCCGAAATCGATCGCCGCGGGATGCAGGATCATCGAGACCGGCACGCCCGTGTGCAAGCCGACACCGCGGCAGCGCAGCTTGGTGTTGAGGGTCTTCTGGCGGGCGGTGCGGTTCACTTCCATCGGCCTCTTCGCTGCTCGTTGGTAAATTAACGTCAGCACAGGGATATCAACCGATTGTGCTCTGCACAAATCACTCTTTGTTGCCGATTGTTTCAGGGAATCGCGAACGATTCCAGCCGATTGCGAGTGAGTCCCAACCCCTCGCCCGGGAGGAGGGCGAGGGGTTGGGCCTAGGGTCCGCGGGGGAGGGACCGCTGCCCTAGTTGGCTTGCCGGCGCAGGAAGGCCGGTATGTCGAGGAGGTCTTCGTCGCGCCGCGCGGGGGTGATGCGGTCGGCGGGGTCGGCCGCGCCGAGTCGCGGCGGCTGCGGGCCCGCGGGGGCGACTTGCGGCGCCGGCGTCTCGTCGCGCTTCATCATCCGGCCGGCGTTGGTGACGCGCTCGAACAGGCTCGGCATGCGGCTCTTGGGCTTGGCCGCCGGCGCGGGCTCTTGTTGCGGCGGCGCGGCGGGCCGGGCGAGCGGCGGCGCGGGCGGCGGCGCGGCCGCGACCACGTGCCGGACCGGCGCCTCGACCGGCTTGGGCGGGACGAAGCCGCCCTTGTCGACCGCTGCCTGCTCGGCCGCGACGACCTGCGGCGGATCGGGCTCGACCGCCAAAACGGGCGCGGGAGCAGGCGGAGGAACGGCCGCCGCGATCGGCGCGGGCAAGGGGACCTGCGCCGGCGAGTGCTCGAAGGTGAGAGCCGGGGCGGCGGCGGGCTCGGAGCGGGGCGCGGGCGTGGACTTGGCCATGCCCTCGGCGCGCGAGCGGTCGCTCACCAGGCTGATGACCGGGCGCGGTTCGCGGATGCCGCCCTCGAGGTCGATCCCGGTCGCCACCACCGAGATGCGCATGCGGCCCTCGAGCTTCTCGTCGAAGGTCGAGCCGAAGATGATGTTGGCCTCGGGATCGACTTCCTCGCGGATGCGGTTGGCCGCCTCGTCGACCTCGAACAGCGTCATGTCGAGCCCGCCGGTGACGTTGATGAGCACGCCGCGCGCGCCCTTCATCGACACGTCCTCGAGCAGCGGGTTGGAGATCGCCGCCTCGGCCGCGTCGATCGAGCGGCGGTCGCCGTCGGCCTCGCCGGTGCCCATCATCGCCTTGCCCATCTCGCTCATCACCGCGCGGATATCGGCGAAGTCGAGATTGATGAGGCCGGGCATGATCATCAGGTCGGTGACGCCGCGCACTCCCGCGGCGAGCACGTCGTCCGCCATCTTGAAGGCATCGGCGAAGGTGGTGCGCTCGTTCGCCACCCGGAACAGGTTCTGGTTCGGGATCACGATCAAGGTGTCGACGAACTTCTGCAGCTCGAGGATGCCGGCCTCGGCGAGCCGCATGCGGTGCGAGCCCTCGAAATGGAAGGGCTTGGTGACGACGCCCAAGGTGAGGATGCCGGCCTCGCGCGCGGCCCGCGCGATCACGGGCGCCGCGCCGGTTCCGGTGCCGCCGCCCATGCCGGCGGTGATGAACACCATGTTCGAGCCCTCGAGCGCGTGCATGATCTCCTCGAGCGCTTCTTCCGCGGCGATGCGGCCGATCTCCGGCCGCGAGCCGGCGCCCAAGCCGCGCGTCACGCCGACGCCCAACTGGATGCGCCGCTCGGCGAGCGAGCCGCGCATCGCCTGCGCGTCCGTGTTGGTGACGATGAACTCGCAGCCGTTGAGGCCGGAGCGCACCATGTTGCTCACCGCGTTGCCGCCGGCACCGCCCACGCCGACCACCGTGATGCGCGGCTTCAAGTCCTGTTCTTCGTCCGGAATGCTGAGATTGAGACTCATGGCTTTCTCCGATCCTTCTCCGCGTTCGATTCCCCTCCGTCCCGCGGCGCGGGGCGGTTTCCTGCTCCTAGAAGTACTCACGCAGCCAATGGCCGACCCGGTCGAAGAGACCGCTCGGCTCCTCCGTCAGCGCGCGGCCGTGGCGCCTGATCTCCGCGCGTTCGGAAAATGCGAAATGGACAAGCCCGGCCGTGGTGGCGAAGGCCGGGCCGTTGGTCGCCTCGGCGAGGCCTGCGATCCTGAGCGGCCGGCCGACGCGGATCTGCTTGTCGAGGATGAGCGCCGCCAACTCGCGCGTCCCTGGAAGCTGGCACGCGCCCCCGGTCAAGACGATGCGGCGGCCGACAATCTTGTCGAAGCCCGAGGCTTCGAGCCGGTCGCGCACCATCTCGAACGTCTCCTCGAGCCGCGGCGCGATGATGCCGACCAGCAGCGACTTGGGCACGTGGATGGGCTGTCCGTCGTCGTCCTCGCCGACCTGCGGCACCGAGATCGTCTCGCGCTCGTCCGCGGACGAGGAGATGGCGCTGCCATAGAGCGTCTTCATGCGCTCGGCATGGGCAATGGGCGTCGACAGACCGCGCGCGATGTCGTTGGTGACGTGGCCGCCGCCCACCGGCACGGTGTCGCTGAAGACCAGGTTGCCGTCGAAGAACACCGCGATGGTGGTGGTACCGCCGCCCATGTCGATGACGCTGACGCCCAATTCGCTCTCGTCCTCGACCAGCGCCGCGAGCCCCGCCGCATAGGGGCTCACCACCAACGCCGCGATCTCGAGATGGCAGCGGCCGACGCAGGTCGCGAGATTGCGCAGGCTCGAGGACGCGGCCGTGACCACGTTCATGTTGACGGCGAGCTTCTGGCCGAACATGCCGCGCGGATCGCGGATGCCGCGGCTGCCGTCGATCGAGAAGCCAACCGGAACGGAATGGATGACGGTGCGCTCGGCCGGCTCCTTGAGCCGGTAGCCGAGCTCCAGGACGCGGCGCATGTCGCCGTCGCTGATCTCGCGGCCGTTCACCGTGATCTCGGCCTTCACCAGGCGCGAGGCGCCGAACCCGCCCGAGATGTTGACGACGGCCTCGGCGATCTGCTCGCCGGCCATCTGCTCGGCCGCATTGACGGCGGTCGCGATCGAGTGGCTCGCGGCCTCGATGTCGACGATGGCGCCGTTCTTGACGCCGCGCGAGATCTGGTGGCCGATGCCGACGATGCGCGGCTTGTCGCCGTCG
The DNA here is from genome assembly GCA_035604615.1 of Allostellaceae bacterium. Lineage (GTDB taxonomy): Bacteria > Pseudomonadota > Alphaproteobacteria > ATCC43930 > CGMCC-115725 > DATJLY01. Next base: position 135,043 of record DATNID010000044.1, on the reverse strand, counting down.
AGCTTGGCGATGAAGCAGCACACCTTGGTGGTGCCGATGTCGATGGCGGCGACGGGCTCGCCGGTCGCGGCGGCGAGCGGGCGGGTCTTCTTCATGTCGGGTTCCCCGCCGGCTTGGCTTTTTTCGTCGCCGGTGATTTCGGCGGCTCGGGCGGCAGGCGCAGGACCAGCCGGTCGGGGAGGCGCAGATCGACCGCCACGATGTTGCGTGCGAGCAGGCTTTCGCTGCGGTCGAGCGCGGCGAGGCGATGCCACGCGCCCTCGGCGTCGCTCTCGGGCAGCGCCACGTCGATGCCGCTGTCGAGCCTTATGTTCCAGCGCCGCGCGCCGACCCTGACCGCGGCCGCGACATGGGGAAAGAGCGCGGGCTCGGTCGCGAGCGCGTCGAGCAGCGAGGCCCCGACCTTGGGCGCGTCATCGCCCACCAGCACCACGAGCGCGCCGTAATCCTCGAGCCGCGCATTCGCCATGACGTGGCCGTCGTCGGCCAGGAGCGCGAGCTTGCCGTGGCGCTGCCAGAACGCGAGCGGCCGGCGCTCGGTGAGATGCACGAAGAGCGTGTCGGGCAGCAGCCGCTCGACATCGGCCGCGCGCACCCAGGGGAGCGCCTCGAGCCGGGCCTTGGCCGCGTCGAGATCGATGCTCAGGATCGACACGCCGCGCTTCACGCCTACCGCGTCGAGGATCGCCTGCCGGCTCTCGCGCTCGCGCCCGTCGACCGCGACGTTCTGGACCGCGAAGCCCAGCGTCCTGCCTGCGGCGGCAAAGCTCGCGCCCACGGCGCTTTCTGTGCGTGCCACGTACCCCGCATGCGCGAGCCACCAGAAGCCGCCCGCGAGCCCGGCGAGCGCGGCGCAGGCGCTCGCGGCGAGCAGGAGGCGCGCGCGCGGCGAGGGGCGGGAGCGGCTTCTCACGAATCGCATGCCGCGTTCTCCACCATCCACCGCACCAGCTCGGCAAAGGAAATGCCGGCGTAAGCCGCGATCTCGGGCACCAGTGACGTCGGCGTCATACCGGGCTGGGTGTTGACCTCGAGCAGCACCATCCGCCCCGGCTCGCCCTCCGTGTCGTCGTAGCGCAGATCGGCGCGGCTCACGCCGCGGCAGCCCAAGGCGTGGTGCGCCTTGAGCGCGATGTCGAGCGCCGCGCGATAGGCGCTGGCCTCGATTGGCGCCGGCGTCACATGCACCGACCCGCCAGGCGCGTATTTCGCGGCATAGTCATAAAGCGTACCGCTCGCCGGCCTGATCTCGAGCGCGCCCAATGCGCGCTCGCCCATGACGGCGACGGTAATCTCGCGGCCGGGAACGTAGCGCTCGACCATGGCGCGCTCGCCAAAGGGCCAGGCCGCGATCTCACGCGCCCAATCCTGGTCGCCGCAGCGCACGATGCGGACGCCGACGCTCGAGCCCTCGTTCACTGGCTTCACCACGAAGGGCCGCTGCATCGGGTCGCCCTTGGCGATGTCGGATCGTGCGACCACCACGCTCTCGGCGAGCGGCAGCCCGGCGGCGGCGAAGACCAGCTTCGCGGTCGGCTTGTCCATCGCGACCGCCGAGGCGAGCACGCCCGAATGGGTGTAGGGAATGCGCATCAGCTCGAGCAGCGACTGAATCGTGCCGTCCTCGCCGCCGCGGCCGTGGAGCGCGTTGAAGGCCACGTCGGGCGCGGGCGTAAGCGCGGCCAACAAGGCGCGCAGGTCGCGCGTCACGTCGATTGCCCGCACCTCGTAACCCACCGATTTCAGCGCGCGGGCGCATTCGCGGCCGCTGATCAGCGAGATATCGCGCTCCGCCGACCACCCGCCCATCAAGACGGCCACGCTCTTGCTCATCGCGCGCCTGCCTTGGGGAGCGGCCGGCCGATGCGGCGGATCTCCCATTCGAGCGTGATGCCGCTGTGCTCGCGCACGCGGCGGCGCACTTCCTCGCCCAAGGCTTCGATGTCGGCGGCTGTGGCGCCGCCGGTGTTGATGAGGAAGTTGGCGTGCTGCTCCGACACCTTGGCGCCGCCCTGCACCAAGCCGCGGCAGCCGGCCGCGTCAATGAGCTCCCACGCCTTGCGGCCGGGCGGGTTGGCGAAGGTCGAGCCGCCGGTGCGGGCGCGGATGGGCTGCGTCGCTTCGCGCGCCGCCTGGACCTCGCTCATGCGCTTGGCGATGGCGGTGCCGTCGCCGGGCTCGCCCGCAAAGCGCGCGGCGGTGAAGATCCAATCCTCGGCGACGCCGCAATGGCGGTAGCTGAGCCCCATCGCCTCGCGCGCGAGCACATGGCGCCCGCCCGTGCCGTCGAGCGCCACCGCGTCCACCAGCACGTCCTTGAACTCGCGCCCATAGGCGCCCGCGTTGATGCGCAAGCCCCCACCGACCGTGCCGGGAATGCCGCTCATGAACTCGAGCCCGGCGATCCCGGCGAGGCCCGCGCTCATCGCCACGTTGAGGTCGAGCGCGCCGGCGCCGGCTGCGATCTGCGTGCCCTCGGTCTTGATTTCGACGAAGCCGCGGCCCAAGCGCACCACCACGCCGGCGACGCCGCCGTCGCGCACCAGCAGGTTCGAGGCGACGCCGATCACGGTCACGTCCACGTCGCGCGGCCGCGCGGCGAGGAATTGCGCGAGATCCTCCTCGTCGGCGGGGCGGAACATCACCTCGGCCGCGCCGCCGACCCGGAACCAGGTGACTTGCGCCAGCGGCGCGTTCTCGGTCATGCGCCCGCGCACCGTCGGCAGGCGGTCGATGAGGCGGTCGCGTTGCAGTTCGGCCGCCATCATGCGCGGGCTCCGCGCTTGGCGGGCCGGAGCCGCTCCAGCTCCTCGGGCAGCGCATTGGCCCATTGCGTGATCGAGCCGGCGCCGAGGCAGACGACGAAGTCGCCCGGCTGGGCGAGGTCCGCGATCTGCGCGGCAAGCTCGCCCGGTGCCGTCAGCGCCAGCACGTTGCGATGGCCGCGCGCGCGCAGTCCGGCGACCAGCGCGTCGCGGCTCACGCCCTCGATCGGCGCCTCGCCGGCGGGATAGATATCGGCCACCACCACTGTGTCGGCGTCGTTGAAGCAGGTGCAGAACTCGGCGAAAAGGTTGGCGACGCGGGTGTAGCGGTGCGGCTGCACCACGGCGATGACGTTGCCCGACGCCGCGCCGCGCGCGGCGCGCAGCACCGCCGCGATCTCGACCGGGTGATGGCCGTAATCGTCGATTACGGTGACGCCGTTCCACTCGCCGGTCTTGGTGAAGCGGCGGCGCACGCCCTTGAAGCCGGCAAAGGCGGCGCGCACCGTATCGTCGTCGAGCCCCATCTCGTCGGCGACCGCGACCGCGGCCAGCGAGTTCTGCACGTTGTGCTCGCCGAACATCGGCAGGAACAGGCCCTCGATGGTGCGGCTCTGGTCGCTCTGGCGGTCGGCGATGACGACATCGTAGCGTCCGCCGTCGCGGCTCATGGCGACGTTGACCGCGCGGATGTCGGCCTGCGGGGTCAGGCCGTAGGTCACGATCCGCCGCTCGGAGAGGCGCGGGATCATCCCCTGCACCACCGGATGGTCGATGCACAAGGCGGCGAAGCCGTAGAACGGGATGTTGAGCACGAAGCTCTCGAACGCCTGCTGCAGCGCCTCGAAATTGCCGTAGAAATCGAGATGCTCGGGGTCGATGTTGGTGACGACGGCGATGGTGGCAGGCAGCTTCACGAACGTGCCGTCGCTCTCGTCGGCCTCGACCACCATCCAGTCGCCGCTGCCCAAACGCGCGTTGGTGCCGTAAGCGTTGATGATGCCGCCGTTGATGACGGTGGGATCGAGCTTCGCCGCCTCGAGCAGCGCGCCGATGAGCGAGGTCGTTGTGGTCTTGCCGTGAGTGCCGGCGACCGCGACCGCCCATCTGAGGCGCATCAGCTCGCCCAGCATTTCGGCGCGTCGCACCACGGGGATGAAACGCGCGCGCGCCGCCAGCACCTCGGGATTGTCCTTCTTCACCGCCGACGAGACGACCACCACCTGCGCCGTTCCCAGATTCTCGGCGCGGTGGCCGACCGCGACGGGGATGCCGAGCGCCTGGAGGCGGCGCACGTTGCCGCCGTCGGCGATGTCGCTGCCCTGCACCGAATAGCCGAGATTGTTCAGGATCTCGGCGATGCCGCTCATGCCGATCCCGCCGATGCCGACGAAATGGATGGTGCCGATATCGAGCGGAAGCGCCCTCACGCGGCGTCCTCCTGGCGATGTCCGTTGCTGCCGCCCGCCGCGGCGGCGACGATGTCGGCGAGACGCTCGGCGGCATCGGGCCGGCCGATGCGGTGGGCGGCGCGCGCGGCCGCCTCGAGCTGCGCCGGGCTCGCGAGCAGCAGTGCGAGCCGCGCCGCCAGAGCCTGCGGCGTGAATTCGCTCTCCGTCATGACCCACGCAGCGCCCGATGCTGCGAGCGACTTCGCATTGGCGGTCTGGTGGTCGTCGGCGGCGTGGCGATAGGGGACGAGGAGCGCTGGCCGGCCGATCGCCGCGAGCTCGGCGACGGTCGAGGCACCGGCGCGTGAAATCACGAGCTGCGCCCGCGCGAGCCGCACCGGCACATCGTCGAAGAAGGGCGCGATCTCGGCCGCGATTTCGTTGGCGGCGTGCGCTGCCTTGACCTCGGCCACGTCTTCGCTGCGTGCCTGCTGCGTCACGACCAGGCGGCCGCGCAAGGCAGGATCGAGCAGCGCCAGCGCCGCCGGCACGATCGCGCTCAGGATGCGGGCGCCCTGGCTCCCGCCGAGGACGAGGAGGCGAATGGGGCCAGCCTCGCCCGGCGCTTCGTAAGCTGCGTCACGCAAGGCGGCGATCTCGGGCCGCACCGGGTTGCCGGTCTCGACGATGCGCGCGCGCGTATGATGCGGCATCGCGCCGACGCTCGCGAACGATGTCGCGATAGTCGCAACGCGCGGCGCGAGCAGCCGGTTGGCGCGGCCCAGGATCGCGTTCTGCTCGTGCAGCACGGTGACGACCCCGCGCCGTGTCGCCGCCAGCATGGTCGGCACCGAGGGATACCCTCCGAATCCGACCGCGACCGCCGGCGCCAGCACGCGCATGAGGCGCGCCGCCTCGACCGTGCCGAGCGCCATGTCGGCGAGCGCGCTGACCTTGCCCATGAGCCCGGCTTCGAGCCGTCCCGCGCGGACGCGGTGGACCGCGACGCCCGGCACCTTGTCGCCGAACGCCTGGCCGCGCCGATCGGTCACCAGCGCCACCGTGAAGCCGCGCGCCAGCAGCGCGTGCGCCAGCGCCTCGGCGGGGAACATGTGCCCGCCGGTGCCGCCCGCTGCGAGGACGATCGCGCGTGCGCTCATTCCCCGCCTCCAAAGCGCCGCCGCGTCAGCGCCAGCGCCATGCCCATGCCGAGGCCCAGCGCCAGCATCGACGAGCCGCCATAGGAGATGAACGGCAGGGTCATGCCCTTGGTCGGCATGAGATGAAGCGTCGAGGCCATGTTGATGACGGCCTGAAGTCCGAACTGCACCAGGAGCCCGGTCGCGGCGAGCACGACGAAGAGATTGCCTTCTTGCAGCAGCCGGGCGAAGCCGCGCAGCACGATGAAGGCGAAAATCGCGACGATGGCGAGGCAGACGAAGAGGCCCAGCTCCTCGCCCGCCACCGCGAACACGAAATCGGCGTGCGCGTCGGGAAGATATTCCTTCACCGTGCCCTCGCCGGGGCCGCGCCCGAACAGGCCGCCATTGTTGAACGCCTCGATCGACCGCTCGACCTGGTAGCCGTCGCCGCTGGCGGGATCGAGGAAGCGGTCGACCCGGCTCGAGAAGTGCGGAAACGCGAGATAGGCGCCGACCAGGCCGGCCATGCCGGCGCAGATTCCCGCACCCACCCAGTAGAGCCGCAATCCGGCGAGGAAGAACTGCGTGAACCACACCGCGGAGACCACCGCCGCCATGCCGAGATCGGGCTGCTTCACCAGGAGCCCGAACACGATCGCGTACAGCACGATCGCGATCCAATGGCCGGGAAAGCCGGGATTGAGCCGGTGTTGCGCGAAGAGCCAGGCGGAGACCACGGCGAAGGTCGGCTTCACGAATTCCGACGGCTGGATCGACAGGCCCGGCAATTCGACCCAGCGCCGCGCGCCCTTGATCTCGACGCCGCCGACCAGCGTATAGGCGAGCAGCGCTACCGAGACGATAAAGCCCACCGCCGCGATGCGGCGAATGCCGCGCGGGCTCTGCAGCGAGACGACGAACATCGCCAGCAAGGTTGCCGGCAGCACCGCGAAATAGTGGCGCACGAAATGGAGGCTGTCGGCGCCGATCCGCACCGCGACCGCCGGGCTCGCCGCCATCACCATGAGCGAGCCGAACGCGATTAGCATGGCGAGCGCGAGCAGGGTCCAGCGATCGACCGTCCACCACCACTGAGCGACCACGCTCTGATCGTTCCGGGCGAAGCTCATGCGCGCGCTCCCGGCAGCGCGTCCACGAGCGCGCGGAAGCGCTCGCCGCGCGCCTCGAAGTCGCTGAACTGGTCGAACGAGGCGCAGGCGGGCGACAGCAGCACGGTCGCGCCGCGCTGGCCGCGCGCAGCCGCGCTCGCCGCCGCCACCGCGACCTCGAGCGTGCCGCACATCGCGTAAGTTGCCTTGCCCTCGAGCGTCGCGGCGAATTGGCTGGCGGCCTCGCCGATGAGGAAGGCGCGGCGCACGCGCGGGAAGAAACCGGCGAGGGGCGCGATGCCGCCTTCTTTCGCCTGTCCGCCGGCGATCCAGTAGACCGCGTCGTAGCAAGCAAGCGCGTTGGCGACGGCTTCGGCGTTGGTCGCCTTCGAATCGTTGACGTAGCGCACGCCGTCGATGGTCGCGATCAGCTCCTGGCGGTGGGCGAGACCGGCGAAGCTCTTCAATCCCGCGACCGCCGCGTCGGCGTCGAGGCCGAGGCAGCGCACGGCGGCAAACGCTGCCGCGGCGTTCTGCCAATTGTGCCGGCCCGGCAGGCGCTCGAGCGTCCTGAGATCGACCACGCGCCGGGCCGCGCCGTCGATGTCGTCGACGAGCCAGCCATCAGGCGCCGCGACGCCGCCCGGCGCCGCGTGCGCGGCCGAGATCGGCACCACCCGCTGGCGTCGGCGTGCGGCAAGCGCTTCGGCGACGAAGCGGCACGGCGCGTCGTCGCTGCCGATGACGGCGAAGTGACGCTCGCCCTGACGCTGGAAGATACGTTCCTTGGCGGCGATATAGCCCGCCATGCCGCCGTGGCGGTCGAGATGGTCGGGCGTGATGTTGAGCAGCACGGCCACGTCGAAGGCGAGGCTCGTCGTCAGCTCGAGCTGATAGGAGCTCATTTCGAGGACGTAGGCGCCGTCCGGGCCCAACGTGTCGAGCAGTAGCGCCGGTACGCCGATATTGCCGCCCGCCTGCACACGCCGCCCGGCCGCTTCGAGGATATGGGCGATGAGCGCAGTGGTGGTGGATTTGCCGTTGGTGCCGGTGATGCCGACATAGCGCGAAGCCTGCACGCTGCGCGCCAGCAGCTCGATGTCGCCGATGATGGCGATGCCGGCCTGCCTGGCGCGCGCCACCACCGGATGCGGCGCAGGATATGTGTGCGGGATGCCGGGCGACAGCACCAGCGCGCGAACGCCGGCGAGATCGGCCTGGGCCAGATCGGCCAGGGTCACGCCCGCGCGCGCGGCCGCCTCGCGCCGCGGTGCTGCGTCGTCCCAAGCGAGGACGCGCGCGCCGCCGTTCTGCAAGGCGCGCGCCGCGGCGAGGCCCGAGCGCGCCAAGCCCAATACCGCGACGGTCTCGTTCCGGAAGGAGGTCACTTCGATCATCCCCTCACCTGAGCTTCAGGCTCGAGAGCCCGGCGATCGCCAGGATCGAGGCGATGATCCAGAAGCGGATGACGATGGTCGGCTCCTGCCAGCCTTTCTTCTCGAAGTGGTGGTGCAGCGGCGCCATGCGGAAGACGCGCCGGCCGGTGAGCTTGAAGCTCGCGACCTGGACGATGACCGACACGGTCTCGAGCACGAATAGGCCGCCGACGATCGCCAGCACCAGCTCGTGCTTGGTGATGACGCTGACGACGCCGAGCGCGCCGCCGATCGCGAGCGAGCCGGTGTCGCCCATGAACACCATCGCGGGCGGCGCGTTGTACCATAGGAACCCCAGCGCCGAGCCCACCATCGCGGCGCAGAAGACGGTGAGCTCGCCGGTGCCCGGGACGTGATTGATCTGGAGATAGTTGGCGAAGATGGTGTTGCCCACGAGATAGGCGATGAGCGCGAAGCAGCCCGCCGCGATCATCGACGGGACGATGGCAAGTCCGTCGAGTCCGTCCGTGAGGTTCACCGCGTTGGAGGCGCCGGTCATCACCAGCACAGCGACCGGCACGAAGAGCCAGCCGAGATTGAACAGTGCGCTCTTGAAGAACGGCACCGCGAACGATGTCGCGAGCGGTGCCCGCGTCAGCATGACGATCGCGAGCGCGCCGAGGGTGGCGATGGCAATCTCCGCCAGGAGCTTCATGCGGCCCGGCAAGCCCCGCGACGAGCGGCGCGTCAGCTTCTGGTAGTCATCGAAGAAACCGACCGCGCCGAACCCCACCGTCACGAACAACGTGACCCACACATAGCCGTTGGTGAGGTCGGCCCACAGCAAGGTCGAGACCGCGAGGGCCGTCAGGATGAGGACGCCGCCCATGGTGGGCGTGCCCTTCTTGGTGACGAGGTGGCTTTCCGGCCCGTCGCTGCGGATGGGCTGGCCCTCGCGCTGCTTGCGCTTGAGCCAGGCAATGACGCCCGGCCCCAGCGCGAAGCTCAGGAACAGCGACGTCACCACCGCGCCGCCGGAGCGGAAGGTGAGGTAGCGGAAGAGATTGAACGGCTCGAACCGGTCGGCCAGCGGCGCGAGCAGATGATACAGCATCGCGCGCCTAGCCCTTCACCGCGGAGACCATCGGCCCGGCCAGGAGCCGCGCCACCACCTCGCGCATGCGGCTGCCGAGCGAGCCCTTGACGGTGACGATGTCGCCGGCGACGAGGCGCTGCGGCAGCAGCGCTGCCATCTCGGCGGATGTCGCGGCATGGGCGCCGCGGCGCGGCTTGGGGAGCGCGTCGAACAGCGCGCGCATCTCGGGCCCGACTGTGAAGACGAGATCGACGCCGGCATCGATGAGCGGCGCCGCGAGCCCGGCATGGAGCGCGCGCGAGGCCGGCCCGAGCTCGAGCATGTCGCCCAGCACGGCGATGCGGCGGGCGCCGTTGCCCGGCTCGTTGGCGGCGAGCACGTCGAAGGCGGCGCGCATCGAGGCGGGGCTGGCGTTGTAGCTCTCGTCGATCAGCTCGGCGGTGCCGCCGCGCACCTGGATCTTGTGGCGCCGGCCGCGTCCGTCCATCGGCTCGATTGCGCCGAGCGCAGCGGCCGCCGCCCCGACATCGCCCCCCGCCGCCTTCACGGCGGCGAGCACGGCGAGGCTGTTCATCACCCAGTGGCGGCCGGGAATGGCGATGCAGTAATCGACGATCTCGCCCATCACCGCCGCCGTCACCGCGCTCGCCGTCGCGTGGAGGTGGCATTCGATGAGCCGCACCTGCGCCTCGGCATGGGCGCCGAAGCCGAGGATGCGCACGATCCCCGCCTCGAGCGCCGCCGCGGCGAGGCGCGCATAGTGCGGATTGTCGCGGTTGAGGACGGCGGCGCCGCGCGAATTCATGCCGGCGAAGATTTCGGCCTTGGCGTCGGCGATCGCCTCGACAGAGGCGAAGAAGCCCAGATGCGCCGGCTCGATGGTGGTGATCACCGCCACGTCGGGCCGCACCTGGCGCGACAGGGCGGCGATCTCGCCGGCATGGTTCATGCCCATCTCGAAGATGCCATAGGCGGTGTCGGCCGGCATGCGCGCCAGCGACAGCGGTACGCCCCACTGGTTGTTGAGGCTGCCGGCCGAGGCGAAGGTGCGGCCCTGGCGCTCGAAGGTGCGGCGCAGCGCATCCTTGGTGCCGGTCTTGCCGACGCTGCCGGTGACGCCGACGATGGTGGCCGATGAGCGCCGCCGCGCCGCCCGCCCCAGATCTTCGAGCGCCTTCTGCGTCTCTGCGACCAAGAGCAACGGTGCGTCGGGCGCGAGGTTTGCCGGCGCGCGGCTCGCGACCGCGGCGGCGGCGCCCTTGGCGAGCGCGTCGGCGATGAAATCATGGCCGTCGAAATTGGGCCCCGTCAGCGCCACGAACAGATCGCCCGTGGCGACGGTGCGGCTGTCGATCGAGACGCCGCGCGCGAACCAGTCGCCGGTGGCGCGCCCGCCGGTCGCTTCTGCCGCCTCGGAAGCGGTCCACAGCGGCTTCATCGCCGCGCCTCGGCCAGGATCGCGCGCGCGACCTCGGCATCCTCGAACGGCAGCACCTTGTCGCCGACGATCTGTCCGCGCTCGTGTCCCTTGCCCGCGACCAGCAGCACATCGCCCGGCTCCAGCATCTGCAGCGCGGCGCGGATGGCGCCGGCGCGGTCGCCGATCTCCCGCGCCTTGGGACAGGTGGCGAGGATGGCGCGGCGGATGAGGGCGGCCTCCTCGCCGCGCGGATTGTCGTCGGTAACGATGACGCGGTCTGCGAGACGCTCGGCGATCGCGCCCATCAGCGGCCGCTTGCCGGGATCGCGGTCGCCGCCGCAACCGAACACCAGGGCGAGGCGCCCTTTGGCATGAGGCCTGAGCGCCGCGAGCGCGGTCTCGAGCGCGTCGGGCGTGTGCGCGTAATCGACGATCACCGGCGCGCCGCTCGGATGCGAGGCGACATGCTGCATGCGTCCCGGTGCGCCCTCGAGCGCCGCCAGCGCGTCCAGCGCCGCGTCGATGGGAACGCCGGTCGCGACTGCAAGCCCCATCGCCGCCAGCGCGTTCATCGCCTGGAACGCGCCCATCAGCGGCAGGATCAGCGTGCGACGCTGGCCCGGCGCCGCGACCGTGATCCTCTGGCCCGCGCCCTCGGGCCGAGTCTCGACGAGGCGCAGATCGGCGTCGGCGGCCAGCCCGAAGCCGATGACGCGCTGGCCGCGGTGGCGCGCGAGCGCCGCGAGCGCGCGTCCTTCGTCGCTGTCGAAATTGATCACCGCCGTCCCGTCCTCCGGCAGCAGCTCGGCGAAGAGGCGGCGCTTGGCGGCGAAATAGGCCGCCATGTCGCGGTGATAGTCGAGATGGTCGCGGCTGAGATTGGTGAAGGCGGCGGCGGCCAGCACCAGCCCGTCGAGGCGGAACTGGTCGAGCCCGTGACTCGAGGCCTCGACCGCGACATGGGTCGTGCGGCTTTGAGCGAGCGCCTTGAGCTCGATGTGAAGCGCCACCGGATCGGGCGTGGTGAGGTTTCCCGGCCGGGCGAAATCGGGGCCGACGACGCCGATCGTGCCGAGGCTCGCCGCGCGCAGTCCGTGGTGCGCCCAGATCTGGCGGGTGAAGGCGGCGACCGAGGTCTTGCCGTTGGTTCCGGTGACGGCGACGACGGTCTCGGGCTGGGGGGCGTGAAACAGCGCAGCGGCGAGCGCGAGGCGGCGGCGCGGATTGGGGTCCGCGACGACTCGCACGTCCATTCCGGCGGCCGCTTCGGCGTCGGCGACCAGCACCGCGACCGCGCCGCGGGCGACCGCGTCGGCGATGTAGCGCGCGCCGTCGGTGCGGCTCCCGGCCAGCGCCGCGAACAGGAAGCCCGGCCGCACCGCGCGCGAATCGGCGGTGAGGCCGGTGATCTCCGGATCGTCCCGGGGCGATGGCGAGTTGAGGGCGCTGGCGCCGTCCATGAGTTCAGTTAGCCGCAAGTTTCCGCCCTGGAGGGGTCGGCAAGTTGACCATCAGAGAACGGCGAATTTCAGGCGAATCTTCGTCCACCGGCTGAATTCCGACGATCGACGCCATGCGCTCGATGGTCGCCTTGACCGCGGGAGCGGCGATCCAGCCGCCGGTGGCGAAGCCCGCCGACTGCTTGTTGCCGTGCGGCTCGTCCACGCTCACCAGCACCAGGTAGCGCGGATCGTTGACCGGGAAGACGCCGACGAACGAGGACAAGAGCGCGTGCGCGGCATAGTGGTGGCCGGATACCTTTTCGGCGGTGCCGGTCTTACCGCCCACGACATAACCCGCGGCGTTGGCGAGCTTGCCCGTGCCGCGCTCGACCACTAGCCGCAGGAGCTTGCGCATCTCGACCGAGGTGTCGGTGGCGAGGACGCGCGTGCCCTCGCCGCCGCCGTCGCGCCCCTTGAGCAACGTCGCGCGATGGAGCGTGCCGCCGTTGGCGACCGCGCTCACCGCGGTCGCGAGCTGCAACGGGCTCACCGAGAGGCCGTGGCCGAAGCCGATGGTCATGGTGTTGACCGGACGCCAGACGGACGGCACCAGCGGTGCGGCGACCTCGCGCAGCTCGAAGCGCGGCTCGTTGAGGAGGCCGAGCCGGCCGAGGAAGTCGCGCTGGCGCTCGCCGCCCACGTCGAGCGCGATCTTCGCCGCGCCGATGTTGGACGAGTATTCGAAGATCTCCGGCACCGTCAGCCAGCGCCGCTGCGCGTGGTCGTCGTGGATGGTGTAGCGGCCGATCTGGATCGGGTTGGTGGCGTCGTAGCCGGTATCGAGCGTCGCCACGTGATCGTCGAGCGCCATGGCGATGGTGAAGATCTTGAACACCGAGCCCATCTCGTAGGCGCCCAAGGTCGCGCGGTTGAACGTCGTCTCCGGCGTTGCCGAGCCGGGATCGTTGGGGTCGAAATCGGGCAGCGACACCAGCGCCAGCACCTCGCCGTTGCGTACGTCCATGACGATTCCCATGCCGCCGATGGCGTTGAAGTCGGCGATCGCCTTCGCCGTTTCCTCGCGCAGGATGAACTGGACCCTGGCGTCGATCGAAAGCTGCACCGGCGCGCCGCCCTTGCGCAGCGTGTCGTCGAGGCCGCGCTCGACGCCGGCGAGGCCCCTGCCGTCGGTGTCGGCATAGCCGACGACATGGGCGGCGAGATTGCCTTCGGGATAGACGCGCTTGCCCTCCGGCATGAATTCGAGCCCGGGCAGGCCGAGTCCGTTGACTTGCGCTTGCTCGCGCGGCGTCAGATGGCGCTTGATCCAGACGAAGCTCTTGCCCGAGCGAAGCTTGTCGGCGACCTCCTTCGCGTCGAGATCGGGCAGCGCCTTGACCAGCTTCTTCGCCGCATCCCTGGCGTCGAGCACCTGCTTGGGATTGGCGAACAGCGACGGCGTGTCGAGCGTGGCGGCGAGGAGCTGCCCGTTGCGGTCGACGATGTCGGCGCGCAGGATATGTGCCTTGGCGGCGGGCTCGCGATGCGCGAGGCGCTGCTCGCCGCCGTCGAGCGCCATCACCGCGACCAAGCGGAGCGCGATCGCCGAAAAGGCGAGGCAGAACAATGCCGCCGTGATCAGGAGCCGAGTGTGGCTGGTGTCGAGCGACTGGCGCGCCGGTCCTTCGGGCGGCGCTGCGGGGCCGCACGGGTCGGGCCGGTAATGGCGCGGACGGCAGGGATTCTCGTCGCGCGGCGATTGCTCGCTCATCGTTGGGCACTCGGCGTGAAGGTGGCGAGCTGCGCCGACGCGGCCCGCGCGGATGGCGCCGAAGACGGCGGCGCGGCGGGGACAGGCAGGATGGCGGGAGCCGGAGGCGCCGCTTGCGCGCCGGTCGCGCGCAGCGGAATGGCGGCGATGGTGCCGAGCTGCGCCGTCCCGATCGGCGCCAGATCGAGATAGCGGTGCGCCAGCGATTCGAGCCGCGCCGGCTGGGTCAGGAAGCTCCATTCGGCGTTGAGCACGCGGACGGCTTCGCGGCTCTCGGCGATCTGGCGGTGAATGCGGGCGAGCTGGCTCTCCTGCTGCATCACCTCGTACTTGACCTGGAACATGGCAAAGCCGACCACGACCACCGACACAGCCCATAGCACGGTGCTGGGCCGAATCATGCTTCGCGCTCCCAGGCCGGAGCTGCGGTGCGCTCGGCGGCGCGGAGCCGGGCCGACCGGGCGCGCGGATTGCGGGCGATCTCGGCGGCGCCGGGCGCGATCGCCTTGCGGCTCAGCAGGCGGAAGCTCGGTGCGGCGGCGCGCGTGGCAGGCAGGTGGCGCGAGGCGCGCGCCGCGCCGCCGCTGCGTGCGCGCAGAAAGCTTTTGACGCGGCGGTCCTCGAGCGAATGGAACGCGACGACGGCGAGCCGTCCGCCCGGCACGAGCATCCGCTCGGCGGCGCGCAGGCCGCGCTCCAGCTCGCCCAGCTCGTCGTTGACCGCGATGCGGAGCGCCTGGAAGGTGCGGGTCGCGGCGTCGATGCCGCCGGCCGACGGCACCGCCTTGCGCACCACGTCGGCGAGTGCGGCGGTGCGGGTGATGGGTGCGCCGGCGCGTTCGCGTACAATCGCGCGGGCGACCCGGCGCGCGAACCGCTCCTCGCCGTAGTCGCGAATGATCTCGGCCAGCGTCGCCTCGGTCAGGCCATTGACCAGGTCGGCGGCGGACGCGCCCTCACGCTCCATGCGCATGTCGAGCGGACCGTCGGCGCGGAACGAGAAGCCGCGCTCGGCGCTGTCGATCTGCCCCGACGAGACGCCGAGATCGAGCGCCACGCCATTGACCGCGGCGATGCCGAGCGGCGCGAGCAGCCGTTCCATCTCGCCGAAGCGTCCGGCCACCAGCGTGAGCCGGCCGGGAAAGCGGCGCGCCAATTCGGCGCCGCCGGCGACCGCATCGGGATCGCGGTCGATCGCGACCACGCGGCAGCGCCCGGATTCGAGCAGCGCGCGGCTGTAGCCGCCGCCGCCGAACGTGCCGTCGAGATAGAGCGCATCGTCGCCGGGCGCGAGCGCGGCGATCGTCTCGTCGAGCAGGACGGGAATATGCGCGGCGCTCATTTCGCGCTCGCGTCGGGCGGCGCGAAGTTGCGCGGCGGCAAGGTGATGCCGCGGGCGCGGGCGCGGCGCTCCAGATGCTGGCGCTCGAAATGGCCGGGCTCCCAGATCTGGAAGGTGTGGCCGACTCCGACAAAGGCGGCGCCGCCCTCGAGCACGATGCCGGCATGCTCGCACAGCTCGGGCGGCAGCATGATGCGGCCCTCGGTGTCGAAGGGGAGCTGCTGCGCCTCGGAGAAAATCACCGAAAGGGCGTCGCGGTCCTCGGAGAATTCGGCTAGACCGTCGATCCGGTTGCTCAATTCCTCGAGCCGGTCAATGCCGCTGCCCTCGAGGGCACGGGTGTTGATGGCCGGGTAGAGGACGATGCCATTGAAGCTCTGGTTGGCGACGGCGGCTCGGAACGGAGCGGGAACGGAAACCCGGCCCTTGCGATCGACCTTGTTGACGTACGTGGAGAGGAACAGCGCCACGCCTGGTTCCCACCCTTGGCCCCTGGACGCCGGTCACGGGCCACCGCCCCCGAACGCCCGTCCCAGCCGGCGCCGGCCGCCTGCTTCATGGGACACAATGGGATATCATGGGATTTGATGGTTGTCAAACGAGTCCCGCAGTAAATCGCTGACTTTACGGAGCTTTGTCCAAGTCAAGGCGCTTACCAGCTTTAGCGAAGAACGGGTCGTAACCGGCTAGTACTGGTGGTTGTTCATGCTGTGTTCACGAGCGCCCGACGGACTTTGCGCCGTGCCTGCTTGGGCGTTCAGCCGAAACCAGCCGTGAGGGTGCGTTACGATGGAAACGAAGCTGGAGGCGAGATCGACCGGAGGGCCGCAACTGTTGGCCACGCCGTAGTCGCGCCGCCCCAGGACGCGCGCATGCACAGGTGGATTGGCCGTGACCTGAGCCCCTGAATCCCCTCCAGATTTGGGTAGAGTCCGGCCATCGATGGAGGACCGGACGATGAGAGGCAGTCGGTTCAAGGAAGAACAGATCATTGGCATCCTGCGGGAGCAGGAGGCGGGCGCATCGACGGCAGAGGTGTGCCGCAAGCACGGCATCAGCAGCGCGACGTTTTACAAGTGGAAGGCCAAGTACGGCGGGCTCGATGTCTCGGACGCGCGTCGGCTGAAGGCGCTCGAGGACGAGAACGCCCGACTGAAGAAGCTCGTGGCAGACCTGTCGTTCTTTTCTAGAATGGCCTTGCCAGTTGGAAACGACACATACTTGTATAGCATCATCTTTGGACCTCCAAAGAAGTGGTCGGACGGTGCCGATAGAACGAGATCAACCTGCCCCCGACGTGGCGGCGGAGGGACCGTAACACAATGATTGCCATTCCAAGAACGTCGAGCGAGGGCCGCATGATGCCCAGCCAGGACGCAAGAGCTTCTAAGCATACTCGGCTAAGTTAGGCACGATGCGGGAATAGACGCGAGACGCGGGCATTCATCCTAGCCAAGACGTACCGGTAGGCATAGCTAGCGAGCCCGATATCGTGTCGGCGTCATCCAGGATCGGCAGGTTCTTGAGCAGGAATGCGGCGTATGGTGTCATCCGCTCGCCATGGGAACGACGCCGATCGATCTTTACCGAGCGGGTGACGCGATCGGGCCGGGGCTCGATATCCTCAAGCCGGGCGATGCGGTCATATTTCAGAAAAACGGCGTCGATTGGGTTCGCGCGCAGTCGCATGGCACAACCTCGGCACCGAGCGGTGTTTCATCGACGGCCGTGACTTGGAAGCTCCTCGGTCGAAATAGCCGCTGGTGGAAATTGAGCGCAGGAATGCAATATCCAGCGGAGTTGGACGTTTTCCAGGATCATGGGAACCATTGGGTTTGGGTGCCGGTTCGCGATATGCCCCTCTCTGACTATGTGGCGGCGCTGGCGACCCTCAATCCAAGTTTCGTATGAACTTAACCTTTGGGTGTGATACGTTCAGTCATGCGCAACCCATCGCCGAAAGCTCGGTCCCTGATCGAGGTTGCCATTCACCGGGTCGGCAATTCCGATCTCGAGCGCCGGTGGCGGGAATGGTCTGATCGGCATCCATTCCGTCGCTCGCCGGGCTTCGTCAATCAAGAGCGTGAGGAACTGCCGCGCGAATTGGCGCACGTTGTCCTGGCCGGCACCGAGGTGATCACGAAAGAACTCATCGCCACGCTGCAACGGCAGGACGTTTCGCGCGAAGACGCAATTTCGGCTGAAAACGAACTTGGGTTCATCCAAGAGGTCCAAAAGGAGATTTACCAGGACCTTTTGATGCGCGCGTAAACGCGTGCCGGCGAGGTGATCGATTTGACGCCGTGCGCGATCTGCCCGCCGCCGATACGATAATGCCAGACGGCCTGTAAGCCGGGTTCTGTCCCCGCCAAAGGACGGGGGATGGCCATTCATCTGGGACGCCCGTCGCCGGACGCCTCGCGCGACCGACCCGGGCGGCAACGCGGAAACCCGCCCGGCCGGAACCCGAGGATCCCGGCCCGCCGCCCCTACTTGGTCTTGCTCCCGGTGGGGTTTGCCCTGCCGCCGCCGTTGCCGGCGCCGCGGTGCGCTCTTACCGCACCATTTCACCCTTGCCGCCCCGCAAGAAGCGGAGCTCGGCGGTATGTTTCTGTGGCACTTTCCCTGGGGTCGCCCCCGCCGGGCGTTACCCGGCACCGTGCTTCCGTGGAGCCCGGACTTTCCTCCCCCTGCCTTGCGGCAAAAGGCGGCCATCCGGCCGTCTGGCACGGACATTTTCCGTGGGGGTGCGTACAAAGTCAAACCTCGCCGCACATTTTCGCCACCGCGGCAATGAGCCGCCGCGTCTCCTCGTCGGCCGCGCCGTCGCAGCGCAAAGGCCTGTAACGGCGCTGGAAAGCGGTGATCGCGGCGCCGGAATCCTCGACCGCGTAGCCGATCGCGTCGAGGAGGCGCCGGGTCTCGGCCAGGTTCTCCGGCGCTTCCGGCCAGGGCGCTTCCGGCCACAGCCCGATCCCCGCGCGCGCCAGAAATGCCCATGGGAACAGCTCTCCCGGGTCCATCTTGCGGGTCGGTGCCACGTCGGAATGGCCCAGCACATGACGCTGTGGAATCGCCTGCCGCGCCATCACCGCCCGGCACAATTCCACAAGCGCCTCAATCTGCGTACCGGGAAACGCGCGGTATCCCCACGCGTGCCCCGGATTCACCAGCTCGATTCCGATCGACGCACCATTGATATCGCTCCGCCCGCGCCACGACGACATGCCGGCATGCCACGCGCGCCGCTCCTCGGCCACAAGGCGCCACACCGTGCCGTCCTCGTCGACGAGATAATGCGCGCTCACCGCGGCATCGGGCGAAGTCAAACGTTCGAGCGCCTCCGCTGCGCTCTTCATGCCGGTGTAGTGCAGCACTAGCATGTCGACGATGCCGGTGCGGGCGTCGTGATTGGGCGATCGGCGCTCGCGCAGGTCCATCGCTCACATTGGTCCTGATGCACCGGACCGGTCAACCGCCAGGCCACGCGAATCGCGCGATAAGGAATAGCACGCAACCGACGCTGGCGCCCACCAGCGTGCCGCTCATGCGGATATATTGCAGGTCGCTGCCGAGCGCGAGCTCGAGCCGTTCGGTGACGGTGTCCGCGTCCCAGCTTCGCACCACCTCCGCGATGAGCGCCGCGATCTGGCCGCGCCACGGCACCACCGCGAGCACCAGGTGCTCGAGCCCGCCATGCAGCCGGCGCTGCATTTCGGCATCTGCAGCGAGGGTGCGGCCGAGGGAGAGGAGTCCCTGAGCGAGCGCCTCGCGCGTGCGCGATGACGGCGCCTCCAAGTCCTCGAGCACGATTCCGCGCAGCTCGTCCCAAACGCCGCCGAGCCAAGCCTGCACCTCGTTCTGCTCGAGCAGCCGGTCCTTGATCTCTGCGACGCGCTGGCGCCAGGACGGCGAAGCCACGAGCTGCGCCGCCATGGTCTCGACCCCGGCGCGGAACTGGGCGCGCGCCTCGCTGTCGGGCTTGCGCAGCTCCGCCAGGATATCCTCGATGCCGCCGATGATCGTCTCGGCGATGCGGCGGTCGATCGCGCGCGGGACCCACCAGCGGCTGCGCTCCGCGACCATGGCGTAAAGTCGGTCGGCGTTCCGCGCGAGCGCGTCGTGCGCGGCGTCGAGCGCGCGGTCGAACAGCGCGTCGTACTGCCCGCTTCGCGTGAGCAGCGCGACGATGCGGCCGAGCGCCGGCGCGAGTTCCAATTCGCGGAGCTGGTCGTGAAAAGTACGCAGAATGAAGGTTCTGAGCTCGCGGTCCTCGAGGGAGCGGAGGAGGGGCGGCAGGGCCGCGGCGAGGCGGGTCGCGACGGCGCGGGCATGCTCGGGGGCGGCGAGCCATAAGCTTGCGTGGCGCACCGGCGCAAGGGCTGCAAGTTTCGCGGCGAGAATGTCCGGCGCAAGGAAATTGCGCTCGACGAACAGGCCGAGCCCGGCGCCGATGCGGTCCTTGTGGTTGGGGATGATGGCGGTGCGCGGCATGGGGAGGCCGAAGGGATGGCGGAAGAGGGCCGTCACCGCGAACCAGTCGGCGAGCCCGCCGACCAGCGCCGCCTCCGCCCCGGCGCGCACCAGCCCGACCCAGAACCCCGCCGCCCCGAGCGCGCTGGTGCCGAGGAAAACCGCAGCCGCCGCAACGAGTAACCCGGTGGCGAGCGCGCGGTTGCGGCGCAGCGCGCGGCGCAGATTGGCCTCGTCGTCGAAGCCCGGCACCGGGCTGCGCTTGAGCAAGTCCATCCTCGCGTCGCTCCGCCGCCGCGTGTTAGCGTCGGGCGATGTACGCAACCCCACGGGAAATGTCAGCATGTCGTACGGATCGGGCCTGATTTTCTACGTTCTGGGCAGCCTGGCGGTCGGTTTTTGTCTGTGGTGCATCCCCGGCCGCGGCGCCGCCGCCGCGCCGCCGCCGCCCGATCGCGGTCCCGGCGGGCACTGAGGCCGCCCGTGAGCGACCCCGCCCAAATCCGCGCCCTGGTGTTCGACGTGTTCGGCACGGTGGTCGATTGGCGCGGCAGCGTCATTCGCGAGCTCGCGGCGCTGGGCCGCGCCATGCGCATCGAAGCCGACTGGCCCGCTTTCGCCGACGCCTGGCGCGCGGGCTATCAGCCGGCGATGCAGCGCGTGCGCGAGGGCGCGCTCGGCTGGACCGGGCTCGACCGGCTCCACCGCATGATCCTCGACGATGTGCTGGCGCGGTTCGGGATCGACCTCGCCGAGGACGAGCGCAATCATCTCAACCTCGCCTGGCATCGGCTCGATCCCTGGCCCGACGCGGTCGAGGGCCTGACGCGCCTGAAGCGGCGCTTCGTCATCGGCACCTTGTCGAACGGCGGGGTCGGGCTCCTGGTCGCCATGGCCAAGCGCGCCGGATTGCCGTGGGACGTGGTGTTCTCGGCCGAGCTGGTGCGGCGCTACAAGCCCGATCCCGAGACCTATCTGATGGTGCCGTCGCTGCTGGGGGTGGCGCCCGCCGAGGTGATGATGGTGGCGGCGCACACGGGCGACCTCGAGGCCGCGCGGCGCCAGGGCCTGCGCACGGGATATGTGTCGCGGCCCCTGGAGCACGGGAAGCCGGCGAAGGTCGAGACCGTGGCGCAAGGCGCGTTCGAC
This sequence comes from Allostellaceae bacterium, assembly GCA_035604615.1. Taxonomy (GTDB): domain Bacteria; phylum Pseudomonadota; class Alphaproteobacteria; order ATCC43930; family CGMCC-115725; genus DATJLY01. The sequence continues at coordinate 114,567 of DATNID010000044.1, read as the reverse complement.
GTGGTGGCAGGGGATTTCGGGGAGCTGGCCGGAATGATGGGGGCGTGAAGCGCATCATCTTTGCCGTGGCGGCGTGCCGAAGCGAAATAACGCTTTGCGCCTGTCGCGCCATTATCGACCTTTGAGCCATAATGGCCTCGCGCGGCGCGGAATATCGAACATGGCGACCTATCGCACTGAATTTGTCGAGGCACTGAAACTCCTAGCCGGCGCTTTCGCCGAGATAATGAGGGCAGGCCACAAGCGCCCGGTGATCGTGGGAGGCGCCGCCGTCGAATTCTATACCGGCGGAAGCATCGTGTCGGGCGACTTCGATGTGGTGACGGATGCGACGCGAGAACTTGAGGAAGCGCTTATCGCAAGGGGTTTCAGGCGGCCCAGCGGCGCGGGTGCCTTGCTGCGCGGCGTCTTTCACCCCAGCCTCGGCATCGGTGTCGAAGTGGTCTCCGGCGAGCTTTTCGATGGAGCGGCGGACGAGGCGCGGGTACGCCTCGTGACGTTGGACACCGAAGGGGAGCCCGTGGCAGTCCCCGCCGTCGAAGACATGATTGCGGACCGCATGGGCCAGTTTTGCGCTAATCCTGCCGCGCACGGCGAAATGTTGACACAAGCCATCGTTCTTTACCGGATCGCAAAACTCGACGTTGAAACGCCCCTGGACGAGGATTACCTTGACCAGCGAATAGGTTACGAGACTGCTGGAACTTACAGCCTGCGGTTCCTCTCGGAGAAAGCCGATGAAGCGCACGACTCTTGAGCGTCAGGCCGAGACTATCGAGCGTTGGAAGTCCCGTTCCGGCGTGACAGGGCGCGACTATGTTCCCGCCAACAGCGGCGCTACGCGTTCGCCATCGAAGCGTGCCCTCCTGCAAGCCATCGACGATGCGGCTCGCGAGCGCGGGGCACGGCCGCGCTTCGCTTCCGACTCCTCGGCGGTCTCGAAGCCCACCAACGGCGGGCGCAGCTTCATATCTTCATAGCTCGTCCGAACGGACGCCTTGCCGGCACCGATCTTGCGGCGCGCGGTTCAAATGATTTGCCGCGGCATTGCAGAGCCGACCCGATCCCACCGGCGCTGCCAGCACCATCGGCGCGCCGGGTTGCCGTGGGACATGGTGTTCTCGGCCGAGCTGGTGCGGCGCTACAAGCCCGATCCCGAGACCTACCGGATGGTGCCGGCGCTGCTGGGACTCGAGCCGGGCGCGGTGATGATGGTGGCGGCGCACACGGGCGACCTCGACGCGGCGCGGCGCCAGGGCCTGCGCACGGGATACGTGTCGCGGCCGTTGGAGCACGGGCCGCAGGGCAAGGTCGAGACCGTGGCGCAGGGCGCGTTCGATGTGGTGGCGGGGGATTTCGGGGAGTTGGCGGGGGTGATGGGGGCGTGAGAATTCTGGTACGACGGCATCAAACGAAACGACGCTTCAGCTTTATTTACGAACCCACATTATCAAGATAAAGTCGCAGTCGACCGACGACCTAAATCGACCATCGGTCATAGCAACCAACCGCACGACTTTTTCGATCACGGCGAATTAGAACCGCGCGAAGACCATTGGCTCCGCGACCAAGCGCCTCCGAAGAGCATGTAGCTGGTCTACCGCTTGCCGGTTCATGTGAAATATCTCGGTTGCGAGACGATCATCGATGACTCTTCGAGCATCGTCTGCCTCCGCATTCGCGAACGGCAAAAGAAGCTGGGGCGCAATCTCTTCCCACAGTCGATCTATCGAGGAAAGGTTGGCGGTCGTAAGTTGTCTCACGTCAATCACCGGCAATTCTCGAAGGACCTCAATCGGCAAGCTGACCCGTCCGAGGTACGGGCGGTTTCCATGCAAGATGCGGAGGAGCAGTCCAAGTGTACTATTGAACCATAGCGTCAATGCTCTCTCGTGGCTCATGCAAGACTGCAACGTATCTCTCATTTTTAGCGTGTTCCACGACCTGATACCGAGCATTGGCTGCTCAGCCCACGTAGCGGAAATTCGTTGAGAAGCGAGCCTGAGTTCGAGGGCTACGTGGAGGCGTCCCGAACACTCCCACAACTGATCCGCGTCAGAAACGCGCCCAGGCTTGACAAGCAATCGGGCATTAGCGTTGGCGGCAAGGTGGGTGACTTGGTCCGCCTGGTGGTGCCAAATTGCAGGCCGCCCTGAATGGCCAGTTTCAACAATTCTGTACGGACCGCGTGAGCCCTTAATTGCGTGGTGCCAGGGTGAAGTGGTAGCGAGCTCGTCCACCGCGCAAACCGGTACATCGACCGACTCGCATCCCGGAAGCCATAGCCGACCGGATGACAAATGCCATCCGATTTGCAACAGTTCCGTTGACCGCAGCGCCGTAGCAATGCCGATCTGGCGCCCGATATCTTGAACATTGCGTGTAACATCGGCCGACCAAAAGACGCGGAGCACTTCTCCCCAAGGATCTCGGCTCTGCCCTGCCGATATTTGCCGGGTGGGACCAGGGCGCTCGTCCAGCCTCGGACTTTCATTCGGGTTGAGCGCAAGCAACTGGCGCGCTAGATTTGACGCGTCGATTGGGTGATCGGGATTATGAGCGAGGTTAACCACGCTTGTTATTGTGCCACGGACTCCTGTGCCATGTCGGCGTGCTACGATTAAGGTTTCAGCGATTCGTGTCGACTCAGACATCGACACGAAGCTACGTCCTGGAACCGCATCCCGCGCTGAGCGGTAACGGTCATCGTGGCTGACTACAATCCAATCAAATCGATATCTTCGCGCCCAGAGGTCTCGAATTTCACGCCAAGAGCTGCCCGTCCAAACTGTGGTCGGCAGGACGCAAGCAAAAGACCCATCATCCGTAATCCGTTCATCGACCAGCACCATAAACGGTGACCCACCGGCTTTCATGCTTCCCGCTGTGTTTCTTAAGCGGCGCTGTAGTTCCTCTCGCATAAGAGCGCCGTCCTCTTCGGACGCCATTAGCAGGCTGTTGAAGAACCTACCATGGCCGAGCGCGATAGGTGGTTTCATCGCCGTTGTCGAAGGTGATTTCGCCGGTGATGGAGCCATCGTCGTCGAGTTCTGCCCAGCCGTCACCGGAGACCTCGTCTCCCTCGTCGAAGCCGTGCCAGTTGAAGTCGGCCCCGCTGGGCGTGAATGCCGCTTCGAGCGTGGCGGTGAGAGCGCCGAAGGCGAATTCGCCGCGGCCCTTGCCGTCGAAGGTGATGTAGGCCGGCGCAACCAAGTCGAGATGGTCGGCGTCCCACAGCTCCGTCTCGACGATCCGCCATTTTCCTTTCAGGCGGCTGGACGGCTTCGGCGTCATGTCGGCACGGCCAGGAGCTTGGGCAGACGAACGAGGTTGTAGGCCGCGGCAGCGAAAGTGAAGGCCCAATCGACCTTCGGCAGACCGCGCAGCTTGGTCTTGCGCATCCCGGCCACGGTCTTGATCCAGCCGAACGCCTCCTCGATGCGCTTGCGGATGCGCTGGCTCGCCGCGTAGCCGGCATGACGCGTCGTCCGCCTGTCGATCGCCGAGCGCCGCCGGCTGGTATTCTGCGCCACGTGGGGGCGCACGTTCATCGTTCGCAGCTCCTCGATGAAGTCGGCGGCATCGTATCCCTTGTCGGCGCCGAGCGTGATCGCCATCGGGCGATCGGCGAAGCCCGCGATCAGCTCCAATGCCGCTAATCGCTCGGCATGCCCCGACACGCGGGTGAGACACGCGTCCACGATCAGGCCGGAACGGTTCTCCATCAGCCCGTGGCCGATGAAGCACAGCTTCGCCTCCATTCCCGGTCCCTTGCGGTAAAGCTTGGCATCCGGATCGGTCGTGCTCCGGTGCGTCTCGTTCGATCGCTTCTGGCCTTTGAAGTCGGCCGGCGCATTGCGGCCGCCACCCTCGGGGCCGTCACCGCTATCCTTGGGCTTGAAGCTCTTCATCGACGCCCAAGCCTCGATCAGCGTGCCGTCCACCGAGAAGTGCTCGCTCGACAGGAGCCGCTTCACCCGAGGCTGGGCCAGCACCGCCACCAGGAACTTCGCCGCAATCTCCCCATCCAAGAGCCGGTCGCGGTTCTTCGAGAAGGTCGAATGGTCCCACACCGGATCATCGATTCCGAGCCCCACGAACCACCGGAACAGCAGGTCAAACTCAAGCCGGTCCATGAGCTGACGCTCCGAGCGAACCGAGTAGAAGGCCTGCAACAGCATCGCCCGCAGCAGCATCTCCGGCGCGATCGACGGCCGACCCGTTCCGGAATAGAGCGCCGCAAATTCTGCAGAAAGCTTCCCCAGGGCCGTGTTCGCCATCTCCCGAATCGGTCGCAGCGGGTGGTCCTGCCGGACACGCTCCTCAAGATCAACGTAGGAAAACAGCTCGCCCGACCGCTCGTCCGATCCGCGCATCGCTTCCCTCGACGAAATCCACCCGTCGAGTGAATCATGCAAACGACGCCGCCGCTACGGGATTTTCAACAGCCTGTTAGACCGTAGAAAGATTTCCACGAGCTGGCGCCAACCGAATCGCTGTCAACGACCCCCTGAGATTTGAAGTACGGCGGATTCAGGATCGCAAGATCGATCGGCGGCATCTGAGCGGGCCGAGGTGTATGCGGTGTTCCCGCTGCCCCTCGCCGCCCCTCCAGAGTGCCGTCTCCGTCGTGCGAAAATAGGTCGAGCGTCAAAGGCGCCGACGCGCTTGATGCCAGGAAGTCGAGGCTGCCGAGCAATGCAACCGGTTGTCGTCGCGAGGACCTATCAACGGAGAGCGGCATCGGAAATAGGTTGGTGCCGTGGATTGGCCGCGCCGTCTCCATCATGGCCAATGTAGCCGCGGCTAAGTGGATAACTGCGTTAATTCTTCCCTGTCGCTACTGCTCTCAGTCCATTTGTCCCACAATAAATCGGCGAGGTCGCGGACTCCTCCCGTCGTCTCGGCGGTCCACCGCGCGTTCCGTGGATCGGTGACGAGAAGCGTATGGGATTCGCGGAGCTCACCAACGGAAAAACGGAGGTCGCTTCGACGCGCGAGCTCGCCTTCTAACGCAGAATCCGGGACAGCTCGAAGCTGATCTGGATAAACCAGCGCAACTGCCAAGGTCACTTTTTTGCCATCAAGAGTTTCGCCGAGTCGAGATTGCGCATCCGCTCTGACGGAAATTGCAGGCTCGAACTCTGCTTCGATCACGATGGCATCTGTGTCGCGATAGAGAAAGCCGTCAATCTGGATGCTGCCGGAAGCAACCGAGACGCGACGCTCCGCTTCTACAAGAAGGTGCTGCTGCCGCAATAGGCGAGCCAAATGAACATTCAACGTAGGCTCGACAGTGCGCGGCGGACGACGTCTCATTACGGGAGAGGTCTTCTCTCGCTTCGGCCAAAACAGCCGCTCACGTAACGGATTCCTAGGTGACGGCTTCTATTGCGTGACAGCAACACGCGAACGTAAAAGGCGCTTACTACGCGCATCGCTATGCTGCCCCCAGTTCGCCAGTCCATTCCCAACATAGCCCGTCGGGCAGACGATGGTCGAGGGGTGTTTTCACGCTGAGGCTAGACCGTCGGATTCCGCAATATAGGCCTCGGCGTGGATTGGGTATGGCGTATGGGGAAGCCGGAGGCTGACGACATCCACTTCCACCGTAGAACCGAAGCATCGCGATTCATTTTCAACGTCGGACGGCGAATCGGCAACGCGACACCACGATAATCGGCCGGCGGCGGTTGGTGCTGGTCGGCGCGCTTCGGACTTTGCTCGCGCGGAGATATGCGTGCTCGGCTTGTCCATTAGCCGCGAGCCACCGGAAGAGATTGGCGCATAAGCGCGGCCCGTCATTGACAGGTGGTGGCAAATTTGTCACCATGACCCGGTGAGCGGAACGACGCGGTCAATAGCCTGGATAAAGGCGGCCAGGCGAGATTTCGAAGGTTTCCCGCAAGGCGCCAAGGAAATTTGGGTGATCCACGCCTTTCAGAAGAAGTCGAAGGTGGGATCAAGACGCCGAAGGCCGAGATCGATCTGGTGGTCGAACGGCTGAAGCGGCTCAAGGAGGCACTATGAAGAAAGCGGCATTGGACGTCGTGCGCGGCAGCGGCAATATCTATGAGGATTTCGGCTATCCCGACGCCGATGTGCGCCAGGCCAAGGCGCTCATGGGCGCGCAAATCGTCAAAATCCTGGAGCGCGAAGGCCTGTCCACGCGGCAGGCGGAAGCCCGGACGGGAATTTCGCACAGCGAGTTTTCCCGCATCCGCCGCGCCAGCTTCGGCCGCTTCACCATCGACCGGCTCATGACGATCCTCGGGCGGCTGGGACAGGAAGTGAAAATCTCGGTCAAGGTTCACGCCCGCGCCCGGCGCGAGGGAGCGGCGGCGCACCCGTGACGCGCCGAGGCACGGAATGCGAGCTGCCTGATGAGCTTGGTGTCTTCGCCATGACCTCCACCCCCCCCCCGGCTGGCAATTCTGGATCGACCGTGGCGGCACCTTCACCGACGTGGTGGCGCGCGCGCCCGATGGGGCGCTGGTCACGCGCAAGCTGCTCTCCGACAGTCGCGGCCGCTATCGCGACGCGGCGATCGCGGCATCCGCGACATCCTCGGCCTCGCCATCCCGCCGGCGCTGCAGGTCCGCGCCGACGCGGCGGTCGAATGGGTCCGCGCCGACCCCGCGCTCGCCGGCCCAGCATTGCCTGGCCCGAACGCTCCAGCGTAGGATGGCGCCGGCTTTCGCGGGAGCGCCGACATCCCATGACACCGGACATCATCGCCGAACTGGCGCCCACGGGCGTTCTGCGCGCGGGCATCAACCTGTCGAATTTCCTGCTGGTGACGGGGAAAACGCCATCCGGCGATCCCGAGGGCGTCGCCCCCGACATGGCGCGCGAAATCGCCGGGCGCCTGGGCGTGGCGGTGAGATACGTGCCGTTCAAATCGCCCGGCGAGCTGGCGGACCAGGCGGGCAAGGGCGTGTGGGATATCGGCCTCATCGGCGCCGAGCCGCAGCGCGCCGAGGCGATCGCCTTCACCGCCGCCTATGTCGAAATCGAGGCGACCTACCTGGTGCCGGCCGGCTCGCCCCTGAAGACCATCGCGGACGTCGATGCCGCCGGCATACGCATCGCCGTCACCGGCCGCAGCGCCTATGGGCTGTGGCTCGACCGCAACATCAAGCATGCCGAGCTGGTGCGCACCGACACGCTCGCCGCCGCGGTCGAGCGGTTCGTGGGCGAGAAACTGGACGCGCTGGCCGGATTGCGGCCGGGGCTCCTCGCCGACCTCGACAAGATGCCCGGCGCGCGGCTGATCGACGGACGCTTCACCGCGGTTCAGCAGGCGATCGGAACGGCCAAGCCCAACGCCAAGGGCGCCGCGTTCCTGCGCGGCTTCGTCGAGGAGGCCAAGGCCTCGGGGCTGGTCGCGCGCCTCATCGAGCGGCACAAGGTTCGCGGTCTGTCGGTGGCGCGCCCGGCTTGAATTCCGGCGCGCCCGCTCAAGTCCCGGCGGCCATGGCGAGCCGCTGCCGGCGCCGCGTGGGGGGATGCTCTTGACGCGATTGCTGCGATGGATGGCGGCCGCAGCCTTGGCGGGGCTTTTTCCGGATGGCGCCGGGTACGCGCAGACGGTGGAGGAGAAGCCGCTCGTCGAACTGGGCATCTTCGGGGCCGGCGGAATCTTTCCCGACTATCCCGCGTCCGCGCAAAGTCATTTCCACGCCTTGCCGCTCCCCTACGTCATCTATCGCGGCGAGTACCTGCAGCTCGCCCCGAACAGCGTCCGCGGCCTCATCGTAAACAGCGACAGGCTGACCCTCGACGTCAGCGCGTCGGGCGCCTTCCGATCGAGCCACGACAACGCCGCGCGCGTCGGCATGCCCGGGCTCGACGACATGGGCCAGGTCGGACCGCGACTCGACATCCTGCTCGCGCATGACGCGGTGGACGCCAAGATCGACGTCGAACTGCCCGTGCGCGCGGTGTTCTCCACCGATTTCAAATCATTGGCCTATCGCGGCGTGGTCACGGCGCCGGAGATCGCTTACACGCACGCGAACTTCATGAATAGCGGCGGCCGTCTCAAGTTCGGCTTCGGTCCGGAGTTCGCCTCCGCGCGTCTCATGGATTATTTCTACGCGGTGGCGCCGCAATTCGTCATTCCCGGCCGGCCGCGATACAACGCCGCCGGCGGCTATCTCGGCTCGCGCGCCGAGCTGAGCTACCGCTATCCGATCGGCGACCGCGCCACCCTCATCGCTCTGGCCGCACCCGAGCTTTACGCCGGCGCGACCAACGAGACGAGCCCGCTCTTCAAGAAGCAGTACGGGATATCGGCCGCGTTGGGCTTTACGTTCTCCTTCTACGGCAGCCCGGCGCGCGCCGTCGGCGCGACGGATGCCGATGGGGAACCCCCGTCCTCGCCCAGGCCGCATGCGGCGGCGGTGCGCTCCGATGACCCGCCGCCGGCTGCCGTCCGCGCCGCCGATCCGCAACCGGCAGCGGCCGCCGCCGACGAGCGTCCGCGGATCGCGCAAAGCGCGGCCATTTCGGTGTCGGCTGCCAAGCGCGACGACGATCCTTCCGCGCTTGCGGCAGGTGCCGACGATACCCCTGCGGCCCCGCCGCCGGCGCAGCAAGGCGAGGCCCGCCGCGAGCAGGATTTGTCCGGGTGGGTCGACCGGCTATTCGCCGGCGCCGACAACGATCCCCGGAACCGGAACTTCGTGATGATCAGCGGTGCGTCCGGCGATCCCCGCGCCAAGGCCGATCAGGTTTGTGCGCGGACCGGTCTGATGGCGGTCCTCGTCACGGCGGAGCGGAGTTCGGGCGCAAATCCGGACGAGGACAAGATCGCCTGGCACTTTTCATGCCGCTACTGAATCGAGCGCGCCGGCGCGCCGCCTCCCTTCGCGATCACGGCTTGGCGGTCTCGAACGTGATCATGTCGCTCCGCGTCACGGTCACCCACTTGGTCGTGACCGGCGGGCCGCCGCCGCCCATGTGCCAGGCGGCATAGGCCTCCCGGAACGCGCTCTCCGCCGGCAGGCAATCCACCGGATAAGCCACGGAATAGCCGCGTTGCGCCGCGGCGGCGCCGGTGCCGATGCCGACGCCCTGCGCCGACGTGCCGCACAGGATCACGGTCTTGATGCCGTGGTCCTTCAAGCGCTGGTCGAGGTCGTCGCCCAGGAACTTGTCGGGTCCGCCTTGTTTCTGGTCGACCACCTCGCCGTCATGGGGCGCGATGCCCGGATCGACGATCTTGCCGCCGCCCGGCAGGGTGTAGGCGACCAGCATGCCGGCCGCGCGCGCCCGGTCCATCAGCGCCTTGAGCTTGGGGATCGCTTCGACGCAGCGCGGGCGCTGCTCCATGGTGCAGTTCGTGTTCATGAAGTCGAACAGGAAAAGCGCGGTGGTCTTGGGGTCGACCGTCACCGGTTTCAACGTGGGCGGCGGCGGCATCTGGAGGGTCGGCCAGTCGGCGATGAGGTCGGCGGCCCGCGCGGGAGCCGCTCCATGAAGCGCGACGGCAAGCGTGACCGCCACGCCGCACAAGCCCGACCAACTCCGCGTTCCGATCATTGGTTCCTCCCTTCGTTCCAGGCTCTCCCGGCCTGGAATCCCCGCGCAACATACCATCCCGCGGTTGAACGCGCCGGAAAACCGTTCGAGGGTGTCGCCATGTCGCGGAGATTGCGCAATCGACGAGAAGGACCCGCTTCGGACATCGCCCCCCATCGCAGATCGCGGCGACATCGACGCCCCACTTCCCCTCGGCATCGGCTTACCCGACGCATAAGCGACCTACCCGGATGATCTTTGAGCTCGGATCGCTGACCGGCGTCTAGGAGAGGATCGCGCGCGCCACATGCAGCGCGAACATGCTGAGCGGGACGAGGTCCATCAGCATCGCCGCGGCAAGGAGCGCGCGCGTGACGCGCGTCCGGGCCAGCAGGAACGCCACACCCTCGGCGACCAGGAGGACCGGGCCGGCGGCGATGCGCGGTATGGCACCGAAGACGATGAGCAGGCCGAGCAGTTGGTCGGCGGCCCGAGGAAGGTTCGAGACCCGGTCGTCCGTCGGGTTGGTCACCGCCAGCCAACTCAACGGTCCAAGCGCCGCGATCAGGAGCACGGCGGCCAGCAGGGCGCGCGGCGCCTTCTCGATGGCCAGCTTCAGCAGGAACCAGGTCGGCCCGAGGCCGAGGAACCCTGCGGCGAGCACGAACAGGATCATGTCGCCAAAGGCGGCCATGCCGCCCGAGTTCTGCGCGACATCGTCCGATAGGAACAGCTCGTGGACGGCGACGACGGCGACGCCGCCGGCGACGGAGAGGGCGTAGCCCGCGGCGATCACAGCCAGCTTCTTCGCCGCGCCCATGCGCATACCCCGGCCTGCGAGGAAACTCTCGATTTCCTCAGCCTTCAGCGTTGCAGGAGATCCGCTACCGAGGTGCGCAGTTAACAGTATGTCGGTTCATGGCGCAACGCGGAAGCACCGCCCATCCCGCGCTTGAACGCGCTGCAAATCTGTTCAACTGTCTGCCCATGTCTCGTCTCTCATCGCCGCCCTCTCCATGACCTCGCCCACCTCGTGGCAGTTCTGGATCGACCGCGGCGGCACCTTCACCGACGTGGTGGCGCGCGCGCCCGATGGGGCGCTCGTCACGCGCAAGCTGCTCTCCGACAATCCCGGCCGCTATCGCGACGCGGCGCTGGCCGGCATCCGCGACATCCTGGGCCTCCCGCCCGGCGCGCCGCTGCCGGCGGGCGCTATCGACGCCGTCAAGATGGGAACCACGGTCGCGACCAACGCGCTCCTCGAGCGCAAGGGCGAGCGCACCTTGCTCGTCATCACCAAGGGCTTCGCCGACGCGCTCCGCATCGGCTATCAGAACCGGCCCAAGCTGTTCGCGCGCCACATCGTGCTGCCGCAGCAGCTCTACGAGCGCGTCGTGGAGGTGGACGAGCGCGTCACGTCCGAGGGCGCTGTGCTGCGCGCGCCCGATCCGGCCGCGATCCGCGCCGATCTCGCGGCGGCGCGGGCTTCCGGCATCGGCGCGGTCGCGATCGTGCTGCTGCACGGCTATCGCCATTGCGCGCACGAGCGCCTGGTCGAGGACATCGCCCGCGACGTGGGCTTCGCGCAAATCTCCGTGAGCCACAAGGTCAGCCCGCTGATGAAGCTCGTGAGCCGCGGCGACACCACCGTGCTCGACGCCTATCTCTCGCCCATCCTCGGCCGCTATGTCGACGAGGTGGCGGCGGAGCTCGAGGGCGTGCGGCTCCTCTTCATGCAGTCGAATGGCGGGCTCGTCGACGCGCGGCGCTTCCACGGCAAGGACGCGATCCTGTCCGGCCCCGCGGGCGGCATCGTCGGCGCGGTGCGCACGGCGGAGATGGGCGGCTTCGACAAGATCATCGGCTTCGACATGGGCGGCACCTCGACCGACGTGTCGCATTACGCCGGCGAGTACGAGCGCCGCTTCGAGACCGTCGTCGCGGGAGTGCGGCTGCGCGCGCCGATGATGTACATCCACACCGTCGCGGCGGGCGGCGGCTCGATCTGCGTCTTCGACGGCGCCAAGTACCGAGTGGGCCCCGAATCCGCGGCGGCGGTGCCGGGGCCGGCGTGCTATCGCCGCGGGGGCCCTCTCACCGTCACCGACTGCAACGTCATGCTGGGGAAATTGCAGCCGGACTTCTTCCCGCGCGTGTTCGGGCCCGAGGGCGATCAGGCGCTCGACCGCGACGTGGTGGCGGAGAAATTCACCGCGCTCGCGGCGGAGATCGCGGCCGCCACCGGCGACCGGCGCGAATCCCGCGCGGTCGCCGCCGGGTTCCTCGAGATCGCGGTCGAGAACATGGCCAACGCCATCAAGCAGATCTCGATCGAGCGCGGCTACGACGTGACCGAGTACACGCTGTGCTGCTTCGGCGGCGCCGGCGGGCAGCACGCGTGCCTCGTCGCCGACGCGCTCGGCATGAAGCGCGTCTATATCCATCCGCTGGCGGGCGTGCTGTCGGCCTATGGCATGGGGCTCGCCGATCTGCGCACGCTCAAGGAAGAGGCCGTCGAGGCGCGGTTGGCGCCTGGCCTGATGCCGGCGCTGGCGGGGGCGCTCGACCGTCTGGCGGAGGCGGGCATCGCCGAGATGCGCGAACAGGGCATCGCCGACGCGCAGATCTCGGTGCTGCGCCGCGTCCACGTCAAATACGATGGCACCGACGCGCCCTTGGTCGTACCGTTCGGCGCGCTCGAGGACGTCGCGCTCTCTTTCGACGCCATGCACCGCCAGCGCTTCGGCTTCGTCATGCCGGAAAAGACGCTGGTGGTGGAAGCCGTCTCGGCCGAGGTGATCGGCGCGACCGAGACGCAAGCCGAGCCGCTGTTCGACGAGGTGCCCGACCCGCCTGCGCCGGTGCCCTTGGCCCGCGTCGCAATGTTCGCGGGCGGCGCGGAGCACCAGGCGCCGGTCTATGACCGCGATCTCCTGGTCCCGGGGCAGGCCGTCCTCGGCCCCGCCATCGTGCGCGAGGCGACCGCGACGACCGTGATCGAGCCGGGCTGGCGCGCGCGGCTCGACCGGCGGCGCTATCTCGTCCTGGAGCGCGCGAGCCCGCGGCCGCGCCAGCTCGCCATCGGCACCGATGTCGATCCCGTCATGCTCGAAGTGTTCAACAATCTCTTCATGGCGATCGCCGAGCAGATGGGGGTGGCGCTGCAGAACACCGCCTATTCTGTCAACATCAAGGAACGGCTCGATTTCTCCTGCGCTCTCTTCGACCGCGCCGGGTCCCTGATCGCCAACGCGCCGCATCTCCCGGTGCATCTGGGCTCGATGGGCGAGAGCGTGCGCACCATCATCCGCTCGCGCGCGGGCCGCATGAAGCGCGGCGACGTCTATGTCCTGAACGCGCCCTATAATGGCGGGACCCACCTCCCCGACGTGACCGTGATCATGCCGGTGTTCGGCGAGGACGACGAGGGCGGCGCGGGGCCGGTGCATTTCTACGTCGCGTCGCGCGGGCACCAGGCCGATATCGGCGGCACCACGCCCGGCTCGATGCCGCCCGACAGCACCACCGTCGAGGAAGAGGGCGTGCTGATCGACGATTTCCTGCTGGTCGATGCCGGCCACTTCCGCGAGCGCGAGACGGTGGCGCTGCTCGAGAGCGGACGCTATCCCTCGCGCAACGCGAGCCAGAACATCGCCGACCTCAAGGCGCAGATCGCCGCTTGCGCCAAGGGCGCCGACGAGCTCCACCGCATGGTGCGGCATTTCGGGCGCGCCGTGGTCGAGGCCTATATGCGCCACGTCCAGGACAACGCGGCCGAGCAGGTGCGCCGCGCCATCGACCGCCTCAGCGACGGCGCATTCGCCTACGAGATGGACGATGGCGGCGTCATCAAGGTGCGGGTCGCGATCGACAAGAGGGCGCGGCGCGCCGCCATCGACTTCACCGGCACCAGTCCGCAACGCCCCACCAACTTCAACGCCCCCACCGCGGTGTGCATGGCGGCGGTGCTCTATGTGTTCCGCACGCTGGTCGACGACGACATCCCCTTGAACGGCGGCTGCCTCGAGCCCCTGGACATCATCATTCCGCCGGGCTCGATGCTGAGCCCGACATATCCCGCCGCGGTGGTGGCCGGCAATGTCGAGACCTCGCAATGCGTCACCGACGCGCTTTATGGCGCGCTAGGCGCGATGGCGGCGTCGCAGGGCACCATGAACAACTTCACCTTCGGCAACGCGCGGCACCAATATTACGAGACGATCTGCGGCGGCTCCGGGGCGGGGCCGGGCTTCGACGGCGCCGACGCGGTCCACACCCACATGACCAACACGCGCCTCACGGACGCGGAGGTGCTGGAATGGCGCTTCCCGGTGCTGGTCGAGAGCTTCTCCATTCGGCGCGGCTCGGGCGGGAAAGGGCGCTGGCACGGCGGCGACGGCGTCACGCGCCGCATCCGCTTCCGCGAGGCGATGACCGCGGCGATCCTCGCCGGCCGCCGCCGCGTCCCGCCCTTCGGATTGATGGGCGGCGCGCCGGGCGCGGTCGGCCGCAACTGGGTCGAGCGCGTCGACGGCTCGCGCGAGGAATTCGGCGGCACCCACAAGGTCGAGCTCGAAGCCGGCGACGTGTTCGTGATCGAGACGCCGGGCGGCGGGGGTTACGGGAAGGGGTGAGGTGGCGCAGAGATACTTCAACGTCCACGTCATTGCGAGCGCAGCGAAGCAATCTCCCGGAGATTGCTTCGCCTTCGGCTCCTCGCAATGACATCGTGGGAAGCGTATTATGGCCCGCGCATCACGCGAGGATCACGTCATGGACGACGCCATCGTGCGGCCAGCGCTCGGAACGGGCGACCATAAGAGCCGTCTCGCCGATCTTCACCGGCGCGACGAGGCGCTCGATCTGTTCGAGTTCTGGGGCGAGGATGCGGGCGACGAGCACCAGGCGACCGACCGGCTGCGCGCCGGGCGGCTCGACGCGGTGCCGCATCTGTGGCGCTACCGCGAGATCTATCCCTGCCTGCTCGAGGCGGCGCGGCTGGTGCCGATGGCGCTGTCGGAGCGGCGCTCGCTGATCATGGTGAACCCGGCCTTGAAGCCGCTGGTCGCGACGGTGACGACGCTGTTCGCCGCCTATCGCATCAACGTGCCGCACGAGATCATGCCGCCGCACCGCCATTCGCCCAACGCCATACGCTTCGGCCTCACCGGCGCCACCAACTTCACCTCGGTCGAGGGCGAGGCGATCACCTTCGGGCCGGGCGATCTGGTGCTGACGCCGCACGACACCTGGCACAATCACGGCAACGGTCCCGACGACGCCTCGGTCAATCTCAGCGTCCTCGACATGCCGCTGGTCAACATCCTCAACGCCACGTATTTCGAGTTCGACGGCGACGAGGACGGCACGAAGCGCCTCGGCAATTCGTCCGTGCCCACCGACTATTCGCAGCGCGCCTATGGCAGCGGCGGGCTGATGCCGCGCTTCGTCTCGCATCGCCGCGGCGCCGGCACCGGCTCGCCCATGTTCGTCTATCGCTGGGCCGAGACCGAGGCGCTGCTGGCGAAGTTCCGCGACCATGACGGCAGCCCGCACGACGGCATCACCATCGAGTTCGTCAATCCGGTGACCGGCGGCCCGGTGTACCGGACCATGACGTTCCTGGTGCAGATGCTGCGGAAGGGCGAGCGGCTCTTGCCGGTGCGCCAGAACGCCAACCAGATCTGCACGGTGTTCCGCGGCACGGGCCACAGCATCGTCGGCGGCAAGCGCTTCGATTGGGAGAAGTTCGACACGTTCTGCATTCCCGGCGGCACCTGGTGCGAGCACGTCAACGACGCCGGCGAGGACGCGATCTTCCTGGTCAGCAGCGACGAGCCCACCTTGCGCGCGCTGGGCTTCGCGGTGAAGCATGGCCGGACATCGGCGGGCGACATCGTGCTGCTCGAGGGCGCGCGCTAGGATTAGGCGGAACCATGGTGCGTCCTTCGACTACGCTTCGCTCCGCTCAGGATGAGGTAAAATTTTTCCTCATCCTGAGCGGAGCCCCGAAGGGGCGCAGTCGAAGGACGCACGATTTTGATGCGGCGGGACGGGCGCGATGAGCTTGGCTCGAAGCGCGCCGAGCCTGCTTTAGGCACGCGCGCCCGCCATGTGGAAGCCGCCGCAGCGCATCCGCTTCGAGCCCGCGAGCGGCCATGTCCCCACCCGCGAGGAAGCCGCGCGGTCGCGCCTCTTCTCGCCCGTCCGCGTCGGCCCCCTCACGCTCGAGCAGCGCAGCTGGGTTCCGGCGATGGTGCCGTGGCGCGCGCGCGAGCATGGCGAGGCGACCGAAGAGTTGATCCAATGGTACGGCCGCTTCGCGCGCGGCCGGCCCGGCGCCATCGTGGTCGAGGCGACCGGCATCCGCGACGTGGCGAGCGGGCCGCTCCTGCGCATCGGCGACAAGCGCTTCCTCCCCGGCCTCAAGCGCATCGTCGACGCGGTGCGCGCGGGGAGCGAAGGCCATACGAAACTTTTCATCCAGCTGATCGACTTCCTAGCGATCCGCCGCCGCCCCGATCCCAAGCGCTATTTCGCCGAGTTCCTGAAAGTCACGGAGCGGCATCGCGCGGCGCTCGGCGAGTTGGCGCTCTCGGACGCCGAAATGCGCAAGCGCCTCGCGGGGCTGCCGCGCGCGGAACTGGAGCGTGCCCTTGCCGCGCGCGAGCTCGAGGCGCTCGACGTCGGCTACCGCGAGCGGGTGACGGATCTCGAGCTCGACCATGTCCGCGCGCTGCCGCAGGTCCTGCCGAAACTCTTCGCCGAAGCGGCGGCCCTCGCGCGCGATGCGGGGTTCGACGGGGTCGAGCTGCATTACGCGCACGCCTACACCATGGCCTCGTTCCTCTCTGCCACCAACACGCGAAGCGACGGTTATGGCGGCACGCGCGAGGCGCGGCTCAAGCTGCCGCTCGAGGTCTATCGCGCGGTGCGCGCCCGCGTCGGCGGCGATTATGTGGTCGGCTGCCGCTTCCTCGCCGAGGAGTGCATCGAAGGGGGCAGCGGCATCGAGGACGCGGTGGCTTTCGGCGCGGCGTTCGCGCAGGCCGGCATGGATTTCGTCTCGACCTCGCGCGGCGGCAAGTTCGACGACGCCAAGCAGCCCGGCATCGGCGAGGCGGCCTATCCCTATACCGGCCCCTCCGGCTACGAATGCATGCCGCAGCATCTCTCCGACGAGCAAGGGCCCTTCGGCCGCAATATCGCCGCCACCGCCGCGATCCGCGCCGCCATCCGCGCGGCCGGTTGCGAAACGCCGGTCGTGTGCATCGGCGGCGTCCATAATTTCGCGATGGCCGAGGCCATGCTGGCGGACGGCATATGCGACATCGTCGGCGCGGCGCGCCAATCGCTGGCCGACCCGGACTGGTTCAGGAAACTGGCGCTCGGCCGCGGCGAGGAGGTGCGGCTCTGCCTCTTCACCAACTACTGCGAGGGCCTCGACCAGAAGCACAAGCAGGTGACCTGCAAGCTGTGGGACCGGGTCGCGCTCGACGAGCCTGGCATCGCCAAGAGCCGCGACGGAAGGCGCCGGCTCGTGGCGCCGCTGTGGGATGAGGGTTGAGCCAAAACGGCGCGAGCGCGCTTCAGAAAACTCTCGTCATTGCGAGGCGCCCGAAGGGCGACGAAGCAATCTCCGCGACCCTACGCCAGGGAGATTGCTTCGCTGCGCTCGCAATGACGAAGTAGGTTGCCATTGCGAGGAGCCGCAGGCGACGAAGCAATCTCCCGGAGATTGCTTCGCTGCGCTCGCAATGACAGTGGCTCACCCGATCGGTCCCTGGAACACCGGGCCGGCATAGGTGTCGCTGAGCGCGTCGAGCGTGTCGGGCCAGTCGGCGTTGTCGATTTTGCGGCGCGCGGTTGCGGGGCGCGGCTTTCCGTCCCAGCCGATCTGCTCCATGTAGTAATAGAGCTGGATCGCGTGCCCCTCCGGGTCGAGCGCGTAGGCGGAATAGTCGATGCCGGGCGACAGCTCGGGCGGCAGGTAGCGGATCGTGACGCCGTGCTCGTCGAGGAACGACACCGCGTCCTTGAGCTGGCGATAGCTGCCGACCTGCATGCCGTAGGCCATGCAAATCGAATCCGCGCGCATGCCGAGCTCGTCGCGCAACGCCAGCGGATAGAGCGCCACTGTGTGGTGCTCGGTATTGGCGCGCAGGAAGACGCAGCGATGCCCTTGCCAATTGGCCTCCTCGGTCACGGCGAGCCCCATCGTCTCGGCGTAGAACCGCGAAGCCGCGTCGACATCGCGCGCGAAAAGGCGGATCGGCCCATTGCGCACGACGCGGAACGGGCGCGGCAGCATGATCCCGGCCACGTCGTACTTCGCCGCGCCGAACGGGCGCTGGTGCAGCCCCTGGCGCAGGTCGAGCCCGCCCTCGATCGCGGCGCGGGCCATCGGGAAGTCGGGCTCGGCGGCGCCGTCGGGCGCGGGCAGAGGCTCGTTCCGGGGACAGATCGCAACCGGCTTCGACACGCCGTCCCAGCCGATCTGGTCCATGCCGTAATAGATCTCGTTCGAGATGGCGTCGGCGTCGGTGACGGTGAAGTTCCAGTTGGCGCCGCGCTGGTCGCGCCCGCCGGGCCGGGCGATCCGGGTCTGCTTCTCGGTCAGCCAGCGCCGCCCTTCGACGACCTCGCGCAATGTCCCGACCTGCCACGCCATGTGGCTGATCCAGGTGGTGCCTTCGCGCTTGGGCTGGCCCGAGGCAGCGAAGGCCCAGTGCGGGAACAGCACCACCGAATGATGATCCGCGCCGACGCGCAGGAAATAGCCGTGCGGGTCCTGGCCGGTGGCGCTGGCGACGTTGAACTGCTGACCGAAATTGACCGTGTCGGTGACGGGGAGGCCGAGCAGGTCGCTGTAGAAGCGCAGCGCGGTCTCCTGATTCGCGACGTTGAAGCCGAAATGCCCGAGCCGCTGCACCCGGAACGGCCGCGCGAGGCGAACCCCGCCCACGTCGTAGCTGCGATCGAGCGTCTCTTGTGCGGTGTCCATGGCGTTGCTCCCTCGTCCTGGCGGACCAGAATTCCAGGCCCTAGAGTGAGCCGTGCCGCCCGTCGTGGCAAGACGCTCCACCCTTGGAGGAGTCTCATGGCCCTCGCCGTAATTCCGCTGACCCGCCACATCGGCGCCCAAATCGAGGGCATCGATCTGCGCCGCGCGGCCGACGCGGAGACGATCGCCGAATTGCGCCGCATCTGGCTCGACGCGGTCGTGCTCGTGTTCCGCGGCCAGGATCTGAGCCAGGAAGACCTGCTGGGCGTCACCGGTTATTTCGGGAGGATCGGCGCGCTGGCGCGGCCCAAGGAATTCCGCCCGCCGGGCTATGGGCGCCTCCTCGACGACGTCATGCTGATCTCGAACATCCGCGAGAACGGCGAGCCCATCGGCTCGCTGCCCGACGGCGAGATGATGTTCCACCACGACATGCTGCACGCCAAGGTGCCGCACAAGGGCACCTGCCTCTATTCGGTCGAGGTGCCGTCCTCGGGCGGCAACACGCTCTTCGCCAACTGCACCACCGCCTACGACACCATGCCGGCGGCGCTGCGCCAGCGTCTCGAGGGGCGCAAGGCGTTCCACCACTACAATTACGGCTCGGTGCAGAAGGGCGACGGCAAGGGCACGCCCGCCTTCGCCGAATCGGTGCATCCGGTGTTCCGCACCCACGAGGACACCGGCCGCAAGGCGGTCTATGTCAACCGGCTGATGACCGAGCGCATCGTCGACCTGCCGCAGGACGAAAGCGACCGTCTGCTGGCCCAGACCTTCGACCATGCCGAGAACCGCGAATGGGTTTACGAGCACGAATGGCGGCCGGGCGACCTGCTGGTGTGGGACAATCGCTGCTCGATGCACGCGCGCACGGATTTCTCATCCGCCGAGCGCCGCCTGCTGCTGCGCACGACGATCGAGGGCGAGGTCGAACCCTACTGAGGGCGCTATCACACCGGTTGAAACGCACCATGCCGGTCCCGCTCACGCCAGCTCGACCGGCGGGGTGAAGATGTAGCCGGTGCCGCGCACGGTCTTGATCATGGTCGGATTGAGCGGGTCGGGCTCGAGCTTGCGGCGCAGGCGGCCGACCTGGACGTCGATGGTGCGGTCGAACGGCCCCGCCTCGCGGTTGCGCGCGAGATCGAGCAGCCGGTCGCGGTTCAGCACCTGGTTGGGGTTGGTGACGAAAGCGGCGAGCAGGTCGAACTCGCCGGTGGTGAGCCGCACCTCCTCGCCCGCCGGCGACGTGAGCCCGCGCGTCGCGAGATCGAGGCGCCAGCCGGCGAAGCTCGCGGCGGCGCGGCCCGGCGCGGGCTTGCCGTTGCCGGCGCCCGCGACCCGGCGCATCACGCTCTTCACCCGCGCCAGCAGCTCGCGCAGGTGGAACGGCTTGGCCAGGTAGTCGTCGGCGCCCATCTCGAGCCCGATGATGCGGTCCACCGTCTCGGCATGGCCGGTGAGGATGATGATGCCGACGTTGGACTCCTCGCGCAGCGCGCGCGCCAAGGCCAACCCGTCCTCGCCGCTTTGCTTCAAGTCGAGGATCACGAGATCGACCGGCCCTTGCGCCATGACGCGGCGCATCGCGGCGCCGTCGGCGGCGGCGCTCACCCGGTAGCCTTCGCTCGTCAAATAGGGCTGGACGATCTCGGACAGGTCCCTTTGGTCGTCCACCAAAAGTATGTGCGCACCCCCGGTCATCGTCTTTCGACTGTGGCGCAACCCCAGACCGGTTGCAATATCGCGGCGTGCGCGCTTCTAGCTTATCGCTACGACTTTTATAGTTTCGTTCATGGTAAGCGCGCGGTGATCCGATGCGGGGTCCGGCCCGTAACCTTAATGCACGCGGTGACCTGCGTGATTTTCCTCCCTGTAGCCTGGCCCCGCCATCTTGGCGGGGCTTTTTTTCGCGCTGCCGATCGGGGAGGATCGCGCCATGGCGGAAGCGGTCGAATGCGTCGTCGTCGGCGCCGGCATCGTCGGACTGGCGGTCGCCCGCGCGCTGGCCTTGGCCGGGCACGAGGTCTTGGTGCTGGAGCAGGAGCGCTGGATCGGCCAGCACACCTCCTCGCGCAGCAGCGAAGTGATCCATGCCGGCCTCTATTACCCCAAGGGCAGCCTCAAGGCGCGCTACTGCGTCGCCGGCAAGGCGCTTCTTTATGACTATTGCGCCGCGCGCGGCGTGCCGCATCGGCGCCTCGGCAAGCTGGTGGTCGCCTGCGCCGAGCACGAGGTCCCGGTGCTGCGCGGCGTCATCGAGCGGGCCGAGGCCAACGGCGTGCGCGATCTCGCCTGGCTCGGCGGCAACGAGGCGAAGGCGCTCGAGCCGGAACTCGCCTGCCTTGCCGCGTTCCATTCGCCCTCGACCGGGATCGTCGACAGCCACGCCCTGATGCTGGCCTACGAGGGCGACGCCGAGGCGGCGGGCGCGACCATCGCGCTGCGCGCGCCGGTGCTGGGGGGCCGCGTTACGCCGACGGGTTTCAGCCTCGAGGTCGGCGGCGACGAGGCGATGGCGCTCGACTGCGCGCTGCTGGTGAACAGCGCCGGGCTCGAGGCGCCCGCGCTTGCGCGCCGCATCGCCGGCATCCCGCCGGAGACCGTGCCGCGCGACCATTACTGCCGCGGCGTCTATTTCACCCTTTCCAGCCGCGCGCCGTTCCGTCGCCTGGTCTACCCGGTGCCGGAGGCGGCCGGGCTGGGCGTCCATCTGACGCTCGATCTCGGCGGCCAGGCGCGCTTCGGCCCCGACACGGAATGGATCGACGGCATCGACTATCGCGTCGATCCGCGCCGGGGCGAGCGCTTCTACGAAGCGATCCGGACATATTGGCCGGGCTTGAAGGACGGCGCGCTGCAGCCGGGCTATGCCGGCATCCGCCCCAAGATCAACGGTCCGCACGAGGCCGCCGCCGACTTCGCGATCCAGGGACCGCAAGAGCACGGCGTGCCCGGGCTGGTCAATCTCTACGGCATCGAGTCGCCGGGCATCACCGCCTCGCTGCCGCTCGCCGCGCATGTGGCGCGGCTGTTGGACGGCGGACCCTAGGGTCAAAACCCATAAAGCGTGCCCTATCGTGGCCGCTTCTGGCCGAGAGCCGACTGTCTGCTTATGGTCGCGACATAAGGGGAAGCGGACACACACTGCCGAATCTGAGTCGGTAGCTTCCGACCCATTTCCGCCGTTCACCGAACGCTTGCCGAACCGCGCGACCTGACCCATTTTGGTAATTTGAGGCCGTCCGCACGCTTTTCGTCCGCCTGCGCGGCTCCAAGGTGGTGAGCGGCGATATCAGCCCGACCGGCGCGGGCAAGCTTTTCGACTGGCACGGGTCAGGGGCACGCGAAGGCCTAAATGCGATGGGAGGGAAGCGAATGTTCGTCCGTACTTTGATCGGGATATTCATTCTGGCCGTCGCGTTTCCTGCGCTCGGGCAAGAAGAGGCTAGCAAGCCGAACACCAACTGGCCCGGATATCAGGACGGCGATTACGCCGTCCACGACTACAAATTCGTCGGCGGCGAGAGCCTCCCCGAGGTCAAATTGCATTACCGCACCATCGGCGCGGCAAAACGGAATGCGGCAGGCGAGGTGGTCAACGCCGTGCTGCTGTTGCAGGGCAACACCGGGACCGGCGCCAACTGGTTTCGGCCGACGCTGGCCGACGAATTGTTCAAGCCGGGCCAGCCGCTCGACCCGGCGAGATTTTACATCATCATGCCCGACGCGCTGGGCCGTGGCGGCTCGTCGAAACCGTCCGACGGCCTCAAGGGCCGCTTCCCGCATTACCGCTACCACGACATGGTCGACCTGACGCACCTTCTGGTCACGGACGGGCTGAAGGTCGCCCATTTGCGCCTGATCATCGGCAGCTCGCTCGGCTGCATGCAGCAGTTTCTGTGGGCCGAATGGTATCCGGATTTGATGGACGGCACGGTCGGGATGTCGTGCCAGCCGGTCGAGATCAGCGGGCGCAACTACATGGGGCGCCACGCCGCCGCGGAGCTCATCCGCCACGATCCCGCGTGGAACAACGGCGACTACGACAAGAACCCGACGCTCTACATGTACGCCGCGGCCGGCAACGACGCGACCGAGAGCCCGGTGCGCGTTCAGGAAGAAGCGCCGACGATGGCAGCGGCGAAGGCGCTCTACGACAAGCGCCTTGCGGCGTCGATGAAAAGCGGCGACGCCAACAACACGCTCTACGAGATCGAGTCGATCTACGACTACAGCCCCGAGGCCGATCTGCCGAAGATCAGAGCGCATGTCATGCTGATCAACAATGTCGAGGATGTTGCGGATCCGCCGACGCTCGGCACGGTCGAACGCGCCTTCAAGAAGATCGCGCACGGCACCTACGTGCTGACGCCCTATGGCAAGGGCACGCACGGACATTTCACCCATTATTACGCGGCAATTTGGAAGCCGTATCTGGTGAAATTCATGTCCGCCCTGCCGCCGGTGTCCAATGCGCCGCAATGACGGCTTGCCGGGGCTGGTCAATCTCTACGGCATCGAGTCGCCGGGAATCACCGCCTCGCTGCCGCTCGCCGCGCACGTGGCGCGGCTGTTGGACGGTGGCACTATTCCTCCTCGCGACCTTCCGCCACCAGCACCGTGACCGCGAGCGGCCCCGCCTCGGCGAAGCGGAGGGTCAGCGGGAAGCTGTCGTCGATCGCTAAGAGCCGCTTCAGACCCCGGAGCGCGATGTAGCGCCGCCCCGGGCGCAGCATCACCGGCCGGCGCGGCAGCAGGTCGAAATACTCGAGCGGCGAGCCGTCGAGCTCGCGCAGGATGACGCGCTCGGCGACCGGCGTGGCGCCGCCCACCAGCCGGTCGGCGCGCGGCCCGTCGTTGCGCAAGGTCATGAACATGGCCGCGGCCTCGGTGACCGACGGCTTGGCCCACGGCGACTCGACCGTGATCGCGCCCAGCCGGAAGGATTGCGCCCGCGCCGGACGCACCATCGCGAGCGAGAGCGATCCGAGAAGGACAAGGCGGCGGCGCATGTGGATGAAGTCCATACCCGAGTCCCTGCGCCGGCACAATCGCGGCTTGCCGAAGGGGGGCGGCGGGAGGCACCATCGCGCCCGGCACAGAGCGAGGAGACCGAGCATGTGGTTCGCGGTGGCGATCATCGGCATCATTGCCATAGCGACAGGGGTCACGCTCCTGCCCCACGGCACGCCCGAGACGCCGCCCGCCAGCGCCGCGCCCGCATCCTCGTCCCAGGCGCCGCCCGCCCAGGGCGGCGGCGGCAGCGGCCAGCGCTAGGCGCGGGCGGCGGCCATGGACGACAAGGTCCCGCATTCCGGCCTCGCGCCGAACGACCTCGAATCCTACTGGATGCCGTTCACCGCCAACCGCCAGTTCAAGGCGCGCCCGCGCATGCTGGTCGCGGCCGAGGGCATGCACTACACCAGCGCCGACGGGCGCCGCATTCTCGACGGCACCGCGGGATTGTGGTGCGTCAACGCCGGCCACGCGCGGCCCGAGATCGCCGAGGCGGTGCATCGCCAGGCGCTGTCGCTCGACTACGCGCCCGCCTTCCAGATGGGCCATCCGGCTGTGTTCGAGGCGGCGTCGCGCGTGGCATCGCTGCTGCCCGGCGATCTCGATCACGTGTTCTTCGCCAATTCGGGATCGGAGGCGGTCGACACCGCGCTCAAGATCGCCATCGCCTATCACCGCGCCAAGGGCGAGGGACAGCGCACGCGGCTCATCGGGCGCGAGCGCGGCTATCACGGCGTCGGATTCGGCGGCATCTCGGTGGGCGGCATCGTCGCGGTGCGCCGCGTCTTCGGCAGCCTGCTGCCCGGCGTCGATCACCTGCCGCACACTTACGACCGCGCCAAGCAGGCGTTCTCGCGCGGCCAGCCCGAATGGGGCGCGCATCTCGCCGACGAGCTCGAGCGCATCGTCCAGCTCCACGACGCCTCGACCATCGCCGCGGTCATCGTCGAGCCGATGGCGGGCTCCACGGGCGTGCTGGTGCCGCCCAAGGGATATCTCGAGCGCCTGCGCCAGATCTGCGACAGGCACGGCATCCTGCTCATCTTCGACGAGGTCATCACCGGCTTCGGGCGCCTCGGCGCGAGCTTCGCTTCCGAGCGCTTCGCCATCGTCCCGGACATGGTGACCTGCGCCAAGGGTCTCACCAACGGCACCGTGCCGATGGCGGGCGTGGGCGTGCGCAAGTTCATCTACGACGCCTTCATGACCGGGCCCGAGATGGCGATCGAGCTGCCGCACGGGTACACCTATTCCGGCCATCCGCTGGCCGCGGCGGCGGCGCTGGCCACGCTCGACATCTATCGCCGCGAGGATCTGTTCGCGCGCGCCAAGGGGCTCGAAGCCTCTTGGGAGGACGCGGTCCACAGCCTCAAGGGAATGCCGCACGTGATCGACCTGCGCAATATCGGCCTGGTCGCCGGCATCGAGCTCGATCCCATCGCCGGCAAGCCGGGCGCGCGCGCCTACGATGCGTTCATCGCGTGCTACGAGCGCGGCGTGCTGGTGCGCCAGACCGGTGACATCCTGGCGTTGTCGCCGCCGCTGGTCATCGAGCGCGCCCAGATCGACCAGCTGATCGGCACGATCGGGGCCGTGCTGAAGGCCGCCGCCTGATGCTGATCGGCGTTCCCAGGGAAGTGAAGACACACGAATACCGCGTCGGCCTGGTGCCCGGCAGCGTGCGCGAATTGAAGCATCGCGGCCACGACATCGTGGTCGAGCGCGGCGCCGGCGCCGGCATCGGCTTCGACGACGCGTCCTACCAGGCGGCGGGCGGGCGCATCGTGGCGAACGCGGCCGAGGTGTTCGCCGCCGCCGAGTTGATCGTCAAGGTGAAGGAGCCGCAGCCGCAGGAGATCGCGCGCTTCCGCCCGGGCCAGGTGCTGTTCACCTATCTCCACCTCGCCGCCGACCGGGCGCAGGCCGAGGGGCTGATGAAGAGCGGCGCCACCTGCATCGCCTACGAGACCGTGACCGACGCGAGGGGCGGGCTGCCGCTGCTGGCGCCGATGAGCGAGGTGGCGGGGCGCATGGCGATCCAGGTCGGCGCGCATTGCCTGGAGAAGGAACAGGGCGGGCTCGGCATCCTCTTGGGCGGCGTGCCCGGCGTCGGCGCGGCCAAGGTGGTGATCCTGGGCGGCGGCGTCGCCGGCACCAACGCCGCGCGCGTCGCGATGGGCATGGAGGCCTATGTCACCGTGGTCGACAAGAGCCTCGGCCGCCTCTACGAGCTCGACATGCAGTTCGGCTCGCAGCTTCATACCCTGTTCGCGACGCTCGAAAACATCGAGCGCGAGGTGCTGGCCGCCGATCTCGTCGTCGGCGCGGTGCTGGTGGCGGGCGCGGCGACGCCCAAGCTGGTCACCCGCGCGATGGTGCGGCAGATGAAGCCGGGCTCGGTGCTGGTCGACATCTCGATCGATCAGGGCGGCTGCTTCGAAACCAGCCGCCCGACCACCCACGCCGATCCCACTTATGTCGAGGAGGGCGTGATCCATTACTGCGTCACCAACATGCCGGGCGCGGTGGCGCGCACCTCGACATTCGGTCTCAACAACGCGACCCTGCCGTTCATCGAGGCGCTGGCCGACAAGGGCTGGCGCCGCGCGCTGGCCGAGGACGCGCATCTCCGCGCCGGCCTCAACATCCACGCCGGCCGCATCACCCATGCGGCGGTCGCCGACGCGCTGGGCTTGCCGGCCACGAAGCCGGAAGAGGCGCTGCGCGTTTGACTGGCGGGTGTCGTGCGCTTATCGCAACCGGCGACCGTCGATAATCGCGGTGATGGTGACTTGCTCGCCGTCGGCTGTGACACGATAGAAGATCACATAGTGCGACGTAATCAGCTTCCGTCCGCCGCCTTCAACCGGTGTCCCGCGAAGCGGCGGATTTGAAAGGGATGCGGCGGCGTCGATCAGCAGCAATGCGATGCGTTCGGCGGCGTCAGGGTTTTCTGCGGCGATGAAGCTTCGGATGTCTTCGACGCCAGCCAGGGCGGCGTCAGCGAAAGTTACTTGCGCCACCGCGGCGCGGACTGCTCGCCCGGTTTTCCCCACGACAGAAGCCAGCGCCGCACGGCCTCGAAAGGCACGACCCGCCCGGCTTCGGCGTCCGCCTCGCCGCGCGCCACTGCCGCGCGCTCAGCGTCAGTTAATGGCTCAGGCTTGGGCTCGGGCGTGGAGCCTCGCTGGAGAAATTCGGAAGTGGGACCGCTTGGTTTCATCCACAGGATATTAGCACGACCTCGGCCGGCTTGCAGTAGCGGATACCGCGACGGGCTTCGTCAGTGTACGGAATTAACGATGACATGGGTGCGGGCGGGAACACTCAGCGGACGAAGTCGTCGGTGTAGAGCCCGTCGTAGGAGCGCACCACGTCGTTGGGGTCGAGCAGCTTCGCCTCGACATTCACCTTCTCGGAATTCTCCAGGCCCTTCGGCAGCACGCGCAAATCCGCGGCATGGGCCTGCGACACCACGCGCCAGGCGGTCTGCAGCGTCTCCGGCTTCATCTCCTTGAAGTGGGTGCGCACGATGGCGAGCGCCTCGTCCGGCTTGTCGCGGATCATCTTGACCGCGCGCGCGAGCGCCCGCACGACGCGCGCGCATTTGTCGGGGTCGGCCTTGCACGTGTCCGGCTTCGTCTCCACCAGCGCGGCGGCGAAGGGAAGGATGTCCGGCGCAGCACCTTGCGGAGCGCTCGCATACATCATGGCGGCGCCGCTGAGGACGGCGTCGGTGGTGTAGGGCAGCGAGGTCGCGAAACCGTCGACCGCCTTGGTCAAGAGCGCCGGCAGCATCGACGGCGGCTCCATCGGCGCGATGCGCATGTCGTTCTCGGGGTCGAGCCCGCCGCGCGCCGCGACGAGGCGCGGCCAGGCATGCACGATGCTGCCGACGCCCTGGATCGCGATGGTCTTGTCCTTCAAGAGCTTGCCGCGCTCCGCCAGGGTCATCTGGTCGTTGGCCTTCATCGCCTCGTAGACGTCCTTGCGCATGACCAGCTCGATCATCGGCCGGTCCATCAGGTTGGCGATGGCGAGCAGGCGCTGACCCTTGGCGGCGGCGCGCAGGAACACGGGGCCGGTGCCGATGGTGAAATCCGCGCTGCCGTTGATCACCGCGTTGACCGAGGCGACGCCGACCAGGACCGGGTACGAGACCTTCAAGCCCTCGTCCTTGAAGAAGCCCGCGTCCTCGGCCAGGAACGGCGCGCTGAAGGTGAGCGTCTGCGCCGGCAGCGCGATAACGACGTTGATCGGCTGCTGCGCGTTGCCCGCCACGGGAAGGCAGAAAGCCGCGGCGGCGATCGCGCCGGCGAGCAACCGTGAAAATCCAAGCCGCATCGTGACCTCCCCGTCTTGCGCTCCTTCATTCTGGCCCGCGCGCGGCGCCTGGGCAATCGACGCCGAACGCCCGGCCGGCGCTCAAGCCCGAGGACGCGCCGGGTTAGCGACGGCTACTGCGGCAGGCGCTCGATCAGCTTGATGATGGTCTTCTGCGCCGCCGCCAGCTCGGGCGACTGCTCCTTGCGCCACCAGTCGAGCGTCACGTCGAGGAACTTGACGCCCGAGTCTGCCAGCGCCTTCACCCGCTTGCCGTTCTGCGACTCGGGATAGGAGTCGAGATCGTTGCCGTCGAGGTCCCACATGACCGTGCGCTGCCCCTCGGGCGAGGAGAGATAGAGCGCGTAGAGCACCGCCGCGTTGGGATGGGCGGCGTTCGCGGTCACCAGCATGTAGTAGTAGCGCCGGTGCGCCGCGTCGCGGACGATCTTCGAGGCGAGCACGCCCTGGCCGCGGAACTTGGCGCGGTTCGGCGCGGCGCCGGTGCAGTCGAGAATGACGGCGCCGGTCTCGCCCGACGCGACCCGGTCCTCGCTGTCGCAATGCATGAGGCCGTTCAATTGCGGCACCATCGCGCGCACGTAATCCGTGGTCTTGTCGATGCCCCACACGTCCTTGGCGAGCAGCACGTCGAAGCCGGCGAGGAACACGGTGGTCGCGTATTTGCCCTTGTATTCGGGCTTGAGCGCGTCCGCCATCATGTCGATGTCCTTGACCCACGGCGCCACGCGCGGGTTGTAGAGGATCGAGGTGAAGCTCGAATTGACGCGCAGCGCCTGGCCGTCGCCCTCGACGATCGCGGGGGTGATCCGGTCCGGCATCAGGCTCGGCCAGTCAACCTTGAGGAACAGGCCCTTGTCGAGATAGGGCATGATCTGCACCGCGGCGAGCGCGACCACGTCGCTCGAGGACGGCGCGCCGGCGCGGTATTCCTCGTAGAGCTTGGAAGCGAGCTGGCCCATCGATCCCGACGGCGCCCAGCCGATCGCAAGCGTGACGCCGAACATGCGCTCGATCCCGTCTTCGATCAGCTTGGTGCCGTCGCCGCCGCCGAGAACATTGGGCGGCGTGGTGAGCTGCAGCTTCCCTTCCGCCTTGGCCTTGGTAATCGCCGCTTGCACCGCGAGCGGGAAATCCTTGTCGGCGGCCCCGGCCTCGGCAGCCGCGGATGCTGCGAAGATCGCCAGCACCAGCACCGAACGCCATCTCGTGCGCATCGCGCTTCCCCTCATGTGATCGCGGCGAAGCCTAGTCGAAGCGCGCGCTTCGTCAATCCAATGGGGTTGCGCCGCCGCCGCCGCGGTGGAAGGCTCCGGCCGGACATCGCCACGGAGGACACCGTCACATGCCGAAGCTTCTGCCGCCGACCCGCCGCGTCGTCACCGGACACGACGCGAACAAGAAAGCCAAGGTGCTGATCGACGGGATCGCCACCAACGACCGCGCCGAGCCGCCGCGCTCGCGCGTGCTGATGTGGTGCACCGAGGCGACGCCGACCGAAGTGGCGATCGGCGAGGCAATCGAGGACATGGGCGCGCGCCAGCTCGGCACGGCGCCGCCCGCCGGCGGCACGCGCTTCACCATCAACGACATTCCGGCCGGCGCGCCCGGAATCATGCACCGCACCGAGACGCTCGACTATTGCATCGTGCTGGCCGGCGAGATCGACATGGACATGGATGACTCGTCGATCCACCTGAAGGCCGGCGACGTCGTCATCCAGCGCGGCACCAACCATTCCTGGGTCAACCGCGGCACCGAGCCGGCGCGCATCGCCTTCGTCCTGGTGGACGCCAAGCCCCTCGGCATCGGCCACCCGATCACCGGCGCGCACGCGGTCCCGGCGAATAGGTGAGGGCTGCGTGTCAGTGCAGCGCTTGCGGCAGGCTTTGGATGGCGTCGTCGAGGAGCTTGGCGCGGCGCGCGGGATCGAGGTCTTGGGCGAGCGCGCGCCGCACCGCCGCCATCGCGATCTCGACCGCGACTTCGCGCACCTCGGCTACCGCCTTCGCTTCCTCGAGCGCGATCTTCTCGAGCGCCATGCGGCGGCGCCGCTCGAGCGACGCCTCGAGGTCGCGCTCGCCGCGCTCCGCCGCGCGCTCGGCCTCGGTGCGGGCACGGGCGATGATCTCGTCGGCCTCCTTCAGGGCGTCGCGCTGCTTCTTCTGGAAGTCGGCGAGCGTCTTCTGCGCCTCCTCGCGCAGGCGCTGCGCCTCGTCGAGATCGGCCTTGATCTTGGCCGCGCGCTGGTCGAGCGCGGCCGTGATCATGGGCGTCCCCTTGTACGCCAAATAGCCGACGCCGATGACGAAGGCGATGAGGACGCCGAATTCGGGATCGGCGATGAGTTCGTGCAGGCTCATGCGCGCTCCCGCATCACCGCATCGACCGCGTCTCCGGCATGCGCGGCGTCGATCTCGGCGCCAGCGACCTTCATGGCCGCGGCGCGCACCAGCTCGGATGCCATGTTGCGCAGGCCCGAAAGCGCCTGGCTCTTGGCCTCGGCGATGCGGCGCTCGGCAGTTGCGGTCTCGGCCGCGAGCGTCGCGGCGAGCTTGCGCTGGCGCTCGGCGGCGGCTTCGTTGAGCCGCTCGGTGGTTTCGCGCATGGTCGCCTGCGCCGCGGCCCGCGCCTCGGCCAGCGCGCGCTCATAGGCGGCGATCACCGCCTCGGCCTCGCTCTTCATCCGCGCCGCCTGGGCGAGGTCGCCGTCGATGCGGTCGCGGCGCAATCCCAGGATGCTGGCGACGCGCGGCAGGCCGAAATACGCCATCACGAGATAGAGCGCTACGAACGTGACCGCGAGCCACACGAGCTGCGGCGGAAAGGTCGAGAAGTCGAGCTGCGGCATCGGTGGCGAGGGCTAGAACACGTAGAAGATGATGAAGCCCATGACGAGGCCGAAGAGCCCGGTCGCCTCGGCGAGGGCGAAGCCCAGGAGCGCCACCGGGCGCATTTGCGCCTCGGCCGCAGGATTGCGCGCGATCGAGGTGACGAAGGCGGCGAACACCTGGCCGATGCCGATGCCGGCGCCGATGAGGGCGATGGCGGCAAGTCCGGCGCCGATGGCTTTTGCGGCTTCAACGTCCATGATCGAAATCTCCTGTTGGAATTGCGGATGCGCGGGCTCAGTGCATGTGAATGGCGTCGCGCAGATAGATGCAGGTGAGGATGGCGAAAACGTAGGCCTGGAGCGCCGCGACCAGCACCTCGAGCAGCACGAACGCGGTCTCGAGCGCCAAGGGCACGATGCCGAAGATGCCGAGGCCCACGACGAAGCTGCCGAAGATGAACAGGATCGCGTGGCCCGCCAGCATGTTGGCGAAAAGCCGGATCGACAGGGTGAAGGGCCGGATGCAGTAGGACAGGAGCTCGATCGGCACCAGCAGCACCAGCAGCACCAGCGGCACGCCCGTCGGCACGAAAAGGCGCAGGAAGTGGAATCCGTGCCGCACGATGCCGATGAATGTCACGCCGATGAACACCACCGCCGCGAGCGCGAAGGTCACCACCACGTGGCTGGTGAAGGTGAAGCTGTAGGGGATGAGGCCGAGGAAATTGCCCAGCAGGATGAACATGAACAGCGTGAACACGAAGGGGAAATACTGGCGCCCCTCGTGGCCCACGTTCTCGTCCACCATGTTGGCGATGAACTCGTAGAAGATCTCGGCCACCGACTGCCAGCGTCCCGGCACCAACGCGGCCCGGCTGGTGCCGAGCGCCACCAGCGCAGTGACCAGGATCGCCGCCAGCGCCATCAAGGCCGCCGAATTGGTGAACGACACGTCGATGCCGCCGACGTGAATCGGAATCCAGCGCTCGATGGAGAATTGTTCCAGCGGATTGAGCTTGGTCGCCAATTCAGTCCTCGTCCCTCGGCCGGTCCTCGTTGCCCGTGCGACCGGCTTGGTCGTCGCCCTTCTTGCGCAGTCCCACCGCCTGGCCCATCCCCATCACCGCGCGCCACACATTCAGCATTCCCGCGGCGATGCCGAGGGCGAAGAACACCAGCAGGCCTACCGGCTTGGTTCCGAACCAGCGATCGAACCCGACGCCGAGAAGGAGGCCGGCCACCGCGGCCACTATCAGCTCCAGTCCGACCCGGCCGATCCCCGGTGCGCCGCGTCCGCCACCGGCGCTGCCCGACGGCTTGCCCGCGCCCGTCTCCTCGTCGCGCCGGCGCTGCGCCGCCTCGAGGCGGCGTCCCAACGCGTCAAGAGGATCGCGCGAGTCGCCCCCGCTCATCGGCGAGCCGCCTGTAAAATTTGCGAAATCCCCTGCGAAATCCCCCGGCCCGTGCGGCGGCGCGGCACCATAGGGAAGGGTCATGAGAGTGTCAAGGCGAGGGCGCGTGACCGCGCTGCAATGCGGGTCTATACCGCGTTCATGCCGTCAGCCGACACGCCGAAGCCGAAGCCCGCCCGCGCCGTCGCCTTGCCCGAATCCTCGGTCCTGGTGGCCGGCGCGCGCCAGGCGGCGTGGCTGTCGCCCGACGGCGAGATCGCGCTCCTGCCGTTCGAGGAGGCGGCGCGGCGGGCGCGCAACGCGGCGCCGATCGTGTGCCATGCCCGCGCGCTGGCGCGGCGCCTGGGCGTGCTGCCCTTTCCGGCGCTCGACGTGCTCGAGCTTTTCGCCTTCGCGCGGCCGGCGCAGTTCTGCCTGCCGACCCCGCGCGGGCTGGCGCTCGCCACCGGACTGACGCCGCCGGGGCGCGATCTCGCGTCGGCCGCCGCGATCCTGCTCGCCGCCGCCGGCAGCCTGCTCGCCGAGCTTGCCGCCGCGCCCCCCGACGAGGATGCGCGCGCGATCGCGCTGGCAATGGAGCGCGGCGGCTGGGGCTGGGGGCAGGCGGTGCTGGCGGCGCTGCCGCCGGCGCGCGAGGGGGCGGCGCCGGCCGGCATGGCGCAGTGGCGCCGCCTCCCCGAATGGGCGGAGATGGCGCCCGAGCCCGGCCCGGGAAACATCGCGGTCGAGGGCCGCGAGGCGCGGGCGCGGCTGGCGCAGGTGCTCGGCCCCGGCGCCGAGGCGCGGCCGCAGCAGGCCGATTATGCCGAGGCGGTGAGCGCCGCCTTCGGCCCGCGCGAGCGCGAGGGCGAGCCGCAGCTCGTCCTGGCCGAGGCCGGCACCGGCGTCGGCAAGACAATGGGCTACATCGCGCCGGCGAGTCTCTGGGCCGAGAAGAACGAGGACGCGGTGTGGGTCTCGACCTACACCCGCAACCTGCAGCACCAGATCACCGGCGAGCTCGACCGGCTCTATCCCGACCCGGCGGTCAAGGAGCGCCGCGTCGTCTTGCGCAAGGGGCGCGAGAACTATCTCTGCCTCCTCAATTTCGAGGAGGCGGTCGCGGCGCTGCCGATGCGGCCCTATGACGCGGCGCCGCTCGGCATCATGGCGCGCTGGGTGGGGGCGACGCGCGATGGGGACATGGTCGGCGGCGACATGCCGGGCTGGTTCCCCGACGTGATCGGCCGGGCCCAGACGCTCGCGCTCGCCGACCGGCGCGGCGAGTGCATCCACAGCGCGTGTCTCCATTACCACCGCTGCTTCATCGAGAAGAGCGTGCGCCGTGCGCGCCGCGCGCGCATCGTCGTCGCCAACCATGCGCTGGTGATGATCCAGGCGGCGCTCGGCGGGCTCGACGACAACACCCTGCCGCAGCGCTACGTGTTCGACGAGGGCCATCACGTGTTCGACGCCGCCGACAGCGCGTTCTCGCTGGAATTGGGCGGGCGCGAGGCGGCGGAGCTGCGGCGCTGGCTGGTGGGCGCCGAGGAGCGCGGCCGGTCGCGCGCGCGGGGATTGCGCCGCCGCATCGAGGATCTGGTGCTGGGCGACGCGACCCTCGAGCGCGCGCTCGCCGCGGTCACGGTGGCGGCGCGGGTGCTGCCGGCCGACGGATTCCTTCAGCGCATCATCGACGGGCGGCCCCAGGCCGAGTGCGAGGCGTTTCTCGCCGTGGTGCGGCAGCAGGTGCTGGCACGCGCCACCGGCCGCGACCAGGGCTACAGCCTCGAGACCGAATTGCGCCCGCCGGTGGACGGGCTGGTCCAGGCGGCGCGCGCGCTGGCCAACCGGCTCGACGCGATCGAGGCGCCGATGCGGCTCCTGGCCGAGCGCCTGGCGCGCCGGCTCGAGGACGAGGCGGCCGATCTCGACACCGCCATGCGGGTGCGGATCGAGGCGGCGGTGCGCGGCCTGACGCGGCGCGGCGCGGTCGAGATCGGCGGCTGGCGCCGCATGCTCGAGGAGATCGAGAAGGACAAGCCGCCCGAATTCGTCGACTGGCTCGCGGTCGAGCGCATCGACGGCCAGGAGGTCGATCTCGGCATGCACCGCCACTGGGTCGATCCGACCCGGCCCTTCGCCGAACTGGTGGCCAAGCGCGCGCACGGCGTGCTGGTGACCTCGGCGACCTTGACCGACGGCAGCGGCGACCCGATCGCCGACTGGGAGGCGGCCGAGGCGCGCACCGGCGCCAAATATCTCGCGACGCCGGCGCTACGCGCGCGCGTGCCCTCGCCGTTCGACTACAAGGCGCAGACCCGCGTCTTCATCGTCACCGACGTGCGCCGCGAGGAGGTGGGCCAGGTGGCCGCGGCCTATCGCGAGCTGATCCTCGCCGCGGGCGGCGGCGCGCTCGGCCTTTTCACCGCGATCTCGCGCTTGAAGGCGGTCCACGCCCTCATCGCCGAGAAGCTGGAGCAGGCCGGGCTGCCGCTCCTGGCGCAGCATGTCGACGGCATGGACACGGCGACGCTCGTCGACATCTTCCGCGCCGAGGAGGACGCATCGCTGCTCGGCACCGACGCGCTGCGCGACGGCGTCGACGTGCCCGGCCGGTCGCTGCGCCTCATCGTGTTCGACCGGGTGCCGTGGCCCAGGCCCGACATCGTCCACAAGGCGCGGCGCGCCGCGTTCGGCGGCGCGCGTTACGACGACAGCATCACCCGCCTGCGGCTGCGCCAGGCGTTCGGCCGGCTGGTGCGCCGCGCCGACGATTGCGGCGTGTTCGTGCTGCTCGACCGGCAATTGCCGACGCGCCTCCTCGGGGCCTTTCCCGAGGGCGTGCCGATCGAACGGGTGGGATTGAAGGACGCGGTGGCGCGCACCGCGTCATTCCTGAGGCGGGATTAATCGTTGCCGTCTGCCCATTCGTGGGGCAGCGGGGTCAATGCGTGGGCAATTGATCGAGTCGGCCGAAACCTTCCTCGACCTGCTGCTCGTACCAGGCGGTGCGGCCGAGCGGCGCCTGCGCCTGCGGCTCGGGCCGCGAAACGCACGATAAAAGGCTCATTGCGACCACCGCCAGGCCGGCGCAGGCAAGAAACGCGTCCTTGATCATCGTCACTCCGCGCGAAGCATCTTGCCCAACTCAGTGCATGCTTCGTGCCAAGCGGCGGTGCGCGCGCGGCGCAAAGAAAACGGGCCGCAGCTTGCGCCGCGGCCCGATTCGTAAGACAGACGAATTTGCGGCTTAGAAGCCCATGTCGCCCATGCCGCCGCCGTGATCGTGCGGCATGGCCGGGGCTTTCTTCTCCGGCTTCTCGGCCACCATCGCCTCGGTGGTGACGAGGAGGCCGGCCACCGACGCACCGTCCTGGAGCGCCAGGCGCACGACCTTGGTCGGGTCGATGATGCCGGACTTCACCATGTCGACATAGTCGCCGGTCTGGGCGTCGAAGCCATAGTTGGCGTCATTCTTGTCGAGCAGCTTGCCCACGACGATCGAGCCGTCGACGCCGGCATTCTCGGCGATCTGCCGCACCGGCGACTGGAGCGCGCGGCGGACGATGTCGATGCCGACCTTCTGCTCGTCGTTGGCGGGCTTCAGCCGCGCCAGCGCCTTGGTGGCGAAGAGGAGCGCCACGCCGCCGCCGGCGACGATGCCTTCCTCGACCGCCGCGCGGGTCGCGTGCATGGCGTCATCGACGCGGTCCTTGCGCTCCTTCACCTCGACCTCGGTCGCGCCGCCGACGCGGATCACCGCGACGCCGCCCGCGAGCTTGGCGAGCCGCTCCTGCAACTTCTCGCGGTCGTAGTCGGAGGTGGTCTCCTCGATCTGCTGGCGGATCTGGCTGGTGCGGGCGGTGATGTCCGCCTTCTTGCCGGCGCCGTCGATGATGGTGGTGTTCTCCTTCTCGATCCGCACCTTCTTGGCCTTGCCGAGCATGTCGAGCGTGACGTTCTCGAGCTTGATGCCGAGGTCTTCGGAGATGAGCTGGCCGCCCGTCAGGATCGCGATGTCCTCGAGCATCGCCTTGCGGCGATCGCCGAAGCCCGGCGCCTTCACCGCCGCGACCTTGAGGCCGCCGCGCAGCTTGTTGACGACGAGCGTCGCCAAGGCCTCGCCCTCGACGTCCTCGGCCACGATGAGGAGCGGCCGCGTGCTCTGCACCACCGCCTCCAGCACGGGCAGCATCGCCTGCAACGCCGAGAGCTTCTTCTCGAACAGGAGGATGTAGGGGTCCTCGAGCTCCGCCACCATCTTGTCGGCGTTGGTGACGAAATAGGGGGAGATATAGCCGCGGTCGAACTGCATGCCCTCGACCACGTCGAGCTCGGTCTCGAGGCTCTTGGCCTCCTCGACCGTGATCACGCCCTCGTTGCCGACCTTCTGCATCGCCTTGGCGATCATCTCGCCGATTTCCTTGTCGCCGTTGGCGGCGATCGAGCCGACCTGCGAGATCTCCTCGTTGGTCGACACTTTCTTGGAGCGCTTCTTCACGTCCTCGACCACCGCTTCGACGGCGATGTCGATGCCGCGCTTCAGGTCCATCGGGTTGAGGCCCGCGGCCACCGCCTTGACGCCCTCGCGCACGATCGCCTGCGCCAGCACGGTCGCGGTGGTGGTGCCGTCGCCGGCGAGGTCGTTGGTCTTCGATGCGACCTCGCGCAGCATCTGCGCGCCCATGTTCTCGAACTTGTCGGCGAGCTCGATCTCCTTGGCGACGGTGACGCCGTCCTTGGTGATGCGGGGCGCGCCGAACGACTTGTCGAGCACGACGTTGCGGCCCTTGGGGCCCAGCGTCACCTTGACCGCATTGGCGAGAATATCGACGCCGCGCAGCATCCGCTCGCGCGCGTCGGCATGAAATTTGACTTCCTTGGCTGCCATGTCTTCGATTCCTTTTCGATTGGCCCCTGGCTCAGGCGGCCTTGCGCTTGGTGGCGACACCCTCGATCACGCCGAGCACGTCGCTTTCCTTCATGATGACGAGGTCCTCGCCGTCGATCTTGACCTCGGTGCCCGACCATTTGCCGAACAGCACCCGGTCGCCGATTTTGACGTCGAGCGGATGGAGCGTGCCATCGTCGCCGCGAACGCCGGGTCCGGCGGCGATCACTTCGCCTTCCATCGGCTTTTCCTTGGCGGTGTCGGGAATGATGATCCCGCCCGCGGTCTTGTCGTCCTGATCCAGTCGGCGGATCAGCACACGGTCCTGCAACGGCTTAAATTTCATGGGCATACCTCCTGCTTCGGTGAGCCAGACCGGGACATGGATGCAAGTTTGTCAGCACTCTCGCCCGGTGAGTGCCAGAGCACATAGGCGAGCTCCCGCACGGTGTCAAGCGGAGGCTAGCAGCAGTCTCCGATGCACGCTGCTAAGTCGCTGATAAAGAAAGATTATTCTTGTCATGCGACAAACATTCGCGGACACTTTCTGCGGCGCATGTGACGATCAAGACGAGTCGCCCATGAAACATCTGGCATTGCAGCTTCAAGGGTACCGCCTCACCACGGCCGAGATCCTCTACCACCTGCCCGACCATCCGCACCTGCTGCAGAGCTTCGTGTGGCAGCAGCTCGACCTCGCGCCCGACTTTCCGGGCCTGCGCAAGTTCCTCGATTTCTGGTCCCGCAACGTCGAGGGCAAGCTGCACTCGGTGAAGGTGGCGCATGCCAACCTGGTGACGCCGGGGCGGATGCGCCACGCCAGCCATTCCTTCCGCCTGCACTGATCGCCGCGGGGACTTGCCAAAGCGGCGGGGCGCGCTCAGTTTGATGTGGATTGCGGGGTCGCCCTGCGTCCTTCGACTGCGCGCAAAGCGCTCCGCTCAGGATGAGGACCGTCGTTGATGGCACAAAGAAAAGTTCCTCACCCTGAGCGGAGCGGAGCGTAGTCGAAGGGCGCACCGAGTTTCGCTTGCCCGCGCTCGCCATCACCGGTGCTTCGCCGCGCGCCGCCGACACTGAGCGCCGCATCGCGCTGTGGCTGCTCGCGTGCTGCGCCATGGTGTTTCTCATGGTGGCGATCGGCGGCATCACCCGGCTCACCGAGTCGGGACTCTCCATCACGCAATGGCAGCCCGTCGCAGGCGTGATCCCGCCGCTGGACGAGGCGCAATGGGCGGCCGAATTCGAGCGCTACAAGGCGATCCCGCAATACCGCGCCATCCACGCCGGCATGACGCTCGCCGACTTCAAGGGCATCTTCCTGTGGGAATATGTCCACCGCTTGTGGGGCCGGCTCATCGGCGTCGCGTTCGCGGTGCCGTTCATTTGGATGCTGGCGCGGCGGCAGATACCGCTGCGGTTGGCGCCGCCTCTCGCCGGCATTTTCGTCCTCGGTTCGCTTCAGGGCGCGATCGGCTGGTACATGGTGGCAAGCGGCCTCGAGGATCGCATCGAGGTGAGCCAATACCGCCTCGCCATCCATCTCGCCGCCGCGGTGGCGATCTATGCGGCGATGCTGTGGGTGGCGCTGGATTTATTGGCGACGCGGAGCCCCCACCCTCCCGCTATGCGGGTCCCTCCCTCGCCCGCGCGCGGGAGAGGGCTGGGGAGGGGGCTGCGGCACGGCGCCGGCGCCGTGCTGCTCCTGACCTTCATCACCATGGTTGCCGGCAGCTTCGTCGCCGGCACGCGCGCGGGCTATCTCGACAACACGTTCCCGCTGATGGAGGGACGGTTCGTCCCGCCCGGCTATCTGCACCTGTCGCCGTGGTGGCTCAACCCGTTCGAGACTTTGGTGGCGGTGCAGTTCGACCACCGATTCCTCGCCGAGGTGACGCTGGCGGCGATCGTCGCGCTGTGGCTCGTTTCGCGCCGGGTCGATCTCGCGCGGGGCGCGCGGCTGGCGCTCGACGCATTGCTCGCGCTGGCGCTGGTGCAGGTCGGGCTCGGCATCGCGACCTTGCTCTTCGTCGTGCCGCTGCCGCTCGCGGTGCTGCACCAGGCGGGCGGGCTCGCGCTCCTCACCGCCGCTTTGGTCGCGCGGCATAGATTGCGTACCACCGCTCCTCTATGATCGCGCCGGACCCCGGAGGGTTCGCGATGGCCGATTTCCCGGAGAAAACGCTCGAGGATTGGCGCGCGCTGGCGGCGAAGGAGCTGGGCGGCAAGAGCGCCGACACGCTCACCCGGGAGACGCTCGAAGGGATCGCGGTGAAGCCGCTCTATACGGCGGCCGATCTCGAGGCGCTCGAGCTCGGCGGCCAGTTTCCGGGCTTCGCGCCCTATCTGCGCGGCGTGCGCGCCACCATGTATGCGAACCGGCCGTGGACCTTGCGGCAATATGCGGGCTTCTCGACCGCGGAGGACACCAACCGCTTCTTCCGCGAGAACCTGGCGCAGGGCCAGACCGGGCTTTCGGTCGCGTTCGATCTCGCCACCCATCGCGGATACGACAGCGATCATCCGCGCGTCGTCGGCGACGTGGGCCTCGCCGGCGTGGCGATCGACAGCGTCGAGGACATGAAGATCCTGTTCGACGGCATCCCGCTCGACCGGATGAGCGTGTCGATGACCATGAACGGCGCGGTGCTGCCGGTGCTGGCGGGATTCATCGTCGCCGCCGAGGAGCAGGGCGTGGCACCCGACAAGCTCTCCGGCACGATCCAGAACGACATCCTCAAGGAGTTCATGGTCCGCAACACCTACATCTATCCGCCGGGCCCCTCGATGCGGATCGTCGCCGACATCATCGAGTACACGGCGAAGCGCATGCCGCGCTTCAACTCGATCTCGATCTCGGGCTACCACATGCAGGAGGCGGGAGCCACTTGCGTTCAGGAGCTGGCGTTCACCTTGGCCGACGGGCTCGAATACGTGCGCGCGGCCTTGGACAAGGGGCTCGCGGTCGACGAGTTCGCGCCGCGCCTCTCGTTCTTCTTCTGCATCGGTATGAATTTCTTCATGGAGGTGGCGAAGCTGCGCGCGGCGCGCCTCTTATGGGCGCGCCTCGTGCGCCGGTTCGAGCCCAAGAACCCCGCGAGTCTGGCGCTGCGCATGCATTGCCAGACCTCGGGCGTTAGCCTCACCGAGCAGGACCCCCACAACAACATCATCCGCACCGCCTACGAGGCGATGGCCGGCGTGCTGGGCGGCACGCAGTCGCTCCACACCAATTCCTTCGACGAGGCGCTGGCGCTGCCGACGCCGTTCTCGGCGCGGATCGCGCGCAACACGCAGCTCATCCTGGCCGAGGAGAGCGGCATCGCGCATGTCGTCGATCCGCTGGGCGGGAGCTATTACGTCGAGAGCCTCACCCATGCGGTGGCATCGGCCGCGCAGGCGCTCATTGACGAGGTCGACGCGCTGGGCGGCATGACCAAGGCGGTCGAGAGCGGCATGCCCAAGCTGCGCATCGAGGCGGCCGCGGCGCGGCGCCAGGCGCATATCGACCGCGGCGAGGAGACCATCGTCGGCGTCAACAAGTACAAGGCCGCCGATTCGCCGCGCGTCGATCTCCTGGGCATCGACAACGCCAAGGTGCGCGAGCAGCAGATCGCGCGCCTCAAGACGCTGCGTGCGACGCGCGACCGGGCGGCGGTCAAGGAAGCGCTCGATGCGCTCACGGCCGCGGCACAAAGCGGGACGGGCAATCTGCTGGAGCGTGCGATCGAGGCGGCGCGCGCACGCGCCACGGTCGGCGAGATCTCGGACGCGCTCGAGCTGGTCTTCACCCGCCATCGCGCCACGGTGCGCTCGGTCTCGGGCGTCTATGGCGCGCTCTACGAGGGCGACGAGGGCTATCGCCGCATCCAGCGCGAGGTCGAGGCCTTCGCCCGCGAGGAGGGGCGCCGCCCGCGCATGCTGGTGGTGAAGCTCGGCCAGGACGGGCACGACCGCGGCGCCAAGGTGATCGCCACGGCGTTCGCCGATATCGGCTTCGACGTCGACGTGGGGCCGCTGTTCCAGACGCCGGAGGAAGCGGCGCGCCAGGCGGCCGAGAACGATGTCCATGTGATCGGCGTGTCGAGCCAAGCCGCGGGCCACCGCACGCTGGTGCCGGCGCTCATCAAGGCGCTCAAGGCGGAGGGCGCGGACGATATTCTCGTCGTCTGCGGCGGCGTCATCCCGCCGCAGGATTATCCCTTCCTGCAGCAGGAAGGAGTCGCCGCGATCTACGGCCCCGGCACCAACATCCCGATGGCCGCGAGCGAGATTCTTCGCCTCATCGAGAAGAAGCGCGTCGCGGCCTAGGCGTCAGCGCGCGTGGTGGCCCGAGGCGGCGTAAGGGGCGCCCGAGCCGCGTCTCTTCGCGGGCGGACCCGAGCGTTGTCCGGAGCGTTGTCCGGAGCGCTGCTGATGGCCGTTCCTGGAATGGCCGCGGGCCGCTACGGCCTCGGAAGGGGCGCTCGCGGACTGACCGCCGGCATAAGGATGGTCATGCACGACCGCGAGCTTGCGGCGCGTCAGCTTTTCGATGTCGCGCAGCAGGTCCCGCTCGGCCGCGTCGCAGAACGACAAGGCGATGCCCGCGGCGCCGGCACGCGCAGTGCGGCCGACGCGATGGACATAGGCCTCGGCCACGTCCGGCATGTCGAAATTGATGACGTGGGTGATGCCCTGGATATCGAGGCCGCGCGCCGCGATGTCGGTCGCGACCAGCACCCGGAAGCCGCCGCTGCGGAAGCCCTCGAGCGCGCGCTGCCGCGCCGCTTGCGATTTATTGCCGTGGATCGCGGTGGCGTTGACCCGGTCGTGCTCGAGCTGCTCGCTGATGCGATTGGCGCCGTGCTTGGTGCGGGCGAAGACGAGGCAACGGCTGAACGCGGGGTCCTTCAGCACCTCCCGCAACAGGAGGCGCTTGTCGCTCTTGGCGACGAACATGACGCGCTCTTCGATCTGCTCGACGGTCGAGGCGGCCGGGGTCACTTCGACGCGGATCGGCTCGGCGAGGATGGTGCGCGAGAGATGCGCGATGTCATCCGGCATGGTCGCCGAGAACAGCAGCGTCTGACGCATTTTGGGCAGGGCGGCGATGATGCGCTTGACGTCGCGCAGGAAGCCCATGTCGAGCATGCGGTCGGCCTCGTCGAGGACGAAGACCGAAAGCCGGTCGAACCGGACGTGACCCATCTCCATGAGGTCGAGAAGCCGGCCCGGCGTTGCCACGAGAATGTCGGCGCCGCGATTGAGCGCGTCGATCTGCGGCCGGTGCCCGACGCCGCCATAGGCGAGCGCATGGCGCAGCGGGAGATACCGGCCGTAGGCGCGGAAGCTCTCGCCGATCTGCACCGCAAGCTCGCGCGTCGGCGTCAGGACGAGGGCGCGCGGCGCGTTGGCGGCGCGCTCGCGCGTCTGGCTGAGGCGCTGCAGGATCGGCAAGGCGAAGGCGGCGGTCTTGCCCGTGCCGGTCTGCGCTACGCCCAGAAGATCGCGCCCCTGGAGTAGGTAGGGGATCGACTGGGCCTGGATGGGGGTGGGGGTGAGATAGTTTCTTTCCTTGAGGGCGCGAAGAAGCGGCTCGGAAATCTGCAAGTCAGCGAATGAGGGACTCAATGAACAATGCTTTCATTTGATGTCGCCGCGTGTGTCGCGGCGTCGGTTTCGGGATGCGGTCGCTCAGGAGAGTTCGCTCTCCATGGCGACGCGTTCGTGTCCGTCCTGGAGGGATTTGAGCCGGTATTGATTGATTCCGTGCTCGGAGGGGAGGCGGCGGACGACCTCGAACCTGA
Source organism: Allostellaceae bacterium (assembly GCA_035604615.1). Classification (GTDB taxonomy): domain Bacteria; phylum Pseudomonadota; class Alphaproteobacteria; order ATCC43930; family CGMCC-115725; genus DATJLY01. The sequence continues at coordinate 71,768 of DATNID010000044.1, read as the reverse complement.
CATTGCGGTCCGCGCTGCCGGGCGCGGCCGGTGAATAGGTCACCATTTGCTTGGCGTTGAACTTGTAGGCCATGGCGGTTGTCGACCTTTCGCTGGGGCGAGTCCGGGGTGGACGAGGTCTCGGGACTCGCGAAGGCGTGACACACCAGCCTCGATTGGAAATCGGTGCTAGGCGACCGCCGCGGCGTAGCCTCCGGAAGTCAATGTCAGGGTGTCGCTCGCCGCGGCGAGCCAGCCATGCTCGGTCGCGAACATGACGCCGGCCTCATAGGCTGCCGCCTGCCATTCGTCCGATGAGAAGTCGCGGAGCAAGATCGCCTGTTTCAGGACACGGCCCGGCCCGGCATGAAAATGGCCGACGAAGAGCCGCAGGATACGACGCGCGGCGTCTTCTGCCGTCGGGGTCATCGCGACCCGGGGGAGGTAAATGGAAGCGAATATCTTGTCATGCTGCGCTGCATGTGGGGACTGCAACGAAGGCTGGCAAGTGAAGCGCGGTAAATAATTATTGATCGTCGGCGAATCGCTCCCTCTCCACCCCGTTGGGGTGGAGAGGGCAGGGTGAGGCGGGGTTTGCCGTTCGACGATGCCTCCGACGCGTTCCACTCCACTTCTCGAAGCGCGACGGCTTCGAAAATCTCGACGGCAAGATCGAGGCCGCTCACGTTATTGTCGTACCCTTGTCGAAGGGTGCGTGGCCTTGTGTGGTGGAGCAAAGGACATGAGGGGCGTCATATTGTCAGTTGTCATCGCCGTCGCGTTCGCTCCGGCAGCGATGGCTGAGACTGCTCATCCGATTGCACCGATGTGGTATGGCGGCAATCTCGCTCAGTTATGCAAAGCGTAGAGGCAGTCGGGCGAGTATGCGATGAGCTGGTCGTTCGTCGAGGCAGTGGCAGAGATTGCGAACAATAATTCCATTTACGATCTCAAGGTCTGTATTTCGCCGCACATCAACATTCAGCAGGCGGTTGACCAAACGATTAGGTGGCTTCGCGAACATCCAGGTGACGACAATAAAGCCGCTTCTTTGGTAACGACGGAAGCGCTGGCCGCCGCATTTCCTTGTCAGGCTGCAAATTAGCGCACTCCGCGGTTTGCACGGCGCTTAGGGCGGGCCCCACCTCACCCTCCCTTCTCCGCCCAAACGGGGCGGAGAGGGTTTGCCCACGCATGACGTGCGGATGGGATCGTCGCGACGAAACCCTGTTGCGCGCGGCCGGGCCGCGCTATCTATCTGCCTCGCATGCCCATCCTCTTTCTCATCGTCTTCATCGATCTTGTCGGCTTCGGCGTGGTGATCCCGCTCCTGCCTTACTACGCGCTGCGGTTCGACGCTTCGCCGTTCGCGGTAACGACGATGATGGCGTGCTATTCGCTGGCGCAGTTCATCGCCTCGCCGATCCTCGGCCGCTGGTCGGACCGGGTCGGGCGGCGGCCGGTGCTGCTGGCGAGTCTCGTCTGCTCGATCGTGGCCTATCTCTGGCTCGCGCTCGCGCCGGCGCTGTGGATGCTGTTCGCGGCGCGGCTTTTGGCGGGCGCGGGCGCCGGCAATATCGCCGCGGCGCAGGCCTATATCGCCGACGTGACGCCGCCCGAGAAGCGCGCCAAGGGCATGGGCATGATCGGCGCGGCGTTCGGCCTCGGATTCACCGTCGGTCCCGCCATCGGCGGGTTGCTCGCGGGGTCCGATCCGCTCCACGCCGATCTCGCCTTGCCCGGCTTTCTCGCCGCCGCGCTATCGGGCGTGGCGCTGGTCATCGCCGCGGCGCGGCTCAAGGAAAGCCTGCCGCCCGAGTCGCGGGGCGCGGCGGCGCGGCCCGGGCGCTACGCGCAAGCGAAGAGCGCCTTCTCGCGGCCCGTGCTGGGGCAGCTCATCCTGCTGTTCTTCGTCACGGTCGCGGCGTTCGCCGGCATGGAGACGACCTTCGCTCTCTGGGCCAACGGCAGCTTCGGCTGGGGACCCGAGCAGGTCGGCTGGGTGTTCTTCTATGTCGGGCTGCTGCTGGCGGCGCTCCAGGGCGGCGCGATCGGGCACCTGTCGCGCCGCTTTGGCGAGGCGAGACTGGTGACCGCGGGTGCGGCGATCATCGGCATCGGCTTGTTCAGCCTCGCGCTCGCGGGCGCGTTGTGGTCCGTGCTGGTCGCGACCGGGCTGCTCTCGATCGGCATGGGGCTGCTCAACCCTTCGGTGACAAGCCTCGTGTCGCGCGTCGCCGGCGCGGACGAGCGCGGCGGCGTGATGGGCGTGTCGCAGGCGGCGGCGAGCCTCGCGCGCATCATCGGCCCCGCCGTGGCGGGCGCGATCTTCACGCTGTGGGGCCGCACCGCGCCCTTCTATATCGGCGCGATCCTGATGGCGCTGGTGGTGGCGATGGCATTCCGCCTGCCGCGCCGCACGGAGGCGCTCGCGTCATGAGGGGACGGCGCCCGGGCAATCTTTCCAACAACGCATCGGAGGTCGGGTTCCTGCAGGAGCTGAAGGCGCTCTCCGGCCTGTTCCCGTATCTGTGGCCGCGCCATTCGCTCGAGCTGAGGCTGCGCGTCCTCGGCGCGCTTGCCCTGCTCATCGTGGCCAAGGGCGTCAACGTCACCGTGCCGATGCTCTACAAGCGCGCGGTCGACGTGCTGACGCCCGGGCACGCCCAGCTCCTGGCCGTGCCGGTGATGCTGGTGGTGGCCTATGGCGTGGCGCGCGTCGGCGCCCAGCTCGCCGGCGAGCTGCGCGACGTGGTCTTCGCCAAGGTCGAGCAGAACGCGGTGCGGCGCGTCGCGCTGGAGACGTTCCGCCATCTCCACGCGCTGTCGCTGCGCTTCCATCTCGACCGCCAGACCGGCGGCCTGTCGCGGGCGATCGAGCGCGGCATCCGCGGCACTGAGTTCCTGCTCTCCTATCTGCTCTTCAACTTCGTGCCGACCATGTTCGAGATCCTGCTCGTGTGCGGGATCCTGTGGCGCTTCTATTCCGGCAGCTTCGCGCTGACGATGGTGGTCACCATCGTGCTCTATGTCCTCTTCACCTTCGCCATCACCGACTGGCGCGTCAAATTCCGCCGCGAGATGAACGAGCGCGACGCCGAGGCCAACACCAAGGCGATCGACAGCCTCTTGAACTTCGAGACGGTGAAATATTTCGCCAACGAGGAACACGAGGCGCGCCGCTTCGACGTGGCGCTTCAGGCCTACGAGCACGCGGCGGTGAAGGCGCAGGCGACGCTCACGCTCCTCAATGGCGGGCAGGGCCTGATCATGGCGACGGGCCTCGTCGCGGTCATGCTGCTGGCCGCCGACGGGGTGATGAAGGGCACCATGACGGTGGGCGATTTCGTCATGGTGAACTCGTACCTGATCCAGCTCTATCAGCCCTTGAACGTGCTGGGCATGGTCTATCGCAACATCAAGCAGTCGCTCACGGACCTCGAGTCCATGTTCCGCCTCCTCAAGGTGCGGGCCGAGGTCGAGGACAAGCAAGACGCTCCCGCGCTCGTGGTGCCGCGCGGCGAGATCGTATTCGACCGCGTCTCGTTCCGCTACGACCGGCGCCGTCCCATCCTGCAGGACGTGAGCTTCCGCGTGGCGCCCGGCGCCAAGGTCGCGATCGTCGGCCCGAGCGGCGCCGGCAAGTCCACGATCGCGCGCCTCCTGTTTCGCTTCTACGACGTCGACGACGGCGCCATCCGCATCGACGGCACCGACATCCGCGACGTGACGCAGCACAGCCTGCGCCTCGCCATCGGCGTCGTCCCCCAGGACACCGTGCTGTTCAACGATTCGATCCGCTACAACATCGCCTACGGCAGGCCCGGCGCGCGCGAGGAGGATATCTTCGAGGCCGCGCGCCTGGCGCGCATCCACGATTTCGTCCACGCGCTCCCCGATGGCTACGGCAGCTCGGTCGGCGAGCGCGGCCTCAAGCTCTCGGGCGGCGAGAAGCAGCGCGTCGCCATCGCGCGCGTCATCCTCAAGGGACCGCGCATCCTGATCTTCGACGAGGCGACCTCGGCGCTCGACACCAAGACCGAGCGCGAAATCCAGGCTAGCCTCGAGGAGGTCTCGGTCGAGCGCACCACTTTAATGATCGCGCACCGGCTCTCGACCGTGGTCGGTGCCGACGAGATCCTGGTGCTCGAGGCCGGCCGCATCGTCGAGCGCGGCGACCACGCGCGCCTTATCGCGCTGGGCGGCGTCTATGCCGCCATGTGGCAACGCCAGCAGGAAGCGGACGAACGCGCCGCCGCCCTCGCCGCGGCGGCAGACTAAGGCCGGCTATTTCGCGACGCGGATGGCGGTCGCGTTGCGCGGGCCGCATTGGCCGATCACGGTGACCGCCCCGTTGTCGCCGGCCAGTTTGCCGTTCGCCTTGAAGCCTTCCCATTGCGCGACGACGGTGCCGTCCTGTGCGACCGCGCCGGTGAGCGGCGTCGCGTTGCGGGCGGTGCCGTTTTCCACCGTGTTGCTGGTCCCGGACGGGACGCGCTCGAGGCTGGCGGAGACCTGGCTGTCGGCGATCTTGACCTGCAGCCGAAGCGCAGGGCAGGCGGCCGTGGTCAGGTTGCCCTGAACCGACGCGGGAATGTCGATGACCCAGGTCCCGTCATAGGCCCCGGCGGCACGGGCGGGCGGGGCGGAAACCGCAACGGCAAAAGCGGCCGCGCACGCCACCGAAGCGGACCACAGAAATCGATATGCCATCGTGTCCTCCTTGCCCGTGACGACGGGCAGATGGGTATTCCGACGCCAGGATTTCATGTTTGGCCATGGCCGGCAAGCCGTCGGGACCAGCGTGGATGCGGCGCCCGCGCGTTCCATGCTATGGGACGCCCATGGGTGCGGCGCTCGATCCGGCGAAGCTCGCCGCCGCGGTAAGGCGCGGCGACCGGCGCGCGCTCGCCCGCGCCATCACCCTCGCCGAATCGACCAAGGCCGAGCATCGTGCATCGGCCGAGGCGCTCCTTGCGGAACTCGTGGGACAGGGCGCCAAGGCGCTGCGGCTCGGCATTTCGGGCGCGCCGGGGGTGGGCAAGTCGACCTTCATCGATGCGTTCGGGCGGGCGCTGGTCGCCGCCGGGCATGCCGTCGCGGTGCTCGCGGTCGATCCAAGCTCCGATGTGGGCGGCGGCTCCATCCTCGGCGACAAGACGCGCATGCCCGAACTCGCCAAGCTGACGCGCGCCTTCATCCGGCCGTCGCCGGCGGGGAAGCGGCTGGGCGGGGTGGCGCGGCGCACCCGCGAGGCGATCGTCCTGGTTGAGGCGGCCGGCTTCGACCGCGTCATCGTCGAAACCGTCGGCGTGGGCCAGGCCGAGGCGGATGTGGCCGATATGGTGGACATCTTCGCCCTGCTCATCGCTCCGGGCGGCGGCGACGAATTGCAGGGACTGAAGCGCGGCAATCTCGAGCTCGCCGATCTCGTGATCGTCACCAAGGATGACGGCGACCTCGAAGTCGCCGCACGCCGCGCCGTCGCCGAATTCGGCCATGCGCTGCGCCTGCTGCGCCCGCATGCGCCGCCGGACGTCATCGCGGTTTCGGCGCTCTATGGCCGTCATGTCGATGACGTTGTCGTGGCGATCGAGCGTCGCGCCGCCGATCTCGCGGCGAGCGGAGAGATCGAGCGCCGCCGCGCCCGCCAGGCCGGGGCCGCGCTCAGGGCCGAATTGATCGAGTCACTGTCCGAGGCGCTGAAGGACGACAGCGCGGTGGCGCGCCTCCTGCCGGAACTCGAACAGAAGGTCGCCGCCCGGGCCCTTACGCCTGCGGCGGCAGCGCGCGAGGCGCTGGCGGCGTTCTTGACGCGGCGGCGTCTTGTGCCCTAGAAGGGCGGCCTTCCGCGGATCGGGGATTGGTCATGTCGCGACGGTGCTTCATCTCGGACAAGGGCGTGATGGTCGGCCACAATGTGAGCCACGCCAACAACAAGACCAACCGCCGCTTCCTGCCCAACCTGCAGACGACCTCGATCCTTTCCGACGCGCTCGGCAGCCTGCGGGTGCGGCTCTCGGCCAACGCCATCCGCACCATCGAGCATAACGGCGGCATCGACGCCTACCTCAGGGGGCAGCCCTCCTCGCATCTCACGCCCGAGGCGCGGGCCTTGAAGCGCCGCATCGCCCGTGCCCTGGCGCGCAAGGCGCAGCCCGCGCCGTGAGCGCCGCGTTGGGATCGATCCCACGAAAAGCTTCTGCCCACTGCGATTAGCCCACACATTTGCCCACAATTAACGTGGGCACGATTTTTCTTGACCGGCCTGTCCCGCTCGCCCTTGAATTGCGGACGGCTAGGCTTGTCACAAGGCGGCCGGCCGGGAGGAAACTTCCCGCAGTGGACAGCCAATCTCTCCTTCGGGAGATTTCGGGGTATTGCCGGCGACTGGGGATGGCCGAATCGACTTTCGGCCGGCTTGCCGTGAACGACGGCAAATTGGTCAACCGGTTGCGCTTCGGCGGTCGAGTGACGATAGAGACCGTGGAACGGGTGATGACCTTCATGAAGGACAATGGCGAAGGGACACGCGCCGCCGCCCCGCGCGCCGCCGCGCGCACCGTACCGCGTCCGGCCTCCGTCGCTCCCAATACGGGCAATGAAGTCGAAGCGCAGAAGAATTTCCGCTTCTACGACAACCGGCAGAAATACCTGCTGTTCGTCACCACCTGCAGCGAGAAGTGGGCGATCGCGGACCGGGTGGCGATGGAACTGGCCAACATCCACCCGCGTCCGCCGAGCGTGCGGCTCTTCGATGCCGGGATCGGCGACGGCACCGTGTTGACGCGCGTGATGCGCGCGACGCACAGCCGCTTCCCGACCATCCCGCTCTACGTGGTCGGCAAGGAGATCAGTCTCGAGGACGTCCGGCTCGCGCTCGAGAAGATGCCGGACCGGTTCTACGAGCATCCGGCGACCGTGCTGGTGATCACCAACATGTACTACTCCGAGGCGCCGTGGCTGACGCCCAACACGGTGACCGCGGCGACGAGCCTCGTGTGGCACGAGGTCAGCCTTCTCGGCTCCTCCTCGCACGAGTTCGAGGAGCAGATCACCGCGCTCCAGCCGTTCCTCGCCGAGAACTGGCGCGCCAAGGCGGGCAAGAGCGGCAATCCGATCTACGACAAGCCGGTCGTGCTCGTCATCTATCGCGACGACCACAAGTTCCTGCTCGACCCGTTGCGGCCGCGGCGGGGCGCCACCAGGGCCGACTATGACCTCGTCATCGCCTCGCAGCCCTATCGCGCGCGGGCCACGGTCGAGTTCAAGGCGTCGCGCGTGCTGGCGCCCTTGGCGCGCAGTCTCGCGCCGGGCGGCCGGCTCATCGGCATCCATTCCCACGGCAACGATCCCGGGCTCGAGATCATCCAGCAGGTGTGGCCCGACGAGAACCCTTTCACGACCGACCGCCACCAGCTTCTGCGCGCGGTCAAGACCGAGCTCGGAACCGCCGGGCGCGATCTGAATTTCAACGCCTATTCCGACGCGCGCTCGCTCTTCAAGTACGACATGCACACGCTGCCGAGCGAGATCAGCGCCACCATCGGCACCTCGACCCTGTTCGCGGCCTGGAACGCGGCGATCTACGTCGCGCAGATCGACGATCAGCGCCTATCCGAGGTGATCGGCAACACTGCCTATCTCGACGCGACCAAGGCCGTGCTGCACAAGCATGGCGGTCTGTGGTTCTGCGACGAATCCTATGTCGTCTCGCGCAAGCGGGACGCGGTCTAATGACGCCGGCCGAAGGGATCGGCACGAAAGGAGCATCACCGTGAGCAAGCGCGATTACGTCTTTGCCAGCGAATCGGTTTCCGAGGGGCACCCGGACAAGGTGTGCGACCGCATCTCCGACGTGGTGGTCGACGCCTTCCTCGCCGCCGATCCGGTGTCGCGCGTCGCCTGCGAGACGCTCTGCACCACCAACCGCGTCATCCTCGCGGGCGAGGTGCGGGGACCCGCCTCCGTCACCACCGAGCTCCTCATCGAAGGGGCGCGCCACGCCATCAAGGAGATCGGCTACGAGCAGGAAGGGTTCCATTGGCGCCATGCCAACATCGAATGCCTGATCCACAAGCAATCCGCGGACATCGCCCAGGGCGTCGATTCCGCCGGCAACAAGGACGAGGGCGCGGGCGACCAGGGCATCATGTTCGGCTATGCCTGCACCGAGACGCCGGAGCTGATGCCGGCGCCCATCCACTATGCGCACGCGATCCTGCGCTCGCTCGCCGAGGCGCGTCATGCCGGCTCGGCGCCGCTCCTGGGCCCCGACGCCAAGAGCCAGGTGAGCCTCGAATACGTCAACGGCAAGCCGGTGCGCGCGACCTCGGTCGTGGTGTCGAGCCAGCATTCCGAAAAGATCGGCCAGGACGAGGTGCGCGAGATCGTGCGTCCGCACGTGCTCGACGTGCTGCCCGAGGGCTGGATGTGCGACGAGCCGCATTTCTACGTCAATCCGACCGGGCGCTTCGTCATCGGCGGTCCGGACGGGGATTGCGGCCTCACCGGGCGCAAGATCATCGTCGATACCTATGGCGGCGCCGCGCCGCATGGCGGCGGCGCCTTCTCGGGCAAGGACCCCTCGAAGGTCGATCGCTCGGCCGCCTACGCCGCGCGCTATCTCGCGAAGAACGTGGTCGCGGCGGGGCTCGCCGAGCGCTGCGTCATCCAGCTCTCCTACGCGATCGGCGTGGCGCGGCCGCTCTCCGTCTACATCAATACCGACGGCACCGGGAAGGTCGACGAGGACAAGCTGTCGCAGGTGCTGCAGGATTTGATGAACCTGTCGCCGCGCGGCATCCGTACGCATTTGAAGCTGAATCGGCCGATCTACGCGCGCACCTCGTCCTATGGGCATTTCGGCCGCGCGCCGGATCCCGACGGCGGGTTCTCGTGGGAGAAGACCGATCTCGTGCCCGAGCTGAAGCGCGCTTTCTGATTTCGAGGGACATGGAATGGCCAACGATTACAAGGTCGCCGACATCGCGCTCGCCGATTGGGGCCGGCGCGAGATTTCGCTCGCCGAGACCGAGATGCCCGGGCTCATGGCGCTCCGGGAAGAATTCGGCAAGGCACAGCCCTTGAAGGGCGCCCGCATCGTCGGCTGCCTCCACATGACGATCCAGACCGCGGTCCTGATCGAGACCCTGCAAGAGCTGGGCGCGACGGTGCGCTGGAGCTCGTGCAACATCTTCTCGACCCAGGACCAGGCGGCGGCCGCGATCGCCGCGTGCGGCGTCCCGGTGTTCGCCTGGAAGGGCGAGACCGAGGAGGAATACCATTGGTGCATCGAGCAGTCCCTGCGCGGGCCCAATGGCTGGGTCCCCAACATGGTGCTCGACGACGGCGGCGACGCGACCAAGGTGCTGCACGAGAAATATCCCGATCTCTTGAAGGGCGTGCTCGGCATCACCGAGGAGACCACCACGGGCGTGCACCGGCTCTACGACATGGCCAAGACCGGCAAGCTCGCGGTGCCGGCGATCAACGTCAACGACAGCGTCACCAAGTCGAAGTTCGATAACCTCTACGGCTGCCGCGAGAGCCTGGTCGACGGCATCAAGCGCGCGACCGACGTCATGCTCGCCGGCAAGATCGCCGTCGTCGCCGGCTTCGGCGAGGTCGGCAAGGGCTCGGCCGCCAGCCTCCGCGGCCAAGGGTCGCGCGTCCTGGTCACCGAGATCGATCCCATTTGCGCGCTGCAGGCGGCGATGGAGGGCTACCAGGTCGTCACCATGGACGAGGCCGCCCCCATCGGCGACATCTTCGTCACCGCCACCGGCAATGTCGACGTCATCACGCTCGACCACATGCGCCACATGAAGCACCGCGCCATCGTGTGCAACATCGGCCATTTCGACAGCGAGATCGCGATCGCGGGCCTGCGCAACTACAAGTGGGAAGAGGTGAAGCCCCAGGTCGACGAGGTGATCTTCCCCGACGGCAAGCGCCTCATCGTCCTGGCGCAGGGGCGGCTCGTCAATCTCGGCTGCGCCACCGGCCATCCGAGCTTCGTGATGAGCACCTCCTTCACCAACCAGGTGCTGGCGCAGATCGAGCTCTACAACCACCACGCCAAGTACAAGAAGCAGGTCTACACCCTGCCCAAGCACTTGGACGAGAAGGTCGCCCTGCTCCATCTCGAGAAGCTCGGCGTCCATCTCACCACCCTGACGCCGCAGCAGGCCACGTATCTCGGGATCAGCGCCAGCGGACCCTTCAAGCCCGATCACTACAGGTACTGATCGGTCACTCGATCACCCGGTCGGCGAGCGCGAGCACCGTCGGCGGGACGGCGATGCCCAGCGCCTTCGCGGTCTTGAGGTTGAGCACCAGCTCGAACTTGGTCGAGCGCACCACCGGCAGGTCGGCCGGCTTCTCGCCCTTGAGGATGCGGCCGGCGTAGCTGCCGTCGATCTGCATCACGTTCATGAAGTCCGCGCCGTAGCTCGCGAGCCCGCCGGCCGCCACATAGTCCGGCCCGTCGAAAATCATCGGCAGCCCCCGGCGCAGCGCCGCCCCCGCGATCTCGGCGCGGCGCAGATAGTAGAACGCGTCGGTGCCGCAGATCATGACCGTGCCGGGTTGCGGCGGCACGCGCGCGAAGGCGGCGTCGATCTCCTGGTCGGTGCTGGCGATCAGCAGCTCGACGTGAATGCCGAGCGAAGCGGCGCCGGCCTCCAACTCCCTGATGAAAGGCTGGGCCAGGGCCGGGGTCGTCGGATCGACCAGGGCGAAATAGTGCGTCGCTTGCGGCACCAGGTCGCGGGCGAGCGCGAGCCGCTTGGTCGCGATGGCGCTGTTGAGCGAGGTGGCGCCCGTGACATTGCCGCCCGGATGGCCGAGGGCGGAGACGAGGCCAACCTCGACCGGGTCGGCGGCGGTGCCGAAGACGATCGGGATGGCCGTCGTGGCGGCCTTGGCGGCAAGCGCGGCTTGCGTGCTGCCCGCGGCGACGATCACCGCCACCTTGCGCTGGATAAGGTCGGCCGCCAGCGCCGGCAGCCGGTCGTCCTGCCCGTCCGCCCAGCGGTATTCGATCGCGACGTTCCTGCCCTCGACGAAGCCTGACTCTTCCAGGCCTTGCCGGAAGGCTTTCAGGCGCTCGACCTGCGCCGCCGCCGCGCCCGAGTGCAGGAAGCCAATGACCGGCATGGCGCCTTGCTGCGCGCGCGCCGCGGGCGGCCATAGGATCGCCGCGCCGCCCAGCCCGGCCAGGAATCGCCGACGCGCGATGATCATCGCCATGCGCCCTCCCGCCGGGCCTCGTAGCACGGACCGGCGGTCATTACAGCAGCGCCGGCCGTCGCCCCGTGCCGCGCAAGGCATGGGGTTGGGGCGGAAGCCCCCCTGTGATACTCTCCTGCCCAAGCGGTCGGCGACGGCCAAAATGTTGGGGTAGGGGACGACCATGAAGGATCTGATCAAGCAGTATCTCGACCACGGAATCTCGCGCCGCAAGCTCATGTCCGGCCTCAGCGCCCTCGGCATCAGCACGGTGGCCGCCAAGGCCATGGCGCAGTCGCTGGCGCCGTTCGCGTCGCCGGCCAAGGCCGCGGCCGCGCCGGGCGGCGCGGTGCGCGAAATGACCGGGACGGGCGGCGCGCTCTATGTGCAGCAGCTCAAGGCCGCCGGCGTCCAGTACATCTTCTTCAATCCCTCGACCGGCGACTCGCCGATCTTCGACGCGCTGGTCGACGAGCCCGGCATCACCTTGATCAAGGGCATCCAGGAAGGCGTGGTGGCGGGCATGGCCGACGGCTATGCGCGCCTCTCGGGCAAGCCGGGGATCGTCATCGTCGCCAATGTCGGTCTGACCAACGCGATGACGCAGATGGTCAACACCTTCAAGGACCGCATCCCCATGCTGGTCACGGTGGCCGCGTTCGGGCAGGAGCAACTGGGCCGCGAGTCCGTCCAGGACTATGACTTTCAAGAATACTCGATGCAGGCCATCACCAAGTGGCGCTGGATGGCGCAGACCGCGCGCGGCATTCCCGAGACCACGCGCCGCGCGCTCAAATTCGCCACCACGCCGCCGGCCGGCCCGGTCTTCCTCGCCATCCCGGACGACGAGCTGCGCACCCAGGCGACCGCCACCATCATGGACCAATCGCTGTTCGACGTCTCGATGAAGGTCCGGCCCGACAAGGACGACATCGAAGCCGCGGCGAAGATGCTGCTCGAGGCCAAGAACCCGATCCTCACGGTCGGCGACGAGATCACCCTATGCCGGGGCGAGAAGGAGGTCGTGGAGCTGGCCGAGCTGCTCGGTCTTCCGGTCGCCGGCCAGGAGACGTTCGGCACCTGGTCCAAGCCGTTCCCGACCCGCAACCCGCTCTTCCTCGGGCCGATGCTGCGCAACATGCGCTTCCCGGGGCAGGTCGACGTCCACATCAACATCGGCAGCCGCTATGCCGAGCTGGAGCAGAAGGGCGCCAAGCTGATCTCGATGCGGCAGGATGCGACCAGCCTCGCGCGCGTCGCGCCGGTCGATCTCGCCATGGTCGCCGATGTCAGGCTCGGCACCGCAGACCTGATCGCGGCGATCAAGAGCATGGCGACCGCCAGCCGCCTCAAGGAGATCGCCGACGAACGCGGCGGCCGCGTGCGCGACTACACCAAGCATGCGGAGGAGCTGCGCCAAACCATCGGCAAGAGCATGTCCAACGAATCGACCATCCGCATGGGGCGGCTCGCGGCCGAGCTCGAGGCCGGGCTCGACAAGGACACGATCTACGTCACCGACTGCGATTCCGGCAAGTCGATGGACCCGATGATGTCGTTCGGCGGCGCCGACAAGACCTATGTCAGCACCGGGCCCAACATCCTGGGCTGGGGCGCGTCGGCGGCGTTCGGCGCCAAGCTGGCGCGGCCGGATCAGCCGGTGGTCAGCATCCTGGGCGACGGCTCGATGCTGTTCGGCGGCCCGCAGCCGCTGTGGAGCATGGCCCGCTACAGCGCGCCGGTCACGGTCATCGTCTTCAACAACAAGAGCTACAACAACGAGCGCAACCGCATCTGGACCTTCGGCGGCGGGGCGCAGTTCAAGGAAGGCCGCGACATGACCTGCTACAACGGCAGCCCCGATGTCGACTTCGCCAAGGCGGCATCGGCCTTCGGCGTCGAGGGCGAGACCGTGAAGGAGCCGGGCAAGCTCAAGGAGTCTCTCGCCCGCGCCAAGCGCGCCAACGTCGAGGGGCGGCCCTATCTCCTCGACATCGAGGTCGAGCGCGAAGGCGTCGGCGCGGCCTCGGCCTGGCATCCGCCCTACTCCATCGCGGAGAATCGGACGAGAAAGGTCTGACGATGGGGCGCATTCTCTTCGCAGGCGCCTTGGCCTGGGCGATCTTCGCCCAGGCCGCGCCGCTCCACGCGCAGCAGCCCGGTCCCAATCCGCTGCCGCCGGGCGAGGGCCACGACATCGTCGCGGTCGCCTGCACCCAGTGCCACGGCCCCAACGCCTTCACCCAGTTGCGCGAGGGCGCCGACGCGTGGCGCAACCAGGTCTATGACATGGTCCTGCGCGGCGCGCAGGTGCAGCCGGCCGAGATGGACCAGGTCGTGACTTATCTCGCGACCAATTTCGGCCCCGGCGTCAACGTGCCGCCGCCGGTGACGCAGGTGACGCTGCCGGACGGCCCGGGCAAGGACGTGGTCGCCTCGCACTGCGCCGTCTGCCATGGGCTCGACCGCATCGCCGAGACCAAGCGCAGCCCCGCGCAATGGGACGCGATCATGGCGAAGATGGTGTATTTCGGCGCGCCCGTTTCCGGCGACGAGGCGAAGACCATCACCTCCTATCTCGACGCCCAGTTCGGCGCGAAATAGGGGGAACGCGTCAAGATTCTAGCGCTGAGGACGCGGGGGATGCGCGGAGGGCGCAGGGAATAATTTTTGCTTTTCCGCGACCACTGCGCGTCCTCTGCGTCCTCTGCGCTAAATCTCGGGACGATGGAAGCTGCCCCGGCCTTGCCTTCGCGGCGCGCCACCGGCCACAATCGAGCGCTCGCAATGTGAAAGGCGGTGCGCGATGAAGCCGGGCGCCTATGGTCCGTTTCCCTATTCGCCGATCCTCAGCCGCCCGCGCCTCGACTGGCCGAACGGCGCGCGGCTGGCGCTGTGGGTCATCCCCAACATCGAGTTCTTCGCGCTCGACGAGCTTGTGCCGCCCGCGGCCGGCGGCACCGGCGGCAAGCTCCCCGACGTGCCGTCCTGGTCGGTGCGCGACTATGGCAACCGCGTCGGCGTGTTCCGCCTGATGGAGACGATGGACCGCTATGGCGTGCGCGGCACGGTGGCGCTCAACAGCAATCTCTGCGCCCGCCATCCCGAGATCATCGCTTCCGGGCAGAAGCTGCGCTGGGAATGGATGGGCCACAACGAGACCAACACGCGCCGCCTCAACGAGGTGCCGCCCGAGGAGGAGCCGCGCATCATCCGCGACGCCTGCGCCGAGATCGCGCGCGCCACCGGCGCCAGGCCCCTGGGCTGGCTCGGCTCGGGCCTGCAGGAGACCTGGAACACGCTCGATCTCCTGGCCGAGAACGGGATCGAGTATGTGTGCGACTGGGTCAACGACGACCAGCCCTATGTCATGACGCTCGATGGCGGGCGCCGCATCGTGTCGCTGCCCTACAGCCACGATATCAACGACAAGCCCGCGTTCGAGCGCATGAACCTGACCGCGCCCGAGTTCCAGGACATGATCTGCCGCCAGTTCGACACGCTCTATCGCGAGGGCGCTGCGAGCGGCCGCGTCATGGCGATCGCGCTCCATCCCTACATCACCGGCGTGCCGCACCGCATCGGCGCGCTCGACGCGGCGCTCGCCTATATCTGCGGCCACCAGGGCGTGTGGCGCGCGACCGGCAGCGAGATCTGCCGCCATTTTGCGGGGCAGCTCGCCAAGCCCTGAAGGAGCGCGGCCGCGATGGCGGGCGACATCATCGACTTCCTGCTGCTCGGCGGCGGGCTCGCGAGCGTCACGGCGGCGGAGACGCTGCGCGCCGAGGGCGCAGAGGGATCGATCGTGATCCTGTCCGCCGATGAGGGTCTTCCCTACCACAAGCCGCCGCTGTCCAAGCAGTATCTCACGCGCGATCAGATGGGCGACCGCATCCTGATCCATCCCGAGCGCTTCTATTCCGACAAGCACATCGACTTGCGGCGCGGCACGCGCGCCGCCGCGGTGGAGCCGGCGAACCATGTCGTCGTCACCGAAAGCGGCGAGCGGATCGGCTACCGCAAGCTGCTGATCGCGACCGGCGGCCGCGCCAACGAATTGGCGCTCCCCGGCGCCGCGCTTCCCGGCATTCATCGCCTGCGCACCCGCGAAGACGCCGACGCGATCCGGGCCGACCGGGCGAACGCCAAGCGGGCGCTCGTGGTCGGCGGCAGCTTCATCGGTCTCGAGGTCGCGGCGGCCTTGGTCGGCATGGGGCTCGCCGTGACCATCGTCGATCTCGGCGCGGCGATCATGCGCCGGCTCTGTGCGCCCATGCTGTCGGAATTCTTTGAGCGCTACGCGGCCGATTCCGGCGTCGAGATCGTGCTCGGCGACAGCGTCGCCGCCTTCGAGGGCACGGATCGGGTGCGCGCGGCGGTGGGCGTCTCGGGCCGGCGCTGGCCGTGCGACATGGTGGTGCTCGGCATCGGCATCCGGCCCGAGACCGCGTTCCTCGCCTCGAGCGGGCTCGCGCTCGATGACGGCGTGGTGGTCGACGACCGGCTGCGCGCGGGCGATCCCGACATCTACGCGGCCGGGGATGTCGCCAACTTTTACGATCGCGTGTTCGCGCGGCGCCGCCGCATCGAGCACTGGGACAATGCCGTGAAGCAGGGCCGGCTCGCCGCGCGCAACATGCTGGGCCAGAACCTCTTCACCGACGACGTGTCGTATTTCTTCGGCGACGTGTTCGATTTGAGCTTCAGCATGCTCGGCGCGCCGGACGAGGGCGACGCGTTCATCGGCCGCGGCTCGCTCGCTTCGCACTCGTTCGGCCTCTTCTACCTCAAGAACGACGTGCCGCGCGCGCTGTTCTCGCTGGGGCGTCCGCCGGGCGAGACGCGGGCGGCCGAAGGCTTGATCCGCCACCGCGTCAATGTGAGCGCGCTCAAAGAGAAGCTCGCGTCGGAGGATTTCGCGCTCGACGCGATTCCGACCCAGACCGTTCTCATCCTCCAGGGCGGCGGCGCGCTCGGCGCGTTCGAATGCGGCGTCGTCCGCGCGCTCGAGGAGGCGCAGATCTATCCCGAATTGGTCGCGGGCGTCTCGATCGGCGCCTTCAACGGCGCCATCATCGCCAGCAACCCGCGGAATGCGACGGCGGCGCTGCAATCCTTTTGGCGCGAGCTCGCGGTCGCGACGCCGGATTTCTTCCAGCGCGACGTGAACCGCATCGCCGGCGCGTGGCAGATCCTGACGATGGGCGTGCCGCGCTTCTTCAAGCCGCGCTGGTTCGGCTTCGACATGACGAGCCTGCTGACCGGATGGACCAGCCTCTACGACACCTCGCCCATTCGCGAGCTGATCGCGCGCTATGTCGATTTCCCCAAGCTCAAGGCGAGCCCGGTGCGCCTCCTCGTCAGCGCGGTCAATGTCGAGACCGCCGAGCTCCACGTTTTCGACAGCTATGTCGACGATCTGACGCCCGACCACATCCTCGCCAGCGGCAGCCTGCCGCCCGGCTTCCCCTGGACCACGGTCGACGGCCAGCGCTTCTGGGACGGCGCCATCATCAGCAACTCGCCCTTGGAGATGGTGATCGAGCGCTGCGGCCCCGCGGGAAAACGCGTGTTCATGGTCGATCTCTTCGCCGGCCGCAAGTCGCTGCCGGTCAATCTGCTCGAGGTGATGGCGCGCCGCGACGAGATCGTTTACGCCGAGCGCACGCGCAACGACGTGAGGACGCGCGAGCTGGTCGAGGATTTCCGCAAGCTGGTCGACGAGATCATGGGCTGGCTCGACGACGAATCGGCGCGCAAGGTGAAGGAGCGGCCGAGCTACATCCAGCTCGTCGGCAACGCCGCGCCGATGTCGGTGACGCAGATCGTCCGCGTGAGCGAGGCGGGCGAGCCGGCCTCGCGCGACTATGATTTCTCGCGCGCGGCCATCGACCGCAACGAGGACGAGGGCTACCGCCTCGCGCGCGCGGCCTTGAACCCGTGAGGGAGACGCAGGTCACGAATCGCTGAAGTTCGGCGGCCGCTTCTCGTTGAAGGCGGCGACCGCCTCGCGGTGGTCGCCGGTCGTGCTGATGACGCCCAAATGCGACGACACCATGTCGAGCGCGGCGCGCAAATCCATGCGCAACCCCTGATAGACCGCTCGCTTCATCATGCGCAAGGTCAGCGCCGGCTGTCCCGCGAGCCGGCGCGCGAACGCGTAGGTGTGGTCCATGAGCTTGTCGTCGGGCACGGATTTGTTGACGAGGCCGATGCGCTCGGCCTCGGCGGCGTCGACGAAATCGCCGGTCCACAGCAGCTCGAGCGCCTTCGGCAATCCGACGATGCGCGGCAGGAACCAGGTGCCGCCGTCGCCGGCGATCAATCCGACCCGGATATAGGTTTCCGCCATGCGCGCGCTCTGAGCAGCGAAGCGGATGTCGCCCATCAGCGCCATGTCGAGCCCGGCGCCGGTCGCGACGCCGTTGATCGCGACGATGTAAGGCTTATCGAAATCCTCGAGCAGGCGAGGGATGCGGTGGATGCGCTCGTGGACGGCGGTCTTGCGCTGGAACGCGGTCTCGCCCTGCTGGTGCCGCTCGCCCATGGCGCGCACGTCGCCGCCGCTGCAGAAGCCGCGGCCCGTTCCGGTGAGCACGACCGCATGGACCTTGTCGTCGCGCTTGCAGGTTTCGATCGCCTCGGCCCATTGATCGAGCATCGCCGGCGTGAACGCGTTCAACCGTTCCGGCCGGTTGAGGCGGATGGTCGCGATCGCGCCGTCGATCGTGAAGACGAGTTCGTCGCTGCTCATGGGTTTCCCTTCTGCACGATGAGGGCATCGACCACTGTGAGCCCGTGTCCATGAACGATCACCGGGTTGAGGTCGATTTCGGCGATCGCATCGCGCGCGTCCCAGGCGAGACGCGATAATTTGACGAGCAGCGCCGCAAATTCGCGCCGGTCGGCGGGCGCGGCGCCGCGCCAGCCCGCGAGCAGCGCCGCCGCCTTGAGCTTGTCGATCATGGCGTCGGCTTGTGCCTCGGTGAGCGGTGCCGGCGCGAAGGCGACGTCGCCGAAGAGTTCGGCCTCGACCCCGCCCAGGCCGCACATCACGATGGGGCCGAAATCCGCGTCGCTCGCGACGCCGGCGATGAGCTCGATCCCGGGCCGCGCCATGGGCTGCACCAGCACGCCGCGAATCTCGGCATCGGGCGCGAATGCGCGCGCGTTCGCCAGCGCCGCACGCCACGCCTCGCGCAGCGCGTCCGTGTCGGCGACGTTGAGCGCGACAGCCTTGGCCTCGGTCTTGTGCGGGATTTGCGGCGATTGCACCTTGAGCGCGACCGGCCAGCCGAGCGCGGCCGCCGCTTTTTGGGCGTCCTCCTCGTTTGCGGCAATGCTGCCCGTCGTATCGATGCCATAGAGCGCCAGAAGCTCGGCCGCCTCGTATTCGCACAAGGTCGGGCCGCGCGCGGCGAGGAAGCGCCGCGCCTCGCCCGCGACCGGCGACGGCGCCTCGTCGGCCGGCGTCTCGGACCGGAAGCGGTCCTGGAAGCGGTGATAGACAAGGCCCGCCTGAAGCGCGCGGGCGCATCCGGTCATGCGCGAGAAGAAATGCAGGTCCCACGCCGCCATCATCGCCTTCGATTTCTCAGATGCCGTGGCGTAAGTATAGACGAGGATGGGCTTCTCCGACGCGCGGACGAGCTTGGCGATGTCCTCGCCCTCGCGCGCGATGCGGGCCTCCTGCGCCAGCGTGATGCAGACGAGGATCGCATCGTGCGTGGGCGAATCCTCGACGATCTCGAGCGCCGGGGCATAGCCGCGCAAGCCCTGCGCCGTGATGTCGACCGGATTGAGCGGCGAGCCGTAGGGCGGGATGAATTCCATCAGGCGCTGGCGGCGGCCCGCGTCGATCTCCGGCAGCTCCAGCCCGTGCGCCTCGCAGATGTCGGTGAGCCAGGCGGCGGTGCCGCCGGTCGCGGACACGATCGCGACGCGGTTGCCGCGCGGCACGCGGTGGCGGGTGAAGAGCGCGGCGATCTCCAGCATCTCCTCGATGTTCTCGGCGCGGATCACGCCCCAGCGCTCGAACACCGCGTCGTAGGCGCTGTCCACGCCGGCGAGGCTGCCGGTGTGGGAGGAGACCGCGCGGCTCGCCGCCTTGAAGCGCCCGACCTTGGCGACGATGAGCGGCTTCTCGCGTTCGGCCGCCTTCTTGGCGAGGGCGATGAATTTTTGGGGCGTCTTGATCGCCTCGATGAACAGCATGACGACGCGCGTGTCGGGGTCGTCGATCAGCAGATCGGCATAATCGGCGAGCTCGAGGTCGCACTGGTTGCCGATGCTGACGATCGAGCTGAAATCGAGCCCGTCGCCGCGGCCGCGATTGTAGAGCGAGAAGCCGAGCCCGCCGCTCTGCGACACGACGCCGATGCGCGGGCGCTTGCCCGTGGGGCCGGGATCGACATTGACGGCGGGGCTGAAGGTCGCGGCGATGCCGGCCGGCACGTTGTAGAAGCCTTGCGTGTTGGGCCCGGCGATGCGGATGCCGGATCGGCGCGCGATCTCGACGACGCGGCGCTGCAAGGCAGCGCCTTCCGCGCCGGCGTCGGCGAAGCCCGAGCTTGCGATCACGACGCGGGTGATGCCGGCCTTGGCGCAATCCTCGATCGCTTCGATCACGCCGGCGGCGGGAATGGCGATCAGCGCGAGGTCCACTTGCTCCGGCACCGATGCGAGGTCGCGATAGGCCTTGACGCCCCACACCTCGCTGCGGTTGAGGTTGATCGGATAAAGAAGCCCGGCATATTTGTGGCGCAGCAGATTGTTCATCAGGCGCCCGCCGATCTTCTCGACGCCCTCCGAAGCGCCGATCACGGCGATGGATTTGGGCGCGAGGAAGGGCGCGAGGCCGGACGTCACGGCTTCGCCTCGTCGCGCGGGCCGGTAAGGAACGGCCACAGCGCGTCGCCGCCGACGCGCGCGGCTGCGCGGCCGAGCCAGCCCCACCAATAACTCTCGTCGCCGAACTCCTCGCGCCACGACCACAGCCGCCGCGTATAAAGGTTCAGGCGATGCTCACGCGCGAAGCCCATGGCGCCGTGGACCTGGTGCGCGATCGCGGCGGCCGGTCCCGCGGCCTCGCCGATGCGCGCCTTGGCGGCGGCGATGGCGAAGGTGGCGTTGCCGCGCTCGGCTGCCGCGCTCGCCGCGTCGGCCGCGACGCCCGACGCCGCGACCATGGCGGCGAGCTCCGCGACCTGCTGCTGGATCGCCTGGAACTTGCCGATCGGGCGGCCGAACTGCACCCGCTCGCCGCAATAGCGCACGGTGAGATCGAGCACCTCGTCGAGCGCGCCCGCCATCGTCGCCGCCCGGCACAGCGCGCCGCGCCGCCACAGCGCGTCGAAATCCACGCCAGCCGGCGCGACCGCGTCCGCCGCCAGAACCACATCCCCGAACCGCACCGCGTCGCGCGGCTCGCCGGCGAGGTTTTCGCCGTGCGTCAGCGCGCTCTTGTCCACCGCGACGCGCGCCACGTGGATGCGGCCGTCATGCGTCGCGAGCACGGCGAGCGCCTTGGCGTCGCGCGCCCATGGCACGTGCCGCGCTTCGCCGGACAAGCGCCAGCCTTTGCCGGCGCGCGCGAGCGTTGGCAGCGCGCCGCGCTCGACCGGGGCGATGGAGAGCGGGCCTGCGGGAATGGCCAGCCGACTTTCGGACAGGAGCCACGCGGCGAGCAGCGTCTCGGCCAGGGGCGCGGCGAGCGCGTGACGGCCCGCGACGCGCAGGATCGCCATGGTGTCGCCGAGGTCGGCGCCGGCGCCGCCCTTGTCCTCGGCGAGCCACGCCGCCGCCAGCCCCGCATCCTCGAGTGCGCGCCACAGCGCCGGCGAGAATGCCTCGCCCGCGCCGCTCATCGCCCGCGCGGCCGCGTCGGCGAGGAGGCTGCGCATCTCGCTCATCGCAAGCCCAGCGCGCGCGCGATGATGCCGCGCAGCACCTCGCGCGTGCCGCCGCGGATGGTGAAGGCGGGCGCCCACAGGATGGCGTGGTCGAGCGCGTGGGCGAAATCCGGCGCGCGCGCGGCATGCGGGATGAGGCGCCGCGCCACGGCGGGAATCTCCTGCTCGAAATTGGTGCCGAGATCCTTCACCACCGCCGCCTCGACATTGGGCGTCTCGCCCTCGGCGAGCATGCCCGCGACCGAGATCGACATGCTGCGCAGCGTGACAAGTTGGGCAATGAGCCGGCCGATCGCCTCCGCCTCCTTGGCGCCCGGCTCCGGCCCGACCGCGTCCACCAGTTCGCGCAGCAGCCCGTAGGTGCTGAGCCAGCGCTCCGGCCCGCTGCGCTCGAAGGCGAGCTCGCTGGTGACCTGGTTCCAGCCATTGCCGGTTTCGCCGATGACGCGGTCGTCGGGCACGAAGGCGCGGTCGAACGCGACCTCGTTGAAGTCGTGCTCGTTGGCGAGATTGTAGATGGGACGCACGGCGATGCCGGGCGTGGCGAGCTCGATCAGGAACTGGGTCATCCCCGCATGGCGGTCCTCGCCGCGCGGGCTGGTGCGGGCCAAGAGGATCATCATGTGGCAGCGATGGGCGTTGCTGGTCCAGATCTTGGTGCCCTCGATCTCCCAGCCGCCCGCGACCTTGGTCGCGCGGGTGCGGATGGAGGCGAGGTCGGAGCCCGAATCCGGCTCGCTCATGCCGATGCAGAAATAGCATTCGCCGCGCGCGATCGCCGGCAGGTAGGTGCGCTTCTGTTGCTCGGTGCCGAAGCGCAAGATGGTGGGACCCGACTGGCGGTCGGCGACCCAGTGCGCGCGCGTCGGCGCGCCCGCGGCCAGCATCTCCTCGGTGAGGACGTAGCGCTCGAGCGGCGAGCGGCCGCCGCCGCCATACTCCTTGGGCCAGGTCATGCCGATCCAGCCGCGCGCGCCGATGGCGCGGCTGAATTCGGGCGAGAACCCGCCCCAGCCCTCGAAATCGGGCGTGAAATGCCCGGCCTGGCGCTCATCGGCGAGGAAGCGGCGCAATTCCGCGCGCAGCGCCTCGGCGGCGGGCGGAAGCTCGATCTGGCGGAAGCGCAACGGTCCTTGCATCGCGCCGTCATTCTAACATGCGCGCGCGCGTCTTCCCAACCATGGGGCGGGGCCGTGTCTCGCTTTGAATTTCCGCTCCGACCCAAGCCGGACCTTCGAGCCATATTGATCTGTTCCGCGCGGAAGACCTCGGGCATAGACTGTCCCGCATCAGATCTGCTCGTGGGGGGCGCATGAGGCGGCGTGATTTCGCGGCAATGCTTGGCGCGGCGGCGGTGGCTTGGCCGGTCACTCCTCGTGCGCAGGCGACCATTCCAATCATCGGTTTTCTCAATGGCCGCACGGCTGACGAATGGGCAGATAACACCTCAAATTTTCGCCTGGGCCTGCGGGACACGGGCTTTGAAGAAGGTCGCAACGTCGCGATCGAATACCGCTGGGCTGGCGGTCGATATGAGAAGTTGCCAGACTTGGCGACGGAGTTGCTGCAGCATCGTCTCTCGGCGATCGTGGCGTGTGGTGGGGAAAATTCGATCACGGCGGCCAAGGCCGCGACGCAGACAATCCCGATCGTCGCCGTTTTCGCCGGCGACCCCGTGTTATCGGGGTTTGTCACGAGCCTCAATCGACCAAACGGCAACATTACGGGCATCGCTCAATTCGGCGTACGGTTGGCCGCGAAGCGGCTGGAATTGCTTCATGAGATGGTTCCGGCGGCGGCCAAGTTGGCGTATCTCGACGACCCAAATAACTCGGCCTTGGCACAGTCATCCGCTGCGGTCGAACAGGCGGCGCGAGCAAGGGGGTTGAGTTTCCGCGCCATCTATTGCAACACCGTCGCTGATATCGAACGGTCCCTCGCGTTTCGCGAGGGCGAGCGGCCGGACCTAATGCTCGTCAGTGGATTTCCGACATTCGTTGTTCCGGTGGTGAGAGACAAAATCATCGAGATTGCCGCAAAGCGAGCGCTGCCGGTTGGGTTCAGTACCGAAGAACAGACCCGAGCAGGCGGCTTGACCAGCTATGCGCCTAATATTGGCGGAGTCTACCGCCAGGTCGGAAATTATGCCGGTCGCATCCTGAAAGGAGAAAAGCCGGCCGATTTGCCTGTACAGCAACCGACGAAATTCAATCTGGTTATCAATCTCAAGACCGCGAAAGCGCTAGGCATCACGGTCCCGCCGATGCTCCTCGCCACCGCCGACGAGGTGATCGAATAACGTGCGGCGAATTCGCTTGTTGGTGCAAAACGGCAATTCACCCTGAGACCGACCGCGGGAATTTATGAGGGTGCGTTTTGGTTGCGGAGAGGAGCGACGCATGCGGCTCACGCGAATGATCGGCGCAGCGTTGTGCTGCGCGCTAGCGCAAGCGGCGCCGGCGCGGGCGCTGGAGACGATCGAGACCGGCCTCATCGGCTCGCCCAATTCGGGCGCGTGGCCTTATTACATCGGCATCGACAAGGGCTATTTCGCGGAAGCCGGGATCGCGCTCGATCTGATCTATGTGCCGACCGCGCCGGGCCTGGTGCAGGAGCTCGTCTCGGGCTCGCTCGATCTGGTCGGCGCGATCGGGGTGGTCGAGCCGATTCACGCCGCGGCCAAGGGCGCGCCGGTCGCGATCCTGCGCATCACCGGCTCGGTCACGACCTACACCATGCTGGCGCAGCCCGCGATCAAGTCGGTCAAGGACCTCAAGGGCAAGACCATCTGCATCGGCGGGCTGATGGACATCAACCGCGTCTATCTCGAGCGCATCATGCAGGCGAACGGCCTCCAGGACGGCGACTATGACATCGTCGTCATCGGCAACACGGCGCAGCGCTTCGCCGCGCTCAAGTCGAAGGCGGTCGATGCCACCATGCTGGTCCCGCCGGCCAATTTCCTGGCCGAGAAGGAAGGCTTCAGCAATATCGGCATGCTGATGGACTACACCAAGGACCTGCCGATGGGCAGCGCCGACGTGTCGCTCGCCTGGGCCGCGAAGCATGCCGACGCGGCCAAGAATCTCGTCGCCGTGCTCGACCGGTCGATCGCTTGGTTCTACGACGACAAGAACCGCGACGAGGCGATCGAGATCCTGATCAAGGTGTCGAAGGCGAACCGCGACGAGATCGTCCAGAGCTACGATTTCCTGCATCGCATCGGCGCGTTCGAGCGCAGCAATACGGTGTCGCGCAAGAGCCTGCAGAGCCTGATCGACGCGATGAAGGGCATCGGCGACCTGCAGGGCACCACCGTCACGGTCGACAAGCTGGTCATTCCCGGCCTTACGCGCGTCGTGGATTGAGCGCCGTCACGGCAGCGCGATCGGCTCGTCGACGAAGATCTCCGCCGTCCGGGGCTGCGGCTTCGCATCGTCCGCGGGGTTGAGCGTGCGGCTCGACGGCTGCCCGCGATACGAGGCGGGCAGGACCAGCACGCGGATGAAATGGCTCGTTTCCGATTTCGATCCGGCGGCGAAGACGGGATCGGGGCCGCGCTCGAACCAGGCCTCGCCCGGCGCATAGTCGCGCGCGACGCCGTCGAGCTCGAGATGGAAATTGCCGGATTGCAGGCAGCGTATGCCGGGTCCGGCCTGGACATGGAGATGGCGCACGGTCCCGGCCGGCATGTTCACCCGGTCGCAGCGCATCAGCGCGGGCACGGCCGGGTCGAGCTCGAACTCCGCCATGAGGGTAAGCTTGCTGTCGATGCCCGGATCGGCCGCGGGCAGGAGGCCGGGCGCGCCGACGCGCACCAATTCCCAGCGCAGCAGGCGCGCCCCGCCCGCGCCCGACTCGATTTCGGCGCCGCCGCTGCCGTGCCAGGCGGAATTGACCGCGAGCGCGGCGATCATGCCGCCCGCACGAACCCGCGCGCTGCCGGCGGCGCAATAGAGCACGCGATTGGTGCCCGCGGCCAACGCATGAGCGCTCTCCGGCGCCATCCGGTCGGTGAAGAGCCGCATCGCATAGCGCGCCATGGGAGCCTCCCTCGCTTCGCTTGTCTTGACTCAACGGCGCGCGCGGCACCATCTTTTTAGGGTGAGCTTTCCCTATCCGCTTCCCGACCTCGATCTGGCGGCGCCCTTCGACCGGCACCGCGCGGCGGTGCGTCCCGAGTGGATCGACGCCAACGGCCACATGAACGTGGGCTACTACGTCGTCGCTTTCGATCACGCGACCGACACCTTCGCCGAGCAGCTCGGCGTCGCCTGGCCCTATGTCGAGCACCGGCTCGGCATGACCTTCATCCTCGAGGCGCACGTGACTTACGAGCGCGAGCTGACCAGCGGCGACCCGCTGCGCGTCACCACGCAAATCCTCGATTTCGACGAAAAACGCGTGCAATTCATCCACACCATGTATCACGGCAGCGACGGGTACCTCGCCGCGTGCAACGAATTGTTGATGATGCACGTGGATTTCGCGAGCCGCCGGGCGGCGCCCTGGCACGAGGAGACGCTGCGGCGGCTGCGGGCCATGGCGGCCGCCCATGCCACGCTCCCCCGCCCGGACCGCGCCGGGCGCGTCATCGCCATAAGGCGCGCGCGGGTCTGACCCCTCGCTCTTGGCGGAACGTTAACGCTTCGCTGCTAGAAAGCGCGCGTAACCGGGGAGTCTCATGAGCGCAGCCCAAGATTTCGATCAAACGCAGGGCTTTGGCGCCGTCGCCTTCAAGGCGATGCTCGATCACAAGGTGCCGCCGACGCCGCAGAATTATGCGGTGTGGTACACCTATGCCGCCGGCACCGTGCCGGAGCTCAACCGCACCCTCGACATCCTGGTCTCGAACCACCAGCCCCTGACGCCGGAGGTCAACGCCGAACTCTACGCCCGCTTTTTCGACGCGACCGGACAGCTCAACATCCTCCACGACACCGGCGGGCGGCTGCGCCACATCGTCGACCAGGTGCGCCGCCAGATCGACACGGCGGCCGGCGACGCCACCGAATTCGGCCGCACGCTGGGCGATTTCTCGGCGGCGATCGGCGACAGCAAGTCGCCGGACATTCGCGCCTTGATCGGCGACCTCGTGACCGAGACGCAGCGCGTCGCCGCGCGCAACCATTCGCTGGAGGAGCGGCTCAACAAGGCCTCGGAAGAAGTGAACGAGCTGAAGCGCAGCCTCGAGAGCGTGCAGCGCGAGGCCCGAACCGACGCGCTCACCGGCATCCCCAATCGCATGTCGTTCGACCTGCGCCTGCGCGAGGCCGCGCGCGACGCGATGGAGCAGGGCGAACCGTTGAGCCTGCTGCTGGCCGACATCGACCATTTCAAGCGCTTCAACGACACTTACGGCCACCAGATCGGTGATCAGGTTCTGCGCGTCGTGGCCAAGACCCTGACCGACTCGGTGAAGGGCCGCGACACGCCCGCCCGCTTCGGCGGCGAGGAGTTCGCCATCATCCTGCCGCAGACGCAGCTCGCGGCCGCGCGCGTCGTGGCCGAGCAGATCCGCAACGGATTGGCCCGGCGCAAGCTCGTGGGGCGCGACAAGCGCGACGACTATGGCACGGTCACGCTGTCGTTCGGCGCCGCCACATACCGCCCGGGCGAGCCGATCGCCTCGCTGGTCGAGCGCGCCGATGCCGCGCTTTACCGCGCCAAGCATCTGGGCCGCAACCGCGTCGCGACCGAAGATATGGTCGAGATGCTAGAGGCGAAGGCGGTCTAGTTCGCGCCCACCTCGCCGCCCGGAAGCCAGGGCAGCCAGCCCGACCAGGCGAGCCACGCCATCGCGAAGCCAACCGAGATGAGCGTCGCCGGAATGCCGACGCGGGCATAATCGCCGAAGCTCAGCCGCACGCCATAGGCGCTGGCGCGCTCGACCACGATCAGGTTCGAGAGCGAGCCCACCAGCAGGAAATTGCCCGACAGCGATGACAGCAGCGCCAGCGCGTAGAGCGCGCCTTGCGGCGGGCTGGGCCAGATCTGCAGCAGCAGGATCACCGAGGGCACGTTGCCGATGACGTTGCTGGCCAGCAAGGTGAGCGGCGCCAGGACCGCGAGATTGTCGGGCAGCAGCCCGTGCTCGTCGAGCGTCGAGATGATCGACCACGGGATGCCCGTGTCGGAGAGTGCGCCGGTGATCGCGAACAGGCAGACGAACAGCAGCACGAGCGGCCAGTCGACCGCGGCGATCATGGTGCGGCTCGTCACCTTGCGGTTCGACATGAGCAGCGCCGCGATCAGGAGCCCACCGATCTCGCGCGGCAGCGACGTCATGAAGAGGCCGAGGAGGAGCGCCACCGCAACGAGCCCCTTGATCGTCTGGTTGCGCTCGTAGGGATGACGCGGCACCTCCGGAATCTCGCGCGTCACGGCCATCACCGTGCCTTCGATTCGGTCGTGCCACAGGAGCCAGATCATCGCGTAGATCGCGATCAGCCCGACCGTCGCGGGTACGGCGCAGGTGAAGAAATAGGTCTGGAAGCTCAGATTGCCGAGCTGCCCGATCAGGATGTTCTGCGGGCTGCCGATCAGGGTCGCGGCCGAGCCTGCGTTGCTCGCGCCGCACAGACCGATGAGGAACGGGCGCGGATCGAGCCCCTTGGCGCGCGCCCCGGCGACCAGCAGCGGCGCCATGGTGAAGACCAGCACGTCGTTGGTGAACAGCGCCGAAAGCCCGCCGCACACCCCCACGGTGAGCGCGAGCAGGATCGCGGGGTGGCCGGTCTTGGCGAGGATCCAGTCGGCGCAGAGATCATAGAACCCCGCCACCACGAACTGCGCCGAGATGATCATCAGCGCGAACAGGAGGACGAGCGTCGAGGTGTCGATGTTCGCGCCGAGATCGTCAAGCGTGAGCGTTTCGGTGCCGAGCAGCGCAATGACGCCCAAGAGCGCGATGCCGGTGCGGTCGACCTGAAGCCAGGGCAGCCGTCCCGCCGCCATGCCGAGATAGGTCAGGACAAAGACGGTTATGATGATGGCGGCGTGCACGGGCGAGTCGCGGGGCGGGGAAGGGCGGGCGCCATCATAGGACCCGCTGCCCGCCAATGCCCGCGCCATTTGCGGGCGCGCCGGAGCATGTCCGCGCCGGTGCCGCGACCCCGATCGCGGCACCGGCGATTGGCCCTCGTCGCCGGTTCTCGACATGCTATATAGCGGTGACCATGTCCTCCACCGCAGGAATCGGCGCGCCGGACGCGATCGAAATTCCCTATCTCGCCGGCTTGAACGACGCCCAGCGCGAGGCGGTGTTCGCGCTCGACGGGCCGGTGCTGGTGCTGGCCGGCGCCGGCACCGGCAAGACGCGGGTGCTGACGACGCGCCTGGCGCATATCCTCGCGACTCGCCGCGCCTTCCCGTCGCAGATCGTCGCCGTCACCTTCACCAACAAGGCGGCGCTCGAGATGCGGGATCGGCTCGAGCGCATGATCGGCAGCGCCGCCGAGGGGCTGTGGCTCGGCACGTTCCATGCGATCGCCGCGCGCATCCTGCGCCGCCACGCCGAAGCGGTCGGGCTCAAGCCGAACTTCACCATCCTCGATGCCGACGACCAGCTTCGCCTGGTGAAGCAGATCGCCGAGGCCGAACGAATCGACGACCGCGCCTCGCCGCCGCGCGCGCTCCATGCCCTGTTCGAGCGCTGGAAGGACCGCGGCCTCGTCCCCGAGAAGGTCCCGGACGCCGAGCGCGGCGAGATCGCCGGCGGCCGCGCGATCCAGCTCTACCGGCTCTATCAGGAGCGGCTCCAGACCTTGAACGCGGCGGATTTCGGCGACCTGCTGCTCCACAATCTCACGCTGTTCCAGGCGCGGCCCGAGCTCCTGGCCCAGTACCAGGACCGGTTCCGCTACATCCTGGTCGACGAATACCAGGATACCAACGTCGCGCAATATCTCTGGCTCAGGCTGCTGGCGCAGCGCCACCGCAATCTCTGCTGCGTCGGCGACGACGACCAGTCGATCTATAGCTGGCGCGGCGCCGAGATCGGCAACATCCTGCGCTTCGAGCAGGATTTCCCCGGCGCCCGCATCATCCGGCTGGAGCAGAACTACCGCTCGACGCCGCAAATCCTGGGCGCCGCCTCGGGCCTCATCGCCAAGAACGAGGGGCGGCTCGGCAAGACGCTGTGGACCGAGAGCGACGCGGGCGAGCGCATCACGCTGCGCGGCCTGCGCGACGGCATCGAGGAGGCGCGCTGGGTCGGCGAGGAGATCGAGACGCTGCAACGCAAGGGCGAGGCGCTTTCCGGGATCGCCATCCTGGTGCGCGCCGGCTTCCAGACGCGCGAGTTCGAGGAGCGCTTCATCACCCTCAACCTTCCCTACCGCGTCATCGGCGGCCCGCGCTTTTACGAGCGCCAGGAGATCCGCGACGCGCTCGCCTATCTCCGCCTCATCCATCAGGCGGCGGACGATCTCGCTTTCGAGCGCATCATCAACACGCCGCGCCGCGGCATCGGCACCGCGACCTTGCAGTCGCTCCACGCGCTGGCGCGGGCCGAGCGCATTCCGCTGACCGAGGCCGCGTCCCGCCTCATCGCCACCGACGAATTGAAGCCGGCCGCGCGCCGGGCGGTGCGCGATTTCCTCATGAACCTGGCGCGCTGGCGCAGCGAGTCGGAGACGAAGCCCCATGCCGAGCTCGCCGCCGCGATGCTCGACGAATCCGGCTACACCGCGATGTGGCAGCAGGACAAGTCGCCCGACGCGCCGGGCCGGCTCGAGAATTTGCGCGAGCTCGTCAACGCGATGGCGGAATTCGACAGCCTCGCCGGGTTCCTCGACCATGTCAGCCTGGTGATGGAGAACACCGCCGGCGCCAGCGGCGACATGGTGAGCCTGATGACGCTCCACGGCGCCAAGGGGCTCGAGTTCGACACCGTATTCCTGCCCGGCTGGGAGGACGGGCTCTTCCCCAGCCAGCGCTCGATGGAAGAGCACGGGCTCAAGGGTCTCGAGGAGGAACGCCGGCTCGCCTATGTCGGTCTCACGCGCGCGCGCCGGCGCGTCTTTGTCTCGCACGCCGCGGTGCGCCGCATCCATGGCCAGTGGCAGCCGACCTTGCCGTCGCGCTTCCTCGCCGAGCTGCCGGCCGAGCATGCCGAAATCGTCGAGGAGCCCGCGCTCTTTCCCCGCGCCGACGGAATGAACGAGGAGCAGCCGTTCTTCGCGCGGCCGCGGCTCGAGCCGACGCGGCTGTCGTTCGCCGCGCGCACGACGCTCGCGCCTGCGACGCCGATGCGGCACGCGCCGCCCGGCGGGCTCAAGCCCGGCGACCGCATCTTCCACCAGAAGTTCGGCCACGGCACGGTGCGCGCGGTCGAAGCCAACAAGCTCGCCATCGCGTTCGACAAGGCCGGCGATAAGATGGTCATCGACAGCTTCGTCGAGAAGGCGTGATCGCGTTGTGGCGGGTCTACTGCACCGTGGCCGACGCGGCTTCCGCCGAGCGGGCCGCGCGCGCCTTCGATGACGCGGTCGCAAGCGTGAGCGCGTTCGAGGCCGAGCCCGAGGGCACGTGGCTGGTCGAGGGCATGAGCCTCGACGAGCCGGATGCGAAGGCCGTCGAGCTGTGCCTCGCGCTGGCGTGGATCGGCAGCGGCGCGAGCGCACCTTCGTTCGCGGTCGAGCGTGTCGCCCCGCGCGACTGGCTCGCCGAGAACCAGCGCGGCTTTCCGCCGATCGTGGTCGGGCGCTATGTCGTCCACGGCGCGCACTGGCGAGAGGCGTTGCCGGCGGGCAAGGTCGCGCTGGTGATCGATGCGGCCACCGCCTTCGGCACCGGCGAGCACGGATCGACGCGCGGCTGTCTCGTGGCGATCGACGCGCTGTCCCGTCGCCGCCGCTTTCGCCGCGTGCTCGACATGGGCACCGGCACCGGCATCCTCGCGATCGCCGCCGCCAAGACCTGGCGCAGCCGGGTCGGCGCCTTCGACAACGATCCCGAAGCGGTGCGGGTCGCGCGCCGCAACGTCGCGGCGAACGGCGTCGCACACGTTGTGGCGCCGGCCCGTGCCGGCAGCCATGGCGAGCGCGCGCTGGTCCGGCGCGCGCCCTTCGACCTGGTGCTCGCCAACATCCTGGCGCGGCCGCTCGTCGCCATGGCGCGCGGCCTCGCACGAAACCTCGCGCCCGAAGGCGTGGCGGTGCTGTCCGGCCTTCTGCCGTGGCAGGAGAGCGCGGTGCTGGCCGCGCATCGCCGCGTCCGTCTGACGCTTGCCGCCCGCGTCAGCGTCGACGGCTGGTCCACGCTCGTGCTGTCGCGGCGCGGCGCCGCGCGCGGCCAACGCATCGCTCACCGTCCGGGCTCGTCTCCTCCATGACTTTGCTGCAAGCCATCATCACCGCGATCCTGCAAGGCGTCACCGAGCTTTTTCCGGTGTCGAGCCTCGGTCATGCCGTCCTGCTGCCGCGGCTCGTGGGCTGGAACATCGACCAGCAGGCGCCGTCTTACCTGCCGTTCCTGGTCGTGCTCCATGTCGGCACGGCGACGGCGCTGCTCCTCTATTTCTGGAAGGATTGGGCGGCGCTTGCCTCGTCCTTCATCGGCATGGGCTCCCCGGCCCAGCGCAGCGCCAACTGGCGGCTCTTGTGGCTCATCGTGGTGGCGACCATTCCCGCGGTGATCCTGGGTTTCGCGCTCGAGAAATGGTTTCGCGCGCTGTTCGGCGCGCCCGCGGCGGCGGCGCTGTTCCTGGTCGTCAACGGCTTCTTGCTGTTCGGCGGCGAGCGTCTGCGCCGCAGCGCCGGCGCACGCAAGCTCGAGGAGATGAGCTGGCTCGAGGCGATCGCGATCGGTCTGTGGCAAAGCGCGGCGCTCATCCCCGGCATCTCGCGTTCGGGCACGACGATGGTGGGCGCCCTGCTGCTGGGCTTCCATCATCGCGAGGCGGCGCATTTCTCGTTCCTCATCGCCACGCCGATCATCGCCGGCGCCGCGGTGCTCGAAGTGCCGAAGCTCATCCACGCAGGGGGCGGGATCGGCGCCGTCGCCTGGATCGCGGGCGCGGTCGCGGGCGTGACGGCGTGGCTCAGCGTCGCCTTCCTCATGCGCTATTTCCGGCGCCACGACTTCGAGGCGCTCGATCCCTTCGCCTATTACTGCTGGGCGTTCGGCGCCGCTTCGCTGGCGTGGCTCGCGCTCGGCGCGTGAGGGCTCAGCGCTCGCGCGACAGTTTCGACCGTGCCGCCGCCAGCGCCGTGCGCTCGGCGCGCGCCGGGACCGGCGGCTTGAGGTCCAGCCGGTCGAGGGTTTCGATCATGGCCGCGCTGACGATGAGGTGGCACAGCCATTTCTGGTCGGCGGGCACGACGAACCAGGGCGCGTGCGGGGCGGCGGTCGCGGCGATCGCCTGTTCGTACGCATCCTGGTACCGATTCCAGAATGTGCGTTCGGCGAGATCGCCCAAGCTGAACTTCCAGTGCTTGGCCGGCTGATTGAGCCGCTCGAGGAAGCGGCGCCGCTGTTCGCCCTTGGAGAGGTGGAGGAAGAATTTCAGGACGATCGTGCCCTGGCGCGCCAGGGTGCGCTCGAAGCCGACGATGGCGTCGAGCCGCTCGCGCCACAGATCCTTGGTCACGAACCGGGGCGGCAGGCGCTGGTGCGCGATGAGCTCGGGATGGACGCGCACCACCAGCACTTCCTCGTAGTGGCTGCGGTTGAAGATGCCGATATGGCCGCGCGGCGGCAGCGCGCGGTTGACGCGCCACAGGAAATCGTGGCTCAGCTCTTCCTCGCTCGGTGCCTTGAAGCTGGTGACCTGGACGCCCTGCGGGTTGACGCCCGACATCACGTGCTTGATGGTGCCGTCCTTGCCGGCCGCGTCCATCGCCTGGAAGATGCACAGCATCGCCCAAGTTTTCGCGGCGTAGAGGCGCTCCTGCAGCTCGGACAGGCGGTCGACGCTGGCGACCAGCAGCGCGCTGGCGTGGCCTTTGCTCAACAGGTCGCCGGCCTGATCGGCGGGATTATAGTTGCCGAGCCGGAACCCCTTGCCGTCGGTGACGCGGTAGCGGTCGAGCAGCTTCCGCACCTGGTCGCGCGGCAGCTTGAGGATCTGGGCGACGTCGGCGAGCGGGTGGGTCACACCACGTGGTCCGGCGCCAGCCGACAGGCGCTCTCGGGGTCGGTCTCGATCTGCAAGGTGACGTGGCCGATGGCGAAGCGCTCGTGCAGCTCGCCCGCGATATGCGCCAGCATGTCGTCGCCAGGATGGCCGCCGGGCATGACGAGATGCGCGGTGAGCGCGGTCTCGGTCGTGCTCATCGGCCAGATGTGGAGATCGTGGATGGTGCTGACGCCGGCCAGATGCGCCAGATGCTCGCGCACCCGCTCGGCGTCGATGCCGGCGGGCACGGCGTCGAGCGCCATGTCGAGCGCCTGGCGCAGCAGCCGCCAGGTCGCGACCACGATCGCGATCGCCACCACGATGCTGACGATGGGATCGAGCCGGAGCCAGCCGGTGTAAAGGATGACGCCGCCCGAGGCCGCGACCGCGATCCCCACCGCTGCGTCGGCCGCCATGTGGGCATAGGCCGCCTTGACGTTGAGGTCGCTGAGCCCCGCGCCCGACAGGAACAGCGCGGTGACGCCATGGACGCCGACGCCAATGAGCGCGACCACGATCACGGTGAGGCCGGCGACCGGCTCGGGCGCGGCCAGACGTTCCACCGCCTCGAGGATGATGGCGCCCACGGCGATCAGCAGGACGATGGCGTTGAACAGCGCGACCAGGATCGAGAAGCTGCGCAGGCCATAGGTGTAGCGCAGGCTGGGCGCGCGCTGCGCCAGCAATGCTGCCGCCCAGGCCGCGGCCAGGCTCAGCCCGTCGCCGAGATTGTGCCCCGCGTCGGACAACAGCGCGATCGAATGGCCGAGCACGCCATAGACCGCCTCGATGACGACGAAGGCGAGATTGAGCGCGGTGCCCACGGCAAAAGCCAAGGGCGCGCTGCCGGGCGCGGCATGGTGGTGATGGTGCAGGCCATGATCGTGCCCGTCATGGCCGTCGTCGTGGGCATGGCCGTGCGTGTGCGCCATGCCCCCTACTTTGCCTGAGCCGGGACCCGGGGTCGAGCCTCGGGCGCGGGCCGTCAGGCGGCGTGGCGCAGGCCGCAGACGGCGGCCTGCCGGGCCGGGCGGGCGTCGGTCGCGGGCCGGCGCGACAGGACGTAGGGGATCTCGGACCGGGTGATGCCGATGTCGGCGAGCGACCGGTCGTCGAGGGCGGCGAGCTCTTCGTAAGCGCGCCGCCAGCGCCGCCAGTTCTCGTAGCGCTCGGTCAACCCCTTGAGGATGCGGGTCAACATGGAATGGCTCCAAAAAGGGTAGTGCGTTGCACAATAGGTAAGCCTTGCTGACCATATTGACCATGCGCGCGGGGCGCGGGGCAGGGATAACGACGATGCATGGGGAAATAACACGATTTGCGCGACTTGCGTAAATTTCGCAACTTGCGTATATAGGAGGAGGAGAGCGACCCATGGACCCATCCAAGACCGTCCCGGCTTCCGAATTCACCCGCAATTTCGGCCGCTACCGGATGCGCGCCCAGCGCGAACCCGTCGCCGTGTCGAGCCACGGCCAGATCACCGGCTACTTCGTCGGGCCGGAAGAATACGAGGAGTTCAGGCGCTTCCGCGAAAGCCGCCGCAGCTTCGCCACCGCCGAGTTGTCCGAGGACAAGGTCAAAGCCATCGCCGCGTCACGCATGGACGACCGGCACGCACCTCTCGACACGCTGCTCGATCCGAAATAGCGGAACCGCATGCCGATCCCGAACCCGGAACCGGGCCTCGTGATCTCCTATCCCTATCTCTGGCACCGCGAACATCAGGCCGGACAGGAAGTGGGACGCAAGGACAGACCCGGCGTCATCGTGCTGGCGGTCGAACGCGACGCCGACGGCGCGACCGTCGTCACGGTCCTGCCGATCACCCACAGCGCTCCGGCCGATCCGCTGTCCGCCGTCGAGCTCCCTTTGCCGGTCAAGCGGCATCTCGGCCTCGACGACGACAACTCATGGATCGTGGTCGCCGAAGGTAACGAGTTTCTCTGGCCCGGCTACGATTTACGCAAGCTTCCGCACAGCGATCGCTACGAGTATGGCTTCCTGCCGCCGCGCTTCTTCAACCAGGTGCTGGAAGCCTTCGTTGCCTGTCACGAAGCCGGCAAGCGCAAGGTCGCGTCGCGCGACTGATGCCGCTTGAGTGCGAGGTAAGGCTGGAGCGCCGGCCCCCGCCCTACGACTTATCCCCGAATATCCCCCGCAGCATCGACCCCGCCACGCCCCCAATCGCCGCGTCCTGCGGCGCCTCGGTGTTGGTGCCGTGGAGATAGGGCGCCAGCGCGTGCGCCAGGTTCGGCATGGTGAGCGTCTGGAGCCACACCTTGCCCGGGCCGGTGAGCTGGGCGATGAAGATGCCGTCGCCGCCGAAGAGGGCATTCTTGATGCCGCGCATCATCACGATGTCGAAATTCATCGCGGCGTCGAACATTCCGATATGGCCGGGATGGACCTTGATCATCTCGCCGGGGGCCAGGTCGTAGGTCACCATCTCGCCGCCGAGCTCGACCCACGCGGTGCACGGGCCTTCGAGCTTCTGCAGCAGGAACCCGTTGCCGCCGAAGATGCCGGCCCCGAGCGAGCGCTGCACCCCGGTCGAAAGCCGCACGCCTTCGGTGGCGCAGACGAAGCCGTGGCGGTGGATGAGGAAGCTCTTGCCCGGCTCGACCGCGAATTCGTGGATGGTGCCGGGAATGCGCGCCGCGAAGGCGATGATTCCGGGCCCGCCCTCGGCCGTGTACTCGGTCATGAAGAGGCCACCGCCCGACAGCGCCCGCCCCAGCACGCCGAAGAGGCCCGCGGCGCCGGCCGTCTGCGTCGTGGTGTTGAGCTGGATATTGGGGCTCATCCACGAGAACTGGCCCGGCTCGGCGACGACCTTGTCCCCCGGGTCGAGGCCGATTTCCAGGACGGGCAGGGTCGTGCCGGTGATGCGCGATTTCATGATTATTGCTCCTCTCCGACCGTGCGCGATTTGAAATGCTCGAGGAACCAGCGCGCCATCGCCGCCAAATCCTCGTCGCCGCCCTCGAAGCCCATGATCTGCACGCCCAGCGGCACGTCCTCGACCGCGAGCAGCGGCAGGTTGAAGGTCGGCGCGCCGATCGCGGACGACGCATCGTTGTACCAGGGCGTGCCCACCGCCGGCTGGCCCTTCTGCCCCGGCCCGATATGGGCGAGGGTGATGAAGCCGTCCACGGTGCCAGCGAGCGCGCGATGGCGGGCGCGCAGGTCCGAGCGCCGGTCGTCGGCGCGGCGGAAATCGGCGAGCGTCATCTGCGCCGCCTTGTCGATGAAGCCCTCGATCGCCGCGCTGACCGTGCCGGGCCGGAGATCGCGCCAGGCCCTGAGCGGCCAGCGGAACTCCCACAGCATCGCGTCGAAGAAGAATTCCGGGACACGCGCGGTCGCATCCTCGTAAGCGGCGAGATCGCCGCTCGCGCCGGGCTCCAGCACCGCGATGCCCGCCGCTTCGACCGCGCGCAGGAAAGTCTCGAACGCTGCCTTCGACGCCGCGTCGGTCTGCGACCAGCCATAGGTGTATTGCCGCGCAAGACGCAACGGGCGCCGCGAAGCGGGGAGCGTGGCGCTCCCGGCCAGCGCCGGATAGCCAGGATCGCCGCCGACCGCGGCGGCGATGTGCTGCGCCGCTTCCCACGCATCGGCAAGCGTGCCGGCGAGGAAGCCCAGATGATTGAGGCTCGGCGACGGGTCGATGCCGCCATAGCGGTTGAGCGCGCCATAGGTCGGCTTCATCCCGATGACGCCGCAGATGGAGGCCGGCCGGATGATCGAGCCGCGCACCTGGCTGCCGGTGGCAAGGGGCAGCATGCCGGCGGCGACGCACGCCGCCGATCCCGACGACGAGCCGCCCGGCGTGCGCGTCGTGTCCCAGGGATTCCATGTGGGCGCCGGCAGCGCCATGGTGAGCTCGGTGGAGTGGGTCTTGCCGACGATGACGGCGCCGCCGCGGCGCAGCGCATCGACATGGGCGGCGTCGATGGCGGCGACATTGCCGGCGAACATGCGGCTCCCCACCTCGGTCGGAAGGCCCGCCACGTCGAAGCAATCCTTGATCCCGACCGGCAGCCCGTCGACGGCGGAGAGCGGCCTTCCGTCGCGCCAGCGCGCGCTCGCCGCGTCGGCGGCTTGGCGCGCGCGCTCGAGATCGAGGCGCACGAAGGCCTTGATCGTGGGCTCCAACTCGGCGATGCGTTCGAGACAGCGCTCGAGATATGTCCGCGGATTGTCGCGCCCGGCCGCGAACGCAGCCCGCGCCGCGGCGAAGCACAGATAGCGCGCGGTGCGCGGGTCGTAGGACATGGGGCTCGTTCCGGCTGGTGGTGCTGCCAGTGCCGTCATCGCGAGGAGGCCTTGAGGCCGACGAAGCGATCTCCGGGAGATTGCTTCGCTTCGCTCGCAATGACAACCGGTGTGTGAACGTGTAATTGCGAGTTCGATCCACTAGGCAAGCGCATGGCGTCCGGGCATTATAAGTGCCGCACAATCGAGGCGCATGCACCATGCACAAGATCGACATCCCCCGCTTCATGGTCGAGCGCGTCATTCAGCTTCGCGGCAAGGAGCATTGCTTCGAGGATTTCGATCCCGCCCGCACCGCGCTGCTCGTCGTGGACATGCAGAACGCCTACATGCTGCCGGGCGTGGCGCACGCGCTGTGCGAGAACGCGCTGGAGGTCGTGCCCAACATCAATCGCCTTGCGCGCGCAGTGCGCGCGGCGGGCGCGACCGTCGTCTGGGTCAAGGCCGTGTTCGAGGAGGAGACGCTCGAGAGCTGGTCGGTCGCCTATGAGATGGCGGGCGCGGAGGGCACGCGCCGGCGCCGCGCCGCCTTGACGCGGGGCTCGAAGGGCTGGGAAGTATGGGCCGGGCTCGAGGTGAAGCCCGAGGACCTCGAGGTCGAGAAGAAGCGCTTCAGCGCCTTCATCGAGGGCGCGTCGAACCTCGAGGCGGTGCTGCGCGCGCGCGGCATCGACACGGTCCTGGTCGCCGGCACCGTCACCAACGTGTGCTGCGAATCGACCGCGCGCGACGCCATGATGCGCAACTTCAAGGCGATCATGGTGACGGACGCCAACGCCGCCTTCACCGACGAGGAGCACAACGCGGCGTTGACTTCGTTCTACCTCGTGTTCGGCGACATCATGTCGACCGACGAGCTGATCGCCTGCCTCGCGCGCAACGCCAAGCGCCGCGCCGCGGCGGAGTAGCGGCAAGGCGATCCTGCGCCCATTCGACTTCGCCCTGCGGGCTCCGCTCAGCGTGAGGCGAAAATTTCACCTCATCCTGAGCGGAGCGGCGCGCGGCGCCGCGCAGTCGAAGGACGCACGGCGCTTATTTCTGCCCCTTGAACCAGTCGACGATGGCGCCGCCCGTCGTGATCCACACCGCGTCGTGCTTCTTGATATGGGCCAGCGCGCGGTCGAGGGCGCGGGCGCGGAAGGGGTGGCCGCTGAGGAAGGGGTGGAGCGCGAGGGAAAGGACGCGCGGACGCTTGGCGCCCTCCTCGTAGAGCGTGTCGAACTGGTCCACCACCATGCGGGTGAAATCCTCGCCCGAGCCGCCGCGCTCGAGATAGACCGGGATGTCGCCGATCTCGAGCGTGTAGGGGATCGCGACGATGGGGCCGGCGCGCGTTTTCATCGCGTAGGGCAGCTCGTCGTTGCACCAGTCGGCGACGTATTCGATCCCGGCCTCGGCCAGGAGGTCGAGCGTGTGATCGGTCTCGGTCAGCGCCGGCCCGAGCCAGCCGCGGCTCTTCTTGCCGGTGCTGCGCGCGATGGTGTCGAGCACGCCGGCGATGATCGGGCGCTCGGCCTCCTCGGGCATGCCGGTGAACAGCATCGAGTTGTTGGGGCCGTGCGCCATCCATTCCCAGCCGAGCTTGTTCCCGGCGGCGATGATCTGCGGATAGTGCTCAGCGACCTCGGCGTTAAGCGCGGCGGTGGCAACGAAGCCGTGCCGCTCCATGATCTCCATCATGCGCCAGATGCCGACCCGCGGCCCGTAATCGCGCCAGGCATAGTTGAGCACGTCGGGCTTCAAGGACGTGGTCATCTGGGTCAGGGCGATGGCCGGCTTGTTCCAGTGGTAGTGCTCGACATTGGGCGTGATCCAGACGGCGACGCGCGCGCCGTTGGGGAGGCGCGTGACCGGGCGCTCGCTGATCGGCGAATAGTCGAACCGTCCGTGCTCCATCGGATTGCTCCCCTCAGTTGGTCCGCGGCGGCGGGAAAACCTGCTCGCCGGTATCCTGGTCGATGATCGCGATGGCGCGATAAGGGCACAGCTTCGCGGCCTTGAGCAAGATCGCGTCGTCGGCCGCTGCGGGATCGGCAAGGCGCACCTTGCGCGCGCGGTCCCAGGCGAAGACCGACGGCGCCAGCGACAGGCACTTGCCGTAGGACTGGCACTTCGCCGGGTTGAGCGCGATGCGGTAGCGGCCCATGCGGCGCCTAGATGAGGAACTGCAAGAGCGGCATCTCCTGATCGGAATTGATCAGCAGCACCGTCTTGCGCCTGATCTTGAAGTCGTCGCCCTGGACCAGGAGGCGATGGATGCTGCGCCCGGCCCACAGCTGCTGCCCGTCGCCCCGCGCCAGCGCCAGGACGAAATTGGAATGGACCGTCACGTCCACGCCGTCGGACGCTTCGATCTCGACGTTTGAGACGACGCGGCGCATGCGCGGCTTGGGGTCCTGGGCCAGCACCGAGCCGCTCAACAGCCGGTCGACCCGCTGCTGCAGCCGCTCGCGGTCGTCGTAGATGATCGAGACCTGGCGCGCCGGGTCGATGTCGTCGTCGTTGCACGGGACCCAATAGACGCCGTCGTCGCTCCACAGGG
Source organism: Allostellaceae bacterium (assembly GCA_035604615.1). Lineage (GTDB taxonomy): Bacteria > Pseudomonadota > Alphaproteobacteria > ATCC43930 > CGMCC-115725 > DATJLY01. The sequence goes on along the minus strand of DATNID010000044.1, from coordinate 31,702 downwards.
CGAGCCATTCCTTGTAGCGGTGCTCGTCCATGAGGCGCGCCTCGCGATAGAGGAAGCGCTCCACCGTCTCGCGCGCGGCGCCGGTCATGGCCGGTTCATCAACCGCCCGTAATGAAGCCACATGCCGCGCAGGTGGCACTCGTCCATGGTGAAGCCGCTGGCACCGCCGTCCGGCAGCAGCGTGTCGCGATGCAGGCCGCGGCCGATGAACTGCCACTCGTTGCCCTGGGCGCGGACGCCGAGCTGGTTGCGCTCCATGATCTCGATGTCGTCGGGCGAGATGAGGCCGGCGGGGCCGAAGCCGAACTCGTGCTCGCGCAAGCGCGCCTCGTTGATCTCGGGCGGTGCGCCCTTCAAGAGCAGCGGCTGGTAGTAGATGTGGGTGAGGTCGACGCTCACCGGCTGCACTCGCCTGATATGCGTCATGATGTAGAGCAGGTTGGGGAAGACATAGACCAGCGGCGGAATGGTGCTGGTGAGCTGGCGCGCCTTGTCCGCGCCATAGCGCGCCTCCATCATGGCCATGTAGGCTTGGCGCGCCGCGCTCGGCTTGCGCTGGGGGGGCGCCATGGTCGCGCCGCGATAATCCTCCACCATGTGGCCGCCCGGCAGCGCGCGAATCACATCCGGGATCGCGTTCTCGTAGAGCGAGCTCATGTAGAGGCCGCTGCGCCGCGAATGCAGCTCGAAGGCGACGCGGTGGATGAACGGCCCGTGATAGTCGCCCTCGAGCGAGTTCTCCGGCAGGAACTTCCAGTTGCCCTTGTAGCGCAGCTTCTGGATGCCGGTGTTGAGCTCGACCTCGCCGGTGGGCGAGACGTCCATGAAGAGGTCGAGATACTCCTTCACTTGGCCCAGATGCTCGTCGAGCGAAGGGCCGGTCGCGGCGGCGCTGGCGAAGACGAGGCCGCGATACGAGGCGACGCGCGGCACCGCGCTCAGCGCGAAATCCTCGCGCCGCAAATTGCTGTCATAGCCCTCCTCGAAACTGGGTTCGAGCAACGCGCCCGACCGCGAATAGGTCCAGCCGTGATAAGGGCATTTCAAGGTCGCGGCGCTGCCGCGGTCGCGGTTGCACACGAGGTTGCCGCGATGGCGGCAGCGGTTGAACAGCACCCGGACGACATGATCGTCGCCGCGGATCATCAGCACGGGCTGCAGGCCGATCTGGCGCCGCACATAATCGCCGGGCTCGGGCACCTCGCTGTCGTGCCCGATATAGACCCACACCTTGTTCCAGATGGCTTCGAGCTCGCGCTCGAACACGGCCGGGTCGCGATAGAGGCTGCCGTGGACGCGCGCACCGCCGGTCAGCGCTTCATAGTCGATGGGCGTCGCCATGCCGCACCAATAGTGTGAGATTGCCCCTGTCTCCGCAAGGGATTTCGGCCTAAGCTTATAGTATGCGTTTCGCCCATTTCGCCCATGTCTGGGGCAAGCCCGGAATGACGCCTCAGCTTCGCTATGAGCAGCTGTGGCGCGAGCTCGAGCTCGCCGACCGTCTCGATTTCGATTACGGTTTCTGTGTCGAGCATCATTTCACGCCGCAAGAGAGCTGGATGTCGGCGCCCAATCTCTATGTCGCGGCAGCCGGCGCGCGCACCAAGAAGCTCCGCCTCGGCGCCATGGGGCACGTGGTGGCGCTGCATCATCCGGTGCGCCTCCTCGAGGAGATCGCCGTCGCGGACCAGATGCTGGGCGGCCGGCTCGAGATCGGCCTGGTGCCGGGCATCCTGCCGCATTATTTCGGACCCTTCGGCGTCCCGTTCCAGACGCGGCGCGAAGTGACGCTCGAATTCGCGCGCTTCCTCAAGGTCGCCTGCCGCGGCGAGCCGTTCGATTTCGACGGCAAGCACATCAAGCAGCATAAGCTCACCATCAGCGTCAATCCGGTGCAGCGCCCGCACCCGCCGATGTGGATGGAGACGCGCGACCGGGCGACCCTGGAATTCTGCGCCGAGGAAGGCATCCACAGCGGCTATTTCCTGCTCTTCCCCCGCACCGAGGCGAAGACCCGCTACGCGCCCTACATCCAGTCGTGGCGCGACAAGGGCTGGCAAGGCGTCCCCAACATCGCCTATTCGACCGTCGTCTATGTCGACGAGAGCGACGCCAAGGCGCGCGCCACGGCGCTCGACTTCGCCGGCCAGGCCTACAAGGGCTTCTTCTCCTATTCCGACGATCCCGACGAGATCAAGGCGAAGCAGCAGGAGACGGCGAACTATTTCCTCGAGCGGGGCGAGCCGGGCTCGGCGGAGATCGTCCACCACCTGCTCGATACCGACTATCTGATCGCGAAGGACCTGGTCCTGATCGGCTCGCCCGACACGGTCGCGCGCAAGCTGCGCGGCTGGGCCGAGGAAGGATCGTTCAACACCTTCTTCGGCGAGTTCAACTTCGGCAATCTTGCCGAGGACGACCTGATGAGGTCCATTCGCCTCTTCGGCGAACAGGTGATTCCGCGGCTGCGGGGCTATGAGCCGTTTTGAGAACAAGATTCAGCGCGGTGGACGCGGACGATGCGCGGGGGACGCGGGAAACCACCGCGACCTCTGCGCATCCTCCGCGTCCTCGGCGCTAAGAATTTTTTCCTAAGGGTTCGCGCATGGCTGGCAAGACCATCGCCGCCGTTCTCGTCGCGCCGCGCAAGTTCGAGCTGCGCGAATTGGCGCTGCCGGAGATCGACGCGGATTCGGGCATCGCCAAGGTCGAGATCACCGGCGTGTGCGGCGCCGACTGGCCGATCTACACCGGCGCGCTCGGCCACTATGCGCCAACGCCGCTCATTCCCGGCCACGAGATCGTGGCGCGCATCGTCAAGCTCGGCGGCCGCGCCGCCAAGCGCTGGGGCGTCCGCGAGGGCGACCGCATCGTGATGGAGGAATACGCGCCCTGCGGGCATTGCGAGTATTGCCTCTCCGGCCGCTATTACATCTGCAGCGGCATGAAGATGGAGAAGATGTACGGCTTCACGTCGCTCGACCTGGCGCCGGGCCTGTGGGGCGGCTACAGCGAGTATGTCTATCTCGACCCGCAGGCGCTGCTGCACAAGATCTCCGACAAGGTCCCGACCAAGATCGCGCCGTTCTACGTGCCGCTGTCGAACGGCTTGCGCTGGACCCATGTCGAGGGCGGCGTCGGCCCCGGCAGCACGGTGGCGATCCTGGGACCGGGCGGGCAGGGGCTCGCCTGCGTCATCGCCGCCAGGGAGGCCGGCGCCGGGCTCATCATCGTCACCGGACGCGGCCGCGACAGCGCGCGCCTCGCCCTCGCCCGCGAGTTCGGCGCCCACCACGCGATCGACGTCGATGCCACTCCCGACGTGGTCGGCCGCGTGGCCGACCTCACAAAGGGCCGCATGGTCGACGCGGTGATCAACGTCACCGCCAACGCGCCGGGCGCCTTGAAGCAGGCGGTCGATCTCGCGACCATGGGCGGCACCATCGTGGTGGCGGGCGAGGCGCACGGCTTCGCCACCGATTTCGATCCCGACCAGATCTTCATGAAGGAGCTGACCATCAGGGGCGTGCGCGGCCGCACCGCGCGCGAGATGAAGAAGGCGGTGGCGCTGCTCGAGTCGGGCAAATACAACTTGGAGAAGCTCGCGACGCACCATTTCAACCTGAACCAGGTCGAGCGCGCGATCCAGACCGTCGGCGGCGAGGGCGATCGCGGCGCCATCCACGTCTCGGTGCTGCCCGATCTCGGATAGGCGCCGGGTTGTGCTATGATGGGCGAAACGGCCGGGAGTTAACGATGGGCTACGATACGATCGAGGTGAAGCGGCTGACGCCGCATGTCGGCGGCGAAATTTCCGGGCTCGACCTGACCCGGCCGCTTACCAACCGGCAGGTCGACGACATCCACCAGGCGCTGCTCGACAACGGCGTCATCTTCTTCCGCGATCAGCCGATCGACGTGCCGACGCTCAAGCAATTCGGCCAGCATTTCGGCAATCTCCACGTCCATTCCGCCATGAAGGGAATGGAGGAGCATCCGGAAGTGCGCCTCCTCCATGCCGACGAGAAATCGAAGCATGTCGCGGGCGAGGAATGGCACACCGATTTGTCCTGCGATCCCATTCCGCCGATGGGCAGCATCCTCCACATCCACACGCTGCCGCCGGTCGGCGGCGATACCTGCTTCGCCAGCATGTACGCGGCCTATGACGCGCTGTCGCCGGGGATGCAGGATTATCTCGAGGATTTGACCGCGGTCCATGACGGCGGCCTGGTGTTCCGCCGCTTCAATCCCGACGGCAAGTACAACGTCTCGACCCATCGCGTCATCGTCCGCCATCCCGAGACCAAGCGGAAGGTGATCTACGTCAACCGCGCCTACACCTCGCACATCAACGAGCTGCCGGCCGAGGAGAGCAAGGCGATCCTGGCCTTCCTCTACAACCACTGCGAAAGCCCGCTGTGGCAGGTGCGCTTCAGCTGGCGCCGGCATTCGATCGCGTTCTGGGACAACCGCTGCACCCAGCATCTCGCGGTCTGGGACTATTTCCCGCAGACCCGCACCGGCGACCGCGTGCAGATCGAGGGCGCGAACCCGCCCTTCGCCTGAGCGGGGCCATTCGCGCCCCGGCCTTGTCACCGCTTCGATGCTTCGGTAGCGTCCGCTCCGGCGCGTTGCGGATTTCGGGGGACACATGAACAGGATGAAGATGCCCGGCTTGGCGGCGCTGGTTGCCGCGGTCTCGATCCTTGGCGTCGCCGCCGCGCAAAGCGACGAGCCGTTGAAGATACGCATCGGCTGGGCGGTCGCGCCGGCGCAGCTCACGCCCATTCTGTTCGAGCATCCCGGCCTCGCCAGGCATCTCGGCACGTCCTACACGCTCGAGCCGACCCGCTTCGCCGGTTCGTCGGTGGCCCTTCAGGCCTTGGCCGCGGGCGAGCTCGACCTGACGCCGATGACCTTCAACGTGCTCGGTCCTGCGATCCTGAGCGCCGGCCTCACCGATCTTCGCATCGTCGCGGACGAGGTGCGCGACGGCGTCGAGGGCTACGACACCAATCGCTACATGGTGGCGAAGGACGGCGGCATCGCGAAGATCGAGGATCTGAAGGGCAAGATCGTCGCCACCAACGGCTTGGGCGGCGGCCAGGACATCTTCATGCGCGTCATGCTGCGCAAGCACAAGCTCGAATATCCGGGCGACTTCACCATCGTCGAGGCGCAGTTCCCGAACATGAAGGCGCTGCTCGCCGACAAGAAGGTGGACCTCATCGTCGGCGTGAAGCCGTTTACGATGGACCCCGGCCTGCAGGCGATCGCGCAAGACCTGTTCACGCAGCGCGAGGCGGTCGGCATGACCGATTTCCTCTTCCTCACCGCGCGCACCGGCTTCATCGCGAAGAACCGCGCCGCGCTGGTCGACTTCTTCGAGGACGATATTCGCGCCACGCGCTGGTACATAGACCCGGCCAATCACGATGCCGCCATCGCCATCGTCGCCGCGTTCCTCAAGATGCCGCCGGAGCGGCTGGGCTGGGTCTTCACCCACAACGATCTCTACCGCGACCCTGCGCTCCATCCCGACCCGGCGGCGATTCAGAAGAACGTCGACATGCTCCAGGATTTCGGTTTCATCAAGGAGCATATCGACGTGACCCAGCATTCCGATCTGACCATCGTCGAGGACGCAGCCAAGCGTCTCAAGTGAGTGCGCCCGCGGCGCCGCGCCGCTGTCGCCGCCTGAATTCCTAACGCGCTCTTCCCGCGCCGCGTGCATCGCGGCGTTGTCGGAAAACTTTACATGTCGCCATGGAGCGCGGCGGTAAAGGCCTGAAATTCATGTTTCGGGCCAATGGCATAAAACTTGCTTAATACGAACTGGGTAAGGCGCCACGACGCGGCGTCCGGGAACAAGCAATCTGCCGTCGTGTTAACGATCGTGAAGAATGGGACCGGGGACGTGCCGATCGTGTGCTTATTCCGCCACGCGCGGAATCTTTTCGCCCGAAATTGTTAACGCGGAAAATACGGGGCGATGAGACGGCGGCGAGAGGCGTGTTAAAGTGAATCGGTCAAGGAGAAGAAAATCCCGATGGACGCCATCATCCTAAAGCCCGTCGTGGAGATCGCGAAATCCGGCGCCAAGAGCATCGATCCCGCGCGTGATCTGTGCGGCTTCGTCGCGCGCGTGCTGGGGACGGTGCCCGAGGACGTGGTCGGCATTGTCGCCGGCGATCCGATGCGCCAGGTTCGAACCAGGAATTGCATTCGCCTCGCGCACCGGACCGGCGAGATTCTCGCCGGCCGCGGCGTCAAGGAAACGGTCGCGTTGAGCGCGACGATCGCGCTGCCGCTTCTTGCCGCCGCGCAGGACGAGGGACGCGAGGAGATGCAGGAGATGTGGGCGCGCATGCTCGCCAATGCGATGTCCCCCGCGAAAGCCGAGACGATGCGGCTGGAATTCGTCGACGCCTTGAGGCGGCTGCATCCGCGCGACACGCAGATCTTGCAGAAGATGAGCGAGTCGACCGCGCAGCTCGGTCCCAGCTCGCGCGACCATTTCGCCGGCCGCTTGAAGATTTCCGTGCACGCGGCCGACGTGGCGCTGCACAATCTCGAGCGCGTTCGTTGCATCAAGCCCGGTGGCCCGGGATCGCTCAGCTACTATATGACCGCGTTCGGGCACGAGCTGATCGGCGCCTGCACGGTGTGAGCGCGCAGATGCCGGGTCAATTCGCCCGGCCGCGAATGTAGTCGGCCGCCTTTTCCGCGATCATGATGGTCGGCGCGTTGGTGTTGGCGCCGACCACGTGCGGCATCACCGAGCAGTCGGCAACTCTCAAGCCCGCGATGCCCTTGACGCGCAATTGCTCGTCGACCACCGCTTCGTCGTCCGTTCCCATGCGGCACGTGCCCGCGGGATGTGCCGCGGTCTGGCCGTTGTTGCGGATCCACTCGTCGATCTCGGCATCGGTCGCGAATTTCCTGCCGGGGCTCAGCTCGCGCTCGACCAGGGGCTTGAGCGGCTCCTGGGCGAAGATCGCGCGCACCGTCTTCAAGCCCCCGCGCAAGGTCTCGAGGTCGTGCGGATCGTCGAACAGGTTCCAGTAGATGCGAGGCATGTCCGCCGGGTCGGAAGAGCGCAGCGTCACTTTGCCCCGGCTGCGCGGATGTAAGAGCGCGATCCGGCTCGAGAAGCAATGCTCGACCGGCTTCTTGATGCCGGGAAACCAGGGGCCCGCGTCGGGCGCGACCGTGCTCACCAGCAGCTCGATGTCGGGCCGCTCGCTCTCGGGCCTTGTGCGCAGGAAGCAGGCGCATTGCAGCGGCATGCTGGCGACGCCGCCGCTGCCGAATGCCGCCCAGCGCAGCACCGACAGCGCCAGCCGGTCCCAGCGCAGTTCGTCGGTGATCGACAGCGGCTGGTTGATGACGAAGGTGATCACGGCATTGGCGTGCTCCTCGAGATTGCGGCCGACATCCGGCCGGTCGAGCACGGGCGTGACGCCGGCCGATTTCAATTCGTCGGCCGGGCCGATGCCGGACAGCAGCAGAAGGTGGGGCGAGTTGTAGGTGCCGCCGGAGAGGATCACCTCGCGCGCGGCCTCGGCGGTGTGCAGCGTGCCGTTCTGCATGTAGACGACGCCGGCGGCGCGGCCGCCGGCGATGGTGACGCGATGGGCGAGCGCCTCCGTCTCGACCGTGAGATTGCGCCGCCGCATTGCCGGGTAGAGGAAGGCCCGCGCCGACGACCAGCGCCTGCCGCCGCCGATGGTGAACTCGGGCGGAGCGATGCCCTCCGGTCCCGCGCCGTTATAGTCGCCGCTCTTGCCGAATCCGACTTTCGCCGCGGCGGTGGTGAAAAGGTCATAGAGCGGGCTCGTGCGCCCGCTGCGCGTGACCTTCAGCGGGCCGCCGGCGCCGTGATACGCATCCTCGCCGCGCCAATTGTCTTCCGAGCGCTTGAAGTACGGCAGCACGTCGTCATAGCCCCAGCCCTTGAGCCCCATCTGCCGCCACTGGTCGTAGTCGAGCGGATGGCCGCGGGCATAGATCATCGCGTTGATCGACGACGATCCGCCCAGCACCTTGCCGCGCGGCACGAAGATGCGGCGGCCGTGACAGTTGGGCTCGGGCTCGGTGGCGAGCTGCCAGTTGAGAGTGGGATGAGGGCTGAGCCGCCGCATCCCGAGCGGCATATGGATGTAGGGGTTGCGGTCGCGCCCGCCCGCCTCGAGCAGCAATACCGTCGCGCCGCCGTCCTCGCTCAGCCGGTTGGCGAGCACGCAGCCGGCCGAGCCCGCCCCGACGATGATGTAATCGTATCCTGCCATCCCCCACCTGCCTCGATGCCCCTGCCCCGACGCGGCTTTGGCACGGATCGGCCTTGTCGGCAAGCGGCAAAGGGGTCATGCTGGATCGCGACAATTCCCCCTTGGCGCGAGCGATCTTGAGCACGCAATTCGACGTCGTGATCGCGGGCGGCGGCATCGCCGGCCTGACTGCCGGGCTGACCAGCGCGCGCCTGGGCCGCAAGACGCTGGTGCTGACCGGCGACATCCTTGGCGGCCAGCTCCTCAGCATCAACAAGGTCGACGGCTTCCCCGGCTTTCCCGACGGCATCCCGGGTTACGATCTGTGCCCGATCGTCCAGGAACAGGCGATGAGCGCGGGCGCCGAATTCGCGATGGAAGAGCTGGTGGAGATCGTGCCGCGCGACGGCGCGTGGCGGGTCGCGTCGCGCACCGGCGAGGACTACGACGCGCGCGCCGTCATTCTCGCCACCGGCTCGTCCCTGCGCGCGCTCGGCGTCCCCGGCGAGGAGCGCTTGCGCGGCAAGGGCGTGAGCCATTGCGCAAGCTGCGACGCGCCGCTGATGCGCGACCGCGTCGTCGCCGTCATTGGCGGCGGCGATTCCGCGGCACAGGAAGCGCTGACCTTGGCCGAGTTCGCTTCGCGCGTGATCGTGCTGCATCGCGGCACGGCGCTCGGCGCGCAAGCGATCTACCGCGACGCCGTGACCCAGCATCCCAGGATCGAGCTGCGCTTCAATGCCGTGGTCGAGGAAATCCTCGGCGATGGAAGCGTCATGGGCGCGCGCGTGCGCGATGGGGCGACCGGCAAGTCGGCCGACATGGACCTCGCGGGGATGTTCGTTTATATTGGTTTCCGGCCGAACACCGAGTTCCTGGCCGGGCGGATCGCGCTCGATCCGTCGGGGCAGGTCCGGACCGACGCGGCGATGCGGACCGAAATGGCGGGTCTGTGCGCGGCGGGATCGGTTCGCTCCGGCTGGCTCGGTCGCGCGGTGGCGTCGGCGGGCGAGGGCGCCTCCGCCGCATTATCGGCCGATCGCTATCTCGGCCGGGGCGGTTCAGGGAGCGACGCATGGCGAGCGGATTGACGGTTCACGATCCCCGAGGCTTCCCGCCGCACGTCAAGGGCAAGCGCCTGGCGCCGCGGCCGGAAAGCCTCGACGGCAAGATCGTCTATCTGGTCGATTGCCTGTTCGACAATTCCGAAGCCTTCATGGACCAGATGCGGCAATGGTTCGCGCAGAACCTGCCCAAGGTCGAGACGCGCACGATCAAGCCGCGCGAGAGCTGGGTCGATGACGCCGACATGCGCGCCAAGGTCGCGTCCGAGGGCGATGCCGCCATCCTCGGCGTCGGCTTGTGAAGCACCTGCACCCCGACGGTCGTCGGGCTGGCGATGGCACTGGAAGAAGGCGGCGTACCGAGCGTCGCGATTCACACGCATGTATTCTCGCGCCTTGCCCGGGTGACGGCGCTCGCCAACGGCATGCCGCGCACGCGCCAGGCCTTCGTGCCGCAGCCGGTGGTCGATCTCTCGCCCGGTGAGTTGCGCGGCTATATCGAGGGCAAGGACCGCATCTCCGGGCGTCCCTTCATGCAGGAGATCATCGAGGGCCTGACCGGCCCGCTCGGCGACGAGGATATGAAGGGCCTCACCTTCGACCGCTCGATCCCGCGATTGCTGGCGCCCGATTCGGAAGAGAATTTGCAGCGTCTCTTCATCGAAAATCACTGGACCGATTTCCTGCCCATCGTGCTGCCGACCGAAGAGCGCGTCGCGGCGATGCTCAAGGGCACGCGCCAGAAGCCGGACAAGATCGTCGGCCGGATGGCGCCCACGTCGTTCCGCGAGTTCTGGGAATACAATGTCGAGAAGGTCGCGGTGAACGCCGTGATGGCCGGGGCGCGGCCGGAATATTTCCCGGTGATCCTCGCCCTCGCCGCAAGCGGCTTCACCGCGAAATCCAGCAGCACCACCTCGATGGCGAACCTCGCGGTCGTCAACGGGCCGATCCGGAACGAGATCGGGATGAATTCCGGCATTGGCGCGCTGGGTCCCTACAACCACGCCAACGTGACGATCGGGCGCGCCTACAACCTGCTGTCGCAGAATCTCCAGGGCGGATCGGTGCCGGACGAATCCTACATGGGGACGCTCGGAAACCCGCTCGCCTACAGTTTCTGCTTCGCCGAGAACGAGGAGCGCAGCCCGTGGCAGCCGCTGCACGTGCAGAAGGGCTTCAAGCGCGAGGACAGCGCCGTCAGCGTGTTCTTTGGCTTGCGCTACACGCAGGAGGGATACGGCCCGCGCGACACGTGGCAGGAGAAGATGCGGCGCTGCCTATCCGCCGGCGCGCATTTCCCGCCGCTCCTGGTGATGGACCCGATCGTGGCGCGGCTGTTCAAGGATCGCGGCATCGCGACCAAGCAGCAACTGATCGATTGGTGCGCCGAGAATGCGCGGCTCCCCGCCCGCGAATACTGGGACGACCAATGGGTGCAGACGCTGCTGCACCCGCTCGCCGTGGCCGGCGTCGAGCCCTATGCGACGCGCCTCAAGGCCAAGCCCGACGAGATCGTGCAGATGTTCGAGCCCAAGGAGATCAACGTCGCGGTCGTGGGCGGCGAGACCCAGGGCGCCTGGAAGATGTTCGGCGCCCGCTACCAGCGCACCCTCTCGGTCGACACCTGGCGCTGATCCGCATTGCGTCCTTCGACTACGCGCGTTGCGCTCCGCTCAGGATGAGGAAGGTTGTACAATGCCCCTCATCCTGAGCGGAGCCCCGCAGGGGCGCAGTCGAAGGACGCAATGCGGTTCCGCTCGAACACATAAGACTCCAAGGTCGAGACGTGATCATCGGGACCGCAGGCCATATCGACCATGGCAAGACGACGCTGGTGCGCGCGCTCACCGGGGTCGATACCGATCGCCTCAAGGAAGAGAAAGAGCGCGGCATCTCGATCGATCTGGGGTTCGCGTATCTGCCGGCGGAGGACGGCTCGGTGCTGGGCTTCGTCGATGTCCCGGGCCACGAGAAGTTCGTGCGCAACATGCTGGCCGGCGCGACCGGCATCGATTTCGTCCTGCTGGTGGTGGCGGCGGATGACGGCGTCATGCCGCAGACGGTCGAGCATCTCGCCATCGTCGATCTCCTGGGGATCGAGCGCGGCGTGGTCGCGCTGACCAAGGTGGACGCGGTTCCCGACGCGCGGCGCGTCGAGGTCCGACGGGACATCGCGCGCCTGCTCGCCGGCACCGGGCTCGAGGGTGCGGATATTGTCCCGGTCTCGACCGTGACCGGCGAGGGGATCGCGGATTTGCGCCTCCGGCTGCTCGCGGAGGCGAAAGCGTTGGCGGCGCGCGCCGCCACCGGCCGCTTCCGGCTTTCGGTCGATCGCAGCTTCGCCCTTGCCGGCGCCGGGACGGTCGTCACCGGCACGGTGTTGTCGGGTAGGGTGAGCGTGGGCGACGCGGTGATGCTGAGTCCGTTGGGCCTCGCCGCGCGCGTGCGCGCCATCCACGCGCAGAACCGGCCGGCGCAGCAGGGACTCGCGGGCGAGCGCTGCGGCCTCAATCTCGCCGGCGAGCGCATCAGCAAGAACGCGGTATCGCGCGGCGACATGGTGCTCGATCCTGGTCTTCATGCGCCGACCGACCGCATCGACGCTTCGCTGCGCCTTCTCGCCGGCGAGCCGAAGCCGGTGACGCAATGGCTGCCGGTGCGGCTGCATCATGCCGCCGCGAGCATCGGCGGCCGCGTCGTTCTGCTGCAGGACGCTTCGCTGCCGCCGGGCGGCGAGGGGCTGGTCCAGCTCGTCCTGGAGCGGCCGATCGCGGCTTGCGAGGGCGACTGCTTCGTGCTGCGCGACAATTCGGGGCAAAGGACGATCGGCGGCGGCAAATTCCTCGACTTGCGCGCGCCGACGCGCCGGCGGCGCACGCCGGAGCGGCTCGCGCACCTTGCCGCGCGGGCATTGGCCGATCCCGAAGCTTCGCTCGCGGCGCTGCTCGACCGCGTGCCCTATGTCGTCGATCTCGCCGCCTTCGCCCGCGACCGCGCGCTGGGTGCCGCCGAAATCGAGGCGATCGCGGCGCGTCTCGGGCTCGTTCGCGTGACGACGCCGGGCGCGGTGTTCGCGCTCGCATCCGCCACGCATCTGCGGCTCAAACAAAGTCTCCTGACCGCGCTCGAAGCCTTCCACGCCGGCAATCCGGACCTGCCGGGGATCGGGCTCGAGCGGCTTAGGGTCCAGCTCGAGCCGCGCCTGCCGGCGCCGGCGCTGTTGTCGCTGTTGCAGGGGGTGGCGCGAAACGGCGACATCGCGTTCGACGGCGCGCGGGTTAGGCTCCCCGATCACCGCGCCAAGCTCGCGCCCCAGGACGAGCGTCTGTGGGTCAGGATCGCGCCGCTTCTCTCCGGTGCGGAGCGGTTCCGTCCGCCGCGGGTGCGCGACCTCGCCGACCTGCTCGACGCGGACGAGGCGGCCATCCGCCGCCTGCTCAAGTCGCTCGCGCGCATGGGCGTGGTGAGCGAGGTCGTGGCCGACCACTTCTTCCTGCGCGACACCGTGGCCGAGACGGTGGAGATCGCGTTCGATCTCGCCGCCTCCGGCGCAGATGGAAAATTCGGCGCGGCGCAGTTCCGCGATCGTCTCGACAACGGGCGCAAGGTCGCGATCCAGATCCTCGAATTCCTCGACCGCCACGGCGTCACGACGCGGCGCGGCGATCTGCGCGTGGTGAATCCGCACCGGCGCGACCTGTTTGGCAGCGCCCGCGATCCCGAGCGGCGAGCGTGATCGTCGCTCTTACGTCCTCAATTCCAGCCGGCGGAGCTTCGGATCGAGCCCGGCTCGAATCGACTCGCCAAGCCCGTTGAAGGCCAGCGCCGTGAGCAGGATCGCGATGCCCGGCGGATACATCTGCGCGGGCGCCGCCTCCATGTTGCCGTAGGCGCGCGCGAGCATCGCCCCCCAGCTCGGCGCAGGCGGCTGCACGCCCAGGCCGAGGAAGCTCAAGCTCGCCTCCACCAAGAGCGCAACCGCGAGCATCAGCGTCACCTGGACGATGACGGGCTGCACCGCGTTGGGCAGGATGTGGCGCAGGATGATGCGCGACGTGCTGGCGCCGAAGCTGCGCGCGGCCTCGACGTATAGCGCCTGCTTGACCACCAGGGTCTGGCTGCGGATGAGGCGCGCGAGCTCGGGCGAGAACACGATGCCGACCGCGATCATCGAATTGGTGAGCCCGATCCCGAGCGCCGCGGTGACGCCCACCGCCAGGACGATCCCGGGAAACGACAGGAGCGTGTCGATGAGCCGGCTGATGAGCGTATCGACCTTGCCGCCCAGGTAACCCGCGACGACGCCCACCGGCAAGCCGATGGCGACGCCGATCGCGACCGCGAGGCAGCTCGCGTAGAGCGAGACCGGCGCCCCGTAAATGAGGCGGCTCAGGACATCGCGGCCGAGATCGTCGGTCCCCAGGAGATGTCCGGCGCCCGGCGGCAGCAGGATCGCATTGTAGTCCTGGTCGGTCGGCGAGTGGGGCGCGATGACCGGCGCGAGGAGCGCAAGCAACGCCAGGCAGAAGAGATAGCCGAGCGAAATCGCCGCGCGCATATCATGCCGCAGCCAGCGTCCGAACCGCGCCATGAAGGCGCGGCGCAGCGCCGCTGGGGCGGTCGCGACGGCGCTCATGACCGCGACACTCTGGGATCGAGGACGGTGTAAAGCGCATCCACCAGAAGATTCGTGACGACGACCATGATCACCATGGTCAGCACGACGCCCTGCACGACCGGGAAATCCTTGCCCAGTGCCGCGTTGACGACCAGGCTTCCGGTTCCGGGAATGGCGAACACGGCCTCGATCACGACGGTGGCGCCGAGCAGCCGGTTGACGAGGAGGCCGATCACGGTCAGCAGCGGCACGCTGACATTCTTGAGGCCGTGCTTCCACAGGATCGAGGCAGGCGAGAGGCCCTTGGCCTGAAGCGTGCGGACATATTGCGACGACAGCACGTCGACGAGCGCGCTGCGCAATTGGCGCGCGACCGTCGCCACGCCGCTCGCGCACAAGGCGATCGACGGCAGGACCGCGTGCCGCACCGCGCCCGCGAAATCGTCTCCGATGCCGACGGCGCCCGTCGCCGGAAACCAATGCAGGCCCAGCGCGAAGACGGATACCAGCAGCATGGCGAGCCAGAAGCTCGGCACCGCGACGCCGAACGATGTGAGGCCGGTGATGGCGCCGTCGATGCGCGTGCCCGCGCGCGTCGCCGCCGCGACGCCCATCGGAATGCCGATGACGAGCGAAAGGGTCAACGATCCTGCGACGATCAGCAGCGTGTTCGGCAGCCGGTCCATGATGGCAACGCGCACCGGCTCGCCCGAGAGGATGGAGCGCGACAGATCGCCGTGGGCGGCGTGGAGAAGCCAGGTTCCGTACTGCGCCAGGAACGGCCGATCGAGCCCGTAGAGCGCGCGGATCTGCTCGATCCGCTGCGGCGTGGCGGAATCGCCGGCCAATGTGACCGCGGGATCGCCCGGCACGAGCTGCAGCATGCCGAAGACGAGAAAGGTCGCGACGATGATGACCGGGACGATTTGCAGCACTCGCTGTGCGGCCCATCTGAGCCGCGCCGCCCATACCATGTGGATCGCCCCGTCGCGGCCGACGCCGCTCACCCCTCGAGATAGACGTCGTCGAAGCGCGGCCTGCCGAACAGGTTGGTCCGCCAGTTCTTCACTTTGGTGGCGAAGGCGGTGTACTGCGCATCGAAGATCAGCGGCACCATCAGCGCGTTGTCGGAAACGATGTGCTGCACCTTCGACAGCGCCTTGGCGCGAACGGCGAAATCCTCGCTCGCCTCGGTCTCGGCCAGCGCGTCGGCGAATCCGTCCGGTTCGGTGCGCGCCGGGTTGTAGAACGACTCCTTGCTGAAGAGATCGCGGAACGTCATGGTCGGATCGGGACGGCCGCCCCACTGGATGAGCAGCGCGTCGCCCTGCTTGTCGACGAAGAACGTCTTGATGGCGTCGTTCACGGAGAAGCCCGACAGCTTGACGCGGATGCCGACCTGCTTCAGCTGCTCGATGACGACCTCCTGGCGCTGGCGCGAGCGCTCGTCGGTCGGGCCGATGAGGCTCATGTCGAATCCCGCGGCAAGCCCGGCAGCGGCGAGCAGCTCCTTGGCCTTGGCAGGATCGTGCGGGTATGTCGCCTCGAGCGAGGGGTCATAGGCCCAATGCGTGCTCGGCAAGAGGCCGCGCGCCACCTCGTTGAGGCCCAGCGCCGTCACCTTGTTGAAGGCGTCACGGTCGACGGCATAGTTGATCGCCTGGCGCACGCGAACGTCGTTCAGCGGCGGCCGGGCGTAATTCAGCCATATCGGAATTCCCGCCTGCGACGTGCCGAAGGACGAGTTCAGGTTGGTCGCCCGTTCGACCACCGGCTTTTGCGCCGACGACAGGGCCAGCACGACGTCGTTTTCGCCCGCCATGACCGATCGCAGCCCGATATTGTTGTCGGCGATGATGCGAAACTCGATTGCATCGAGATAGGGCTCGTCCGGTTTCCAGTATTTTTCGTTGCGCGTGACCGTATAGATGTCGTTATCGCGCCACAGGCCGAATTTCCACGGGCCGGTTCCGACCGGATTGCGCGCGAAGTCGGCGCCCGATTTTTCGATCGCGGCGGGCGACGCCATCAGCCCGCCGCGCTCGGCCAGGACCGAGGGCAGCGCCGCATTGACCTTGTTGAGCCGCAGGGTGATCTGATGCGACCCGGTGGCCTCGATCGCGGCGACCGAGGCGAGATCGTTCTTGATGTTCGACTTGGGATCGGTGCGGGTGCGCTCGAGATTGAATTTCACCGCCGCCGCGTCGAATGCGGTGCCATCGTGGAACAAGACGTTCTGCCGCAGCTCGAGGACGAGCGTCTTGGGATCCGTGAAGGTCCACGATGTCGCAAGGCCGGGCTTGGGCTTCAGCGTGTCGGGCTCCCAATCGACCAGGGACTGATAGATCGGGTAGAGAAATCTCAAATCGCCGCCCTGCGAGCCCGCCACCGGGTCGAGATTGGTGGGCTGAAAATCGGCGGCGACGCGCAGCACGCCGCCGCGCTTTCCTGCCGCCTTGGCCCGGCCGACATATGAGGCGGCTACGCCCGCGGCCACGCCGCCCATGACCGCGCGCCGGCTTACCGCCGCCGTGCCGAACTTCGCTTGAGGCATCGCTCTTCTCCGGTTGCGTCTCAGGGGGCGCCGAAATTCGGCTTGCCGAGGGCGGGGCTGCTGAGCAGGTACATGCCGCCATTGGTGAAGGCCCAGACCAGGTTGCGGTCCCATTCGACCGCCGCGCATTCGATGGGCGCCTTGTTGGGCTCGGCGCCGCCCTTGCCGTCGGTCATGGGCGCGACGAAATAGGCCGATACCTTGGCGCTCTTGGGGTCCGCGATGTCGAACACCTGAATCCCGGCGTTCATGTAGGGGAACACCACGATGTTCGGATTGGCGCGGCCGGGATGCCAGTAATAGGCCGAGCGCTTGGGGCCGAACTTGCCGCGGCGCAGGACGAAATCGCTGTAGGGCGCGTCCTTGGGCGGCAGCGGCCGCGGCAAGGCCGCGACGATCACCGGCTTCGCCGGATCGCGGACATCGACGACGTAGACATCCTTGTAGGGCTCGTATCCGTCCTCGTTCATCGGATAGCCGTTGACGAGGACGAAGCCCCGTTCGCCGACCCGCGACGCATCGATGTGGTCGCCCTCGACGCCGCCGACGCTCAACGGCAGCTCGAGGCTGCCGACGGTCTCGATGTTGTTGGGATCGGCGAGGTCGAGCACATGGAAACCCAGCCCGCCCATCACGGTGTAGCCCCAGCGCCCGCCCTCTTCGAGCGGCTTGTCGGGGGCGATCGGCATCCTTCCGCCGGTCCACGACGTGCGATTGCCGAATTGCCGCCACTTCGCGTACGCCTCGTCCTCGCCGAGGCGCTGGCCCGGGACCCACCAGGTGTTGACCAGCTTCGGGCGCGCCGGGTCCTCGACATCGAAGATCATCTGCGCCGGCGAATAGAGGTAGCTCGGATATTCCTGGTTGAGGAAGCTGTTGTCCGGAGCGGCGCAGACGAAGGCGTACTTGCCGCCGTAATATGTGGGCGAATCGAGCGCGCCCGAGCCTTCCTGGGCGCGCGCGAAGGGATGCAGCGGATCGGTGCCGATCTCGGCGATCTGCCTCCATTCCGTCGGGCTCGACATGGCGAAAATCTTGAGCCCGCGCAGTCCGGGGTTGGACTTGACGCGCGCGACCTTGGCCGGGTCGGTGTGCTTGGCGCCGCCCAGCCCCATGGGGCCGCTACGCGGCACCTCGAAGGACTGGATCATGATCCATGTCTTCAGCGCCTTGTTGTAGGCGATGGCGGCGGCGCCGAAGAAGTCGGGGCCTTCCTCGTATTTCCGCTCGAGCACGACCTTCAGGTTTTTCGGCTCGGTGATGTCGTAGACGTTCACGCGGGTGCGGTAGTAGTGATACATGTACCGCCGGCCGTTCATGTCGACGATGTTCTGGAAGCTGACCCCCGGGACCACCAACTTGGGCCAGCGTCCCTCGACGGTCATGTTGTGGACGTATTCCTTGTCCTCGAGATAATCCAAGCTGCCCTTGACCGGGTGCGGCCCCGGCGCGAACGGCGCGGCGTCGGGATGCTTGAACCGTCCGGTGCCGGCATCGAGGCCATAGCGCGACGGGTCGGGAGGCGCGGGCTCGTTGGGGCCACGCGCGGGGGATGAGGAATCTGCCACTTTTCGCTGCTCCCTGGCGGGGTCAGAGGAAGATATCGCGGTTCTCGCTCTCGGCGCCGCCCAGCATGACGCGTCCCCAGTTGCGCGCCGCCGCCTCGATCTGGTTGTTGACGTGCTGGCGCCCGGCGTTGATGTCCGCGAGGAAGCGCGCGAAGGGCGTGTTCTCGACATAGATGCCGCTGGCGCCCGCCGCCTTGAAGATCCGCGCCGCCAGGAGGCTCGCGCGCTCGACGGCGAAGGCGACCTGGAACTTGTAGCGCAGGCGCTCCTGCAGCGGCGGCACCTCGCCGCGCTCGGCGTAAGCGGTCAGATTCGCGATGTTGCGGTTGAACGCGATCTTGCACTCGTCGATCGTTACCGCGGCCTCGGCGCACAGGCTTTGCGCCACCGGATCGCCGGCGGTCGGGCCGATGCCGCGGGCGATGCGCTTCAAGCCATAGCCGATGAACGCATCCAGCATGCCCTGGAGCCCGCCGATCACCAGGGTCGACACGCTGATGGCGAAGACCTGGCCGAACGGGATGCGGTAGAGCGCGGCGGTGTTGAGTGCTTGGCCGGGCCCGCGGCACAGAAAGAGGTCCTGCTGCTTGATCGCGCGATGTGCCGGGATGAACTTGTCCTCGACCACGATGTCGCGGCTCCCCGTGGCCTTGAGGCCCGAGACGTACCAGGTGTCGACGATCTGATAGTCCGAGCGCGGCAGCAGCACGCGCCATTCCGCGCCGCCGCCGGCGGGGTCCGCGACATGGCAGCCGCCGAGGAAGGTCCAGTCGGTGTGGTCCGAGCCGCTGGCGAAGCGCCACCGCCCGCTGAGCCGGAAGCCGCCCTCGACCGGAATCGCCTTGTTGCCCGGCCCGCCTGCCGAGGTGCCGCACACCAGCACCGATTCGTCCTTGCCCCACACGTCCTGCGCCATGCGGTCGTCGCACAGCGCGATGAGGAACGGCTCGACGGTGAGCACGGCATAGATCCAGGCCGACGACATGCAGCCTTCCGCCAGGATCATCTGGATGTCGTTGGCGACGTCGAGCGGCATCTCGTAGCCGCCCCAGCGCCGCGGCTGCAGCACGCGGAACAACCCCGCCGCGTTCATCTCGGCGATGGTTTCCTTGGGCACGGCGCGGTCCTGCTCGGCCTGCGCCGCGCGCTTGGCGAGCACCGGCACCATGGCGCGCGCGCGGGCGATGAGGTCCGTGCGGGTCGGTGTGGTCGTGTCGGCGGCGACGGTGTCCATGGCCCTCAACTCCTCAACGCCAATTCACGCCGCCTGCTTGCCGGGATGCAGCGCGCCGCAGGCGCGGCAGGTCCGCTTGTCGCGGCTCGCATAGAATTGCTCGAACAGCGGCGGCAGGTCCTTGACGATGCTCACGAGCTGCACCTCGACGCGATGGAGCAGCCCGTGGCACGCGAGGCAGTACCATTCGAACCCGTCGATCAGGCCCGGCGGGCGCTGGCGCTCGACAACGAGACCGACGCTGCCGGGAACCGGGCGCTGCGGCGAATGGCGCACATGCGGCGGCAGCAGGAAGATGTCGCCCTCGCGGATCGGAATGTCGCGCGGCCGTCCCTCGTCCATGATGCGCAGCACCATGTCGCCGCTGAGCTGGTAGAAGAATTCCTCGAGCGGATCGTCATGATAATCGGTGCGCGCGTTGGGGCCGCCGACCACCGTCACGATGAAGTCGCTATCGCTCCACACCTGCGCGTTGCCCACGGGCGGCTTGAGGAGGTGGCGGTGCTCCTCGATCCACGCCTTGAAGTTGATCGGGCTCGAATAGAGTCCCATGGCGCCGGATCACGCCGCCGACGCGCGCGCCGGGCGCTCGAGCTTCAGGCCGCACGCGGCGAAGGCGGCACGGGTCGCTTCCTTTTCCGCCTCGGTGAGATTGAGCTGCGGCCGCCGCGTCGGCCCGCCGGCCTGGCCCAGCAGCTCCTGCCAGTATTTCTGGTGCGCCTGCGGCTTCTCCGGCGGACGCGTGCGCTTCATGGCATCGCGCACGGGATCGAGGCTGTCGCGCACCGCGCGCGCCTTCGCCACCTCGCCGCGGAAGGCCAGGTCGGTGTACTCGCGCATGCGGCGGTCGGCCTTGGTCTGCAGCAGGTAGGGCGGGCTGGAGCAGAGATAGAGCCGCTATCCCAGCTCGACGATGTTGTCGAACCATTCCTCTTCCGAGGCGGTGCTGACGATGAGCTTGTCGCCGGCGAGCCGGGTCAGGCGCGCATACATCTCGCGCGGCACGCTGTACTTGATGGCGACGATGTTCGGCAGGTCGGCCACGCGCGCGCACAATTCGGGGCTCATCAGATAGCCGCTGTCGGGATGGCTCCACATCGCGATGCCGATATCGACCCGCTCGGCGATGTAGCGGTAATACTCGAGGAGCGTCTGGTCCTGCGCGGTCAGGAAATAGAGGACCGGCGCGTGGACGACGATATAGTCCGCGCCGACCGCCTGCGCGTGCCTGGCGAGTTCCACCACCGTGTCGATGTTCTGGTCCGAGCACGACATGATCGTGCCCGCCTTTCCGGCCGTCGCCTCGACCGCGAGCTCGAAGCTCCGCTTGCGTTCGGCCAGCGACATCGACGCGAACTCGCCCTGCTTGCCGGAGATGAACAATCCGTCGATGCCGAGGTCGTTGACCCAGTGCCGCATGTTGCGGCGGTAGCCGTCCTCGTCGAGCGTCAGGTCGGGCGCGAAGGGCGTCATCGCGGCGGCCCAGATGCCGGTCATGTGCTCGCGCGCGTAGTCCTTGGCTTCGCTCTTCCGGTATTTCATGTCCCGTCTCCTTCGCTCCGCGACTTCTTGTACCGAAGAACATGCCCTGCCGGGAAGGGGAGGCCGGAAGGCGCCGCGGCGGCAGTTCGAACGACCATTCGAACAGGTCTCTATTCAAAAGTTAATTGACTTTTTTTGCTTTATTCAGAAACTAATTGAATGAATGTGACGTTGCGCCAACTGCACGCTTTCGTCGCTGTCGCGGTGGCCGGGAATTTCACCCGCGCGTCCGACCGCCTGAACGTCACCCAATCCGCCGTTTCCGCCCTGGTTCGCGAGCTCGAGTCGGCGCTCGCCATCCGCCTGTTCGACCGCACCACGCGGCGGGTCGAATTGACCGACGCGGGCCGGGAATTCCAGCCCACCGCCGAGAAGCTGATCGCCGACCTCGATCACGCGGTCCACAACGTCCACGACCTGGTCGAACGCCGGCGCGGCCGCATCACCGTGGCGGCGCCGCCCCTTCTTGCGGCGGTGATGCTGCCCAACGTCATCGCCGCCTTCCACCGCGACTTTCCCGGCGTCACCGTCGTGCTGGTCGATGCGCCCACCAACCAGATCGTCGCCAGCGTGCGATCGGGCGAGGCCGATCTCGGCGTCGGCACGTTCTCGCCCGACGAAAAAGGCCTGGTCCGGCGGCAGCTTACGCGCGACTCGCTCATGCTTTTCTGCCAGGCGCAATCCCCGCCGGCCGCGTTCGAACGGCCGAAATGGCGCGACCTCAAGGGGCTGCCGCTGATTGCGCTGACGCGGGAGAGCGGCATTCGCGCCCTGGTCGATTACGGCTACGAGGCGGCGGAGCTGTCGTCGCAGCCGGCTTACGAGGTGTCGCAGATCACCACCGCGCTGGCGCTGGTCGAGGCCGGGCTGGGCGTGAGCGTGCTACCGACCTATGCGCTGACCTCGTCGAAGACGCGCCGGATCGCGGCCAATCGCCTGACGTCGCCGACCGTGTCGCGCGACATCATCGTCATCGCCCGCGAAGGCCATGCCCTGCCGCCCGCGACGAACGATTTCCTGAACCGGCTGCAACGCGAGGCGACGTCGCTATCGCGGCAGATCGCTTGAGGGTCGCGAGGGCGGTCGCCGGGCTTAATGCCGTTAAATCAGCGTTAACAGACCCCGGTGTATTTAGCATGGCGCAACGAAACCTATTTTGGGGACGCGTCATTAGCTCGCCGCCGCTGACCGACGCGCTTGATCCCGCCAAGCCGCATTCGCTGGTCAGCCTGCCGCTGGCCGACCTGCCGGTGGAAATCATCGGCACGCCGGCGCTGCGCCGGTTGACCTTGGTGAAGACGTTGGGGGGCGAGCACGGGGTCGTCACCGAGGTCCAGCAATTCCGCGAGGCGAACGGCACGGGCATCCGCAGCGTCGCCTCGACGATCTGCGAATTCGACGTGCCGGCCGAAGAGGCGGCGGTCTTGCACGTCCTCGAGGAGGCCGCGGCGTTCGACGTCGCCTCGCGACGCCTCGCGCTGTCGCCGATCTTCCGCGACAACCCGGAACGCAGCAAGCTTCTCAACGAAAGCGCCGCGCTCCGGTTCGACCCGGAAACCCAGAAGGCGACGGAAGGCCTAACCCAGAAATACACCCAGGCGCTCTTCGCCAACGTCTTCGAGGACTGTCAGGCCGGCGTGCAGAGCATTGCCGATCTCGTCGCCCGCCTGAACCAGGCCTCGAGCGACCCCGATCCGGCGCAACGCAAACGCGTCCAGACCCATATCATCTATCTTCAGCAGCGGTTTCAATTGGGCGATGTCACCGACATCCTGCCATTCTTCAGCGACTTCGAGCTGCTGGTGACGGCGATCGCCTATTATCGGCAGAACTTCCTCGCGCTCGTCCCGCACATGCGGCGCCTGGAAGCGGATATTCCCGCCCTCTCGCAGCAGCAGCAGAACCCGCTGATCCTGACCATGCTCGCGCGGGTCGGCCGCCATCTCCGTCAGACCGCGCTGTGGATCGAATTGTTCTTTCAGACCTTCGATGCGTCTTTCGACGACATCCTCTCGGGCGCCGAACCGCAGACCTTCAAGGCGCTGCAAGAGAGTCTGCAAAAAGCCTATGCCGCCATCGGCAGGCTGCTGTGCGGCTGGGGACTGCGGCTGCAGGCCATGCAAGCCGGCACCGAGCGGAAGCGCCAGCCCCCGAGCGAAGTGACGCGCATCAACATGATCCGCGAACTGGTGTGCAAGCATCTGAACGAAGATGAACTGCGTCCGCGAGACCTCGACGACGCGATCGGCTTCCTGCGCCAGGCGGCGCGCCGCTGAAGGCGGCGAGCGCTCGCCAAGCGCGGCCGACCTACTCGGCCGCTTGGCGCGCGCCGCCCTCCTCGTCCAGCAGGCGAGCGACGATACGCCGCGCCTGAAGGCCGCCGGCGTCGCCGACGAGATCGATCTGCGGCGCCGCCGGATCGAGATCGATGATCCGCTGCTCGGCCTCCAGCATGTCCTTGTCTTCGTTGAAGGCCGTGACGGTCGCCTGGAATGTCTGCTCGGACAATTTCGTATCGTCGATACGGAAATTGCGGCAGCTGCCCCAGAAATAATAACAGCTCGAGTCCGTTGCGGGCGTCATCGAATCGAGGATGACGAGTTGGCGGTTGATGCGGTTCGTCGGATCATCCGCGCGCTTGCCGGCCTCGACGGTGTTGATCTCGATGACGACGTTGGCCGGCGGCGTAAAGGTCATGATCTTGGTGGAATCGGTCTTCAGTGTGTCGCCCTGCGCGATCTGGCGCGTCGACGGCGAAAGATTGCGCGCGACGCGCAGTCCGCGCACGAAATCCGGGCCGCGCTCCCAGCTCAGTTCCGGATTGGTGTCGTCGCTGGCGCCGATGGTCTTGATGTGCAGGAATGCGAGGTGCGACAGGTCCATCAGATTGTCGACCAGCAAAAGATAATTGGCGTCGACCGGCAGGCACGCGCCATTGGCGGCCCATCCCGCCGCGTCGTACCAATGGAACGCGGGCGCAGTGTTCGGATCGGCCAGGGCCGGATCGCCCATCCAGATCCAGGTCCAGCCATGTTTTTCGCATAGCGGATAGCGCCGCACCCGCGCGCCCTGCGGCAGCTTGTCCTGGCCCGGCGCCCAGATCACGTTCCCGCCCGGCGCGTAGAGCAGCCCGTGATAGCCGCAGCGCAGATTGTCGCCCTCGATCGCGCCTTTCGAAAGCGGCGCGCGGCGGTGGCAGCAGCGGTCCTCCAGCGCGACGGCGGTTCCGTCCGTCGTGCGATACATCACGACCGGCTCGCCGAGGAACGTGCGCGCAAGCGGAACGCCCGCCAATTCCTTCGACAAGGCCGCGCAGTACCATTGATTGCGAAGTGCCCGCATGTCGCGCTCCTCATGCCGAACGTGCAAGGGCGAGCATAGCACGGACGCGCCCCTATCTCACCACCACGCCGCGCCTTCGCGAGACCATGAAGCCGAGATAGAGAAACGGCAGCATGACGACCATCATCACGACGACCACCGCCGAGGCCTGGGCGAATTGCGCGCTGACCCACATGTTCCAGATCACCACCGATAGCGGCAGATTATCGTTGGTGGCGAGCAGCACCGGCAGGGTCAGCTCGCGGTAATTGAGGAGCGCGATCCAGATGAACGCATAGCCGAGCGCCGGCCGCAGCAGCGGCACCAGCACTTGGCGCACTACGCCGCCGAGCCCGGCGCCCGCGATCTGCGCCGCTTCCTCGAGCTCGCGATGGATCTGGATCATGGCGGTGTTGGTGATGCGTGTCGCATAGGAGATGCGCGAGGTGACGTAGACGATGACCAGAATCCAGATCGTGCCGTAGATCGGCACCGCCTTCTGCAGCACGAACAGCGCCAAAAGGAGCGCCGCCATCGAGAACACGATGTTCGGAACGGCGTGCGGCATGAAGGCCGCGAAATCGAACGCCGCGCGCCCGGGCACGCGCGAGCGCAGCACCACCCAGCTGAAGGAGAAGGCGACGATCAGCGTGATCGCCGGCGTGATGGCCATCAATTCGATCGTGTTGCGCAGGCCGCGCCACAGCATATTGAAGTTAAGGCTGCCGTAATTGGCCCAGGACATCGACGCGATCGCCTCGTGCGTCGGCGGCTGCGGAAACGTCACGGTCGAGGTCCACACCAGGACCAGCAGCGGCAAGAGCTGCGACATGGCGAGGTAGAACCAGACGCCGGCGATCGCGGTCCATTTGCCGCCGCCCTTGAGCGCGACGAGCCGCGGCCGGTAGGCCTTGCCGGTGATCACCGCGTATTGCGGCGCGCGGCGCTGCATGCGCGAGTACCACCACGAGAGCGCGAGTCCCAGCCCGACCATCACGGTCGACAGCGCCGAGACCGTGCCGTATTGCGGCAGGTTCTGCGCCGGGCGCACCTGGTCGTAGGCGTAGGTTGCGAAGGTGTAGAGATTGCCGGCCAGGCCGATGATCGCCGGCACGTCGAAGGCGGCGAAGCCGATCATGAAGATATAGATGCCGGCGGCGAGGATTCCGGGCCACACCAGCGGCACGGTCACGCGCATCATGGTCTGCCGCGGCGTCGCGCCGCTGATGGTGGACGCCTCCTCGAGCGCCGAGTCCATCGAGCGGAACACCACCGAGATCATCACGAACGCCACCGGCGCCAGGCCGAGCCCCTGCACCCACCCCATGCCCCACAGCGTGCCGATATTGAACGGCGCCTCGGTCAGGCCGAAGAGGCTCATGAGCCAGGCGTTCACCATGCCGATGCGCGGATGGAGCAGGAATTCCCAGCCGATGGCGGTGGCGAAGCCCGGCAGCAGCAGGCCGACGGTCATGGCGGTCATCACCAGCGTCTTGCCGGGAAAGTCGGTGCGCTCGACCAGCCAGGCGATCGGCGCGCCCGTCGCCATGGCGACCACGAGCGTCACGCCGGAAAAGACGAAGGTGTTGTAGAGGACGCGATAGGTGAACCGGTCGGTGAAGATGTCGGTGTAATTGGCGAGCGTGTAGCCGAGATCGGGATCGCCCGGCTGTCCGTCGATGACGCTGAGCCACAGCACGATCGCGAGCAGGACCAGCACCAGCGCGCTCATCAGCCCGGCCACCGCGACCATGACGAAGCCCCAGGCGTCCGGCCGCTCGCGCGCTATGCGCGCGGCGGGCGCCGCCGTGGTGACCGCGCTCATCCCCGCGGCGCGCCGCAATCAACCACCGAGCGAGGCCTTCAAGGCCTTGCCGAGCCGGTTGCCGGTCTCATCGAGGCCCGGATTCTGATTCCAGAACGGATAGTTGATGCGGCGGAAGACGAACCCCTTGGCCTCGAGATCAGCGACCAGCTTGTGCTGCTGGGTTTCGGGGTAGTAGTCGAGATCGACGCCCATGTTCTCGGCCATCGAGCGCTGGCCTTCCGGCGTCATGAGGTAGAGCGAGAACAGGATGGCGGCGTTCTGGTGCTGCGAATGCTTGGGAACGAGCAGTTCGTAATATTGGAGCTGCGCCGAGTCGCTGACGATGTTGAGGCCGATCTTGCCCTTGTAGGGGACGATGTTGGGCGAGGCGCCGGTGCAATCCAGCACCATCGCCAGGAATTCGCCCGAGGCGACGCGATCGGAGTTGCCGCAATTGAGGATGCCTTGCGCCTGCTTGCCGAGCTTTTCCATGTAGGCGACCATCGGCGCCTCGCCCACCCAGCTCTTCGCCGCCATGGCGTCGAATCCGTTGGCGAAGGAGGTGGTGCCGAACTTGCCCTTGTATTCGGGCTTCAGCAGGTCGTCGATCACCTTGACGTTGGCGAAATCGGCGCCCTTCTCGAGGTTGTAAAGGATACCCGGCGTGCCGGTCGAGGTGGCGAGCGCGCGGCTGTCGGCCTCGACCATCTCGGACTTGATGCGCGCGGGATAGAGTTTCTCCCACGGCACGCGGATGAACATGTCGAGCTTGAGGAGCGGGTCGTATTGCGGCGGCGATGCCGCCCAGGCGTCGACCGACGACGGCTGCCCGGCGCGGAACTCGGTGGCGATCTTGTTGCCGACCACGCCGAAGGGCCCGCCCGGCGTGTATTGGAAATCGATGTCGATGCCGAAGTTCTCCTTGATCCAGGCCTTCGCCCTGGCCTCGGTCGGCCGGCCGCCGAAGACGAGCTCTCCCGACGACGTCTGAACGATCTTCTCGGCCTTGGCGGCGTCGACGATCTTCTGCAGTTCCGGCGTCATCGAAATTGCCTGGGCATGGACGCGATCGACCGGGCCGAGCGCTGCCACGAGCATCGCCAGTGCCGCCGATGCCCAATTCGGAGCTTTCATCGCCGTTCCTCCCTCGTTTTGATCGCGCGCCGCCGCTTCGTGCCGGCAGGATCGATCCTGGCGCATCCGCCTGGATGATGGCCCGTGTGCCTGCCGAAAATCAAATCCGAACATATTGCCGAAGGAGGGCGCCTCGCAATGGAATTGCCCCGATCGCCATTTTTGTCCCGGAGCCGGAGCCACGGTACCGCTGCGCCGGTCGCAACCTCCGTGCGTCATCGCTGTCTTGCGCAGCGTATGCGCCGATCGCGCGGTCTGATAGCGTGAGAGATCTCCCGTGGCGGCGGCGATAGAAGGCGGCGGCGACGATGGAATTTCCACGCGTGTCCAAGGTCCAGCAATCGCGATGAACGCATTCTCCGAGTCGCTTCACCTTCTTCGCACGCGGCGTTTCGGCACGTTTTCTTTCGCCAGTTTCTTGTCGAATCTCGGGACTTGGGCTCAGCAGGTGGCCGAGCCTTGGCTGTTGCTGACGCTCGGCGCGTCGTCGTTCCTGATCGGGCTCGACTCGTTCGCAATGGCGGCGCCTGTTTGGATATTGACGCTGCTGGGTGGGGTGCTGGCCGATCGTACCGATCGCCGCCGGATCATCACGATATGTCAGTCGATCCAGATGGTGTGCCCAGTCGTGCTGGTTGCCCTTCTACTGACCGGTTTGGTTCGGCCCTGGATGGTCATCGGTCTCTCGGCGATCGTGGGCGTGACGGATGCGCTGTCGATGCCTTCATTCCAATCGATCGTCCCATCCATCGTCGAGCACGATCAGATTCCCTCGGCTCTTGCCCTGAACGCAACCCAATTCAATCTCTCGCGTGTTCTCGGTCCCGCTCTCGCCGGCGTATTGATGGCGAGCGTGGGGGCCGTGGGGTGCTTCGCGCTCAATGCGGCGTCGTATCTGCCGTTCATTTGGGTCGCGCTGTGGATTCTGCCGCGCGGGAAGCCGCCGCTGGCCGCCGACGATACGTTCGACAGCCATCATCTCTTCGCCGGCGTCCGCGAGATCGCCCGCGCGCCCCATCTGCGCGGCGCACTGCTCACGGTGCTGATAACAAGCACCTTGTGCGGACCGCTCATCGTCTTTTGTCCGGTCCTCGTGAAAAGCGTGTTTCACGGAGATGTCGGCGACTTCAGCCTTTCGATCGGTGCCTTTGGAGTGGGCGGATTGTTCGGTGCCGTCGCGCTCCTCGGCGTCGATGCCAGCCGCGACCGGGCGCGAATAAGCTCATGGTTTGCAGCTTGCTACGGCATGATACTGATGCTTGCCGCGCTCGACCCGTGGTTTTGGGGGCTGCCCGCGCTATTGGCGCTCGCCGGCCTGTCGATGACCGTCAGCAACACGTCCGCGAATTCGCTGCTGCAGGCCACCACGCCGCCGGAACTGCGGGGCGAGACCGCCAGCCTTTACATGCTCGCCATGCGCGGCGGCGTTTCGGTCGGAAGCTTGCTAACGGGTTTGTCCGTGAGCATGTTCGGCGTCCGCCAGGCGTTGCTCGTCAACGGGCTCCTCGCGGTCATGGCGCAGATCGCCGTCGGCCGTCGCTGGCATCGTTCATAGTCGTTGACTCGCGCGCGCGCGCCCGATGGCAAATCCGCCAGAGCAGCGAAACTTCAGATTTGATCCACTGGATCAAGCTTTAGCTGTGCTGCGGGAGCGTTATTTGCACTGGGACGCCACTGCGCTGGGCCTCCGCGAGATGAATGGCATACCAGTCGAGCCGGTCGGCCTGCGCGCCCGCGAATTTCACGACGAGATCGTCGGCATCGGCGCCGATCGGCGAGCGCGGCGCACCCGTCGTCTCGAGGGATTCCGCGTCCTCCTGGTCGGGGTGGATCTCGAGGTAGATGTCATCGCCGGACCGGCCGAGCTTTACCGGCTGGTTCACGACCGTCACCGGCGTGCCGATCGGAACGAGGTTGAAGAGTTGCTGGATGTCCTCCGGATACATCCGGATGCAACCATGACTGTCGCGGCGGCCGATGCTGTAAGGCCGGTTCGTCCCGTGAATGGCGTAGCCGGTCCAGGCGAGGTAGAGCGCGAAATCGCCCATGGGATTATCCGGACCGGCCGGCACCATTGCCGGGAGATCGGGGTCCTCCGTCCGCTCCGACTTTGTGGGAATCCAGACCGGATGAGTTCTTTTGTTCGCGACCCATGTATGCCCGACAGGCGTTTCCTTGCCTTCGCCGCCAATGCCGATCGGAAACGTGCGGGGCTGGCCGATGGCGGGGAAGTAGTAAAGGCGCAATTCCGGCAGGTTGATCACAATGCCGCGGCGCGGCGCGTCCGGCATCACGAATTGGGTCGGGAGGACCAACCTGTTGCCGGCGCCGGGAAGCCAGGGGTCGACGGCCGGATTGGCCGCACGAATTTCGATGTATCCCAGGTCGTAAGCGTGCGCGACGTCGAGGAGCGTGTCCTCCTCCTGCGTGAGGTAGACGGTCGGCGCGCCGATCAGGTCCGTCCGCGGTGCGGCGCTCGGCGGCGACGCCGCGAACAGCATCGTACCGGCGATCAGCCGGACGCCGATCCACCGGAAATGGGAGAAGACGCTCATGCGTCTCTCTTATCGTCGAGCGCGCGGCCGGTCCTTGCGGGAGATCAAGGCGCGCGGCAGGGGAATGGGAAACCTATCGTGTCATGGGATGTCCGAACCGATCTTGCTCCTGGGTCGCGGCCCTTGTTGTGGCGCTGTTCGCGTTCGTCGCGGTCCCGGTCGGTGTGGCACAACCGCTCAAGGCGGATCGTGTTCTCGTGTTGAAGGGCCAGCGCGAGCTGCAGCTCCTGCGGGAGGGTGTGGTGATCAAATCCTACCCGATCGCCCTCGGTCGGCATGCCTTGGGGCCGAAGCGTCGGCTGGGCGACGGAAGGACGCCCGAGGGGATTTACCTCATCGACGGACGGACGACCCGCACGCCTTACCATCGGGCGCTTCATATCTCCTATCCGGAAGCGGCCGATGTCGTGCGCGCCCGAACGGCCCATAGACGTCCGGGCGGCGCCATCTATATCCACGGCATGCCGGCGCGTTTCGGCCACCATGATCCGGTCCGGTTCTTCGTCGATTGGACCGATGGCTGCATCGCTGTCGGGAACATCGCGATCGAAGAAATCTGGCAAGCCGTGGATGACGGTACGCCGATAGAGATTCGCCCATGATGCAAGGTGGCGGCCGGCGTCTTGAGCCAGATCAAGGCGGTCCGCGGACGGCCGGGCGATAAATGGCACGATAAGCGCGGAAGGCCGTTGTTATGGTGCAGATCGACAGGGTCGGAGCGGGCGACGCAGGTCCCGGTCCAGCCACGACCGGGCCGAGCGATCGGATCGACCAATTCCTGCAGGATAAGAGACACACGAGCGCCCTTATCGTGGTCGATCTGGACGTCGTTCGCAGCCACTATCGCGCCCTTGCCGCGCTGATGCCCTGGGCCGGCATCTTCTACGCCGTCAAGGCCAACCCGGCGCCGGAGATCATTGCCGCGCTGGCCGCGCTCGGCGCCGGTTTCGATCTCGCCAGCGAGGGCGAGATCGAGCGATGCCGCGGGCTGGGCGTGCCGGCCCGACGCTGTTCCTTCGGCAACACCATCAAGCGCGAATCCGACATCAAACACGCGCATGTCCACGGCATCGATCTTTTCGCCTTCGATAGTGCGGGAGAACTGGAGAAGCTGGAGCGGGCGGCGCCGGGAGCGCAGGTTTTTTGCCGGTTGCTGGTCGAGAACAAAGGCTCGGAATGGCCCTTGAGCGGCAAGTTCGGCTGCTCGACGGAGATGGCGACGGACCTCCTGCTCCATGCGCGGTCCGTCGGATTGCGTCCGATCGGCGTTTCGTTCCACGTCGGTTCGCAACAGACCGATCCGAATGCGTGGGCGTCCGCGATCGAACGCGCAGCGCATGTGTTTCACGCTTGCGCGCGGTCGGGTCTCGCACTCGATATGGTGAATCTCGGCGGCGGGCTGCCGGCGCATTACCAGGAGACGATCCCGCCGCTGGAATCCTATGTCGAAACCATCGATCGGGCTCTGACGGAGCGGTTCGGCACATCCCGACCGCGGCTCGTGATCGAGCCCGGCCGCTACCTGGTCGGCGATGCCGGAATCCTGCGCAGCCACGTCCTGCTCATCGCGCGCAAATCGCGCCATGCGCAAAGGCGATGGGTCTATCTTGACGCCGGCCGCTACAACGGACTTCCGGAGACGCTTGGCGAGCGGATCCGGTATCGCATTCGCACGCCGCATGACGGCGCGCCGACCGGGCCCGTCGTTCTGGCGGGTCCCACTTGCGACAGCACGGACGTGATCTATCAGAGAACCGACAATCTCCTTCCTCTCGATCTCGCGATCGGCGATCCGGTCGATTTTCTATCTGCCGGCGCCTACACGGCGAGCTATGCCGCGGTGGAGTTCAATGGCTTTGCGCCGATCCGGACCCACTGCATCTAGTCCCGGCTCGGGCCAGCGGCGCCTACGCATCGTCATCCTCGGCGCCGCGGGGCGGGATTTTCACGATTTCAACATGCTCTATCGCGACGATCCCTCGATCGAGGTGATCGCCTTCACGGCCGCGCAGATCCCCGGTATCGGCGG
>DATNID010000043.1:0-131078 GCA_035604615.1 Allostellaceae bacterium | reverse complement strand
CCGCTTCGACGATGATGCCCAGGCACCCGGTGAGCACAATGTAAATGCCGGTTGGTGGGTCATTCTCGCGGTAGAGCGCCTGCCCTCTCGGCAGGCTGAACCACGTGAGCTCCGCCTCAAGCGATGCTCTGGCGTCCGCGTCGAGGCCGTCGAATGCCGAAGGGCTCGGCAGGGGAATTCGGTAGGATGATGCGGCTGTTGTCAATGTGAGGCGCTAGGCGGACGCGCGGCTAATATCCAAGGTATGGATGGCCGAGCAACGCCACGGCGACCAGCACGACCAGGACGACGCCAACCGCACTCAAGCCCCTTCCGCCGTAGTAGCCGCCGCGATAGCCATAGTAACCGCCGCCGCCGAACAGAAAGAAAATCACCAGAATGATCAATAACAATGACATGACTTGCTCCAAGAGCCGCGGCAGCGACCAACCGCGCAGCCGGATGGCGCCACTGTGATGCCGCATTGCATCCACGGATAGCGTCGGAAACTACTCACACCGATGCCGGGCAGGGGCACGCTCATTCCGAGAAATGTTTGGCCGGAGGCCGATCAGCTGAAGTGTAGCCCAAAATAGCCGGCGACAAACAGGACCACGACGATGACGCCGATGATGGTGAAGATGTTCATCTTGCTGCTCCAACGAGCCGACATTCGACTATGATCAGACGAGCCTAGCGCGCAATCGAGCAGCGGCGACAGGCTCGGAAATTACTCAGCGCAGCGCGCTCGACGTTTCAATTGGCGAGCCGCTTGCGGATCGACAGCAATTCCTGTCGGCGCTGTGCGTCGGTTTTCGGATACGTCATCCCCAGTCCTTCGAACGTGTCGAGGACAATTTGGGATACGATCAGCCGAGCGTTTTCCTTGTCGTCGGCGGGGACGACATACCAGGGCGCATCCCGGGTGCTTGTCGCACCGAGGCATTCCTCATACGCCGTCATGTACTGATTCCAGAATTTCCGCTCCTCGACGTCCGCAGCGCTGAATTTCCAGTTCTTCTTCGGCTCATCGATGCGTTCGAGGAACCGCTTCCTCTGCTCTTCGTTGGAGAGGTGGAGGTAGAACTTGATGATTCGGGTACCGTTGGCGTGAAGATGTCTTTCCAGATCGACGATGGAACGGTACCGGTCATGCCAGACCGCCTTGTCGTCGCGCGGCGGGTCCGGAATTCCTTCGCCGCGGAGAATCTCGGGATGCACGCGGGCGATCAGCACTTCCTCGTAATACGACCGGTTGAAGATGCCGATCCGCCCGCGTTCCGGCAGATCGCGAGTCGTGCGCCAGAGAAAATCGTGCTGCAGTTCCGTGGCGCTGGGATGCTTGAAGCTGAACACTTGGCAGCCTTGCGGATTGACGCCGGACATCACATGACTGATGGCGCCGTCCTTTCCGGCCGCATCCATGGCCTGAAAGATCAGCAGGATGGCGTAGCGGTTGGACGCGTAGAGCAGCTGCTGCTGTGAACTCAGATGCGCAACGTGTTCTCGCAGAAGCTCCTGGTATTGCTCTTTCGACTTGTAAACGGGCTTCACGATCGTCGGCCATTTTTTCAGGCTGACGTCGTCCCCGTGCCGCACCCTGAAATCCTTCGATCTGATCTTCATTTGCATCCTTAGGCGATCCCGAGGCGACGAAAGACGGGCACCTTCGCCACATCCAACACGACGGCGAAGCCGATTGCCGCGGCCAGCGTGGCAGCCACCACCATGGGCGGCAAGGGCGTCATGGCGATGCCTCCGACCGCCAACGTCGACGCGATCAGGAGATCGGCGACGGACGAAGCGAGGAGCAAGGCGCTGGGACGCGAGGACCACATGCGGCGACGTTCGCGATTGGTATAGGTGGTCGCCTGGTTGCCGAACACGATGACGACGAAAGCCAGGGTCCTCAACGTGCCGATATCGAACCCCATCCGCCAGGCGCCGAAGGCCAGGACGGATGTGCAAAACACCAACTCGCCGGTTCCCATGATGACGCCTGCGACAGTCAGATTGCCGATCCGCCACGCATTCGGCGCCGGCGATGGGCGCACATTGTCGGTCGTCAGCGACATGCCGAGGAAATCGCCGGTGATCATGATAAGGACCATCAGCAACGGCGTCAGGATCGCGTGCCCGGTCATGATCAGGCCGACCGCCAGTAACAGCACCTGCACGATCTTCTTGGTGATGGAGTTCAGCGTATAGGTCAGGATGCGCTGGAAAATCACCCGGCCTTCCTTGACGGACGCGACGATGCCGGCGAGGCCGGGCTCGGTCAGCACCACCCCGGCGGCCGATTTGGCGACGTCGGTTGCGGTCGAGACCGCGATTCCGATCTGCGCTTGGCGCAGCGCCGGCGCGTCGTTGGCGCCGTCGCCGCACATGCCGACGGTATGGCCGCCCTTCTGGAACGCCTTGACCAGCTTGTACTTGTCCTCCGGCAGGACGCCGGCGAACACCGCAAACTCCTCGGGGCGGACAAGGTCGGGGATCGGCCCCGGCGGACAGATGGCGCCATCGATGCCCACCGCCCGTGCCACGATGGCGGCAGTCGCCGGCGCGTCGCCCGTCACCATCACGGTACGCACGCCCAACCCATGCAATTCCGTCACCAACGCCGCCGAATCCGCGCGAGGCGGATCGCTGAGCGCGATCAGCCCGGCGAGCTTCATCGCGTTGGGCGGTCCGGCCGCGACCGCCAGCACGCGGAAACCTTGTCCTTCGAGCTCCTTCGCCGCCGCCGTTGCGGTCGCCGATGGCGGCGCGAGACCGTTGACCGCGGCAAAGGCGCCCTTCACGACACGCTGCGTCGCGCCGCTCGGGTCCGCGACCGTTGCCGCGGACATCTTCGTCGCCGGATCGAACGGCGTGAACGCCATCAGCTGCGGCCCATCGGACACGATCTTGCGTGCGGCAGCGGCTCGAATGGCCGCGTCGACCGGGTCCTGCCCACCATCCGAACTGGCCAGCGCGGCCAGCGCCAAAACATGCGCCTCGTCGAAACCGGGCAGGGGCCGAACGGTCGTGACCGTCAGCGCGTTGCGCGTCAACGTGCCCGTCTTGTCGGCGCACAAGACATCCATCGATGCCGCTTCGTCGACCGCTGAAAGACGGGTCGGAAGGACGCCAAGCTTCGCCAAGGCGCGCGCGCCCAGCGCCGCCGCCAGGGTGAAGGTCGCCGGCAGCGCGACCGGTATCGATGCCAGGACCGCGGTCAGGACGAGGGGGATGATCTCGCCCAGCGGCAGCTTGAGACCATGGGCATAGGCCACCAGCACGACGATGACGATGCCGTTGAACGCGGCGAGATTGCGCACCACGCGCAAGACCGCCTTTTGCTGCGTGCTCACGACATGAGCGTTGCGGACGAGTTCCGCGGTGCGGCCGAACTTGGTGTGCGCTCCGGTCGCCATGACCTCGGCTACCGCCTCGCCGCGCCGCACCAGCGCCCCGGCATAGGTTTGCACGCCCGCGCCGGCTTCGATCGGCACCGATTCGCCGGTGAGCATCGACTGGTCGAGCAGGATTTCTCCGCTGGTGAGGCGGACATCCGCGGCGACGACGCCACCGAGCGAAAGCTTGACCACGTCGCCCGGCGCCAGCTCGGCAGCGGGAATTGTTTTCCACGCGCCGTCGCGCCGGACGGACGCGGTCAGCGCCAGCCGCGATTTCAGCGCGGCCAGGGTTGCCTGCGCGCGTCCCTCCTGAAACAGTCCGAGAGCGGCGTTGAACACCAAAAGACCGGCGATGATCGCGCTCTCGACATCCTTGCCGAGCACGAGCTCGAGCACGACCGCGGCCTCGAGCATCCACGGAACGGGCGCCCAGAATTTTACGAGCGCCATGCGCAACGGATGCGCGCTCGTGTCCGGCATCGCGTTGGCGCCGAATTTTTTCAACCGGCGGCGAGCTTCGTCGCTCGTCAGGCCGTTGGGCTGGTCAGGCTTCGCGGCGACCGACGATTTCGCGGGCGCGACACGTGCTGAATTTGGCTGAGCCGTGGTGTCCATTATCTACCTGCGCTCCGGCGTCGTTGCCGGCTCGTCGGTGGTGGAAACGGTCCGGGCAGGCTCGGCGTTCCCCCTTTACTTGTCCTGGGGTCGAGCCTTGTTCCATGCGTCCGCCAATTCGCGGGTTGCCTTTTCGTAGGAGGATTTGGCGTTGTCCCAGGCCTCGGCGCCCACGGTCTGCAACTGACGCGACGCCGCCTCGGCCTTGGTCCAGGCCCGGTTGAGATCGGCCTCGGTTGCGGCGCCGGCCTCTTTCCCCTTGGCCTCTACATTCGCGCTGAAGTCGTGCAGCTTGCGTTGCCACTCCTGCATGTCGTCCCGCGCCTTTTGCATGTAGGTGTCCCGGTCGGAAGTCGCATCGCCGGCGGCAGCCAAACGGACCGGCGCGCCCGAACCGAGCGAGAGAGTCGACGGACCGGCACCAGCCGGCAGCGCGCCGACCAGCATCAGCGGGCCGATGACGATCGAGGCGGCAAGAATCCTCATGTCAACCTCCTTTATGTCACGCGTCTATTTTCTCGCCGACATGCACATCGACGCGCGACGGGTTGACGGTCCCGAGGATTGCCTTGGCGCGCGCCATCTCCTCTGCCGTGCCATGCGCCATCACCAGAAACCCATCGGCCTTCAAGGCGGCCTCGTACTCGATCACGCTGTCCCTCGGAATGCCGATGCTGTAGAGCGCCGCGCCAAGCGCGCTCAGACCGCCGACCACGGCGGCGCTTTCGATGGCGGAGATCGCCGTGGCGGCCAGATAGCCGAGCACGATGACGTGTCCCACGACGGGAATGGTCATGAACAGGCCGCCGAAGAACAAGCCCCAGAGGCCGCCCCAGAACGCACCCCGCTTGCCCCAAAACTTGACTCGGTCGCCGACATTGTAGAAGCCGACGACTTGTTCCTCGGTGTGGTATCCCTTGCCGACGACGCTGAGACTCTTCATCTCGAAGCCGGCCGCGGTCAGCGTTTTCACCGCTGCTTCCGCTGCCTGGTGGTCCGCGAAGACGGCGACGACGGAGTCGGTTTTTCCCATGGGATCCTCTTTCACGACAAGGTGGGCCCGGCAATGGCCTGTTGCGGCATGAGCCCCGCGCCAGAAGCCAGCCAACACGAGCATACAAGGCGACAATCCTGCGCGGGCAGACTCGGAAACTACTCAGCCCGATCCGCTTCGCGGGCCCGATCAATCGCCCCGGTTCGAGCCGTCGCATTCCGGTTTGCTGGACCGAACTTTAGGTAGATTCCGAGTCTGTCGCCGCCGCGTCGCCCGCCGCAGGATTCGCATGCAATCAATCCTGCGGGAGTAGCGAAGATGCCGGAAAATCGCAGCGACCTCGCCAAGCAATCCGAGCAACAAACGCCACGCGTTGCCCGAACTCGACGCTCCAGGGGTTGCGCGCGAGCATCGCCCCGGTCTCTGCATCGATCTCGGTGACGACGAACGGCGCAGAGGCGCTGCGCGACGTGCCGAGCACCCACTCGACATAGGCGGTAACCGAGAGACGCCGGGAGCGGCCGGAATGGTTCGTGATCTTCAGTCGGGATATCTTGATCGGATCGTGGACCGCCACGTATTGCAGCAGCTCAAGCGAAATGCCATGCGAAACGTGCTCGAACCGGCTATAGCCTTGACCGTGCCGCGCGATGTAGGACGAGCCTTGCTCGCGGATCGGAAGAGCCGTGGGACCCCATAATTCCCCGCTATCCTCATCGCGTACGTAGATCACTTCACCCGGCGCATCGCTTACGGGATCGTTCGACCACGGGGTGATGTGGTTTTGCTGGCTGTTGAGCGACCAGGTGTAGCCGCTGCCCTCGGCCGAGGTCTGGAACCCGAAGGAACGGTTGCAGATGACGTTGATCCAGGGCGCGGGCGTCCATTTTCCCTGGTCGAGCGTGACGGCGTATTCCCGTCCGTCGTCGGCGAATCCGCCGAGCCCGTTGGCGAACTCGAGCGCCGGTCGAGGCGGAGCGGCTCGCGACGGTGCACCCCGCGATAAGCGTTTTGGCGGCGGGGCCCGTGGATGAGCCTCCGGCAATCTTCGGACTTGCTCGGCAAGACTTCCGCGGTGACCGACGAGCACCGCGCGGGCCGCGGCTTGGATCAGATTGCGCTCCTCGATCGAGACCAGATCGGCGCGAAGGATGAATATCGCTCCCCGCACGCCTTCTTCTGTCGGGTTCGGCCGGGATCGACTTCCTCGAACCAGCGCCTCGAGAGAGACCTGGACGTCCTGTGCGTAGGACGGGGGCCGTTCATTCAGAATCACGAGATCGACGGACAGCTGCTTCATCCGCCAATATTCGTGAGCGAGGAGCAGTTGCCGGACCATCTCGAGATCGCTGTTGTCCGCGACGCGGGCCACGATGATCGGCACGTCGCCCGAGATGCCGTGGGCCCAAAGCAGGGACGCCGCACCAACGCCCCGTTTGAGGACCTCGGAGGCCGGACGCAAAGCATCGTGCTGCTGGGAATGGGCGGGTCGAGCCTCGGGCCGGAAGTTCTGGCCGAGACCTTCGGGCGGCAGTCCGGCTGGCCGCGATTCCACATGCTGGACAGCACCGATCCCGCGCAGATCGCGGCGATGGAACGGGCGATCGATCTCGGCAAGACGCTGTTCATCGTATCGTCCAAATCCGGCAGCACGCTGGAGCCCAACATCCTCATGGACTATTTCCTCGACCGCGCCATCGCCGAAGCTCATCAGCAAAGCGCAGGTCTCGGGCATGAAGGCCGGCGCCGTGATCGTCGATCTCTCGGCCGAGGGCGGCGGCAATTGCGAGGATACGCGACCAGGCGAGACGGCGACGCTCAGGCCGCGCCGGTGCAGATGATCGAGGCGGTGAGGGGGCTGCGGTTGTCGGCCGCCGCTTGACCGGCCGCCGCGCCGATGATTGTCGCGACCGATCCCAGCAATTTCCCAATCAGCGCTCCGGCCTTTGCTCCGGCCTTTGCTCCCTGGCGGGTTCCGCGGCCGGTTCGCGGGCCGGGGCTGCACGCGGAGCCGCGTTCTGCGCCGCCGGACGGCGTTGCACCGGCGGCGAGGCCGCGCGTTCGCCGGCACCGGCAGGCTGCGCGCGGACGACGCCGGGACCCTTGAATTGCGCAGGACGCGACGTCGCGGCGATCGCCGGACGTCCTTTGTTGCGGCTCGCCGCGAGAACCGGAGTCCTGACGGCGGCAGCGACGTGTTTCGTCTGCTGCTGCGTCACGGGGACGTGCTGGTCGTGCTCGGCCGAACGTTCGACTTCGGTCGGCGCGGCCTTGAGCCCGCTCGCGCCGCCGGCATAGCTCACCCTCGAGCTGTTGCCGGCCGTCACGGTCTGTTCGTAGACGTGGGTGGCGGGGACCGAGCCGAAATTGTTGACGGTCCGGTTGTAGTCGAAGTTGCCGCCATCCCAGCGGCCCCCTTCGTAGCCGGTGCCGCCGTAACCGTAGCCGTAATTGATGCCGCCGTAATAGCCGACCTGCGGCCCCCAATAACCAGCATGGAAGACATAGGCACCGTTATCCCAGCCCCAATAAGGCGGAGTCCACAGCATGCCGACGCTCGGCGGCAGGACCCAAGTGCCGGGCACCCAGTAATAGCCGACCCGCTGGCTCCAGTGCCAATAGCCGGGGGTCCAGATATATCCGGCCCCGGGCATCGGCGGCTGGGCGTAGACCGGCAGCATCGGCGGCGCGGTCTGGACCGAGAGTGTGATCGCAATCTGCGCCACAGCCGGGATCGGTGCCGCCGCGATAAGGGGGCTCGCGAGAATCGTCGCGGCAAGCAACATGCCTTTGAACATCACTCGATTGGAAGCGGTCATCCGACCCTCGCTGCGACGGGAGAATTTTGCGCTACGCATCCGTCCGCGTCACCGGTGCTGCGTCTCGTATGCGGTACGGGCGGTCGCCTAGATCCTGCCCATGCCGCCAAACAGCCAGAGCACCACGAGGACGAGGACGACCACGCCCAGAACCCCGCCGAGTCCGCCCCCGCCGTAGTTTCTGTGCGCGTAATACCCGCCACCCCCGCCGAACAGCAGGATCAACACGACGATGATAAGAATTGTGCCCATGACAGACCGTCCCTTCGGATCTTGATCGCTGTGGAAAAGCTCCGAGCGCTGCTATTCCTTCAATGCATCCCGAATCGCGTCCTTGACGCCGCCGATGGCGTTCTGGACCTTGCCTTCGGCCTTGTCCGCCTTGCCATCGGTCTGCAGCTTGGCGTCGCCTGTTGCCTTGCCGACGGTCTCCTTGATCGAGCCCTTGATCTCCTTCGCCGCTCCGGCGATCCGATCCTTGTCCATGACTACGTTCTCCCTGCGTGGCTGCAATCACGCGCGCACAAGGCTCGGAAATTCGCGCCTTCGTACATTTCAAACATAGTGGGAAGGCGATCGCCCCGGCAGGATCGGAATGTACTCAAATCGAAAGCGACCCGGCTGGGGAGCACATGCCGCCCTCCCACCGAGACGACGAGCCCAAGCAAAAAAGAGCCGCCGGCTCGGGGGGAGAGGCCGGCGGCTCTGGGCGCAGGATGGGGAATCTGCGCCACGAAAACATTTCGGCGCGAGTTTAAGGGTCGCTGGGCTTATGACGGCAGCCTCGGAATCTACTCAGAGTCGGTGGTCGAACCGACCGGCCTCACCCGCCCGCGTGCGGGCTAGCGGAATCGGAAATCGCTTCTGTCTTGCTCGGCGCCGGGCTCCGAACCGCTGCCGTGATCGCGGTAGTCGCCTTGGCCATAACCATAGCCCCAGCCCCAACCGGCCCCGTAGTCAGGGTAGACGCAGCCGGCGAGAAGCATGAGCGCGAGACCGACGAATACGCATTTCGCTACTTTCATGTGAAAATCTCCTGTGGCGCGTCGGCGGACGGCTGCCCTTGAGGTGCGGCGACGTCGAGGCCGCGACCATCGCGCACCCGCGGGCCCGCCAGGAGGTCATGTGGCGTGTCGTTCGGTCGGAAGCAGAGACGGAATCTACTTAGATACGGCAGCGGTCGCAAACCGGTCCCAGGACTGAAGCGGCGTCCGGTCGTCTAGCGTTCGTGCTCGTCGCCATGTTCGACATTGCGTTCGCCGTTGCCGCGAGCCCGGCTGCCCTTGCGCGACTCGGGTGCCGATGCGTCCAGTACGCCAAAATTGGTCGATCTCTCGCCCGCCGCCGCCAGGGTGAAGCCTTCCGCGCCCAATCCGCGCTTCATCAACTCGCGCACGGCGGCGGCGCGGCTTGGCATCCGCTTCTGAAAGCGAAAGTCGTCAACCGCAGCCAATTCCTCTGCGGTGAGCATGATTTGCAGCCGTTCCGGCCGCTCGAGTTCCGCTGGCATGTCCGCCTCCGCGCCTTGCCATAGGTCATTTTCATCTTTTGAGTGAAGGAGGCAACCACTCATTGTTGGATTACAATGTCATCGCCGTCGAAAGCGGAATGCGAGACAAAACCGGCAGCGACTACGATTGAGTGTTTCGAGTATTAGATGCAAAATTTGCCGAATAAGGCGGAATATGCGATCACTAACTAAAATCAGAAATGGGATTTGTCAGATTTCAATAAATGAAAAATCTGCGCTTTCGCAAAATTTTCTTGGATTTCCATTGTGGGGGAAGGCACAATTCTCAATATTCGGTGGCGACGATTTTGCGTGTCGCCTGTGGCGTGGAGAAAGCGCCCAAACGGATGGGATGCCTGGGCATCCCGCTCAACGAAGCGATCAGCGGCCGCGTTAACGTCACGCCACGCCTCGTGACCGCGATGCGAGGGATTTGAAGGGAGCGGCAGCGACGGCAAGGAAATCCGCCACCACGACGGGACAGAGGCGAAAGGGCAAAACGGCGCGGCCGCGGCCAAAGCGGCCTTTGTCGCGGGCGAGCGCCGCCGCGCCGCGGGGGCGGGACTTCCCGGTGGTCGGGATCGGCGCCTCGGCCGGCGGGCTCGATGCCGTGCGCAATCTGTTCGACGCGCTTCCTGCCGGCAGCGGCATGGCGTTCATCCTGGTGCAGCATCTCGATCCGACGCATGAGAGCCTGATGGTCGGGCTGCTGGCCGGCCATACGCCGATGAAGGTGCAGCAGGCGGCGGACGGCATGCGGTTGGAGCGCGAGCATGTCTACGTCATTCCTCCGGGCTCCTCTCTCGCGGTCGGCGACGGCGCGCTGCAACTCTCGAAGCCGCGCGAGCGCCACGGCGCGCGCATGCCGTTCGACTTCCTGCTGCGCTCGATGGCGCAAGAGCTCGGCGAGCGCGCCATCTGCATCGTCCTCTCGGGCACCGGCGCCGACGGCAGCGCCGGACTGAAGGCGATCAAAGAGAAGGGCGGGCTCGTCTTGGCACAGCATCCCGACGAGGCCGGTTTCGACGGCATGCCGCGCAGCGCGATCATGACGGGCGCGGTCGATCTCGTGCTTCCCGTGGCGAAGATGCCCGGCGCCCTCGCCAAATACGTCCGGCGAAAATTCGGCGCGGGCGCTCCCAAGGGCGCCCCGCCGCGCGATCCCGCCACCGAGCGCTTGAACGAGATCATCGATCTTCTGCGCACCAGGGCCGCGCACGATTTCACGCTCTACAAGCCGGGGACGCTGCAGCGGCGGATCGAACGACGCATGGCGCTGGCGGCGACCAACGACGCCGCCCAATATCTCAACCTCCTGCGCAAGGACGCGGGCGAGCTCGACCGCCTCGCCAAGGACCTTCTCATCAACGTCACCGGCTTCTTCCGCGATCCCAAGATTTTCGAACTGCTGGCCGCAAAGGTCGTTGCCGATCTCGTGCGCCTGCAGCCGGCGGACCGGCCGCTGTGGATCTGGGTGGCGGGCTGCAGCACGGGCGAGGAGACCTATACCATCGCCATGCTCTTCCTCGAGGCGATCGAAGCGGCGAAGCGCCCCATCAAGCTGCAGGTTTTCGCGTCGGACATCGATGCGGACGCGGTCGCGTTCGCCCGTGACGGCGTCTATCCGGACTCGATCGCGGCGGACGTGTCGCCGGCCAGGCTCGCCCGCTTCTTCGCCAAGGAAGAGCACGGCTACCGGGTTGCGCCCGATCTGCGCGGCCTCGTGGTGTTCACGGTACAGAACGTGCTGGCCGACCCGCCCTTCTCGCGCCTCGACCTGGTGTCGTGCCGCAACCTGCTCATCTATCTGCGTCCCGAGGCGCAGGCGAAAGTGCTGTCGCTGTTCCATTTTGCGCTGCGCGAGGGCGGCATCCTCCTGCTCGGCAGCTCCGAGACGGTGGGTACCCTCGAAGACCGCTTCGAGCCGATCTTCAAGGCGGAGCGCATCTATCGCCATATCGGCCGCAGCCGGCCGAGAGACATCAAATTCCCGCTGGCCGGCCGCGAAGGCGCGCGAGCGTTCCGGCTTCCGGGCCTGGAGCCGGCGGAGCCGCACCGGCCAGGGCTCGGCGACATCGCCCAGCGGTCGCTACTGGAGGCCTATGCGCCGGCCTCGGTGCTGATCAGCCGCAAAAACGAATGTCTCTATTACCTCGGAGCGACGGACCGTTATTTGCGGGTCGCCTCGGGCGAGCCGAGCCGGGACCTGCTGGGCATGGCGCGCGAAGGTCTTCGCAACAAGCTGAGGGCGGCGATCCAGCAGGCCAGCGAGGAGCATAAGCGCGCGGTCGTCTCCGGCGCGCAAATGAAGATGAATGGCGGCTTCGTTGCGGTCAGCGTTGCGGTCCAGCCGGTGCAGAGCGAGGGCGAGGACATGCTGCTGGTCAGCTTCCTCGACGAGCCCAAGAGCGAACCGAGGCCGGCCCGGTCGGCGGCGTCGCCGGGTCCGGTCGACGCCTCGCGGATCGAAGAGCTGGAGCACGAGCTCGAAATCACCCGCAAGGAGCTGCAGAGCGCCGTCCGCGACCTCGAGCTGTCCAACGAAGAGCAGAAGGCGATCAACGAAGAAGCCCTATCGGTGAACGAGGAGTTCCTGTCGACCAACGAGGAGCTGACCACCTCGAAGGAGGAGCTGCAATCGCTCAACGAGGAACTGACGGCGCTCAACAGCCAGCTCCAGGAGACG
Source organism: Allostellaceae bacterium (assembly GCA_035604615.1). Classification (GTDB taxonomy): domain Bacteria; phylum Pseudomonadota; class Alphaproteobacteria; order ATCC43930; family CGMCC-115725; genus DATJLY01. Next base: position 119,077 of record DATNID010000043.1, on the reverse strand, counting down.
CTCGAGCAGCAGCGCAGCACCTCCAACGATCTGCAGAACATCCTCTACAGCGCCGACGCCGCGACGCTCTTCCTGGACCTGGACCTCAAGATCCGCTTCTTCACGCCGGCCGCCCAATCGCTCTTTCGCATCATCGCTCGAGACATCGGCCGGCCGCTGGCGGACCTCACCTCGCTCTCCGCCGATCGCGATCTTCTCGCCGATGCACGAAACGTGCTGACCAGCCACGCGCCGCTCAAGCGTGAGATCGAAGCGCAGGACGGCGCCTGGTACAATCGCCGCATCCTGCCCTATCGCACCGACGACGGCCAGGTCGAGGGGGTGGTCGTCACCTTCGCCGACATCTCCGATATCAAGGCGGCCGAGCGTGAGACCGAGGCGGCACGCGCCTATTCCGACAGCATCATCGACACCATCCGCCAGCCATTCGTGGTACTCGACGCGGAGCTTAGGGTCGTCTCCGCCAACCGATCCTTCTTCGAAACATTCGCGCTTAAGCCCGAGGAGACGGTGGGCCAGCCACTGGGCGACGCCGCCGCCCGTCACGCCGATAGTCCGGGGTTGCGCGACTTCCTCGATTGGGCCCAGGCCGAGCCTGATCGGATCGAGGATTGCGGGATCGAGCTCGAGCTGCCGCTGCTCGGCAAACGGTCGCTGCGCCTCAATGCCCGGAAGATCCGCGACGGCGCTCACAGCAAGGGCAATATCCTGTTGGCGATCGACGATGTCACCGAAAGGAACCGTGCGGCAGAGCTGGTGGAGGCCGCGAAGCTTCAGGCAGAGCAGGCAAACCTCGGGAAGTCACGCTTCCTTGCCGCCGCGAGCCACGATCTGCGCCAGCCGCTTCAGACCATCAGCCTGCTTCAGGGACTGTTGGCGAGTAAGGTCAAGGACGAGGGCGCCTTGAAGCTGGTGGCTCGACTCGACGAGACGCTGACCGCCATGTCGGGCATGCTGAACACGCTCCTCGACATCAACCAGCTCGAGGCCGGGATCGTTCGCGCCGAGACGGTCAGCTTCCCGGTCACCGACCTGATCGAGCGGCTCCGGGCGGAGTTCAGCTATCACGCGGCATCGCAGAGGCTCGGCTGGCGCGTGGTATCGAGCCGCCTTGCCGTGCACAGCGATCCCCGCCTGCTCGAGCAGATGCTGCGCAACCTGCTCGCAAACGCAATGAAATACACCTTGCGCGGCAAGGTGCTGCTCGGTTGCCGGCGGCGCGGCGACAAGCTCCGCATCGAGATCTGGGATACAGGCCCCGGCATACCCGAAGGCCAGCTTCGGCGGATCTTCGAGGAGTTCCACCAGCTCGACAATCCCGCCCGCGAACGTACTCGCGGCCTTGGCCTCGGTCTCGCCATCGTGCAGCGCCTGGCGGACTTGCTCGGCCACCGCATTGATGTGCGCTCGCATCCGGGAAAGGGCTCGGTCTTCGCGGTGGAAGTTCCGCTCGCGCAGATTGAGCCGGCCGAGCAGTTGTCGGGCCGCCATACGGGGGTCGAGGAGGGCGTGCGACGCAGCGGCACGATCCTTGTCGTCGAGGACGAGCCGGTCGTCCGCGAGATGCTCGAGCTACTGCTCGATGGCGAGGGTCACCGCACCGTGACCGCTTCCGACGGGAAGCAGGCGCTGGAGCTGGTGGCGCGGCGAACCATGCAACCGGACCTCGTGGTCGCAGACTACAGTCTACCGAACGATCTGAACGGTTTGCAGGTCATCGCCGGGGTGCAGAAGATACTGCGCCACGAAATCCCCGCGATCATTCTCACCGGCGACATCTCGACCGATGCGATCCGCTTGATCGCCCGCCAAGGCTGCACCCATCTGAGCAAGCCGGTGAAGACCAAGGAGCTGACGCACCTCATCCAACAGCTCCTGGCCAAACCGAAGCCGGCGCCGCCGCCAAGCGCCCGACCGCAGCCCCAGGCCGCCGGCGGCGCGCAGCCGGAGACCATCATCGTGGTCGATGACGACAACAGCCTGCGTGAGACGATGCGTGAGCTGCTTGAGGCAGAGGGAAAGCGGGTCGAGAGCTACGCGAGTGGCGAGGCGTTCTTCGCGGCCCATCATGCGGGCGGCGGCGACTGCCTCCTGGTCGATGCCGGAATGCCCGGCATGAGCGGTCTCGATGTGCTGGAGCGGCTCAAGACCGAGGGCCATCACCTTCCGGCGATCATGATCACCGGCGATGGCGACGTGCGCATGGCGGTCAGAGCGATGAACGCGGGTGCGGCGGATTTCATCGAGAAGCCGATCGGCCGCGACGAGCTTCTGGCCAGCATCGAGCGCGCGCTGGAACAGACGCGGGATTCGGCCAAGTTGTCTGCCTGGCGCGAGACGGCGGCGGCGCGCATTTCCGGTCTGACCACGCGCCAGAAGCAGATCATGGACCTGGTGCTGGCCGGCCAGCCGAGCAAGAACATCGCCGCCGACCTCGGGATCAGCCAGCGCACGATCGAGAACCATCGCGCCGCGATCATGAAGAAGACCGGCTCGAAGTCTCTTCCGGCGCTGATCCGCCTAGCTCTCGCCGCGACTTGAAGGCAGCTTCTCGGCACGCATCAAGTGGTGCAATTCCGCATCTGAGTAGTTCCCGACTCTATCACTGGCGGTCCGCTGACGACTAGCGTGGGTGCTGTCGCCTTGCACTGATCATTTGCTGTTCTCGCGGTCCTGCGCGTCACGGGCTGCGTCCAGTCCCGATCCGTCAAGACAATGAACGAGAATTCATAGGCACCGGAGAAAACCCATGACCAGAACCCCTAAGATGTTCGCTGTCGTCCTCGGGCTGGCACTGCCGGTCTTGTTGATCGGCGCTTGCGCGCAGACGCGGACCAGCGACAGCACCGGCGAATACGTCGACGATGCGGCGATCACCACCAAGGTCAAGACCGCGATTCTGGAGGATTCGGCGCTCAAGGAGATGGAGATTCATGTAACCACCACGCGGGACGCCGTCCGCCTGAGCGGCACCGTCGACTCGTCGCAGATGGTTGCGCACGCCGGCGACGTCGCCCGCAAGGTGGCCGGCGTCACGTCGGTCCAGAACGATCTGGTCGTGAAATAGCGCCGGTTACGACCAACGCCGCCACGATCCCCGTGGCGGCGACGTACCGATAATTTGACACGCGACGGTGCTCGCCATCGGCCGGATCATGGCAATCCAAGGTCCGGCCGGGCGCGACGCCCGCGGCATGCTTGAAACCATGACCAAGCCGGGCTTCCTTCCCGGCCGATTGCCGTATGCCGAGAACGCGCGGAGCGCGCGAAGCCCCCCTTGCCGGCGACCGCGACCGCGGCGCCGGCAAGGGTCATTTGCGGCGCGCGCGCCTCGCTGCTTAGGGTCGCGATTGCTGGACCGTCGTCGTGGTCGTCGAAGAGACAACTGGCGGCGGCGTTACGGTGGACGTCTGCTCGGTGGTGGTGGTCCTGGTGATCGGAGCCGGGCTGCTGCAACCCGCCACCAGGGCGGTGCCGGCCAGTAACGTGACGACCGTCAAAAGCCGAAGGAAGGGTGTCTTGGTGGTCATGGCGTGACTCCATTGTCATAAGCATCGCGGGGAATAGTCAGGACGCGGGCCTGGCCGCGAAGTTGAGCGCGACCAGGCCAAGGTTTGCGCAGCTATTGCTCGGTCGTTGTCGAGGTCGTGTGGCTGCTCGTCGTCGTGCCGCCTGCGGGTGATGAGGTTTGCACCTGATGAGACGTGCTCGTCTGCGAGCCGTCCGGCGACGCGGTCTGCGAACTGGAGCTGGCTTTGGTGCCGTTGCTGCCGCTGCTGTAGGTCTGGGTCTTGTTGGTCTCGGTTCCGGTGCTGTCGATGGTCTTCTGGGACTTGCTCGAGCTGTAGCTCCCCACGGCCGGGGCGACCGTGGAAGTCGTCGAAGTCGTCGTGTCGGAAGACGAGCTCTGCGCGAACGCGGCGCCCGTCATCATGGCGAGCGCGGTGACGCCCGCGAGCAAAAATTTGGTCATTTCGTCGTCTCCTTCGGAGGGTTGGGGGAGGGAAGCGTGGTCGTCGTCGCGCCGGAGGTTTCGATGCTCGTCTTGGCGCTCAGCGCGCCGTTGCCGCCGGTATAGGTCTGGCTTTTGTCGAATGTCTGCGTCGTGTCGGTTGTGACCCCGCTGCTGTCGATCGTCCGCCGGGTCTTCGTCATGTCGTAAGTGCCGGCCGGGCCGTTGGTCGACAGGTTCGGCTGGGTCGAATTCGTCGCGTCGAGAGGCGCGCCTTGCGCCAGTGCGCCGCTCGTCGTGATCGCCAGCACAATTGCGCCGGCGAACCAATGGCTGGTCATGTCGTGCTCTCCTTGGCAACCGAGCGCAGATGGATCAGGCCGGTCGATGCCTTGTTGATATGGCGCGAGCACGAGTGACCTGTATAGGGTCGGAATCTACCCAGCACTCGAACGCGCGCGGCACCGGGACGGGGCACGGCCCCTGAAATGCGCATGCCGGAGATATCTGAGTAGTTTCCGAACCTGATGGCGGCACCCCTCTTCGGCTATGGTCGGGATTGGCGGGTCACGACCCCACCGCCGAAGCCGCGCGTCGTGTCCGGCGCGCCGTCCCTGCCGTCGCGTGGAAGCTAGTGTCCGCCTATGCCGAAACCTGGAAATCAGGATCATGCAGCCGACACGCAACGCACTGTCCGAAAACATCCGGACACAGTCCGTGGCGCTTCTGAACATGCGCCTGCCGGCGGCGCAAACGAGCCCATGAAAGCACAGCGCGTCCTCGTGGTGGAGGACGATGCCTTGATCGGCATTCTGCTCGCCGAGGTGCTCGCAGCGATGGGCCACGGCGTCTGCGCGATCGAGGCCACCGAGGCCGATGCCGTGGCCGCCGCCGTCCGCTGCCGACCGGACCTGATGATCGTCGATGCGTGGCTGCGCGAAGGAAGCGGCGTCTCGGCCGTAGAGGAAATACTCCGCGCCGGAAACGTTCCGCATGTGTTCGTCAGCGGCGACATCTCAAGGGTTACGGGGCTCAGGCCCAGCGCGGAGGTGCTTCAGAAGCCCTTTCGTGAAGCTGAGCTCGGCAGGGCCATACAACGGGTGCTTCGCGCCGCTGCCGTATCTTGAAGCGACCGCGGCCTCGCCGCGCTTTTGCATGACATAAAGCGGCCGGCCGCCGATCGCGACGATCGAATCGGAAAACACGCGGTTAGCCGCCATTCCCGAGATGCAGGCGGCGCCGATCCATGGCGCCGCCTGTCGCGCTTTGCAGACCAGGCTCGCCTAGTGGATAGCGACTTCGACGACGCGGTTTTGCGCATCGCGCACGCCCGCGGCGGTCGGAACCGGAGGCTCGCGATCGCCAACCCATCGCTCGTCGATGCGGTCCTTCGGCACGCCGCCGGCGACCATGGCGTGGCGGACGGTATCGGCGCGGCGATGCGAAAGCGCCATGTTGTAAGGATCCGTGCCGCTGAGATCGGCCTTGCCGACGAGTACGATCCTGCTCGTCTGATCCGCACGGGTCGAGCTGACGGCCGCGGTGACGACCTGTTGCGCTTCGGGCGTGAGATTGGACATGTCGAAGCGGAAGTAGACGTTGTAGGCGTCGCTTTGCCTCGTCGTGGACGAAGAGGCCTGGGTTTGAGACCCGCCCGATGACGCGGTGGCGATGGACTGGTCGTTCAATCGCCAAGCGGTCGCCTGCAGAGGTCCGCATTCGGATTCGACGGTCAGACCCGCATCGGGGCCGAGCAACCTGCCGTTCGCGTGGAAGTTCTGCCACTGCGCGTTCACGGCGCCATCCGGCCGCACATTGCCGGCGACCCGCGACTCGGCGTCATTGCCGCCGTCCGCGATGACGTTGCTCTCTTCGGGAGGAGAACGTTTGAAATTTCCGGACAATTGACCGTCCGTGACCTGAACGACGAGGCGCAATGCAGGGCATGTCGGGTCGCCTTCGCCGCCGCCGCTGATGGTGTCGGACGGGACGTCGATGACCCAAGTGCCATCGAAAGGCTGCGCTGCGTGGGCTGAAATCGCCGGCACGGCGAACGTGGCAAGTGCCAGCGCCGTCGTTGCTGCTAACGTGGGAAGAATTCGGGACATTTGTGAAATCTCCTGATGTCGTCGGCCCGCGTGGATGATCATGTAGGCGTGACCGAACCGCGAGCGCAGATCCGACCAAGGGCATAGGCTTCACGATCGCTCGCGTGACGAGCGTGTGTGAAAGCTGACAGATCGCACCCTATCCGCCGGCAGTCCTTTGTCACAGAGACGGAAACTACTCAGCGGCCAACGGCGTTCGACGTCCATCTCCGCGGTGGATGGGGTCTGTTTCGCGTGTAACGCGACCGCAACCGGCCGCGCGGAAAATCCGCTCTAGGTAGATTCCGATCCTACCGTTGTCGATTTGCGCGACGCTAGGATGTTTGCGTTCGAAGTGAATGAGCTATGCCCACGTGCAGGCGTTTAGAGTTTTCACCGCCGGGAGACGGACCGTGAAACGATTGGCCTCGTCGGCCGCGCTGGTTCTCGTGCTCTTCGCGCTGGACGCGTGCGGCAGCACCAGCGGAGATCGCGCCGGTACCGGCCGCGAATTGACACACGCCGACGCGCTCGATGCCGCGTTGATCGGTGGATTCGACAGCGACAGACCCGACCGTGTCGCGAAACATCTGATAATCGTCGGCAAGGTGGCCGACGCGGTCGACCGCAACGAGATCGAGCCGACGGCATCCGAGTAGTTTCCGAGCCTATCGTGGCTAACCCGCTGCCCGTCATTGTCGAACTTCGTCGGACGAAGATGGCATTTCCATGTGAGGCGACAAACCATGCGCGTTCGAATATCGATCGGCCGGCGCGGCGTCACGGCGAGCGTCATCATGGCCTTCTGCCTTCTGTCGCATGCCGCAGTCGCCGATCCGGCTGCATTGGTCACTGCCTTTGACCATCAGGCGCGTCAAATGCTCAAGAACGCGGAGTTGTCGCCGGCAGACCGGCAGCAGCGCTTTCACGCGCTGGTGGATGAGGACTTCGATTTTCCGACGATTGTGCGCTACGTGCTCGGCCGCAATTGGCAGACGACCCCGGATGACGTGCGCCAAGAGTTCGCACGTGTTTTCGAGGACTATGTCATCGAAGGTAATGCGGACCGAATCAACGCGTATAACGGACCAATCGCTGCGGCGACGACAGTGCGCACCGAAGGCGAGAACATCACGATCGTCGCTACCAGTTTTTCTCACGACGATGGCGACCCGCCGACCTTGATCGAATGGCGGGTCATAACGACGCCGAATGGTCTCAAGATCACGGATATCATCGTATCCGGCGTCAGCATGGCGCTGTCGTATCGCGAGCAAATCGCGACGGCGATCCAGCGGAGCGGGGGGCAGGTGGCCGCTCTCATTCCTGCGCTGCGCGGCAAGCTTGCCGTGACATCGGCCGATGCGGCACCCGCAAAATGATGATGTTGGCGCTCCGGGACTCCGTGACAAGCGATGGGTGACGATCGAAGTCGCATTTGAGCTTGCCGCGCAAGTTTCGCCACTGACGGGGCGCGATTTCGTGAAGCCGGGCCTGGTGGGGCGGCGGTCGAAAGACGTGTCGGCAAATCCGCCGACCTGACCTATAGATCGCAGCGGTTCCATCACGCGAGGGGGATTGGATGGACCTCGCCGCGCGCCGCCGACGATACCGTCATGCGCAAGACGTTCCGGCGCATCGTCTGGATCGTCTTCGCGCTCCATGTCGCCGCCTTCATCGATCGCGGCAACACGGGCTTCGCCGCCTTGACCATGAACCGCGACCTCGGCCTCACTGCGTCGATGTTCGGCATGTCGACGACGGTGTTCTATGCTGGCTACATCCTGTGCGAGATCCCGAGCAACCTGATGCTGGCGCGGTTCGGCGCCAGGATCTGGATCGCGCGCATCATGATCACCATCGGCATCGCGGCGTCGGCGACCATGCTCGCGGTCGGACCCTATTCCCTTTACGGCATCCGCGCGTTGGTCGGCATCGCCGAGGCGGGGTTCTTTCCCGGCATCCTGCTCTACATGACCTTCTGGTTCCCGCGCTCCTACCGCGCGCGGGCGACGGCGCTATTCATGATGGCGCAGCCGCTCACCACCGCCTTCGTCTCGACCCTCTCGGGATTGATCATGGGCATGAACGGAACGCTGGGGCTGGCTGGTTGGCGCTGGCTCTTCCTGCTCGAGGGCCTGCCGGCGGTGCTGCTGGGCCTGGTGGTCTATTTCTATCTCGATGACCGGCCAGCAAATGCCAAGTGGCTCAGCGCGAAGGAAAAGGCGGCGCTCGAGGCGCGGCTCGCGCAGGATCGCGCGCTGGAGCAGGGGACGGGGCCGCGGCGCAGCATGCTGAGCCTGCTGGCGAACCGCAATGTCGCGCTCCTGGCGCTCGCCGATTTCGGTCTCGTCGTGTCGCTCAGCGCCAACGGCGTATGGACGCCGCAGGTGGTGCGCGCGATCGCCGGCGGCGCGAGCTTCTCGCTGCTCGGCGTCCTGATCGCCATCCCGGCGCTGCTGTGCTTCGCGGCGATGCCGTTCTGGGGCGCAAGCTCCGACCGGCGCGGCGAGCGGCCGTGGCATCTGCGCATCGCGCTCCTGGTGAGCGCGGCCGGGTGGCTCGTCATTGCCTGGCTCGGTGGATCGCAGCTGCAATATCTCGGCGTGATCGTCAGCGCGGTCGGCTCCTATTGCGCCTTGCCGATCTACTGGTCGCTGCCGGCTTCGGCGGCGATGCTGCCGCCCGAGGCACGCGCCGCCGGCATCGCGCTCGTCAACTCGATCGGCATCTGTGGCGCCGCCATCAGCCCGCTGATCGTCGGCATCCTGAAGGACATGACCGGCAGCTTCGCGCCCGGATTCACCTTCGTCGCGGTGATGCTGACGGTGTCGGCGATCGCCATCACGCTCTTGCGGTTCGAGCGCGGTCTCGCCATGGCCCCGACGGCCACGTGAAATCTCACGGCAACGGGACGGCGTAGCGCATGTCGACCAGGCTCTCGGCGGTAACGTCGCCCTTGATCATGCCTTGCGCCTTGTACCATGCGATCTGGTGGCGAACGTCCTTGAGGTCGATGCGCAGGTCCGGATCGACGTAAGGCAGCTCGAGTTCGAGCCGTTCCGGCTTTTCGCCGACATACTTGCCGATGACGGCAAGCGCTTCCGGCGCCGTCGGGCCGTCCTTGCGCTCTTCGTTGGGGCCGATGAAGGCGGCGTGATATTCCTGCGCGCCCTTCTTCAAGGCGCGCAGGAACCGCACCAGCATGTCGCGCCGGTCGTCGGCGGTCTTGGTCGCAACGAACACCGAGCCGATCTGCCACGGCGTCTCGTCGCCGACCCAGCCGAGAACCTTCGCGCCGCTCTCCTCGACCATCCGCGGCGTCAGCGTGCTGGGGATCATCCCCACGTCCGCCTGGCCGCCGACCACGACGGCCACGCTGTTGGAGATGGTCTGCACCGGCATGATCTTCACGCTTTCGATCGGATAGCCGTATTTTTCCGCCAATAGCCCGACCGCGTAATGCGTGGTGGAGCCGACCGTCGTGATCGCCATCGAGTGCCCGGGAATGTCCTTGAGCGAGGTCAGACCGGCATCGACGGCGCGCTTCGATGCGACATAGCCCAGCATCCGGAATCCCCGCGCCTCGCGGTGCAGCCCCGCCAGCACGCGCATGTCGCCGTGCGCCGCCAGGTTGTAGAGGCTGGCGGTGAGGCCGGTGACGCCCATGTCGAGTTCGCCCGCGACCACGGCCACGGCGACGGCCTGACCGGATTCGAAGTTGACGAGCTCCGCCGTCAAACCCTCGGCGGCGAAGTCGCCGTGATCCTGCGCCAGGTAGACGGGGCCGGACGAGCCGACCTTGAGGATGCCGACCTTGATCCCCTCGGCCGACGCGGGTGCCAGGCTTGCGAGCGCGACGCACAGCATGAGCGCGAATTGGCGCGGCGGGCGGTTCGGAAAATCTCTGTGGTCCATGTGCGCCTCCATCAAGCACGGGCGGGTCGCGTTAGCGCCCGCCCGCCTTCCGCGTCGGGCTCAGTCCCTTCGGCAGCGACAAGCCCGCCACCAATACCACCAGCGCGAACGCTCCCGCCACGAGGTAGACGTTGCGGACGGCGCCCGCGACCGCGAGCATCGCCGGCCCGACCTCGGCCGGCGCCAAGTTCTGGCGCAGCGCGGGGTCCATGATGCGGCTGACCGCGTTGGCGCCGAGCAGGCCCGCGAGCGAGAGATTGACGACGCCGCCATAGACCGCGGTGCCGATGGTCTGGCCCAGCATGCGGCTGAACGCGATGAGCGACGTGGCGGTGCCGCGCTGATTCCATTCGACGGCGCTTTGCACAGCGACCGTATATGTGTTCTGGGTGAGGCCCATGCCGATGCCGACGAGCGACGTGCCGGTGGCGGCCCAGACGGGGCCGCGCTCGGGGTCGAGCGCGATCAGCATTGCCATGCCGCTCATCAGGAAAAGCCCGCCGATCACCGTCGCGGTGCGATAGGAGCGCCGCAGCATAAGCCGGCCGCCCATCCACGACCCGGCGATCCACGTCACCGAGCTGATCGCCAGCGCATAGCCGGCGACGAGCGGGCTGCGGCCCATCACGCCCTGGATGTAGGCGGGAAGCACCGTGGTGCTGGCCATGACCACGGCGCCCACGCCGAAGCAACCGATATTGCCGGTGGCGAGGATGCGGTTACGCCACAGCCCGAGCGGCAGGATCGGCTCGCTCGCGCGCCGCTCCTGGAACAGGAACAGCGTCAGCGTCGCCGCGGCCGCCGCCAGCAGCAACAGGAAATTGCCGAGCCCCAGCGCCGTCGCCTGGATGAAGGCGAGCATCAGGGCGCCGAGACCCATCGCCATCAGCGCGGCGCCGAGATAGTCGATCCGGTGCGCGCGCCGCTGGATGCGCTCGTCGAGCGCGAATTGCAGCAGCAGGAACGCGGCGACGCCGACCGGCACCGTGACCCAGAACACCCAGTTCCAGCCGAGATGCGCGATCACGACGGCGCCGAGGACGGGCCCGACGATGGCGGCGACGCCCCACACGCTCGAGAAGAACCCCGACATGCGCGCCCGCATCGCCGGCGGATAGAGGTCGCCGATGATGGTCTGGTTGATCGGCTGCACCGCGCCGGCGCCGATCCCCTGCACGACGCGGAAGACCACCAGCATCAGCATGTTCGGCGCGAAGCCGCACAAAATCGTGCCGATCAGGAACAGCGATAGGCCGAAGAACAGCACGCGCTTGCGCCCAAAGAGGTCCGCGAGCCGCCCATAGATCGGAATGGTGACGCCCTGGCTCAGGAAATAGGCGCTGAAGACCCAGCTGAAGAGGTCGAACCCGCCGAGCTGCGCGACGATCGTGGGCATCGCGGTCGCGATCACCGTCCCCTCGACGCCGGTCATGAAGATCAACACCACGGTCGCGGTCACGATCCAGAAGCGACGCGTGGCGCCGGCGGCGATCGGCCCCTCGGCGAGCGCGGCCGGGGCGGGAGCAGGCGCGCGATCGCTCGCTTTCGGTACTTCGAGTTGGGTCACTTGCTTTTTGCCGACGCCTCCCGGTCCAGGCGCAGCACATAGACGCCGTGGTTCTTGTCCGAGATGTAGATGAAGCCGCGCGCGTCCACCAGCACGTCTTCGGTCTGCGCGACGAGCCTCGTCCTCGGCAGGGCGCCGCGGCGCACCGCCGGATCGGGCGGCACGAAATAGGCGATCTCGCGCGGCAAGCGCTCGTCCGAGATGTCGAAGACGCGCAAGCCCGCATTGAAATAGGTCAGGAACACCAGGGTCTCGTCTTGCAGCAGGATGTCCTGGTACTGCCACTGGTGCTGATTGTGCGGGCCGAACCGGCCGCCCTTCTCGCAGAAGTTCCGGTAGGGCGCGCCCTCCGGCGGGCGCGGCAGCGGGAACAGCGACATCAGGCGCGGATGCGTCTCGTCCTTGATGTCGACGATCCCGGCATAGCCCAGGGGCTCGTTGCAGTTCTCGGCGATCGCTTCCGAATTCACCACCACCAACTCGCGCTCCGTGAGCGGAAGCGCGGTGTGGACGGCGATGAAGGACTGGAACGGCGGCGAGAACGCCAGATCGCTCACCAGCGCGGGCTTGCGCGGATCGGCGATGTCGAGAATGACGAAGCCCCCGGCGCTGTAGGGGAGATAGGCCCGGTCGCCGCGCACATGGGCGCCGCCGTGAAGCGCAGTGCCGTGCGTGACGCCGCTCTCGCCGCCTGCCGTCCATTGCCCTTTGCGCCACCAGCGCGAGATTTCGACCGGGTGGGTCGGATCGTCGATGTCCACGATCTGGAGGATATGCCCGTCATAGCCTTGCGGCAGGCCGGTCGCGTAGACATAGCGTCCGCCGTCATAGTAGTTGCGGTGCGTGCCGCTGCCGCCGGTCTTGAAGTGGCCAAGGCGTTTCGGATCCTCCGGGTCCGACAGGTCCCAGACCAGGAATCCTTCCTCGAAGCCCATGCCCGGCGTGTCGCCCCAGCCGGGCGCGATGCGCTCGAACGAGGTGATCATTCGGCCCTCGGCGATCTGCACTTGGAGCGTCCAGGTATTGGCGGGCCCCGCGATGAAGCGGACGAAGCGGGGTCTTGTCGGATCGGTGACCTCGACGATGTTCAAGCCTGGATGCCACATCGTTCCCGTATAGAGATACCAGCGGCCACCGGCGCGATGGAGCGCGAGCTTGAAGGCCGGGCGGCCTTCGAGATCGCTGTAACCCACCACGTCGAGATTGCGGCTGAAACTCGCGCCGGGCGGAAGATCGCTCGTCATATTGCCCCTGATCCTACTTTGGTTAGAGTGCCCCTGTCATCGCCAACGAGTCGGCCGGAGACGCGGCGTGCCGTTTGACTTCGAGTGGACGGATGTGACGACGGCGATCGTCGCCGGCGCGGTGATGCTGATCCTGTGCAGCGCCGGCTATGCCGCCTGGCGCAGCTATCGTCACGAGTTGCTGGGTCGGGCGCCGGTGATGGCGCCTTCCTTCGCGTGGCGCGGCGACGGCGCGATCTCCGTCGAAATCGCGGTGCGGAACCGGCTGGCGGAGACACCCGAGATCGTGTCGGGCCGGGTGCTGCGCCCGAAGGGAATGGGCGTGGCGATCGATCACGGCGATGCCGCTTCCGTCCCGAGCTATTCTCCGCATGTCAACATATCGGCGGTGATCGACGCGCGGGGAAAGACCAGACTGTCGGCCGGCAAGGAATATCCGAGCGACGCGCAGACGCTGCACTTTCATCTGTTCCCGCCGCAAGGGTGGCGCCGGGGGAGGATCAAGCTCGAGCTGCGCATCTCCAGCCGGGCCGACACGCTTCAGCACAAGCGCAAGGTGATCGCTGCCGTGATGCCGGCGCCGTGACGCCGATCTCGTTCAAGCGCCGGCGCGCCGCAGATCGCGTCCAGTCAAATCGACATTGCCGTCCCCGGCGAGCTCCCTGCGGCGCAGCTTTTCCTCGACCGCGCGCTCGAATTGCGTGCGATTCAAGTGATAATGTTCGAGACATTTCTCTCCCGACACGGACTGTCCCACCATGCCGCGGAACACGGCGCGCGCGACCCGCACGGTGCCCTCATAGTCGCCGAGCGCGACGCTGAACTCGACCGATTCGGAGTCCGGATTCCAGCGCGCGTCCTCCGGGAAGCTGAAAAAGGGCATAGGCTCGTTCCGTGCAATCCAGCCGTGCGCGGCACGCGCCGGGTGCGGATTCTTGGCTTTATACAAGCGCGCGGCCATCGTATAGAAGGGGCCTTATTTGGGGACACAGTGACATGCCACGTAGAAGAAAACTCACCGATTCAGCCGTGCGTAAAATCTTCACCTCGAAAGAAACTGCCAAGGCGCTGAGCACTCACCACGGGGTTTCCGTCAATATGGTGTACCTGATCCGATCGGGTCGGGCTCATGGAAAACTTACCGAGGGACTTCCGGCCCCGCGGCGAACGCGGGGGCGCCGGGCCACCTATGCCCGCGACGTGAAGATCGACATCAAGGCCCTAGCCAATGCCGTGGTCGACGGCCTCGTCGCAAGGCTCGCAGGACGGCGAAGACGCCTGGACTAGCATGGCCGGGGGGCCGCTGTCGCCCAGACGGTGAGACAAAGGGTGACGGACGGGGTCTTCGCAATCGCAGATGGGCGTTGACCGCCGGGGCGATGGGGTTGCTGGTCGCGGCCTGCCATCGTCGGCGGGATTCCACCCCATAAACCCCTCTGTGCCAATGGTTTGCAATGAAATCGGCGGCATAAGCCCATAAGCGCGCGCCCAACTTCTGTCGACGCAAGAGAAAACGGCAGCTCTGCGGGAGAATTATTTTTCCTGAACCGGCCCATCCAGACCCTATTCGCGGTATTTCCTTGATTGTATTTGGCAGCCCGCCGCCCTATTTAGGGAACAGCGCATTGGCACTCTCGCCCTGATAGTGCCAAATCCGCCCGAGGGAGAGCCCACCAATGAAATTCCGTCCATTGCAGGACCGTGTCCTGGTCCGTCGCGTCGAACAGGAGGCGAAGACCTCCGGCGGCATCATCATCCCCGACACGGCCCAGGAAAAGCCGAGCGAAGGCGAAGTCGTCGCGGTCGGCCCCGGCGCGCGCGCCGAGGACGGCACGCTCCATCCGCTCGACGTCAAGCCCGGCGACCGCGTGCTGTTCGGCAAATGGTCCGGCAGCGAGATCAAGCTCGATGGCGAGGATTTCATGGTGATGAAGGAATCCGACATCATGGGCGTGCTCGACCACCCCGTCGCCAAGAAGAAAGCCGCCTAACAACCGGAGACACACAATGCCAGCCAAAGACGTAAAGTTTAGCGGCGATGCGCGCGAGCGGATGCTGCGCGGGATCGACACGCTCGCCAACGCAGTGAAGGTGACGCTGGGCCCCAAGGGCCGCAACGTCGTCCTCGCCAAATCCTACGGCGCCCCGCGCATCACCAAGGATGGCGTGACGGTCGCCAAGGAGATCGAACTCACCGACCGGTTCGAGAATATGGGCGCGCAGATGGTGAAGGAAGTCGCGACGCGAACCAGCGATCTCGCCGGCGACGGCACCACGACGGCGACGGTGTTGGCCCAGGCGATCGTGCGCGAAGGCGCGAAGGCGGTGGCCGCGGGCATGAACCCGATGGATTTGAAGCGCGGCATCGACATGGCCGTCGAAGCGGTCGTCGAAGATATCAAGAAGCGCTCGCGCAAGGTCTCGACCAATGCCGAGATCGCCCAGGTCGGCACCATCTCCGCCAATGACGACCGCGAGATCGGCGAGATGATCGCGCAGGCGATGCAGAAGGTCGGCAACGAGGGCGTGATCACGGTCGAAGAGGCGAAATCCTTGGAGACCGAGCTCGACATCGTCGAGGGCATGCAGTTCGACCGCGGCTACATCTCGCCCTACTTCGTCACCAACGCCGACAAGATGTTCGCCGAGCTCGAGGACCCCTACATCCTCCTGCACGAGAAGAAGCTGCCCGGCTTGCAGGCGCTTCTCCCCTTGCTCGAGGCAGTGGTGCAGAGCGGCAAGCCGCTGCTCATCATCGCCGAGGACATCGAGGGCGAGGCGTTGGCGACGCTCGTCGTCAACAAGCTGCGCGGCGGCCTCAAGGTCGCGGCGGTGAAGGCGCCGGGCTTCGGCGATCGCCGCAAGGCCATGCTCGAGGATATCGGCATCCTGACCGCGGGCCAGGTCATCAGCGAAGATCTCGGCATCAAGTTCGAGAACGTCACGCTCGACATGCTCGGCCGGGCCAAGCGGGTGCGGATCGAGAAGGAGAACACCACCATCATCGGCGGCACCGGCAAGAAGGCCGACATCCAGGCCCGCTGCACCCAGCTCCGCACGCAGATCGAGGAGACCACCTCGGACTACGACAAGGAGAAGCTGCAGGAGCGGTTGGCGAAGCTCGCCGGCGGCGTTGCCATCATCCGCGTCGGCGGCGCGACCGAGGTTGAGGTGAAGGAGCGCAAGGATCGCGTCGACGACGCGATGCACGCGACCCGCGCGGCGGTCGAGGAAGGGGTCGTCGCCGGCGGCGGCGTCACGTTCCTCTACGCGAGCAAGGCGCTCGGTAAGCTCAATCCTGCCAACGACGACCAGAAGGTCGGCATCGACATCGTGCGCCGCGCGCTCCAGGCGCCGGCGCGGCAGATCTTCGCCAATGCCGGAGCGGACGAGGCCGTCATCGTCGGCAAGCTCCTGGAAAAGAACGACACCACGCACGGCTTCGACGCGCAGACCGGCACCTACGTCGACATGGCGAAGGCCGGCATCATCGACCCGACCAAGGTCGTGCGCCTCGCACTGCAGGGCGCGGCCTCCATCGCCGGTCTCCTCATCACCACCGAGGCGATGGTCGCCGAGGCGCCGGAGAAGACCCACGCGGCGGCGGGCGGCGGCATGGAGGGCGGCGAGTACTGAGCGGCCCGGAAGCGGCTTCGTCGTATCTGAACCGCCTCTCCCGCAAGACGGGAGAGGCGGTCGTTTTTCTTTTTGCGATCAACGGAGGACGAAAATGGCGGTTCGCACGGTTGGCGGCAAGCAGCAGCACGAAGGGTGGCTGGTGGTTCGCATGGCCCCTTGGAACGTGATCGGAGTCTATGACGACCTCGCTCAGGCAAGGAGCATCACGGCCGCCTCCGGCCCGGATTACGTTGTCAAATGGGGCAGCATTCCCGCCGGCGCCGCGCAGCAGGCCTGAACCGCAAGGACGCGTCGCGTCAGCGCGCGCTTTCGGGGTCTTCGGCCGCCTTCGCGAAGTGACAGGCGACGAAGCGGTTGGGCTCGAGTTCGCGCCATTCGGGCTCGACCTCGGCGCAGCGCCCGGCGGCGAGCCAGCAGCGCGTACGGAAGCGGCAGCCCGACGGCGGATCGATGGGGCTCGGGATTTCCCCCTGCAGCACGATCTTGGTGCCGGTGCGCAAAACTGACGGCAGCGGCACCGGCTCGGACGACAACAGCGCCCGCGTATAGGGATGGAGCGGCGCTTCCATGAGGCGCGACGCCGGTCCCAGCTCCACCAGCTTACCCAGATACATCACCGCGATCCGGTCCGCGATATGCGCGACGACGCCAAGATCGTGCGTGATGACGACATAGGTGAGACCCAGCTCGCGCTGCAATTCGGCGAGCAGGTTGAGCAGGTCGGCCTGGATCGACACGTCGAGCGCGGCCACGATCTCGTCGCACACGATGAGCCTGGGATCGAGCGCCAGGGCACGCGCGATGTTGACGCGCTGCTTCTGGCCGCCGGAAAGCTCGTGCGGGTAGCGGCGCGCGAACTCGGCATCGAGGCCGACCCGGTCGAGCAGGTGCAGGACCCTTGCGTCGCGCTCGGACCGCGGCGTCTCATCGGCGACATCGAGCGGCTCGCGGATGCTGTGCCCGATCGTCATGCGCGGATCGAGCGCCGCGCTCGGATCCTGGAACACGATGAGAAAGTCGCGCCGGTGCCGGGCGAAGTCGCGCGCGCCCAGGGCGAAAGGGTCCTCGCCGTCATGGAGCACGCGGCCGCCGGTCGGCCTGACGAGACCGACGAGCGCCCGGCCGAGCGTGGATTTGCCCGAGCCGGACTCGCCGATGACGCCGAAGGTCTCGCCGGCCGCGACGGTGAAGCTGACGCCGTCGACCGCCTTGACGGTTTCGCGCTTGTTTCCGGACGGGAAATAGACGCGCAAATCCTCGACCGCGATGAGCGGCGCGTCGCGTGCCGGCGCATCGCTCACGCCACCGCTCCCGGCAGGCGCAGCTCGCCGTGGCGGCAGCAGCGCACTCTGCGCCCTGCCTCGTCCTGAAGAACCTGCGGCGCGGCGCATTCGGGCGCGGCATGGGCGCATCGCCCCGCGAAGCGGCAGCCGCTCGGCCGGTTGAGCAGCGACGGGACCCGCCCCGGGATCGACGGCAGCAGCGATTTGGGCGCGCTCAGCCGCGGGATCGAGCGCAAGAGGCCCGACGTGTAGGGATGAAGCGGCCGCGCCAGGAGATCGTCGATGCCGGCATCCTCGATGAGCTCTCCGGCATAGATCGTCAGTACGCGCGAACAGGTCTCGGCGACGACACCGAGATCGTGGGTGATGAACAAGAGCGCGGTGCCGCTTCTCCGCGTCATCTCCAGAAGCAAATCGATGATCTGCGATTGCACGGTGACGTCGAGCGCCGTGGTCGGCTCGTCGGCGATGAGAAGGCGCGGCTCGCACGACAGCGCGATGGCGATCATCGCGCGCTGCCGCATGCCGCCCGACAATTGGTGCGGGTACTCGTCGTAGCGCCGGGCGGGGAGGGGAATGCCGACAGCGGCCAAGGCTTCGATCGCGCGCTCGCGCGCCTCGCGCGCGCCGACCGGGAAATGGGCCTGGATGGTCTCGGTGATCTGCCGCCCGATGGTGAAGACGGGATCGAGCGCGCTCATCGGCTCCTGGAAGATCATGGCGATGCGGCGGCCCCTGATGCGCTGCATTTCGCGCCGGCTCAGCCTGGTGAGGTCCTTTCCCTCGAGGCTGATCCGGCCGGTGATCCGGCTCGCATCCGCCGGCAGCAATGCGACCAGGGACAGGCCGGTGACGGTCTTGCCGCAGCCGCTCTCGCCCACCATGCCGACCGTTTCGCCGGGCCAGATCGCGAATGAAAGGTCGGAGATGACCTGGACCTCGCTCGCCCCGCGTCCGAGAAAGACGTTGAGCCCCGATACGTCGAGCAGAGGCTCGCCCGGCATTTGCGTGGCGCCGCCGCTCATGTCTAGGCGCGTTCGAGCGCTTCGCTGGCCTCGATCCAGCGCGCTTCCGCCGCGGCGAGACGACGCTCGATCTCGGCGCGCGACTTCATCAGCGTGCCGACGCCGTTCGTTCCTTCGTGACGCTTGGGCTCCAGCAGGGCGCGGTCGATCGCGCCGCGCTCCTTGGCAAGCCGTGCCATTTCGGTCTCGGCCTCGGCGACCGCCGCGCGCAAAGGCTGCGTGCGCTCGCGCGCCCGGGCCGCGATGCGGCGCTCGTCCTTGCGGCTCACGCGCTCGGGAGCGAAACCGCGATCCGCGGCGCCGGGATCGGTTTCGCCCAGCACCATCTCGCGATACTCGTCGAGGCTGCCGGCGAAATCGGCGGCGGTGCCGTTGGCGACCAGCACCAGGCGGTCCGCGGTGAGCTCCAATAAGTGGCGGTCGTGGCTCACCACGATGACGGCGCCGGAATAGTCGTTGAGCGCCTCGACCAGCGCCTCGCGCGCCTCGATGTCGAGATGGTTGGTCGGCTCATCGAGGATGATGAGGTGCGGCGCGTCGCGGGTCAGGAGCGCGAGCGCGAGGCGCGCCCGCTCGCCGCCCGAGAGGTTGCCCACCGCGACCTGGACCTTGTCGCCCGAGAAGCCGAAGCGCGCGAGCTGCGCCCGCACGTCCTCGGGCCGGCCCGACGGCAGCACGCGGCTCATGTGCTGGAACGGCGTCGATTCGGTTCCCAGCTCCTCGACCTGGTGCTGGGCGAAATAGCCGACCTTGAGCCGGCCGCTCGCCGTCATCTCTCCCGCCATCAGCGGCAACTGCCCCGACAAAAGCCGCGCCAGCGTGGTCTTGCCGTTGCCGTTGCGCCCGAGGAGCGCGATGCGGTCGTCGGGATCGATGCGCATGGTGAGACGCGACAGCACCGGCCTGTCCGCGACATAGCCGACGGCGGCGCGCTCGAGCGCGATGAGCGGCGGGCGCAGATCGTCGGGGTTGGGGAAATCCATCCGCAAGGTCGCGTCCTCGCTCAATTCCTCGACCGGCGCCATCTTGGCGAGCGCCTTCAAGCGGCTCTGCGCCTGGCGCGCGGTGTGGGCCTTGTAGCGCCAGCGGTCGATATAGGCTTGCAGCTTCTGCCGCTTCGCCTCCTGGCGCTGCTGCTGCGCTTCGGCCTGCGCCCGGCGCTCGCGCCGCTGTAGCGCGAAGGAATCGTAGCCGCCGCTATAGAGCGTGGTCTTGCCGTCCTCGAGGTGAAGGATGTGATCGACGACGTTGTTCAACAGATCACGCTCGTGGCTCACCACGACCAGCGTCGCGCGATAGGACTTGAGAAACGATTCGAGCCACGTCTCCGCCTCGAGGTCGAGATGGTTCGACGGCTCGTCGAGCAGCATGAGATCGAGATCCGCGAACAGCACCGCGGCCAGCGCCACGCGCATGCGCCAGCCGCCGGAGAACGAATCGAGCGGACGGTGCTGCGAATCGGTATTGAAGCCGAGGCCCGCGAGGATTCGCCCCGCGCGCGCCGGCGCGGCATAGGCGCCGATCGCGTCGAGCCGCTCGTGGATTTCGCCGATGCGGTGCGGCTCGGCGGCGCGCTCGGCCTCGGCGAGGAGCAGGCTGCGCTCGCGGTCGGCGGCGAGCACGGTCTCGAACGGCGTGGCCGCGCCGCCGGGCGCCTCCTGGGCGAGATAGCCGACGCGCGCCCCGCGCGGCATCTCAATGGCGCCGCCGTCGGCCTCGATCATTCCGGCGATCAGCTTGAGCAAGGTCGACTTGCCCGAGCCGTTGCGGCCGACGAGCCCGATGCGGGCGCGCCACGGCATCGCGGCGACGGCGCGATCGAGCACCACATGGCCGCCGAGGCGCACGGTCACCGCATTCAGAGTCAGCATTCCGGCTCTGATAGCAAAACGCGCGCCAAATGTCAGCGCGCGCCGGCGGCAGTGCTGCTCAGGCGATCGCGGCCTTGGTGATCTTGCCGCTCGCCTCGACGAACCAGCGCTCGCTCGCGAGCGGCACGCCCTTGAGCCGCGCCTCCATCCATTCGGCCTGATAGCGCCGCGGTTCCGGCCCGTTGGATGTCGCCGCGGTCGAGCCGATGGAATGGTCGCCGCCCTCGTAGACCACGAGCTGCTTGGGGCCGCCGAGCGCCTTCATGAAGGTCTCGGTGTGCTCCAGCGGGCAGAGCTGGTCGTACTCGCCGGTGGCGACGAGATAGGCGCCTTTGACGTTCTGGGCGTAGCCGTTCCAGTCGATGGTCTTGCGGAATTCGTCGAACTCGGCCTCGTCGGTGATGCCCGACATGAACATGAAACGCTTCTTGAAGGTCGGCGAGGCCTTCTCGAAGATGGTCCAGCCGCCGGGCTCGTAGCAGCACCCGGTCACCGCGCACGCCTTGAAGCGCGAATCCGACGCCATCATGATCGCCGAGAAGAACGAGCCGAAGCTGACGCCGGTCATGCCGATCTTGCCGGCGTCGATCTCGGGCCGGGCGGCGAGCCAGTCGGCGATGGTCTTGCCGGTCTCGGCCCAGCCCGGCACGTCGACATAGAGGCCGCGCACCGGCGCCTCCCAATAGCCCGGCCCCTCCATCGCCAGGACCGCGAAGCCGCGCTCCATCCACGAATCCGAGTGCAGCGCGACCGAGCGCTCCTTGTTGCCGTCCATGCCCGAGACCGCGACGATGACCGGCACCTTGTCGCCGCTCTTGTAGCCGGGCGGCAGGTGGAAGATCGCGGGCAGCGTCTTGCCGCGATAGGGCAGCTCGGCCCATTCGATATGGTGGTCGGCGAGCGCCATGTATTTCGCGAAAGTCTCGCGCTTCTTGTCGTTCTGCATCTTGATGCGGTCGTTCAGCTCGTCGATGGTCCACATCGCGGCGGCCCAGTAATTGGCGGCGATGAAGTAATTGTCGCGCGCGACGATCTTGTCGCCCAACTGCTCGGACTCCTTGGCGAGCGCTTCGCGCTTCTTGGCCATGGCCTCGAAGGCCGGGAGGATGTCGACGAGACGCTTCACCCTCTCGCGCAAGGAAGCCATGTCGGGGACCACGTCCGGCCCGCACGAGCGGACCATCACAGCGGTGTGACTCTGGTCCCAGTCGATGCCGTTGGCGCGGATCACATTGTCGAGCACCCAGCGCTGCTCGTCGAAGCGCTTCATCGCCGGCGCGCCCTTGGGCGCGCGCTTCGACCAGTCGCGCCCGCCCGCGGCGGGGGGCGTTTCGGCCGCCGACGATGCTGCGACGGTGACGGCCGAGCTCGCGGCGGCGAGAGTGGCCGAATGCAGGAAGGCGCGGCGGTCCATGATGTTTCCTCCTCGTTTATATGGCCGTGCAGGCCCGGAACCCGGCCCGGAGCGCGGCTTCGTCGAGATTGCGGCCGATGAAGACGAGGCGGCTCGCGCGCGTCTCGTCCGGCTTCCAGGCGCGCTGCCAGTCGCCTTCGAGCAGCATGTGAACCGCCTGGAAGACGAGGCGGCGGTCCTCGCCCTCGACGTCGATGATGCCCTTGGCGCGCAGAATGTCCCGTCCGTGCGTCGCCACCACCTCTTCGAGCCAGCGGGAGATCATGGCGCCGTCCATCGCCGCGCTCGCGGTCAGCGAGACGCTGCCGATGTCGCTGTCATGGACATGATCGTGTTCGCCGTGCTCGTGGCCGCACGCATCTTCGAGCGACGCGATGCGCTCGAGATCGAAGCCGCCGCGCCCCAGGACCTGGTCGAGCGCCACGTCCGCGCGTCGCGCGCGATGAATGGGCGCCAGCGGATTGAGCGCGCGCAAGCGCGCCTCGATGCCGCGCAATTCCGCTTCGGAGACCAGCTCGGTCTTGTTGAGCACGATCTGGTCGGCGAAGGCGATCTGCTCCTGCGCCTCGCGGCTGTCGGCGAGGCGGAGAAGAATGTGCTTGGCGTCGACCAAGGTGGTCACGGAATCCAGCACCATCCGTGCCTGCAAGAACGCATCGACCAGGAAGGTCTGCGCCACCGGGCCGGGATCGGCGAGGCCGGTGGTCTCGACCAGGATCGCGTCGAAGGCGCCCGGCCGCGCCAGCAGCCCATGCAGGGTGCGCACGAGATCGCCGCGCACGGTGCAGCAGATGCAGCCATTGCTCATCTGGAACAATTCCTCGTCGGCGCTGACGATCAGCTCGGAATCGATGCCGATTTCGCCGAACTCGTTGACGATGACGGCGTAGCGCCGGCCGTGATCTTCGCCGAGAATCCGGTTCAAGAGCGTCGTCTTGCCGGCGCCGAGATAGCCGGTCAGCACCGTGACGGGGATGCGCGCGCTCATCGGCGGCAGATGCTGCGCCTCACTGCCACGGCATCAGCGAAGCGTGGATCACATCCTTGACGCCCTGGCCGCCGACCGAGCGGATGGCGAGGTCCACGTCCTTGAGGCCGAAGCGGTGGGTCGTCACCTTCTCGAGCGGGAAGCGGCGCGAGGCGAGCTGCTGCAGCGCCAGCTCGCAGGCGCGGTAGCTGTGACCGCGCGCGCTCTTCATGGTGATGTACTTCACCGTCATCTTGCCGATCGGGAAATTGGGAAAGTCCGCCATCTCGCCTTGCACCACGATGATCCCGGCCTTGCGCTTCAAGGCCTCGACGCCGAGCAGGATCGGGATGGTGCCGGCGCCGGCGGTGCAGTCGAGCGACACGTCGACGCCTTTGCCGCCGGTGATCTCCATGATCCGCGCCAGCGGGTCCTCCTTCTGCACGTCGATGACGTGATCGGCGCCCAGTGCCTTGGCGACCTCCAGGCGCGCGCCGTCCTTGGACGTGCCGGTGACGATGATGAGCGAAGCGCCGGCCTGCTTGCAGATCACCGTCTGCGACAGGCCCTGCTGGCCCGGGCCCTGGATCAGCACCGTCGAGTTGTAGCCGACCTCGCCCTCGAACAGCGACCATTCGATGCCGTTCGCCATCGGCGTCACCAGGCCCGCGAGCTCGGGCGTCACGCCCGCCGGCACGCGATGCACCACCGCGTTCCACGGCAAATAGACATATTGCGCGAAGCCGCCCCACAGATGCGGCGCCTTCTCGGCCGAGGTGTAGCCGTAGCGGATCGAATCCGGGTTGTTGCGCCAATCGGTGTTCTCGCAATGGCGGTACTCGCCGAGATGGCACCACTCGCACTTGCCGCACGCGACATAGTGTTCGACGAAGACGAGGTCGCCTTCCTTGAAGCCCTTGCGCCTGGTGAACTCGCTTCCGGCCTTGGCGATGATTCCGATATTCTCGTGGCCCATGATGACCGCGGCGGGGCCCGGCGGGTGCTGGTAGAGCTTCACGTCGGTGCCGCAAATGCCGGCCACTTCCATCTTCATCAGCGCCGCGTCGGCGGCGATCTCCGGCATCGGGAATTCGCGGATCTCGGTCTTGCCCGGACCCACCCTCAAGGCCGCCAGCACCTGTTCCGCCATTGCGAGCGACTCCTTATCGCCATCGTCACGACGCCGCCGACAGTCTAGGATCGGCGCTCGACCGGTCAACCGCGACGTTTCCCGCCGCACGCGTGCCATGCTTGGGTCGCTGAAGAAAAGCCCCGCACATCTCCAGGCCACCGATCGGGTGGGCGCGTGGACGCGCGCGCGGTTCAGGCTCGCCGAGGAGGCAGCGGTCCTGGTCGCCGAGGTCGCGTGCGCGCTGCCCGGCTGTCCGCCGCTCGAGACCGTGGTCGCGTTCTGGACCGAGGGCGACAGGCGGCATCACTTCAAGCTGTTCAAGCCGGTCGAGGCGGTGGTCGAGGACGACCTTCCGCCGTCGTGGATGATGAACGCGCTGGCCGCGGACGACGATGTCAGCCTCGAATGCTGCTGAGGCGAGGGCCGTGCGTCCTTCGACTACGCTTCGCTCCGCTCAGGATGAGGTGATTTTCTTTGTGCCATTAAGACTTTTCCTCACCCTGAGCGGAGCGAAGCATAGTCGAATGGGCGCAGGTTGCTATCACAGCGCCCGCGCTCATCCGTTGACACTGCAACGGTCGGAGGGGATCATCGGCTGAGGCCCAAAAGAGGACGCACCATGGCTACCCAGACGAACATGAAGAAGCCCCAGCTCGCGATCATGAACGCGGTCCATGACCTGCCCGTGCTGGTCGCCCGCGACGAGGGCTACTTCAAGGACGAGGGCTTGGACATCGAGTTCGTGACCACGCCCGGCATGGCGCAGGTCACCACCTCGCACATGGTCAAGTTCGACTCCGTCTTCGACCGCCCGCTCGACTCGGTCTACAACGAGGGCGGCATCGACCAGTACCGCATGTGCGAATGGGGCATCATGAAGCGCGCGGTCGAGGCCGAGACCGAAGGCCTGCGCGGGCGCAAGATCGTCGCGCTGGGCGCCTCGATGTCGTCCTTCGCGATCGTGGTGACAAGGGACTCCGACGCCTACGAGCCGGAGCAGCTCAAGGACAAGGCGATCGCGGTGACGCCCAACAACGGCTCGCACTTCACCACGCTCAAGATGATGGAAGGGTTTTTGACGCCCGAGCACATCAAGACCACCAACGCTGGCACGATGCTGAAGCGCATCGAAGCCTTGCGTGCCGGCAAGGTCGCGGCGGTGAGCCTGATGGAGCCTTGGATCAGCGTCGCGCAGAAGATGGGCCTGCGCATCCTGATCGAATCGCATTCGACCCGCAGCGAGGCGGCGGGCGACGATCTCGACGGCCCGACCCTGGCGGCGATGTTCCGGGCACAGGCGCGCGCGGTGAAGCGGCTGGAGAAGGACCCGACGCCCTACGCGCATTACCTGACCGCCGAGACCGGCGGCCTGCTCGAGCCGAGCGAGCTGCAGACCTGGCGCCTGCTGCACGCCCCGCCGCAGCCCTACACGCGCGAGCGCTTCGAGGACACCTATAACTGGACGGTGAAGTGGAACATGGTGGTGCCCGGCGCCACCTACGAAAACATCGTCGACAACCGCGCCTGGGCCTGAGCGGGCCCTCGCATCATGGCGGACAAGGTCACGCTGCCCGCGCTGCGGCAGATGAAGCGCGAGGGGCGCAAATGCGTCGGCGTGGTGGCCTGGGACTACCAGGTCGCGATGATCGCGGACCGCGCCGGCGTCGACATCGTCTCGGTCGGCGATTCGGTCGGCGTCAATCTGTGGGGCCACGAGAATCCGCTCGAAGTCACCATGGAGGAGATGCTGGTCGTGTGCAAGGCGGTGCGCCGCGGCGTCAAGCGCGCGCTGGTCAGTTGCGACTTCCCGTTCGGGCCGCTCCAGGAAGGCACCGACAGCGCGCTCAAGGCCGCCATCCGCCTCGTCAAGGAGGGCGGCGCCGACATCATCAAGCTCGACGGCGGGGCCGACTTCCCCGATGCGATCCGCGCCCTCGTCCGCGCCGGCATCCCTGTCTTCGGGCAATTCGGCCTCACGCCCCAGACCGCGCTGCAATACGGCGTGCCCTACAGCGCCCAGAATTCGCCCGGCACGGAGGCGACGCCGGAGATGACGACCAAGCTGGTGGCGGAAGCGAAGCTGATGGAGGAAGCGGGCGCGTCGCTGCTCGACTTCACCAATTCCGGCCCGGTGGCCGGCGCTGCCGTGGCGCAGGCGGTGTCGATCCCGGTGATCGGCGGCTTCGGCGGCGGCCCGTGGCTCGACGGACGCATCCGCCTGGTCCATACCGCGATCGGCTACGCCGCATCATCGCTCGACGCGAAGGTCGATTCCTACGCCAACGTCGCCCAAGCCACGCTCGACGCCTTGACCGCATTCTCCGCCGACGTGCGGGCATCGCGCCAGGTCAAGGGACGATAAGCCCGCGCTTTATTCAGCGGCTTGCGCGACGCGGATGGGCTTGGTGCGCGGCAGGTCCTTGATTTGCGGATAAACCTCTTTCGCAAAAAGGGTCATGCTGCGTACCGTCCGCTCGTGGCTCATGAAGCCGGCGTGATCCATCATCAAGAGATGGTCGAACCCGCCGACGAAATCGTAGAAGCGCTTCACTTGCCGCGCGACGCTGTCGGGCGTGCCGGAAATGAGAATGCCCTGATCGCGCAGTTGCTCGAGAGAGCCCTGGCGCAAATTCCGCGCCCCGCCGCTCGCCGCCTGCTTCATCGCCGCGACCTTGCCCTTGACCGGCATGTAGCCCGGCGGGTCGCGAAATTGCGGCTCGGAGCGCGACGAGGTCAGGTACCAGCGCAATTCCTCGGCGCCCCCTTCCGCCTCGCTTTCGGAATCGGCGGTGTGAACCAGCGGCATGTAGGCGATGCCGCCGCCGCCGGGCAGTCCACGCTCGACGAAGCGCTCGCGATAGGAGTCGAACAACGGCCGCACCTGCTGATGCGGCAGCAGGAACGTGGCGAAGACATAGCCGCGCTCGGCGCAGCGGTGCGGCGTCGCGACGTCCGTCGAGCCCGTCACCCAGATCTGCGGATGCGGCGTCTGGTATGGCCGCGGCCACAGATTGATGCTGCGCCGGTGCCAGAACGCGCCTTCGTAGTTGAAGGGGCCGTCCGTGGTCGCCCACGCCTTGAGGCAGAGATCGATCCCCTCCCACAGCCGCTCGCCCGACCGCGTCGGATTGGCGTTCGACGCGAACACTTCGTAGGGCACGCCGCGCACGAAGCCGCATTCGAGCCGCCCGTAGGAGATGCAGTCGATCATGGCCATCTCTTCCGCAACCCTGACCGGATCGTTGCGGTGGCCGACCGGGTTGCCGAGGATGAGGAGCCGTGCACGCTTCGTTTGCCGTGCCAGGATCGCGAGATTGAGCGGCGCCGCCGTGTCGATGCAGGTCGGCGTCTGGTGATGCTCGTTGAGCATGATGTCGAGCCCGAGCTCGTCGGCGATCGCGTGCTCGTCGAGATAGCGGTTGTAGAGATCGGCGCCGATCTTGGGATCGAAATGCACGCTCGGCAGGTTGATGCGGGTCGAGGGCGCGTCGGGCGGCAGGTAGGGATAGGGCATTTCCGTGAAGTGCCACGCTTGCATCGCAGTTTCCCCTGTCTTCTCAGCGCAGAAACGCGCCAACGCGGCGCATGAAGTGGCCGGGTTGCTCCAGATGCGGATAATGCGCGGCCCCGGCGATCAATTCGAACTCGGCGCGCGGGATCAGATTGGCATAGCTCCTGCCGTAATCGGAGCTCACGATGCCGTCCTTCTCGCCCCAGACCAGCAAGGTCGGGACCGCGATCCGCTCGAGCCGGTGGCGGAGCTTGGGATTGTGCATGTAGGGTTCCCAGCAGAACCGGGCGAAGGATTCGAGATTGCGTGCGATGATTGCGAGCTGCTCGTCGCTCATGGTTGCGATGTCGCGCTGGCCCGTCGCGGGGTCGCACCACTTCAGCTCCATTACCGTGCGCGGCGACAGGGTCCACATGTCGGCGATGTCGCGCTTGGCCGCGCCGCCGAATTTCACGCCGTAGGGAGCGACGAGCACGAGCTTCGCCAGCCGCGACTGATCCTTGGTCGCCATCTCGGCGGCGATCCATCCGCCAAGCGAGCAGCCGATGATGCAAACGTCGCGCAGATCGAGCCGCTCCAGCAGCGAAAGATAAAGATACGAAACATCGTCGACCGAATCGATCCAGTCCGGCCGGCTGGAGCGGCCGAAGCCGGGCGGCGAGGGGATCACCACATCGAAGGATCGGGCGAGCGCGGCCGCGGCCTCCGAGTCGGGTTCGAGCACGTCCTCGCCCGGCAGCAGAAGCACGGTCCGGCCTGTCCCGCGTCGCTCGACCTCGAGTTGGACGTCCCCGATCCGCACGAAATCCGCGCCCATGGCGATCTATCTCGCTGGCTTTCCACCCTAATCTAGCCCACGCGCGCTCCCTTGCCCAGGACGCGGGACGGCCGCTTAATGCCGGTGTTCACGTTTTGAACGCCCCGTCGCGCTTTACGTTCGCGCCGTGAACATGGTATGAGGAATACGCCATGGCACGCTTGCGCGAGGACGCGAAAAACGACGAGGCGGTCGGCATCGTGCTCGGGATGCTGAGCGCGGTCGAGCGCGACAGCAACGTGACGCAGCGCCATCTCGCGCGCGAGCTCGGCATCGCGCTGGGCCTCGCCAACGCGTACCTCAAACGCTGCGCCAAGAAGGGCTACATCAAGGTCCGCCAGGTGCCGCTCAACCGCTACACCTATTACCTGACGCCGCGCGGCTTCGCCGAGAAGAGCCGGCTCACGGCGGAGTATCTTACCGTCTCGTTCGATTTCTTCCGCCGCGCGCGGCGCGATGCCGTGTCGCTGCTCGCCGCTTGCAACGAGCGCGGCTGGAAGCGCGCGGCCTTGTGGGGCGCGGGCGAACTGGCCGAGGTGATGGTGCTAAGCGCGGCAGAGGCGGAAGTCGAGATTCTGTGCGTCGTTGACGCAGCGTCCGGCCAGCAAAGCTGCGGCGGACGCCCGGTGGTGGCCGATCTTGCCGCTGCCATTGCGTTGGCCGGTCCGATCGCCGCGATCGTCGTCACCGACGCGCGCACGCCGCGCGAGAGCCTCGATGCGGCCCGCGCTGCGGCGGAACGACTCGGTATTGCCGCCGAGCGCGTCGTCGTGCCGGAGATGCTGCATCTGTCGCCGCTGTCCGCGGGGGCCGCGCGATGATGCGATGGTACGCGGTCCATACCCGTCCCTGCGCCGAGGCGAAGGCGGTCGAGAATTTGCGGCGCCAGGGCTATCCCACATATCTGCCGCGGCATCGACGCTGGGTGCGCCACGCGCGACGGCGCGCCATCGTGCTGCGGCCGCTGTTCCCGTCATATCTTTTCGTCGGTATCGACCGCGCGGTGATGAGCTGGCGGCCGGTGCTTTCGACCATCGGCGTCGCCGGCATGGTGCGCGGCGGCGACGAGCCCATCCCCGTCCCCGGCGCGATCATCGACTTGCTGCGCCAGCGCGAATGCGACGGCGCCTTCGACGAATTGACGCCGGCGAGCCGCCTCAAGCCGGGCGATCCGGTGCGCATGAACGACGGTCCGCTCGCCACTCTCGTCGGCCGGCTCGCGGCTGCGGGCGAGGACGAACGGGTCGTGATCCTATTCGATTTTCTCGGCCGCACCGTCGCGACCGAAGTTCCGGCTTCGTCGGTCGAAGCCGCCTAGAGCCGGCCCGGCGCGCGCTTTCGCCGGGTTTCCGCAGCGCAGCGCTCCGGTGACATCCCCGTCACCCGGACTGCGGTAGCATGAAAGACGCAAGCTTGGATCAGGTCCAGAGAAAGCCAAAGCCGCCCGCCCGCGTCGCGGTCGTCGGCGCAGGATATTGGGGCAAGAACATCGTCCGCAATTTCGCGGAGCTGGGCGCGCTCGCCGCGATCTGCGATCCCGACCGCGGGTCGGCGGCGCCGCTCGCCGAACGCTACAAGGCGCCGCTCGCCGAGTTCGCAGATGTGCTCGGCGATCGCGACATCGAAGCGGTCGCCATCGCGGCGCCCGCCGCGCTCCACGCCCACCTCACGCGCGCAGCGCTCGAGGCCGGCAAGCACGTGTTCGTCGAAAAGCCGCTGGCGCTCGACCTGGCCGAGGCGGAGCAGCTCTGCATGCTCGCCGAGCGCGCCGGGCGGCAGCTCATGGTCGGGCATTTGCTGCAATACCATCCCGCCTTCGTGAAGCTGCGCGAGCTGGTGCGCGGCGGCGCGCTGGGGCGGCTGCAATATCTCTATTCCAACCGGCTCAATCTCGGCAAGGTGCGGCGCGAGGAAGACATATTGTGGAGCTTCGCGCCCCACGACATCTCGATGCTGCTCGGGCTCGTCGGCAGCGAGCCGAGCCGGGTCACGGCGGAAGGGGCCTATCATCTCCAGCGCCAGATCGCCGACGTTACGACGACGCATCTCGTCTTTCCCGGCGGCGAGCAGGCGCATGTCTTCGTGTCGTGGCTGCATCCCTTCAAGGAACAGAAGCTCGTCGTCATCGGCGACCGCGCCATGGCCGTCTTCGACGATGGCGAACCATGGGCGCGCAAGCTCGTGATCTACCCGCACCGCATCGAATGGCGCGAGCTTCTGCCGGTGCCGCAGCGGGCCGAGGCCGAGCCCGTTGCGCTCGAGGAGGGCGAGCCGCTGCGGCTCGAGTGCCAGCACTTCCTCGATTGCATCGCCACCGGCGCCAAGCCGCGCACCGACGGGCGCGAGGGGATGCGAGTGCTGCGCGTGCTGGCGCAAGCGAGCGCCGCGCTGAAGGCCAGGACCGCCGCGCCCGCGCCCATTCACGAGGCGCGCCATCCGACCTATCCGGGCGTGCAGATCCACGAGACCGCCTTCGTCGATCCGCCGGCCGAGATCGGCGAGGGCACGCGCATCTGGCATTTCAGCCATGTGCTGGCGCGGACCCGGATCGGCCGCAATTGCGTCATCGGCCAGAACGTGGTCGCGGGCCCTGACGTCGTCGTGGGCGACGGCTGCAAGATCCAGAACAACGTCTCGATCTACAAGGGCGTGACGCTCCAGGACGGCGTGTTCTGCGGCCCGTCCTGCGTCTTCACCAATGTCGTCAATCCCCGCGCCGAGATCGAGCGCAAGGACGAGTTCAAGCCGACGCTGGTGAAGCGCGGCGCCACCATCGGCGCCAATGCGACGATCCTGTGCGGCCACACGATCGGCGCCTATGCCTTCATTGCCGCGGGTGCGGTAGTGACCAAGGACGTGCCGGACCACGCACTGATGGCCGGCGTTCCAGCGCGCCGCATCGGCTGGATGAGCCGCGCCGGCGCGCGGCTCGGCGACGATCTCGTCTGCCCCATCTCCGGCGCGCGCTACCGCAAGATTGCGGGCGGCGCGCTCTCGCTCATCGAGGAGTAGGACCATGCCCGACAGTTCCGCGCGCGCGCCGATCGCCTTCATCGACCTGAAGGCGCAGCGCGCGCGCATCGCCGCCCGCCTCGACGCCGCCGTGCGGCGCGTGATGGAGCACGGCCAGTTCATCCTCGGGCCCGAAGTCGCCGAGCTCGAGCGGCGGCTCGCATCTTTCTGCGGTGCGCGGCATTGCGTCACCTGCGCCAACGGCACCGACGCGCTGGCGCTGGTGCTGATGGCGCGCGGGGTGAAGCCGGGCGACGCCGTGTTCGTGCCGGATTTCACTTTCGTCGCGACCGCCGAGATCGTGGCCTGGCTCGGCGCCACGCCGGTCTTCGTCGACGTGCTCGCGGACAGCTTCAACATGGACCCCGCGAGCCTCGAGCGCGCGGTGGCGTGGGCCAAGGGCGAGGGGCTGAAGCCGCGCGCGGTGATTCCGGTCGATCTCTTCGGGCAGCCGGCGGATTACCGCGCGCTCTTGCCGATCGCTGAGAAGGAAGGGCTCTTCGTCCTCTCGGATGCGGCGCAAAGCTTCGGCGCGAGCCTCGACGGGCGCCGCACCGGCCGGTTCGGGCTCGCCACCGCGACCAGTTTCTTTCCGGCGAAGCCGCTCGGCTGCTATGGCGACGGCGGCGCCGTCTTCACCGACGACGACGAGCTCGCGGGCGTCCTGCGCTCGCTGCGCGTCCATGGCCAGGGCAGCGACAAGTACGACAATGTCCGCATCGGCATGAACGGCCGGCTCGACACCATGCAGGCGGCGATCCTGCTCGAGAAGCTCGCGATCTTCGAGGACGAGATCGCCGCGCGCCAGACGGTCGCCGCGCGCTACGCCGAGCGCTTCGGCAATTCCATCGCGGTGCCGCCGGTGATCGCGGGCGCGGTCTCGGTATGGGCGCAGTACACGATCGCGAGTCCGCGGCGCGACGCAATCGTCGCGTCGTGCAAGGCGGCAGGCGTGCCGACGGCGATCTATTATCCGCTGCCCCTGTCGCGGCAGACCGGATACCGGCATTACCCGAGCGTGCCGGGCGAAACGCCGGTGTCGGAGCGTCTGTCCCGCACCGTGGTCAGCCTTCCCATGCATCCCTATCTCGAGGCATCGACCCAGGACCGGATCGTCGACGCGGTGCGGCACGGGCTCGACTGAAAAGGAACGCATCGTCCCATGGATATTCGCGGCAAACGGGTGGTGGTGATCGGCGGCGCTGGCCTCATCGGCTCGCACACGGTCGATCAACTGACGCGGCAGGATGTGGGCGAGATCGTCGTCTATGACAATTTCGTGCGCGGGCGGCCCGAGAATCTCGCCGATGCGCTCAAGGACCCGCGCGTCAAGATCTTCGAAGTGGGCGGCGACATCTGCCAGACCGACATCCTCGAGGCGGCGCTGGCGCGCACGGACGCCGTCTTTCATTTCGCCGCCCTGTGGCTGCTGCAATGCCACGATTTTCCGCGCGCCGCCTTCGACGTGAACATTCGCGGGACGTTCAACGTGCTCGAGGCCTGCGTGCGCGCCGGCGTGAAGCGCCTGGTCTATTCGTCCTCGGCCTCCGTCTATGGCGACGCGGTCGAGGAGCCGATGACCGAGGACCATCCGTTCAACAACAAGAATTTCTACGGCGCGACCAAGATCGCCGGCGAGGCGATGGCGCGCGCGTTCCACCATCGCTACGGCCTCAATCTCGTCGGATTGCGCTACATGAACGTCTACGGCCCGCGCCAGGATTATCAGGGCGCCTATATCGCCGTGATCATGAAGATGCTCGACGCCATCGACCAGGGCGGCGGTCCCACCATCCTTGGCGACGGCAGCGAGGCCTTCGACTTCGTCGCGGTCGAGGATTGCGCCCGCGCCAATCTGTGCGCCATGGGCGCCGAAAGCGTCGACCGATTCTACAATGTCGGCACCGGCCGCCGCACCTCGCTCAAAGAGCTGGCGGAGCTGCTGCTTGCGCTCACCGGCAGCAACCAGCCGATCAGTTACGCGCCGCGCAGCCAGGCGACGCTCGTGCGCAACCGCATCGGCTCGCCCAAGCGTGCCAAGGCAGAGATCGGCTTCGGCGCCGAAATCGATTTGCGCGAAGGATTGGAACGCCTGATCGCGTGGCGGAAATCGCACAAGGCCGAAGTCGAGGCGCGCCGCGCGCTGGCGTCGTGAGATGGACCTGACGATTGCCTGACAAGCGCAAGATCCAGATCGCGCGCCCCAGCATGGGCGAAGAGGAATGGCGCGCCCTGCGCGAGCCGATCGACAGCGGCTGGCTGACGCAAGGGCCCAAGGTCGCCGCGTTCGAGCGCGCATTCGCCGAGCGTCATCGGGTCAAGCACGCGGTTGCAGTCACCTCCGCGACGACGGGGCTGCACCTTGCGCTCGCCGCGCTCGGCATCGGCCCTGGCGACGAAGTCATCGTCCCGTCCTTCACCTGGATCGCGACCGCCAACGTCGTGCTCTATTGCGGCGCGACTCCGGTTTTCGTCGACATCGATCCCGTCACCTTCAACATCGATCCGTCGCTCGTCGCCACCAAGGTCACGCCGCGCACGCGCGCGATTATTCCCGTTCACCTGTTCGGGCTGTGCGCCGACATCGACGCCATTCGCAGGGTTTTGCCGGCCGGCGTCCACATCGTCGAGGATGCCGCCTGCGCCGCGGGCGCCGAGTATCGCGGGCGACCGGCGGGCGGCCTCGGCACCGCGGGCGTGTTCTCCTTCCACCCGCGCAAGTCGATCACCACCGGCGAAGGCGGCATGCTCACGACCGACGACGATGCGCTCGCCAAGCGCGCGTCCGCGCTGCGCAATCACGGCGCCAGCGTTCCCGAGGAGGTGCGTCACGCCGGACCGAAGCCCTATATTCTCGCCGAATTCAACCTGCTCGGCTTCAACTACCGCATGACCGATCTGCAAGCGGCGGTGGGATTGGTGCAGCTCAAGAAGCTCGACCGGTTCGTCGACGAGCGCAGAGACTGGGCCGAGTATTATCGCCGCCATCTGCGCGATCTTAATTGGCTGCGGCTGCCGCGCGAGCCCGAAGGCGGCCGGCATGCCTGGCAGTCCTTCGTCGTGCAGATCGACCCCGTCGCTTCTCCCTGCGCGCGCGACGAGATGATGGCACGGCTGGAACAGGCCGGAATCGCGGCGCGGCCGGGGACCCACGCAGTGCACATGCTCGGCTACTACCGCGACCGGTTCGGCCTCGCGCCCAATGATTTCCCCGCGTCGCGCGACGCCGACCGCAACAGTATGGCGATCCCGCTGCACAACGAGATGAGCCGCGACGATTACGACTATGTCATCGAGACGATGCGGGGGTTGGCCTGATGTGCGGCGTCGTGGGCGTGTTCCATCGCGACGGCGAGCCCGCCTCGGCCGCGATCCTCCGGCGGATGACCGATGCGCTGGCGCATCGCGGTCCGGACGGGGAGGGGAGCTTCGTCGATGGCTCGGTGGCGCTCGGCCACCGGCGGCTCGCTATCATCGATCTGACGCCGGCCGCGCACCAGCCGATGCAGACGCCGGATGGCCGCTTCGTCATCTCCTACAACGGCGAGATCTACAATTTCCAGGAATTGCGGTTGGAGCTCGAGGCGCTCGGGCACAAGTTCCGTTCGCGCTCCGACAGCGAGGTGCTGCTCTATGCGCTGGCGCAATGGGGCGACAAGGCGCTGCTGCGCCTCAACGGCATGTTCGCCTTGGCATTGTGGGACCGGGAACGGCAGGAGCTGTTGCTCGCGCGCGACCGCTACGGCGTGAAGCCGCTCTATTACGCGGCGATCGGCCCGACCTTCCTGGTGGCGTCGGAGATCAAGGCGTTCCTTCAGCACCCGGCCTTCCGCGTCCGCGTCGACCACGAGGCGCTGCTGGAATATTTCACGTTCCAGAATTTCTTCACCGATCGCACCCTCTTCGCCGGCGTACGCCTGCTGCCGGCGGGATCGTTCCTGCGCATCGGGCGCGGCGGCGGCGCGGCACGGGTCGAGCGCTACTGGGATTTCAGCTTCGCCGAGCCCGCGAGCGGCGGAACGCATGGCGACTATCTCCGCGAATTCGATCATCTCTTCCGCCAGGCGGTGAACCGGCAGCTTGTGAGCGACGTGCCGGTCGGCTGCTACCTCAGCAGCGGCATGGATTCGGGGTCGATCACCGCGATCGCAGCGCGCCAGATTCCGGAGATCAAGACCTTCACGGTCGGCTTCGATCTCAATTCGGCCTCGGGGATCGAGCTCGGCTTCGACGAGCGCGCCAAGGCTGAGCACATGTCGTACCTGTTCAAGACCGAGCATTACGAGATGGTGCTGAAGGCGGGCGACATGGAACGCGTCATGCCGCGGCTCGTCTGGCACCTGGAAGAGCCGCGGGTCGGGCAGAGCTATCCGAATTTCTATGCGGCGCAGCTCGCGAGCAAATTCGGCAAGGTCGTGCTGTCGGGCGCGGGCGGCGACGAGTTGTTCGGGGGATATCCGTGGCGCTACTACCGCGCCGTCGTCAACGACGACTTCGAGAACTACATCGACAAATACTACCGCTTCTGGCAGCGCCTCATCCCCAACGCCGAGATCCGCAAGGTGTTCCGCCCGATCTGGCCCGAGGTCGAGCACGTGTGGACGCGCGACATCTTCCGCGACGTGTTCCAGCGCCACGCGCCCGAGCTGACGCGGCCGGCCGACTACATCAACCACTCGCTCTATCTCGAGGCCAAGACCTTCCTCCACGGGCTGCTCGTGGTCGAGGACAAGCTGTCGATGGCGCATTCGCTCGAGACGAGGGTGCCGTTCCTCGACAACGACCTGGTGGATTTCGCGTCGCGCGTGCCGGTCAATCTGAAGCTCGGCAAGCTCGGCGAGGTGGTGGAGCTCAACGAGAACGAGCCGGGCGCCAAGACGCTCAAATATTTCGAGCGCACCCGCGACGGCAAACTGCTGCTGCGCCAGGCGATGCAGCGCTACATCCCCGCCGACGTCACCGAGGGCGAGAAGCAGGGCTTCTCCGCGCCCGATGCGAGCTGGTTCCGCGGCGAGAGCATCGATTACGTGCGCGCCAAGCTGATCGACGGGCATGCGCGAATCTACGAATTCCTCGATCGCGATGCGGTCGTGGCGCTGGTCAACCAGCATCTCGAGGGCCAGCAGAACCGGCGCCTCCTCATTTGGTCGCTGGTCTATCTCGAGGAATGGTGCCGCATATTCCTGGGCGGGGTGCGCGCGTGACAGTCGCCGACGCTGCCATCGCCGGTATCGCGATCGAGCCCATGCTCGCATCTGATCGCGCGGTTTACCACGAGTTCCTCCATGCGCTTCCGGAATCGCTGCTCTATTACAGCCTTCCCTATCGCGCGTTTCTCGAAGACCTGTTGGGCTGCCGGTCGACCTACTGGCTCGCGCGGCGGAACGGCCGCATCGCCGGCGTGCTCCCGATCATGGAGCGCGACGGTCCGTGGGGGCGGGTCCTCAACTCGCTTCCCTATTTCGGCAGCAATGGCGGCGCGCTCGCGCTGGACGAGAAGGCGGCGGCGGCGCTGGCGGGGCAGTTCGACCGGCTCGCCGGCGCGCCCGGCATCCTCGCCGCGACCTGGGTGTCGCATCCTCTGACGCCATCGGCCGGTCCGATCGTCGCCCACGACCTCGTCGACGAGCGCATCAGCCAGTTCACCTCGCTCGCGGGCGGCGAAACGGCGATCTCGCAACGTATCGATCCGAGCGCCCGCCGCAACATCAACAAAGCCCGCGCCTCCGGCGTCGCGGTCTCGGTGCAAAACGACGCATTCGATTTCCTCCAGGAGGTGCATGTCGCCAACATGGCGGAAATCGGCGGCAAGCCGAAGGAGCCCGACTTCTTCGCAAAGATTCCGCGCCATTTCCGCGCCGATGAGGATTATCGCATCTACGTCGCCGAGCGCTCGGGACAGCCGGTAGCGGCGCTGCTGCTGTTCTATTTCAACCGCACCGTCGAGTATTTCACGCCGGTCACCCGCGCCGAGGAGCGCAACGTCCAGCCGATGGCCCTCATTCTCCACCAGGCGATGATCGACGCCGCCGCGCGCGGATTCGCGTGGTGGAATTGGGGCGGGACCTGGGTCGGCCAGACGGGCGTCTGGCGCTTCAAGGCCAAATGGGGCGCCGATGAGCGCCGCTATCGCTACTACGTGAAGCTGAACGACCGAGGCATCCTGGCGCGCAGCGCACAGGAGCTCGCCGCTGCCTATCCGGGATTTTACGTCGTGCCGTACGCGGCGCTGGAGGAGCGATGACCCAGGCGAGCAAGCGCGCGGTCGTATTCGGGACCGGCAGTTATGCCGAGGTGGTCGATTTCTATCTCGCCGCCGACAGCGATTATCGCGTCGCCGCCTTCACGGCGACAGCGGACGTGATCGCATCGGACACCTATCTCGGCCGCCCGCTGGTCGCGTTCGAGACGATCGAGGAGCGTTTTCCCCCCGCTGAATACGACATGTTCGTGGCGGTGGGATATGCCAAGCTCAACACGCTGCGCGAGACATTCTGCGGCGCGGCGCGCGCCAAGGGCTACAAGCTCCTGAGCTATGTCTGCTCCAAAGCGACCCAGTGGGGCGCGACCGAGATCGGCGACAATGTCTTCGTCTTCGAAGACAACACGCTGCAGCCTTTCACCAGCATCGGCGACGGCACGATCGTGTGGAGCGGCAACCATATCGGCCATCACAGCCGTATCGGCAAATACTGCATGATCACCAGCCACGTCGTCGTGTCCGGGCATTGCCGCATCGGCGACCGCTGCTTCATGGGCGTGAACTCGGCGATCGCGGATTCGGTCTCGATCGGCGACGACAACCTCATCGGCGCGGGCGCCGTGATCGAGAAGAACACCGGCCCGCGCGAGGTCTACATGCCCGAGCGACTGAAGAAATTCGCCAAGGACAGCAGCTGGTTCTTCCGGTGAGCGGAGACTTGGACCTGGGCGCGGTCGCCGGGCTCTACGAGGCGAGCCTGGCGCAGCACGGCGAATCCTCGCCGGCGGTTGGCTGGCGCGATCCGTCGCAGCATCGGCTGCGCTTCGGCAAGCTCGCGAGCGTCATCGAGCCGTCCGACGGCGCGGTGGGCGTCAACGATCTGGGCTGCGGCTACGGCGCGTTCCTGCCGTTCCTGCGCGAGGCGGGCGTGGCGGTCGCGCATTTCCGCGGCTACGATATCAGTGCGCAGATGGTCGCGCGCGCGCGCGCGAAATTTCCGGAGGGCGAATTCCGGGTCGGCGACCGGTTGGACGAGCCGGCCGATTTCTCCTTCGCCTGCGGCATCTTCAATGTCCGCCTTACGCATTCCGAAGAGGCATGGCGCGAGCACATCCTGAGGACGCTCGAGAATTTGGCCGCGTTCAGCCGCCGTGGCTTCGCGTTCAATCTTCTCACTACGCACGTCGATTACCGGGAGCCCCATCTCTACTACGGCGATCCTTGCTTTTTCTTCGAGCATTGCCGCCGCAGCTTCGGCCGCCGCATCGCCCTTCTGCACGGCGCGCCGCCCTACGAATGGACCATCGCGATCAGGCTCGCATGACCGGCCCAGACGCATCGATCATGGAGTGGGTCACGGACGGAGCCGCGATCCGCTTCCACACGCCCAACGCGATCCTGCGCCAGCTCGCCGAAAGCGCCGCAACATCCGAGCCGGAGACGCTCGATTGGCTGCGCGCGGCGCGTCCCGGCGAGACCTTGTTCGACGTCGGCGCCAGCAACGGCATCTACACGATCTTTGCCGCGATCGTCCCGCGTCTGCGCGTCATCGCCTTCGAGGCGGAGGCGCAGAACTACGCGACGCTCGAGATGAACCTTCATCTCAACCAGGCGGCGTTGACGATACGCCCGCGGGCCTATTGCATCGCCGCCAGTCGCGCAGCCGGATCGCAGGACATCTACTGCGCGCGCTACGAGGCCGGTTACCATATGAAGATTCTGGGCCGCCCAGTCCGCGTCGGCGAGACCAGCGAATTTCGGCCGGACCACGTCCAATCGGTCCTGACGATCGCCCTCGATGATGCCGTCGCGCGCTTCGGGCTGCCCGCGCCGAACCTGCTGAAGATCGACGTCGACGGCTCCGAGGAGGACGTGATCGTCGGCGCGTCGGCGCTCCTCGAGACCCCGGCGCTGCGCTCTGCGCTCGTCGAACTCGTCGAGCCGGCTGGGCGCAGCGCGCAGATCGTCGCACGCCTGGCCAAAGCCGGACTTCGCCTCGCCGCGGCGCATCCGGTAAGGCATCTGCGCGGCGGCTTTTACGAGGGCCTGTTCAACTGCATCTTCGAGCGCGAGGGCGCCTGACATGCGCGATCAATACATGAAGGACGGCTATGTCCTGCTGAAGGGCCTGCTCACGGCGACGGAGCTCGGCCGGATCGTGATGGAGATTCACGACGTTTTCGCCCGTTCCGCCGCCGCACGCGGCATTGCAGTGACGCGCGGGCCCGACGGACGCGTCCCCGACCGCGTGCTGTTCGAGCTGTTCGACCAGGACCGCGCGACCTACATCGCATCGATGCGGCTCATCCAGAACCTGCCGTCGCTTTTCGCCTTTGGCAGCGATCAGCGGCTGCTCGCCGTCCTGCGCGAGCTCGGACTCGATCAGCCGGTTTACTCCTCCCGCCCGATCGTCACACTGTCGAGCCGGCGCACCTCACAGAACATCGGCCATTGGAAGACGCCGCCGCATCAGGATTGGCGCAGCGTCCAGGGCAGCCTCAACGGCGTCGTCGTGTGGCATTCGCTGTTCGACGTCGTGCCGTCGCTGGGGCCGCTCGAGGTCGTGCCTGGATCGCACCTGCTGGGCCTGCTCGAGGCTGAAGAAGACATCTGGTACATGCGCGTTCCGGAGACGGTCGAGGCGAAGATGAACTTCGTGCCGGTGGAAACGCGCGCTGGCGACGTCCTGGTCTTCTCGCAGTTTCTCCTGCATCGCAGCGGCACCAATCTCGAGGAGCGGCATCGCTACGCCATTCAGTACCGCTATAACGACGCGTCGGAGCCGACTTACCTCGCGCGCGGATATCCCACCGCGTACCGGTCGGACGCCGCGATGACGAAGCTCGTCACGCCCGGGTTCGGAACCGCCCGCGATGTGGCCGCCATATTCGGAGACCGGACCGCGTGACCGCCGGGCCGCCGCGAAAGCTGAATTTCGTCAAGCGCGGTCTCGTGTTCCGGCCCGAGGGACAGCGCGCGTGGATGGTGAGCCACGCCGCCTGCCCGGTCGCGCTGCCGTTGGGCAGGGACCGGCTGCGAATTTATTTCGGAACGCGCGACCGGCGGAATTACGGCCATGTCGCCTTTGTCGAGATCGACCCCCGGACTCCCGCCAAAATTCTCGCGCTCTCCGACGAGCCGGCGTTCGCGCCGGGCGCGCTCGGTCATTTCGACGAGAATGGCGTCTATCCCGGAACCATCATGCAAGTCGGCGATAATTTGCGCATGTACTATATGGGCCGCCTGAATTACGAAGGGTCGCGTTACGGCATGGCGATCGGCGTCGCCGAAAGCACCGACGGCGGCCTGGTTTTTCGCCGTCTATCGCCGGCGCCCATCTTCGACCGCAATCCCGAAAGCCCGTGGATGGTCTCGACGCCCTGCGTGATGCGCGCGGGGCGGCAATGGCGCATGTGGCATCTTGGCGGCACGGGCTGGAACGACGCCTCCACCAAATCCTATTACCGCCTCAAATCGGCGCGCTCGAAGGATGGCTTATCCTGGCAGCCCGAGCCTGGCGACACGGTCCCGTTGCTTACCGGCGAAACCAATCTCGCCAGCCCCACGGTGTTGCAAACAGGGGGCGGCTGGAGGATGTGGTTCTGCACCTATGCCCGCACGGGCTATCGGCTGGGATATGCCTGGTCCGCCGACGGCGACGCTTGGACGCGCGACGATACCGCCAGCGGCGTGGCGCCGGGTCCCGACGGTTTCGATTCGCGCGAGATGGCCTACCCGCACGCGCTCGAGCACGATGGACGGACATACCTCTTATACAGCGGCAACGGCTTCGGCCGCGACGGGTTCGGCCTCGCGGTCGCCGAGGAGGCGGCGTGAGCAGTCGGACGCTGTGTCTTTCGTTCGATCTCGACTGGGCGCCGGATTTCGCGATCGACCGGGCAGCCGAGCTTTGTATCAAGAGCGGCGTGAAAGCGACATGGTTCGTCACCCATTCGTCTCCGGCCGTCGACCGGCTCGCGCGGCACGGCGAGCTGTTCGAGCTCGGCATCCATCCGAATTTCATGACGGGTTCCTCGCACGGACGAACATACGAAGAAGTCATCGCCTATTGCCGCGCATTGGTGCCGAATGCCGTTAGCGTCCGGACGCACGGCGTGTATCAGAGCGGGCCGCTCCTCGCGCAGATCATGTCCCAGACCGGCGTGCGGGTTGACAGCTCCATTCTTCTTCCCGAAATGCCGCATATCCGCGCGGTGCGCGTCCCGACCGGCGCCGGTTGGCTGACGCGCATCCCGTGCTTCTGGGCCGACGATTACGAACTCTCGAAGGATGCTTCGAGGTGGACGCCCGCCGATTTCGCGATCGCGCCCGGAGTGCAGGTGTACGTGTTTCACCCGATTCACGTTTTTCTGAACACTGCCTCGTTGCAGCAGTATCAAGCAATGCGCGCGGCGACGCCGGAGCTGTCGAAGGCGACGCCGGAGCAGCTCGAGCGTTTCGCCAACCCGCGCGGCGACGCCGGCGTCCGGGTCATGCTCTCGCGCCTGCTGGACGACATCGCGAGAGAAGGCGGGGGCGTGGAAATTCGCGACTTCGCCGAGGTCGGGCGATCGTGACGCCGCCCTATGGATGGTCGGACCAGCGCGTGCGGCGGCTGCTGCCGAGGATGATCGACCGGTTCAAGCTGTCGCTTGACGGCATGGTGGTCTACACCGAGGCGGCGTCGGGCGCCTATCTCGGCACGCCGGTCCTCGCCGCGCTCGCGGGTGCGGCGCGCGTGATCGCCGAGACGCGGGACTCGGCCTACGGCAGCGTCCGCGCGGTCGCGGACGCGACGCTCAAACTCGCGACGCGCCTCGGCGTCGAGGACCGGATCGAGATCGTCGACCGGCGCCGGCACGATCTCCTCGCCGAAAGCGACATCGTGACCAATTCGGGCTTCGTGCGGCCGATCGATCGCGATCTCATCGACGCGCTGAAGCCGACCGCCGTCATTCCGCTCATGTGGGAGACGTGGGAGTTCGTCGAATCCCAATTCGATCTCGCCGCGTGCAAGTCGAGCGGCATCCTGGTGCTCGGCACGAACGAGCATCGCCCGCCTTGCGACATGGTTCCCTATTGCGGGCTGCTCGGACTGAAGCTGCTGTTCGAGCTCGGGCTCGAAGGGCATGACTGCGATGTGCTCGTGCTCGGCAACCCGCCCTATCCGGGCGGCGCGCTGGTCGAATTCCTGCGCCGCGCGGGCATCGCGGTGACTTGGTTCTCGGGCGAAGATGGCGGCGACTTCCGCTATTCCGATCTCGCAGGCTTCTTCGAGAGCGACGGAAAGCGCTTCGACGCGATCCTCGTCTGCGATCATGCGCACCCGAATTGTCTCCTCGGCGCGCGCGGGTATCTGACCTTCGAACTGATCAAGCGGGTCAATCCCGACATCGCCATCGGCATCGTCACCGGCGCGATCGATGTCGAAGGTCTCGCCGAATCCGGCATCGCCTATCTTCCGCGCAGCGTTCAGCCTTTCGGGCTGATGAGCTATCAGCCCTATCACCTGGGGCCCTATCCGGTGCTTCTCCTCTACGCCGCCGGCTTGAAAGTGGGCGAAGCGATGGCGAAGGCGCGGCGGCGCGGATTGCCGGTCGCCGAAGCGGCGGCGGATGCGCTGGCCTCGAGCCCGGCAATGGATTTCGAAGGAGCGCGCGCATGGCTCTCGACCCGGACCTGACCAAGCTGCTCGGGGATTTGCGCGCGCTGCACCATCACCTGCGCGCGGAGACGCGCGAGAAATACCGCCGCATAAACCCGTTCTTCGAGGATCTTTTCGAGTGGAAGGAGCGCGGCGCCTTTTGGACGGATTCCGGCAAGGACATCACGATCTATAATTCGACCTCGCTGGTCGGCGATGTCGAGATCGGCGACCACACCTGGATCGGGCCGTTCTGCTCGCTCGACGGCACCGGACGGATCGTCATCGGGCGCTATTGCTCCATTTCGCTGGGATGTCAGATACTTACCCACGACACGGTCAAGTTCGCGCTGTCCGGCGGCGCGCTCAGCTACGACTACGCACCGGTCTCGATCGGCGACCGCTGCTTCCTCGGCGTCCACGCGGTGGTGTTGCGCGGCGTGCGGATCGGGCAGCAATGCGTCGTCGGCGCCGGCGCCGTCGTCACCCACGATGTTCCTGACCGCACCGTCGTCGCCGGCGTTCCGGCGCGGCGGATCGGCTCGGTCGAGGTTAAGTCCGACACCGACATCGCCCTTCGCTACGATCATCCGGAGCCATGAACCGCGTCGCGTTCCTTGCGCTTGCCAGGCGTGCCGACGCGATGCTGCGTTACGCGCTGCTGCCTGTGGCTCTGCCGCTGGTCGTGCTCGCCGCTTGCGTCGCCCGCGCGCTCACCATGGCGCGCCGCGCAGCGGGCAAGCGGCCGCGCAACATGTGGGGCCCGGTGCCGCTCGTCAGCAACATCTACGCGGCCAAGGCCCTACGCCGCTATGGCTACCGCACCGCCAGCGTCGTCTGCGAAGGCGACCGCATCTCGGCACCGACCAAGTTCGATCTCTACCTGCCCACATCCGTGCCCTCGGGCACGTTGAAGGACATCCTGCGCTACGCCTATTTCGTCCATTCGCTTTTCGCGTTCGACGTCATGTGGTTCCTGTTC
This sequence comes from Allostellaceae bacterium, assembly GCA_035604615.1. Classification (GTDB taxonomy): domain Bacteria; phylum Pseudomonadota; class Alphaproteobacteria; order ATCC43930; family CGMCC-115725; genus DATJLY01. The sequence goes on along the minus strand of DATNID010000043.1, from coordinate 74,810 downwards.
GTTGGCGGCTTTCTTGGCCTCACGCCCCTGCGCCGGATCGAGATGCAGCTTCTCCATCTCGCGGGCAAGCGGATGATCCTCATGCCCTTCGGCAGCGATATTGCCATCCCCGAATATCTCGGCCCCTTCCGCGACAGCATGATGTCGGTCGATCCCGCGCTCGCCGCGCGCGCGCCATCGGTGCGGCGCAATGTCCTCTACTACTCGCGTCACGCCGACTTCGTCATCCGCAACTTCCAGGTCGGCTTCCTGCCGCGGCACGACGCCTTCGTGCCGAACTTCATCGCCATCGACATGGAACTGTGGTCGCCGAACCGGGCCGACGCCGCGCGCGCCAAGCCGCCCGACGCGGAGATCGTCGTCGTGCACGCGTCCAATCACCGCGCCATCAAGGGAACCGACGAGATCATCGCCGCCGTGGAATCCCTTCGCGATGAGGGTGTCGCGGTGCGGATGTCCCTGATCGAGGGACAGTCCAACGACGCGGTGCGCGCGGCCGTGCAAGGTGCGGATGTCGTGGTCGAGCAGCTCATCTGCGGCTATGCCATGTTCGGGGTCGAGGGCATGGCGGCGGGAAAGCCGGTGCTGTCGAACATGGAGTGGGTCCCGCCGGAGATGCGCGCCGGAAGCTGCATCGCCGATTGTCCCATCGTCAGCACGACGAAGGAAACGATCAAGGAGAATTTGCGCGCCATCGTCACCGACGCCGAGATGCGCCGCCGGCTCGGCGCCGCTTCGCGTCAATATGTCGAGAAGCACCATTCGCTCGAATCGGTCGGCGCGATCTTCGACGCCATCGTCCGGCACGTGTGGAACGACGAAGCCCTGCCGTCCTTCATCAGGAAGCTGCCGGCGAGCGCCTGAATGAAGCCGCACCTTGCGCTGCTCGGCAAAAGCATCGTCGTCTATGGGCTCGGCGATTTGCTCGCGAAGTCGCTCGGCCTCATCGCGATCCCGCTCTACACGCGGCTTCTGACGCCCGACGATTACGGCGTGATCAGCGTCGCGGCGGCGGTCAGCGCCGTCGCCTCGGTCATCACCAATTTCGGCATTTCCGGCGCGGCGATCCGGGCCTATTACGAGGAGAACAGCTTCGACAATCACGTCATCGCGGTATCGACCGGCTTCTGGGCAATCACGGCGTGGAGCGGCTGCGTGTTGGCGGTCGCCCTGGTCTTGGCGGTGCCGCTGTCGGCGCTGTTCTTCGGCACGGGCGCGCGATGGACGGTGATCGTGCTGGCGTTTCTCGGCGTTCCGTTCGTGCAGATCCTGGCGTACACGCAGGACATACTGCGCATCCATTTCCGCACCTGGAGCGTGATCGCGCTGAGCCTCGGCAGTCAGATCGTGCAGATCGCGCTCGCCTATGTCTTCATCGCGCGCTTCGACATGGGCACGACCGGGTTCTTCGTCTCCTTGATCGTCGCCAACCTGGCGGCCACGTTCCTCGGCGTCGCCTTCATCTGGCGAGAGCTGAGGATGCGTTTCTCGCGGCGGCTTGCGCGCGAATACGCGGCGATCGGCTCGCCCATCGCCTTGAGCGGCCTCGCCAACAATCTCTTCGCCGTCACCGACCGCAACGTGCTGAGCCGGTTCGTGGGATTGGACGCCGCCGGCATGCTCACGGTCGCCACGTCGATCGCGTCCATGATGTATCTCGTGACCGGCGCCTTCGGCCGCGGCTGGAGCGCCATCGCGTGGAAGATGCGGCAGGAGATGCCGGACTACAAGGCGGCCTATGTCGACATCCTGCTCTATTTCCTGACCGTGATATCGGTCGCGGCGGTGGGACTGTCTTGCTTCGCGCCCGAGGTCGTCGCGATCATGACGCCACCCTCGTATCGCGGTGCCGCCGGCGCCATCCCGCCGCTTGCCATCTACATGTTCGCCAATGGCAGCACGCAGGTGACGGCGCTCGGCATCGGCCTCACCGGGCGGACCGGGTATCTCGCCACGCTCTATTGGTCGGCGGCTTTGCTCAACCTGGTGCTCGATCTCGTGTTCGTGCGGTTCTGGGGGATGCTGGGTGTGGCCTGGGCTACCACCTGCGTCGAGGTGGCGCTCACGATCGCATTGGCCGTGGTGACGCAGCGGCTCCATCCGCTGCCCTACGACATCAGGCGGTTGGCCGCGCTGTCGCTCGTCTTCCTCGGCTTCGTGGTCATGACCTATGCGCTGCCCTCCGGCTTCGTGTTGCCGATCGTGCTGCTCAAACTGTGCTTCGTTGGAGTCTACTGCATCATGCTGCTGGTCTTGCGCATCATCACGCCGTCCGATCTGACGGCGGCCTTGTCGTTCGCCCGGATCGGGCGAAATGCCGAGTCGAAGACATGACCTGGCTCGAGGACCTTCTCGGCGCCCAAATGCCGGGCGAAGGCGGAGCGGTCGACCTCGGCGGCATCCGCTATGTCCGGTCGGGCGGCATTCTGCGCAGCCAGTCGGTAACTTCTGCGGCGCAGGCGCAAACATCCGATGCCTTCGGCTTCAAGTGGCATCGCCGCGACACGTTCGAGAGCCCGCAATCGCTGGTGCGCATTAAGCAATGGCTGATCGAGCGCTATGGCGATGTCGCTTCCGCGCCGTGGCTCATGGATCGCGCGGAACCGCCGCTGATGCTCGACGCGGGCTGCGGCGGTTCCGTCTCGGCGATCGAGCTGTTCGGTCCTGCGTTGAAGCGCGTCCATTATCTCGGCATCGACGTCTCCAACGCGGTCGACGTGGCCCAAGAGCGTTTTCGCGAACGCGGATGGCCGGCGGAGTTCCTGCAATCCGACCTGATGACGGCGCCGCTGCCGAAGGCGTCGGTCGACATCATCTTCTCCGAGGGCGTGCTGCACCACACGGATTCGACCGAAGCCGCCGTCAAGACGCTGGCGCCGCTGCTCAAGCCCGACGGGCGCTTCCTATTCTATGTCTATCGCCGCAAGGGACCGGTGCGCGAATTCACCGACGACTATATCCGCCAGCAGCTCCAGCACATGACGCCCGAGGCGGCGTGGGAGGCGCTGCGCCCGCTGAGCCGGTTCGGTAAGGCGCTGGGCGACCTCGACCTCGAGATCGAGGTCCCCGAGGCCATCGACCTGCTGCAGATCCCCGCCGGGCGGATCAATCTGCAGCGCTTCGTCTATTGGCACGTGTTCAAGGCTTTCCATCATCCCGAGCTCACGCTCGAGGAGATGCACCACATCAATTTCGACTGGTACGCGCCGAAAAACGCTCATCGCCAGTCGGCAGAGGAGGTGCGGGCCTGGTGCGCCGAGGCGGGCATGGCGATCGAGCGTGAAATCGTCGAGGAGGCCGGCATCACCATCGTCGCGCGGAAAGTCGGACGATGAGAATTCTCGTCACCGGCGCCGGCGGATTCATCGGCCGCAGCCTGTGCCGGGCGATGGCAATGCGGGGCGACGAGGTCTTCGCCGTGCTGCATCGGCCGGTCGCGCTTTCCGGCGTGACGCCGATCGTGCTCGATCTCGCCGCGCCGCTCGACCGGGCGCGGCTGCCGACGCGGCTCGATGCGATCGTCCATCTCGCGCAATCGGCGCGCTTCCGGGAATTTCCGGGCGGCGCGCGCGACATGTTCGAGGTCAATCTGCGCTCGACCTGCGAGTTGCTGGAGTTCGCGCGCGAGGCGGGCGTGAGGCACTACGTCTATGCCTCCTCCGGCGGGATCTACGGCCAGGGCGCGCGCGACTTCTCGGACGCCGAACCGGTGGTGATGAGCGAACCCTTGGGATTCTATCTCTCGACCAAGCTGTCCGCGGAAATCCTGGTCGAGAACTACACCGATCTCTTCGCCACCGCGACCTTGCGCATCTTCTTCGCCTATGGCCCGGGCCAGCAGGCGGACCGTCTCATACCGCGCCTCCTCGACAATGTGCGGCATGGCAGGCCGATCACATTGGACGGCGAACACGGCCTCGCGATCAACCCCATCTTCGTCGACGACGTGGTCGAGATCGTTCTGCGCGCGCTTGGCCAATCGCGATCGATGAAGGTCAATGTCGCGGGGACCGAGGTGCTGACCCTGCGCGATATCGGCGACATGCTCGGCGCGCTCGCGGGCCGGGCGCCCGTTTACGTCAACCAGCCGACGCGGCCGTCGCCGCGCCTCGTCGGCGACATCTCGGCGCTCATCGCGAAGCTCGGCTATCGGCCGGCGATCGGCTTTCGCGACGGCGCCGGACGTCTTGCCGACGCGATGGCATGAGGGTGGTATTCATCGGCAATGTCGCCGGCGGCGCCTACATGATGGCGCGGCCCGTGGCGGCGCGCGGCGTGAACGCCGTGCTCATGCTCGCGCCGTGGGAGGGCACGCTTGCCAACCCGGGCTGGGAAGAGCGCGCCGAGCCCGATCCGGCGACATTCGCCGTGGTGCGCTACGGCGTCGCTGCGTCCAAGCGCGGGCGGTTCGGCCGGATTTGGGCGCGGGCGGGCACGGCGCTGTCCTGCCTGGCCGAGCTGCCGTCGCTGCTGCGGACCGATGTGATCCAATCCTTCACCGGAACGTTGTTCGGTTCCTGGGCGTGGCTCATCGCATTCGGCATCTTGCGCCTCCGGCCCTACATCGCCTGCGCGACCGGCAGCGACCTGCGCGAGGTCGCGGCCACCGGCACGGGCTATGCCGGCTGGCTTTACCGCTTCTTCTTCCGGCGCGCCGCGGTGGTGCTGCTGCTCAATCTCGACATGCCGCCGATCGCGGACCGGCTGCATCTCGCGCAGGCGCGGTTCTTTCCCTTCGCGGTCGACACCAGCTATTTCCGGCCGCGCGAGGTCGAGCGCCGCTATTGCACGCCGGACGCGCTGCTCATCTTCATGCCGTCCCATCTCGACTGGGGCGAGAGCGACGACGCGCATGGGCGATCCTCCACCAAGGGCAACGACCGGCTGGTGCGCGCCTTCGCGCGGATGCTCGGCGAGGGCGGACGCGGCCATCTCGTGCTCCTCGACCGCGGACCCGACCGCGCCGCCGCGCACCGCCTCGTCGAAGCGCTGGGGATCGCGGCCCACGTCACATTCCGCGCCGAGATGACCAAGTCCGAGCTGACGGCGCATCTCAACATGGCCGATGTGATCGCCGACCAGTTCGACATCGGCGCCTTCGGCACCATCACCCTCGAAGCGATGGCGTGCGAGAGGCCGGTACTGGTTCATGTCGATGCGGCATGCGCCAAGCGCAGCTATGGCGATCTGCCGCCGGTCCTGAGCGCCACGACCGAGGACGAGATTCTCGCGGCGCTGCTTCGCGCCGGCGACCTCCCCTTTCGCCGCTCGCTCGGCAAAGAGGCCCGGGAATGGGTCGTGCGCCACCATGATGCGCCCCTTGTCGCATCGCTTCTCATCGACATCTACCGCGGGCTGTCGCAACGATGACAAACCTGCCCGAGGACTGGGATGCCTGGATGCGCGATGTCGGGGCCGAATCCAGCTTCACCCAGACCAGCCACTGGGCGCGCATCCACGAAGCCATCAACGGCGCCGCGCCCCACTGTCTCGAGCTGCGCGACGGCGACCGCCGCGTTGCCGCCGCCTTGTTGGGATATCGCCGTCAGCCGATCGCTTCGATCCGGGATGTCGCACGGGCGGCGCTCCGGGGACGGGGCGGCGTGCTGGAATGCTTCGGCGGACCGGTGATCGCCTCGGCGCATCCGGCCCGCGCGCTTGCCCGCATCCTCGACGATGCGAGCGCGCTCGCCGCCCGCCTCGGCGCCGCCGGCTTGGTCTTCACTTCGCCGCCGCCCAACGCGACTTGGCTCCGCGATCCGGACATCGAGGGCACCTACGCCGCGCAGGGCTACGTTTGCGCGCCGTGGATGACGGCGCTCGTTGATATCGCGCGTCCCGACGCAGCACTCCTCGCGAGCTTCCGCCAGTCCGCGCGCAAGGGGATCAGGCGCTGCGGCGAGTTCGGCCTCGCCGTGCGCGAGTGCCGCGATGCGGCCGACTATGTCGAGAATTTCAGCCGGCCGCTTTTCGCCACGCGACGCGCGTTCGGGCTGGAGGCGCCAGCCGGGCGCGCGGAGCGGCACTGGTGGCACTTGGACGAAGCGCGGCATTACCGCTATTTCATGGCCTTCGATCGCGACGGACAGGTGCTCGGCACGCTCGGCACCTACCGCTGGAACGGAGTGGCGACGGAAATCATGTCCGAGCGCACGCTTCCTGCCCGCGAAGCCCACGTGCCGGTTCAGGACCTGCTGCACTGGCATGCGTTCCAGGTTCATCGCGCGCTCGGCGACCGGCTGTTCGACCTTGCAGGATTCAATCCCAACCCCGGCAACGAGAAGGAGCAGGGCATCCGCGCCTTCAAGGAGAAATGGATGGGAAGGCCGGTCGCCATTCCGCGCTTCGAGCGCATGCGCGACAAGCTGCAATACCGCCTGGCGCGCACGCTCTACCGCCGCCTCGCGCCTTCGCCCAATGGTCACCAGCATGCCGGATGACGCCGGGCTCTATCTCGTCGACGGCAAAAATCTCACTGCAGACGAATGCCGCGCCGCCTTTGCCGGGGAAAGGCTCGGCGATCGGCAGAACAAGGTCATGGAGCGCATTGAGGGCGACTTCATCGTCGATGTCGGCTGCTATTCCGGCGCTTTCGTCGCGGCGGCGGCGCGGCTTTTTCCGGGAAAGCGCGTCCTCGGCATCGACTATTTCGAGGACAATGTCCGGATCGCGCATTTGCTCCACCCGGATCTGCGCGACCGCTTCCGGCGCATGAGCGCCTATGCGCTCGAATTCGCCGATGACAGCGTCGACTGCGTCACGCTCCAGGAGGTGATCGAGCACTTGGAAGGCGCGGCCAGCGCCATCAAGGAGATCAACCGCGTGCTAAAGCAGGGCGGCGTTCTCCTCGTCAGCGCGCCTAACCCGTTCTATTGGCGCCAGATGCTGATGTTCTTCGCGCTGGAGCTGCGCAATTCGGCGGCGCGGCTCGTCGGGCGCCAGCCGCGCATGGCGATGCAGATTTACTTCGCCAATGTCGAATGGAACCGGCACATCTATGCCTGGACGCCGGACACGTTGATGACGCTTCTCGCGGTGAACGGTTTCGCCTATTGCGACCATTGCTACGAGCGGGCCGGCAAAATGCTGGAGCGCGCGCTGCTTCGCGTCCTGCCCTTCCTCGGGCCGACGCAGATCCTCAAGGTCCGCAAGATCGCGCGCGCCCGCACGGACCTCGTGTGATGGACGCGTCGCCGGGCACGCTGCCGTTCGTCGAGCCTTTCGTCGCGCGTCTGCTGGCGCGGTTCGTCGATGCCGGGTCGGTCATGCTGGACGTAGGCTGCGGGCCGGCCGGCTACCGCGCGGCGGTGAAGGGCCGCTATGTCGGCGTCGACATCACCGATGTGCCCTACACGCCGACCGCCGGAAGGCGGCTCGACGCCGCCGCCGCAAGCGACCGTCTGCCCTTTCGCGCGCAGAGCTTCGATCTCGTCATGTGCAAATCGGCCTTCTTCCTGATGCCGGATCACCGCGCCACCCTCGCCGAGTTCCACCGCGTGCTGAAGCAAGGCGGCCGGCTGCTGCTGCTCGATTACAACCGCCGCACCCAGCGCCGCCTCTCCGCGCGCGAGGGCGTGCCCTATCCGTGCTGGACCCAGTGGCAATTGCGGCGCCTCGCGCAGGAATGCGGCTTCCGTCAATGCGGCTTGCTGCCGACCAGCGAGCGACATGAAGGAGCGATGTGGCGATTGCTTACGCCCGTGCTGCAAGAGGTGTTTGGAACCTGGGCGATCGTGACGGGGGTCAAATGACGATCGCCGCCGACCGCCTCATGGTGATCATCCCCGACCGCCTCTCCGATATCATACTCAAAGGGGAGATCGCGCCGCGCTACTACAATCCCGGCGACCTGTTCGGCGAAGTCCACATCGTCATGCTCAACGACGACCGGCCCGATCCCGCCGCGGTGCAGCCTATGGTGGGAAGGGCGCGGCTCTATCTCCACAATCTCATGGACTCGCGCCGGCTCTTCTTCCTCAAGACAATGGGCTGGCAATTGCCGCTGATCGAGCCGCTCCTGCGCCGGGGCGCGGAGCTGGCGCGACAAATCAAGCCGCAGCTGGTGCGAACGCACAACAATTTCCTCGAGGGCATGGTCGCGCGGCGCATCAAGCGCGAGCTCGGCATCCCCTATGTCGTGTCGCTGCACGGCGTCTGGGACGTCGATGACCGGACCACGGCGATGGGTCGTCTCCAGGCCAAGTTCCGCGCCAAGCTCGAGCGGGCGGCGCTGGAAGACGCCGACGCGGTCATCGCGGTCTATGCGCCGATCATGCGCTACGGCCGCGAATTCGGCGCCAAGCGGATCGAGCTCATCTACAACATCGTCGCCGGCGCCAGTGTCAGGCACAAGCGCAGCTACGAGCTCAGCAGCCCGCCGCGGCTCCTCACCGTCAACCGCCAGCTTCCGGAGAAGAATCCGGCCAACATCGTCCGCGCGGTCGCCGCGCTCGACTGCTCCTACACGCTCATCGGCGACGGTCCGCTGCACCAGCCGCTTCAGGCGCTGGCGCGCGAGCTGGGATGCGCCGACCGGGTGAAATTCATCCGCTCGATGCCCAACGCGGAGCTGTGCGCGTCGCTGGGCGATTACGATTTGCTCGTATCGCACTGCGATTATTGGGGCATGTCGAAGACGATCATCGAGGGTGCGTTGGCCGGCTTGCCCATCGTCATCAACAAGCATCCCACGATCGCCATCGCGGAATACGAAGGCGGCTGGATCGTCGAATGCGAGAATTCGCCGGAGGGCTACCGGACCGCCATCGCCGGCCTCCTGGGCGATTATCGGCGGCGCATGGAGTTGGGGCAGCTCGCCTATCGCAAGGCGCGGAATACGTTCGATCCCGTCCGCATGGAGGAGCGCACCGTCGCGCTCTATCGTGAGACGATCGGCCTCGCCAATGCGGCCTAGCGCGCGATGGTTCTGAAGGTGACGAGCGTGGTGGGCGCGCGGCCGCAATTCATCAAGGCTGCCGCGGTCAGCCATGCCATCCGCAATTGCGGCGGCCGCATCGCCGAGACCATGATCCGCACCGGCCAGCACTACGATGCCGCCTTGAGCGACGTGTTCTTCGTCGAGCTTGGCCTGCCGGCGCCCGGCCGCAATCTCGAGGTCGGATCGGGCACGCACGCCGAGCAGACCGGGGCGATGTTGCGCGGCCTCGAGGCGTGCCTCACCGAGAGCCGCCCGGACCTCGTGCTGGTCTACGGCGACACCAATTCGACGCTCGCCGCCGCGCTCGCCGCGGCGAAGCTCGTCATTCCCGTGGCGCATATCGAGGCCGGACTGCGTTCGGGCAACAAGGATATGCCCGAGGAGATCAACCGCATCGCCGCAGATACACTCAGCGATCTGCTCTTCACCGGCACCGACACGGCCCGGCGCAATCTCGAGCGCGAAGGAATGGGTGCGCGCGCGTGCGCGGTCGGGGACGTGATGTACGATTGCGTTAGGCTCTATCGGCAATTCGCGCCGTCCCCGGCCGATCTTGGGCGCCGCTTCGGGATCGCGCCGCATAATTATGTGCTCGCCACCATCCACCGCGCCGGCAACACCGACGACGCCAAGCGGCTTGCCGCCATCGTCGCGGGCCTCGATCTCGTGGTGCGCGATACGGGCATGAAAGTCCTGCTTCCGCTTCATCCGCGCACGGTGGCGGCCTTGACGCGGTCGGGCGGCGCGTCGGATTCGTCATCGTTGCGGGTCGTCAAGCCCGTCTCATATTTCGACATGATCGCACTCGAATCCTGCGCCCGGCTCGTCGTCACGGATTCGGGCGGCGTGCAGAAGGAAGCGTTCTTCCACGGCGCCCCTTGCGTTACGGTGCGGGACGAGACGGAATGGGTCGAAACGGTCGAGAGCGGCTGGAACCGCCTGGCGGCGGCTGAGCCCAACGCAATACTCGCCGCCTCGCGCACCATGCTCGCGTTCGATCGCGCATCGCCGCGCCCCGATTTCTACGGCGACGGCCACGCCGCGGAGAAGATCGTGGCGCATCTTCTCGAATGGCGCGAGGCGGCACGCCCATGATCCGCGCCGCCATCGACCGCGTCGGCAGGGCCGCCGCCAATCCCGCCCAGGCAGGGTTTCATCTGTGGTCGCGGCTTCACCGCGACAGCCTGTTTCGCCGCTACCGTCAGCGCGCCCTTGCTGCGGGGTTGCGGCGTCTGTTCCTGATCGTGTCGTTCGATTGCGACACGGAGGAGGACATCCGCGCCGCCGGCGAGGTGCAGCGCCGCATGCGCGAATGCGGCATCCCGCCTTGCTTCGCGGTGCCCGGCGAGCTGCTCGCGGAAGGCGCCGACACCTATCGACGGATCGCCGCCACCGGTGCGGAGTTCCTCAATCACGGCAATCGCCGCCACACCTACTTCGACACGGACGCGGGCGCCTATCGCAGCTGCTTCTTCTACGACCAGCAGCCGCTCGCGACGATCGAGGACGACATCGTCGCGGGCGACCGCGCCATCCGCACGGTCCTCGGCACCGCGCCGCAAGGGTTTCGCACGCCGCATTTCGGCACCTTTCAGAACCGCGCGCAGCTCCGTTTCCTCCACGCTCTCCTGCGGCGCCTCGGCTATCGCTTCTCAAGCTCGACCTCGCCGTTCTTCGCTTTCAGCCGTGGTCCCGTGTTCGACGCGCTGGGCGTCAAGGAGTTCCCTGTCTCCGGCGGCGGCACGCGGGCGCTGACCATCATCGACAGCTGGGGCTGCTTCGCGTCGCCCGGACACGGGCTCGATGTCGATGATTATTTCAACGAGACGGTGGGCCTCGCGCGCAGGCTCGCGGGCGGTCCCGGCATCCTCAACTATTACGCCGATCCGAGCCATGTCGCCGGGCGGCCGGAATTCTTCGCCGCGATGGCAGAGCTCGCGCGCCTCGCCGAGCCCGTGACCTTCGCGCACCTGGTGAGCGAACTGCAATGAGCGGGCCTCTCGTCGCGCTGTTCCGCGATCCGTGGGCGGGTCTGGCGGAGGAAGCGGTCACTTGGCGCAACCCGCGCCTGCTGTGGCGCAAGGCGCAGTGGTTCAAGGCCAACCCGCGTTCGGAAGCCTATATGCGCGCGCGCCTCGCCGAGCATTGGCCGGAGGCGGAATTCGTCGACGTGGCGGCGGATCCGGCCTGGGAGACCAGGATTTCGGGCGCGGCGGAGATCGTGCTGCTTTATCCCGACGCGATCGGCATCGGCTTCCGCGGACTCGAGCGTCGGGTGCGCGTGCATGCGCCCCGCGCCGCCATCCAGGTGCTCAACGGACGGCGCCGCGTCTTCCTCCTGGACCCGGCCACGGCGCGTGCGCTGCGCGTGCGGCGCTTTCTCGAGCGGACCATGCTGCTCGACGTGCTCATGGGCCTCGCCTTCCTGGCCGCGACGCCGGTGCTTCTCGCATGCGACCTCGCGCGCGGCCGGCGATGAGCGAGCGCGAGCTCATCACCGACTGGTGGTCGTCGCGGCCGATGACCTATGGGCGCACCCACGGTGCCACGGATTACGCCGGCGGCGAGGCGGAACTGGGCTCACGCGAATTCTTCGAGCGCGCCGACCGGCAGCTCTACGCGTGGAACGCGCCGCTCCACCGCCGCCGTCCGTTCGATCGCCTCTTCGCCTACGACGCCTATCGCGGCCGGAACGTGCTGGAGATCGGCTGCGGCATGGGCGCGATGGCCGCCAACTGGGCCGCTTCGGGTGCGTGCGTGACGGCGGTCGATCTCACGCCGGTCGCGATCGAGCAGACGCGGCGGCGCTTCGCCTTGGCCGGCCTCGACGGCGACATCCGCCAGGCCGACGCGCGCCGGCTGCCGTTTCCGGACCAGCATTTCGACTATGTCTATTCCTGGGGCGTGCTCCATCATTCGCCCGATCTTTCTCGCTCGGTCGCGGAGCTGGTGCGCGTGCTGCGGCCGGGCGGCGGCTTCGGCGTGATGCTCTATCACCGCCATTCCTTCCTTTATGGCTACATGGTGCGGTTTCTCGAGGGGTTCCTGCACCGCGAATCCCGCTTCCTTGCACCGCTCGCGCTCGCCTCGCGCTATGGCGACGGCGCGCGCGAGGAAGGCAATCCGCACACTTGGCCAATCGCCAAATCCGAAGCACGCATGATCTTCGGCGCGCACAGCCGCGACATGCGGCTGCGTGTGCTCGGGACCGACCTCGACGGCATCCTGCCGTTCGTTCTTCCCGGCCTCGGTCACGTGCTGCCGCGCTTCGTCAAGAAGCCGTGGGCGCGCCGCTTCGGCTGGAGCCTGTGGATCGAAGGCCACCGGGGCTGAGCGCGGGCGATGTGCGGGATCGCCGGGGCGATAGGGCTTTCGGCCGACGCCGGCCGCGCGGCCGTGGCGCGGATGATCGCGGCGATCCGTCATCGCGGCCCCGACGACCAGGGCGACTTCGCCGCCGACGGCATCGCCTTCGGCATGTGCCGCCTCAGCATCATCGATCTGGCGCAAGGCCATCAGCCGATGTGGGGCGCCGGCGGTGCCGGAATCGTCTTCAACGGCGAGATCTACAACTACCGCGCCCTGCGAAGCGAGCTCGAGGCGGGCGGCGCGGTCTTCCGGACGCAATCCGATACCGAAGTGGTGCTGCGCCTCTATGAGCAGCGCTCGCTTGACGCGCTCGATCGCCTCGACGGCATGTTCGCGCTGTGTCTCTATGATGCGGCGCGGCGGCGCCTTCATCTGGTGCGCGACCGGCTCGGCAAGAAGCCACTGTATTACGCCGAGCTGGGCGGCGTCTTCTATTACGCGAGCGAGGCCAAGGCGATCATCGCCGCGCTCGACGACCGTCCCGGGATCGATGCGCAGGCACTGCATCATTATCTCACGCTGCGCTATGTGCCGGGGCCGGCGACGGTGTGGCGCGGAATCAAGAAGCTGCCGCCCGGCACCGCGCTCACGCTCGATCTTGACCGGCGCGAGGCGCCGACGCTCGCGCGTTACTGGTCGCTCGCGTTCAAATCGGAGACGGCCGATCCTGGCCGCGACTATGTCGGCGAATTCGAGACGCTGTTCCTCGGTGCGGTCGAGAAGCGGCTGGTGGCGGCGGATGTTCCGGTCGGCGTGCTGTTGAGCGGCGGACTCGATTCGAGCGCAGTCGCCGCGGCTTCGGTCGAGCTGGGCCATCGCGCCTTCCACACCTTCTCGGTCGCCTTCGCCGAGGGCGGCGAGGCGGACGAGACGCCGTTTGCGCGCCAGGTCGCGGCACGGCTCGGCACGCGCCACGACGAGATCGTCATCGGCCAGCGCGAGTTCCTGGACTTCCTGCCGGATCTCGTGCGCTGCAGCGACGAGCCGCTGGCCGATCTTGCATCGGTGCCGCTGTTCTTCGTGAGCCGGCTGGCGCGGAAGGCGGTGAAGGTCGTGCTGTCGGGCGAGGGCGCCGATGAAATGCTCGCCGGCTACGATCTCGAGCAAACGGCGCGCACGATCGACCGAATGCGCCTTCTCTTGCGCATCGTGCCGCGATCGGTGCTCGCGCAAGCCGCGCGGCTTCTCCCAACGCGGATGAGGGACGTGCTGACCGACGTGACGCGGGTCGGCGTCGAGGGGCTGTTCCCGGCACGCGCCACGCACATGACGCGCGTCTGGTCGGAGGCGGAGAAGCGCGCGCTGTGGCGCAACGCGGCGGTCATGGAGTCGACCGACGATTTGATCCGCTCGTGGTACGAGGCGGCGCGGTCGCCGGAGCCGATCGACCAGTTGCAGCAGGTCAATGCCGGCTCGTGGCTGGTCGAGGACCTGCTGATGAAGGCGGACAAGATGAGCATGGCGAATTCGCTCGAGCTGCGCTGTCCGTTCCTCGATCACGGCCTCGCCGAATGGTGCGCGCGTTTGCCACTGGCGTGGAAGGTCGGGTCGCATGAAACGGGCTACCGCTCGAAGCGGATCTTGCGCGCGTTCGCGCGAAGCCGCCTGCCGGAAGCGATCATCGAGCGGCCGAAGCGCGGCTTCCCGGTGCCCGCCTATCGCTGGCTCGAAGGCCCGCTCGGCGCCTGGGCGGAGGATCGGCTCATCAGCGGCCGGCGCCTCGATCGCTTTTTCGACCTGCGTACGGCGCGCCGCACGCTCGATCTCGCGCGGCGCGGCGACGAGGCGGCGCAGCACAAGGTGTGGAACCTCCTCATCCTCGATCACTGGCTCGAGGCGTGGGCGTGCGGCTGATCTTTCTCTCCTGGGCCTATCCGCCGATCGTCCAGCCGCGCGCCGTCCAGGTCGCGCGCCTCGCCACGGCGCTGGACCGACCCATCGAAATCTACTGCGCGGGCGACGCGAGCTGCGAGGATGGCAAGCGATCCATCCATCGCATCGCCGAACCGGATACGTGGGGACGCATCGTGCCGCGGGCGATGCGCGGGATCGTCGCCCCGCCCGATCCGCAGCGTCCCTGGGCGCTCCAATGTGCGCGCGAGATCGCGGCACGGGCGCCGCCGGGCTCATCCGACCTGATCGTGACCTTTGGCCAGCCCATGTCGTCCCACCTCGCCGGGCTCGCGCTGAAGCGACGCTTCGGCAATCGCTGGATCGCGCATTTCAGCGATCCCTGGGCCGATAATCCGATGGCGGTCCTGCCGCTCCTTCATCGCGTCGCGAACCGGCGCCTGGAGCGGCGCGTGCTCGGCGCGGCGGACCGGGTGCTCTTCACGTCGCACGAGACGCTCGATCTGGTGATGTCGCACCATCCCGAATCCTGGCGCGGCAAGGCTGGACTCCTGCCGCATGGTTTCGACGAGACCCTCTATCCGCCGCGCGAGAAGGCGACGGGTCCGATCGTGCTGCGGTATCTGGGCGCTCTCTATGCGCGGCGCGGACCGGGGCCGCTGCTCGAAGGGTTGGAATTGCTTGCCCGGCACGACGTGGCCCTGCTGCAGCGCCTGCGCGTCGAGTTCATCGGCGCAGTCTCGCGCCGCTTCGCGGGCGCCGAGGCGAAGGCGCTTGCCGGCACGGTGCGGTTCTGCGCGCCGGTCGACTATGCCAACTCGCTGGCGCTGATGCGGTCGGCCGATCTGCTGCTGCACATCGACGCGCCGGCCGCGACCAGCGTCTTTCTCGCGAGCAAGCTGGTGGATTATCTGGGGTCGCGCCGGCCGATCGTCGGCATCACGCCCGAAGGGACAGCGGCGACGCTCATCCGCGCGATGGGCGGCTGGGTCGCCGATCCGGCCTCGCCGCAAGCGATCGCAAGCGCGCTCGCCGCAGCCGTGGCCCATGTCGAGCGGCGCAGGGACGACGATTGGGGGAACGACGAAGTGCGGCAACACTATCGCATCGCGACTGTCGCCGTGGACTTCGCCGCCATCCTCGACGCGCTCGCGCGCTAATCCCGCCCACGGATTGCGACATATTCGTCGCAATGCGAACCGAGAAGTCCGAAGAGCGCGCAGCGATGCTCGAACACGCGCTCCATGACGAAGCCCATGCGGGCGAGCGCCTCCGTTACCTCGCCGGGCTCGGTCGATTCGTAAGGATGCCCGCCGAGCCAGTCGTGCACGTCGTGCGCCCAATCCATGCCCCTTACCGACCGGTACTGCGCGATGTAGCGCCGCGGGTTGCGGCCGGTTACGACCAGCCCCGCGACATAGGCGGTCTTGTAGAGCGCGCGCGCCAGCGCCTGAACGAGCGGCGGCGCCGCGGCATAAACGCGCTTCTCGCATTTCCAGAAGCCGCACATCGGACTGCGGCGATAGAGCGCCAGAACCAGCCGCCCGCCGGGCGCCACCATCGCGGCGGCCCGGTCGATCGCCTGTCCCATCGCGCCGGTGTGATGGAGCGCGCCCCAGCTATGCACGACATCGAACCGGCCGAGGCGCTCCGGATCGAGATCGAACACGCTCATGACGCGCGCCGACCACGTGCCCTCGACCGCGTGACGGGAGAGCAGCGCGCGCGTGGCCGCGACCGAATCGGGGTCGATGTCGACGCCCTCGACGAACGCCGCGCCGAGGCGCAGCGCCGCGAGCATCGACAGGCCCGAGCCGCAGCCGATGTCGAGAATGCGGCGATCTTTCAGCGCCGCGCGATCCACCAGCCGCTCGAGCCCGCGCCCGGCCTCGGCGATGCTCTCCGGCGTCACCCTGTCGAGGAACGAGAGCCAATTCTCGCCGAAGCGGAAATGCGCCTCGCCTTGATCCGGCGGATCGCGCTGCGTGGGTTCTGTCGCGGCGCCGCTCCTCACACCCTCGCGGGCTCGCGAGCAGACTTGTCGCGCTCGACCTGCTCGTCCTCGCTCCTGAGGCCGGTGGTGGAGAGGTCGAACTTGTTGCCGTCGATGTCGCGCGCGGCGTCCTCGATATAGGGCCGGCCCGGCGGCGGACTGGAGGGCGACTTTTGCGTCTTCTCGAGGCCGAACACGTCGATATGGAACTGCGCGAGCCGGTCCGGATCGTCGGTATAGATCGCGAGATGTCGGATCTTGGCCATCGGCGCCTCGATTTCTTGCGTGCGGCAGAGACCTAACACATCGCCGGCCCGGCCGCCACAAGGAGGCGGCTGCGCCGCTCCTTGTCTATAATGCGGCCCACCAGCCATGCACGCCGATCCCCCGCCCTTGCCCGCCCATCGCGTCGCGCGCTTCCTTTTCACGGGCGCGCTGGCGGCGCTGGGACTCTGGATCTTGTGGGATTTCCTGCCATCGCTCATTTGGGCGACGGTGTTCGCGGTGGCGACGTGGCCGCTCTACGACCGGTTCCGGCGCGTCATGCCGGGCGCGGGCGAGGGCACTGTGCTGGCGCCGCTCGCCTTCACGCTGGTGGTCGGCTGCGTGTTCCTGGTGCCGCTGGTGACGATGGGAATCGCGCTCGGCCGCGAGGCGCTGTTCGTCGCGCGCTTCCTCCCTTCGCTCGAGGAGACCGGGGTGCCGTTGCCGGACTGGCTCGGCGAGCTGCCGCTGGCGGGCGGCTACGTCGCGCGATGGTGGCAGAACAATCTCGCCGATCCGCATGCGGTGACGGAGCTGCTGGGGCGGCTCGACCGCGGCACGGTGGTGGACTGGACGCGGGAGATCGGGACCCAGCTCGCGCGCCGCTCGACGGTGCTGATCTTCACCCTGCTGACCTTGTTCTTCCTCTATCGCGATGGCGACGGGCTGGTGCGCCAGCTCGAGGATCTGGCGGTCGCGCTGGTGGGGCCGCAGGGACGCCGCGTCGGGGTGCATATGGTGCTGGCGGTGCGCGGCACGGTGAACGGGCTGGTTCTGGTGGGCTTGGCCGAGGGCCTGCTGCTGGGCATGGCGTACCTGCTGCTCGGCGTGCCGCATCCGGCGCTCTTCGGCGGCTCGACCGCGGTGCTGGGCATGATCCCGTTCGGCGCGCCGGTGGTGTTCGGCATCGCGTCCTTGGTGTTGCTCGCGCAATCGGGCGTGGTGCCGGCCGCGATCCTGTTGGGCCTGGGTACGGTCGTGGTGTTCGTCGCCGACCATTTCGTGCGGCCGGCGCTCATTGGCGGCGCGGTGAAGCTGCCGTTCCTTTGGGTGCTGCTCGGCATCCTCGGCGGGCTCGAGGCGTTCGGGCTGGTGGGGCTGTTCCTGGGGCCGGCGGTGATGGCGGCGCTCATTGCGCTGTGGCGCGAATGGACGGCGCTGGCGCGGCGTGCGGCGGCGGCGGATTAGAGCTTGTCGAGGAACGCGTTGGTGTAGAGCGAGGTCGGGTCCTTCACGTCGGCGAACCCGACCGAGCGCAGCGCGTCGCAGCCTGCCTTCCAGCGCCCCGGCAAATTGCGCAGCAAGGTCTCGGGCTTGCCGTCGGCGTACCAGTTGTCGCCGATCGCCTGGCGCAGCTGCGCCGAGAGCATGGCGATGTCCTTGGCGCCGGGGATCTCGAAATCCTTTGCGGCGCGCTCGAAGATCGGCTCGATCGGCCCCTTGATGATTTCCTCCATCGAGGCTTTGAGCGCGCGCATCACCTTGAGCGTGAGCTCGGGCTTCTTCTCCAACGTCTCGCGGGTCGCGTGCAGGACCTGGCCGGGCGCCGGCACCGGCAAGTCGACCGAGAGGAATTCGAGCGGCTCCTTCGTCTGGCGCAGCACATAGGCGACCGAATAGGTGCAGATGAAGCAGTCGATCCGGCCCTGGCGAATGAGATCGACCTCGCCCGGGCTGTTGCCGGTGACGAGCAGGTTCGCGTCCTCTTTGGCCATGCCCGATTTGGCCAGCAGCACCTCGATGAACGTCTGGGTGGTACCGCCGTAGGACAGGAGCCCGATGGTCTTGCCCTTGAGGTCGGCGCCCGACTTCACCGGCTTTTCTTTGAGCGACACGACGTGGAAGCCGGAATTCTGCCGCATGGTGGCCGCGGCCCTGAGCGGCGCGTCCTTGGCGCCGACGGCGCGGATGAAGTCGATGCCGGAGAAGCGCCCGTAATCCGCCTGGCCGGCGATCACCGCCTGGATGTGCTGCACCGTGCCGGTGGCGCCGAGGACCTTGGCGTCGAGCCCCTCGCGTGCGAGATGGCCGCCCGAATAGGCGTTCATCAGGTCGATGAAATCGGAATCGAATCCGAACGGCGTGATCAGCGTCACCGGCTCGGCCGCGCGCGCGGAGCGGATGATGGCGGGGAAGCCCAGGCTTGCCGCGGCCGCGCCCGCGAGCACCCGGCGTCGCGTCGTCATGGGGTACGCCTTATTGCGCCGCCGTTCGCTGGGCGCGCCGCAAAAGCTTCGCCGGCGACAGGACCGGGTCGAGCTTGAACAGGCGGCGCGCGTTCTCGCCGAGGATATTGCGCCGCGCCTGCTCGCTGAGGAACGGCAGGTCGTAGATCGTGCTCGGCAAGTCCATGTCCCAGTGCGGATAGTCGGACGAGTAGAGAAGCTGCGTCTCGGCCTTCATCATCTCGAGGCTGACCTCGAGCGCCTTGCGGTTCTCGACCCCTTCCATGGGCTGCGTCGTGAAGAACATCTCGCGCATGTAGTCGCTGGGCTTGCGCTTCAGGCCCGGCGCCTCGGATGTCCGCATCATGTACTCGTTGTCGAGCCGCTGCATCAGGAACGGAACCCAGGCGAGGCCGCTCTCGATCCAGATCACCTTGAGCTTGGGGAACCGCTCCGGCAGCGCGTTCATGATCCAGTTTGAGAGGTGCAGCATGTTGAAGAAGGTGAAGCCCAGCGCGTGCACCACGATGAAGCGGTTGGCGAGCTGGAACGACTGCTCCTGCCACGAGAAGCCGCCATGGAAGGCCAAGGGCAGCCCGCGCTCCTCGAGCATGGCGTAGAGCTTCATGTAGGCGTTGTCGAACACGCCGCGCTGGCGCGGCGCCGTCACCATGAAGCCGATGACGCCCTTCTTGTCGGCGAAATCCTCGACCATCTTGATGCTGCCTTCCGGATGGTTGAACGGAAGGTAGAGCATCGAGCGGATGCGCGGCTCGTGCGCCAGCACCTTCTCGCAGAGCCAGCGGTTGTAGCCGCGCGCCAACTGCACCTCGCTGTCGGGCCGGGGCGACATGCCCAAGGACAGCATCGGCGTCGGAAAGAGGCAGATGACGTCGACCCCCATCGCGTCCATCCAGCGCAGGGTCAGCGTGATGTCGCGATTCTCGCCCGCCGGCGTCTGCTCCTTCGCGCGGTGGCGGATGCGAGTGATGCGGCCGCCGAGATTCTGGTAGTTGGCGTCCGCGTCGGCGACGCCGCGCCTTCCCCAGCCCTGCACGCGCGCCTCGTTGCGGAACACCGGGTCCTCGATGAAATCGGTGATCTCGGTGTGCGACTCGTTCTCGTAGTGGTGCGCGTCGACATCGACGATCATGAAGTCGTCATAGCGCCGCTTCGCCGCCTGCTCGCGCGCGTTGGCGAGCAGCCTGGTGGTGTCGAACTCCTCGAGCGCGGGGTCGCGGAAACTCGAATCCATGTCGGTCCTCCCTGGGGCGGGGCGTCTGCTAGGCCCAAGTCTAATCGATCGCGCGCGGGCGCGCCACGGCCCGCGCTAATGCATCGCCGAGCCGCCGTCGACCAGCATGGTCTGGCCGGTCATGAAGTCGCTGTCGCCCGAGGCGAGGAAGACGACCGTGCCGACCAGGTCCTCGGGCACCTGTTCGCGCTTCAGGGCGCGCGTCGCGACGTTGGCGGTCCTGAGCGCGCCGTAATCGTTCCGCCCCTTGACCACCTCGCTCAAGGTGAGGCCCGGGGCGATCGCGTTGACGCAGATGCCGTGCTCGCCCAGTTCGCGCGACAAGGCCCGCGTCATGCCGATGACGCCGCCCTTGGACGTCACGTAATGCAGCATCATCGGCACGCCCTTGAAGACGGTGCCCGAGGCGATGTTGATGATCTTGCCGTAGCGCTGCCGCTTCATCACCGGCAGCACCGCCTTGACGCACTCGAAGGGGCCGCGCACGTTGACCGCCATCACCCGGTCCCATTCCTCCGAGCTGATCTCGAAGAACGGCTTCTGCGAAATCTTGCCGAAGAGCGCGGCGTTGTTGACCAGCACCTGGACGCCGCCGAACGCCTCGTCGGTGGCGCGCACCAGCGCCGCGACCGCGCTGGGGTCGGTCACATCGCAGACGCGGCCGATCGCCTGGCCGCCCGAGGCCCTGATCTCGCGCACCACGCTTTCCGGCGACTCGACGTCGCAGAGACACACCTTGGCGCCCTCGGCGGCGAGGCCCCTGGCGTAGGCCGCGCCGATTCCCTGCGCCGCGCCGGTGACGATCGCCGCACGTCCCGAAAGTCGCGCCATGCTGTTCCTCCTCTATTCGGCGGCTGCTTCCGCCATGCCCGCATAGTCCTTGTCGGTGAGCGCCTGCAGCGCCGGCAGCACTTCGCGCGCGAACAAGGTCACGTTCTTCTCGGTCAGTGCGCGTGGCAAGGTCGCGAATTGCAGTACCGCGAGGAAGTTCTGGAACCCCAGCGCGTGGTGGCTCTCGATCAGTTTCCTTCGCACCGTGTCGGGCGAGCCGCACAGGAAGATGCCGGTCTCCATGAGCCCCTCGATCGAGACCTTGCCGCCCTGGATCGCCGGCCGCCGCACCGCGCGCATGCCCTTCAGGGACTGCATCGACAGATAGCCCGGCGGGAACAGCATCTCGAAGGGCAAGGTGAGGAACTTGGTGAACAGCGCCTCGATATGGGGCCGCGCCTCCGCGACCGCTTCCTCGTCGCTCTTGGCGACATAGATGGGCGCGGCCCAGCCGATCTGGTGGGAGCTCGCCGTGTAGCCGTGAGTGCGCTCGGCCATCTGGCGATACATGTTGAGATAGCGAATGACCGCCGCGACCGGGCTGAAATTCTGGATGTAGACATAGCGGCGTGACTTGTGGCTCGCCCATTCGACCGTCTCGGTGCTGCCGAGCGAGGGACACCAGATCGGCGGATGTGGCTGCTGATAGGGCCGCGGCCACACATTCACGTATTCGAAATTATAGTGACGTCCCTCGAACGCGAAGGGGCCGGGCCGCGTCCAGGCCTGGATCACCAGGTCATGCGCCTCCTGGAAGCGGGCATGCGAAAAGGCGGGATTGGCGCCGAACGAGAAATACTCGGCGCCGATGCCGCGCACCATGCCGGAGATGAGTCGGCCGCCGGTTAGCACGTCGATCATGGCGTGCTCCTCGGCCAGGGTCAGCGGGTGCTCGCGCAGTCCGAACGCGTTGCCGAGGATCGCGATCTTGGCGGTCTTGGTGCGCCGCGCCAGCGCCGACGCCATCACCACCGGCGACGGCATGAGGCCGTAAGCGTTCTGGTGATGCTCGTTGACCGACACGCCGTCGAAGCCCAGCTCGGCCGCGAGTTCGAGCTCGTCGAGATAGCGGTTGTAAAGCTCGTGCCCCTTGACCGGATCGAAATAGGTATTGGGCAGCACCACCCAGTCAGTCTTGTATTTTTCCTGATAATTGAGATCGAGATAGGCGTAGGGCATCAGGTGGAAGAACAGGACCTTCATGACGCGATCCCCGCGATGAAGCGCTGCGTCTCGTCGGCGAAGCGGTCAGGCGCCTCGACGGGAAGCAAATGGCCCGCGCGCGGGATCAGAGCGAGGCTCGCGGCCGGGATCAGCTCGACCAGCCTTCGTCCGTAGGCGGGCGGAATGATCCGATCCTCCTCGCCCCACAGGATGCGTGTCGGCCGGTCGATGCGATGCAGCCACTTCTCGAGCTTCGGGTCGAAGAGGCGCGGCTGCCAGCAGAACTTGGCGGCAGCGAAGCGGTTCTTGTCGATGATGTCGAGGGCGTCGGGACCCGCTTGCTGCTCCTCGGTCCACGCCTTCCAGCCGTCGCCGGCGAAGAGGAGCCGCGCCAGCTCGTCCGGGGTGCAGATGAACATGTCGGCGCGCGGCACGCCGGCGATGCGGATGCCGGCTGGGGCCGCGAGCACCAGTCCCTTGATGCGCCGCGTCGAGCGCACCGCCATTTCGAGCGCGATCCAGCCGCCGAGCGAATGTCCGACAACCGCCGCGCGCTCGAGCCCGAGCGCGTCGAGCAGGTCGAGATAGAAGAAGGCGAGATCGGGCACGTCGTCGAGCCAGTCCGGCACGTCGGAGCGGCCGAACCCCGGATGATCGGGCGCCAGCACCTCGAAGCGCCGCGCCAGCATCTCGAGCGCCGGCCCGGAGCCCGCGTAGCCCTGCGCTCCGTGCAGGAACAGGAGCGGCGCGCCCGCGCCGCCGCGCCGCATGTTGAGCCTGACGCCCCGCACCTCGATCGTGGTCTCGTTGAGCATGGCCCGTTCCTTTACCCGCGCCACAGATCGCGGAACTGCGTCGCCACCACCTGCGCGTAGGGCACGTCGCTCTTGAGCACGCCGAGGTCGCGCGTGAATTGGTTCATGCCGGCGACGAATCGCTCTGAAATCGTGGCGTCGTAATAGGGCAGGTCGCGGCGGATGAGCTCGGCGATGAGCGCCGCCTCGGCCGGCGGGAAGAGCTTGTTCCCGACCGCGGTGGCGCGCGCGGGGTCGGCCTTCAGCGCACGGTGCGTCTTGACGATGGCGCGGATCGCGCCGGCGGCCGTCTCGGGCGAGCGCTGGATCAGCGCATCGGTCGTCGCCAGCGCGGCCATGGTGTAATCGAAGCATTCCTTGGGGCCGTCGCCGCGGCGCACGTCGATCAGCACGGTGCCGAAGCCGCCGCGCACCGCCACTTCTGCGCCCATGCCGTTGGCCCAGAACCCGTCGATCTTGCGCTCTTCCAGCGCCTTGGCGGCGGCCAAACCGAAATTCACGCTGCCGCCCGAGAACGCGCCCGGCACCGGCGCGATGGCGATGCGCTCGCGCGCGGGATCGTGTCCCGCCGCGATGAGGAGTCGCCGCAGCCCCATGTCGACCCACGGCGCCGCGCCAATGGTGCGGCCCTTCAGCACCGAGAGATCGCCGCGCGCCGCGCCCAGCTCGCGATGGACGACCAGGAACCAGTACATGCCCTGGCCCTGCGCGCAGAGCAGCTTCGCGCCCTGCCACTCCGGAAACGCCGCCAGCGCCGAATGGGCCGAGCCGCCGACGAAATCGATCGCGCCGTCGCGCAACTGGCGATAGCAATTATCGACCGGATAGACGAGCTCGAGCGAAACGTCGAGCCCTTCCTCCTTGAAGAAGCCAAGCTCCACCGCCGCCGCGGCGGGGAAATATGAGGGCGAGATGAGATCGGGAATGGCGAGCTTCATCGCGCCCGCGTCACTTCGCTTCGTCGAAGTAATGGATCTCGTAGAGGAGGCACCCGGTGTCCGAGCGGAACGGTCCGTGCGCGGCGCCGGGCGGGCGGCAGGCATAGGTGGGCGCGAAGAACGGCTTGCCGCCCTTGCCCTTGGCGTCATTGCCGACCACGAGATCGCCCGAGACGAGATAGACCTCTTCCCAGTGCTCGTGGACGAAAGGCGCGGTGGTGAAGGCGCCGCGCTCGAAGCGCAGGAGGCGCGTGCGGCTGCCCTTGCGGCGCTGCTCGTCGAGGTCGCTCGCCAGGATCTTCTGCTGGATGGTGGGCGGATAGCCCTCCATCGTCTCCCATCCGCTGGTCATGTCGATGGGATGGAATTCGAGATGGGGCTTGTTGAATAGCATGCGGCGCTCCGTCCTGCTATTGCGCGGCCGCGGCGCCCGGCGCGTTGCGCGCCAGGCAGCGGACCAGCATCTCGGTCGACATGATGTCGCCGAAGGTGAGATAGAACGCGGTCAGCGACGCGTTGTGCTCGGCATCGTTGGCGGCGGCGTTGCCGTCCGTCACCATGACGGTCTTGAAGTTCATCATCATGGCGTCGCGCGCGGTCGATTCGCAGCACACGTTGGTGACGGTGCCGGTGATGAGCACGGTGTCGATGCCGCGCCCCCTGAGCCGCGTCGCGAGATCGGAGGATTCCGGCAGGAACGCGCTGAAGCGCTGCTTGTCGATGGTCATGTCCTGCGGCAGCGGCTCGAGCGCGCGCCACAATTCATAGCCCTGGCCGCCCGCGGACAGCGCCTCCATCCGCTTCGCGCGCCGCTCCGGCGTGAGGATTTCCCAGCCATGCGACCATTGCGTCAGCGAGTCCTTGGTGAAGAGGGTCTTCACCCACACCACGATGCCGCCGGCATCGCGGGTCGCGCGGGCGAGGCGGTTGATGTTGGGCACGATCTCGCGCGCCTCGTCGCATACGGCGTGGCCCACGCCCTCGAGCATGAAGGCGTTCTGCATGTCCACGACGACGAGCGCCGTCTTGGCCGGGTCGAGATCGTCGAAGCAATGCTCCCGTCCCCGCCGCGCGGTCACGCGGTCGATCACGCTTTGGGCAATCGCGACCTTGTGCATGTCGGGCTCCTTCGCTGCCGGCAGCGAAGCTTGACAGACCGGACCCCCTCGTTCAAGAACGCCGGCCTTCGCAGGCATTGGACGGGTTTCGATGGCGCAGGAGAGACCGCTGGTTCTGATCGCGGGCGGCGGGCCGGTGGGGCTCTTCGCCGCGCTGCTGCTTGGGCGCCGCGGCATCCGCGTGCGATTGTTCGACGAGAATCCCGGCCCCCAGGCCGATCCGCGCGCGGCGACGACCCATCCGGCGACGCTCGAGGTGCTGGACGAGGCGGGGCTCGTCGACGACATGATGCGCGTCGGGTTGGTCGCGCCGGTGGTGCAGTTCTGGGACCGGCCGTCGGGCGAGAAGGTGGCGGAGTTCGACCATGCCCTCCTCGCCGCCGATACGCGCTATCCCTTCGTCGTCCAGTGCGAGCAGTTCAAGACCGCGGGCCTCGTGATCGAGCGCCTCGCGGGCATGCGCGACGTCGAGCTTATGTGGGGCCGCGAAGTGACCGGCGTCGCGCAGGGCGCCGACCATGTCACGGTCGAGGCGATGGGACCCGGCGGCGTCGAGCGCCATGACGGTGCCTGGCTCATCGGCGCCGATGGCGGACGCAGCGCGGTGCGCAAGGCGGCGGGTCTCGCGTTCGACGGCTTCACCTGGCCCGAGCGCTTTATCGTCTTCTCGACGCCGTTCGATTTCGCGACGCATCGCGGCTACGGACCGCGCAGCTACTTCGCCGATCCCGATGAATGGTGCAACTGCTTCAAGATCGCGGCCGACGGGCCGCCCGGCCTGTGGCGCACCGTTTTTCCCGCGGAACCGGCGCTGAGCGAAGAGGAATTGCTGAGCGACGAAGCGGCCCAGCGCCGCTTGCAAAAATTCTTTCCCTCATCGCAGCGCTACGAGATCGTCCACCGCAACCTCTACGTCACGCATCAACGCGTGGCGGCGCGGTTCCGCACGGGGCGCGTGCTGCTCGCGGGCGACGCCGCGCACGTCAACAATCCGATCGGCGGGATGGGATTGAATGGCGGCTTCCAGGACGCGGCCAACCTCGCCGACAAGCTCGCGCACATGATTCTGGAGGGCGCGGACCAGAGCCTCCTCGACCTCTACGATCTGCAGCGCCGCACCGTCGCCGTCGAATTCGTGCAGCAGCAGACGATCGAGAACAAGCGCCGGCTCGAGGAGCGCGATCCCGAGCGGCGGCGGGCGACGCTGGCATCCTTGCGCGACACCGCCGCCGATCCCGAGCGTGCGCGCCAGTTCCTGCTGCGCTCCGCCATGATCGCGATGCAGCGCCGCGCCGCCGCCATCACGCTCGACGGGTAGGGCTACTCCTCGACGTGGTCGTGGCCGCCGATGCGGCCGGGGCGCCAATAGCCTTCGGAGTAGATCTGCGCCCGGGTCAGGCCGCGCGCGATGAGCGAATGGCGCTGGGCGCGCACGTTGCTGGTCTCGCCGATGATGATGGCGTGGCCCTTGCCTTGGGGCAGCGCGAAGCCGTCGATCGCGTCGGGCAGGATGCGGCTCGGCCCCGGTGCGGCGCCCATGCGCGACAGCCACGTCACGCGCAGATCGGCCTCGCCGGCGAACGGCAGCTTGTCGTCGTCGCCGCCGATCTCGAGAAAGACATGCGCCTTGGCGCCCTTGGGCAGCGCCTCGGCGAGGGCGAGGATCGCCGGCATAGCGGTCTCGTCGCCGCTGAAGAGATGCCAGTCGGCGTCGGGAGAGAGCGCGATCCGGCCGCGCGGTCCGCGAATGTCGATCGCGTCGCCCGGCTTCACGTCGAGCGCCCAGCGCACCGCGGGCGCGTGCTCGCCGTGGAGCACGAAATCGACGTCGATCAACCCGCTGGCGCGGTCGAAGCGCCGGATCGTGTAGTGCCGCCGCGCCGGCTCGCCGCCATTCTGGGCGATCTGCAGCACGATCTCCTGGGCCGGCTTGGGCTGGAATTCGGCGAGATTGTCGCCGGTGAGCTGCACCCGGCGCAGATGGGGCGTAAGGTCGGCGACGCCAGCGACCTTGAGCGTCCACGGCCGGCCGCGGCGGCGTTCGAGCTCGGCCTCGCTCAGCGGCGGGCGCGGCGCGGGGCGGGCGGGGATGACATCGTCCATGCGGGACCTTCCTTGGAATTCGTCAAGACATGGTGCCTCCGATCCGGCGCGCGTTCAAGGCGGATCGGTGGCCTTTCGCGCCGCCGCGTTGGTGTTAACATCCCCGCCGGCGGCGCCGCGTCGCCGGGGGGAGGTTTCCGTATGAGCGCATTCCTGATCTTCGTCTTGGTGCTGGCGCTGCTCGCGCTGGTGACGGTCGCGGCGGGGGTGAAGACGGTGCCCCAAGGCCAGCAATGGACGGTGGAGCGGTTCGGGCGCTACCGCACCACGATCTTCCCCGGCCTCAACCTGATCATCCCCTATGTCGACACGATCGGCCGCAAGGTCAATGTGCAGGAGACGGTGCTGCCGATCGCGAGCCAGCTCGTCATCACCAAGGACAACGCCTCGGTCACGGTCGACGGCATCGTGTTCTACCAGGTGCTGGACGCGGGCAAGGCCGCCTACGAGGTGCAGAACCTCGAGCAAGCCATCTCCAACATCACCATGACCAACATCCGCACCGCGATCGGCGCGCTCGATCTCGACGAGACCCTGTCCAAGCGCGACGAGATCAACGACCGGCTGCTGCACGTGCTCGACGCCGCCTCCGAGCCGTGGGGCACCAAGGTCACGCGCGTCGAATTGAAGGACGTGCGCCCGCCCGAGGACGTGGTCTCGTCGATGGCGCGCCAGCTCCAGGCCGAGCGCGAGAAGCGCGCCGCCATCCTCCAGGCCGAGGGCGTGAAGCAGGCGGCGGTGCTCAAGGCCGAGGGCGAGAAGCAATCGCAAATCCTCGCCGCCGAGGGCCGCCTGGTCGCGGCCAACCGCGACGCCGAGGCGCGCGAGCGCCTGGCCCAGGCCGAGGCCGCCGCCACCGCCTTCGTCTCCAAGGCCGTCACCGAGGGCAACGTGCAGGCGCTCAACTATTTCGTGGCGCAGAAATATGTCGAGGCGCTGACCCAGATCGGGCGCGGCGAGAACACGCGCCTGGTGCTGATGCCGATGGAGGTGGGCGGCCTGGTCGGCAGCATCGCCGGCATTAGCGAGCTGGCGAAGAGCGGCGTCCTCGGTCCGAGCGCCGGTCACGCGGGCGGGGCGGGGCGGCCATGAGTCCCTGGCTCTGGGCCGTCGCCGCGGCCGTCGTCGCGCTGGCCGAACTCCACGCGCCCGGCTTCTATCTCATCTGGATCGCGCTGGGCGCGGCGGTCACCGCGATCGCCGGATTCGTCTTCGCGCTGTCGTTCGAGGCGCAGCTCATCGTGTTCGCGGCGGCGTCGCTGGTGAGCTGCGTCGCCGGGTACTACGTCTACCGGCACTTGCTACATCCCCGCACCGGCATGGCTGCGATGAACGAGCGCGGCCAGCACATCATCGGCGAGCGCGGCGTGGTGATGGAGGCGCTTGCCAACGGCCACGGCAAGATCCGCCTCGGCGACACGGTGTGGCTGGCCGAGGGACCGGACCTGCCCGCGGGCGCGCCCGTCGTGGTCAAGGACACCCGCGGCACCACCGCGGTGGTCGAGGCGCTTTGAGGCGCCGCGATCTCATCGCCGCCGCCGCGCTGGGCTGGCCGCTCCGGTCATTCGCGCAGCCGGCACTAGGTTCGCCGCTCGTTGCGGTGCTATGGCCCGGCCGACCGGAAACCGAAGTCGACTTTGACGCTGCCCTTCGCAGTGGCTTGAAGGACGGAGGTTACGTCGAGGGGACGAACTTCGCATTCGCGATGCGCTATGCGACCGGTGATCTCGGCCGCCTTGCGCCGCTTGCGGCAGAACTTGCCGCGCTCAAGCCACGCGTGATCCTGACGGGAAGCGACGACGCCGTCCTTGCGGTGCATCGCGCTGCCCCAACCGTCTCGACCATCACGGCAGGCATGACCGCCGATCCAGTAGCGCTAGGCCTGGCCGAAAGCTATGCGCGACCGGGCGGGACAGTCACCGGACTGACCTTGAACGCCGGCGGCGGCGAGGAAGCCATCACCGGAAAGCGGATTGGCCTTTTGAAAGAAGTCGTGCCCGCCCTCGCACGGCTCGGAGTGATCGGTGTCGCGGACATCCCTCTAACCACTGCGGCGCTAAACGGCGCGAAAGGTGCGGGCGCTCGCCTTGGCGTTGATGTGCTGCCGTTTCTCGTGCGAACGCTCGATGATGTAGATGCTGCTTTCGCGTCCGGGGTTCGTGCAGGGGCCGGCGCGTTTTATGTCGTAGGCGCACCCTTGCTGATGACCAACCGCGTCAAAGTGGCGGAACTCGCGGCCCATGCGGGAAAACCCACCATCGGACTGTTGGTGGAACAGGCCCGCGCGGGGCTCCTTATGTCCTATTCGAGCGATCTCGTGGAATGCTGGCGCCTTGCCGGCGGCTACGCTGCGAAGATCCTCGCTGGCGCCAAGCCCGGCGACCTCCCCATCGAGCAGGCGAGTAAGTTCACTTTCGTGATCAATCTCAAGACCGCGAAGGCGCTCGGCATCACCGTGCCGCCGCGTCTTCTGCTGCTCGCCGATGAGACCGTCGATTAGAAATTCGCCCGGAGGAACACCATGCCCCCACGCAACCCGGCCACGCCGCATCCGACGCGCCGCCCGTTCTACACCGCGACCGCGGATTTCGCCGCCGGGCGCGACACGCCGCGCGCATATCTCGAGCGCTGCCTCGAGACCATCGCCGCGCTTGAGCCGATGATCGGCGCCTTCGTCGCGATGAACCTCGACGGCGCGAAGGCCGCCGCCGACCGCTCCACCGCGCGCTGGCGTGCCGGCAAAGCGCTCTCGCCGATCGACGGCATGCCGGTCGGCATCAAGGACATCATCGAGACCGAGGACATGCCGACCGAGCAGGGCTCGCCCATTTTCACCGGCTGGCGCACCGGGCGCGACGCCGCCACGGTCGCGGCCTTGCGCGAGGCGGGCGCGGTGGTGGTCGGCAAGACCGTCACCACCGAGTTCGCCGCCAGCGAGCCGCGCGGCACGCGCAATCCCTGGGACCTCGCGCGCACGCCGGGCGGCTCGTCGTCGGGCTCGGCCGCGTCGGTCGCGGTCGGCATGCTGCCCGTGGGACTTGGCACGCAAGTCGTGGGGTCGATCGTGCGGCCGGCGAGCTTTTGCGGCGTGATCGGCTTCAAGCCCAGCGTCGGCGCCATCAATCGCGGCGGCAGCTATGACGGGCTGTCGCAGAGCTGCGACGGCGCGCTCGCGGCGACCCTCGAAGACGCCTGGCTCACCCTGCGCGAAATTTCGGCCCGCGCCGGCGGCGATCCCGGCTATCCCGGCCTGTCCGGCCCGCGCGAAGTGCCCGCCGCGCGAAAGCCGGCGCGGCTCGCTCTCCTCGAGACCGCCGGCTGGGCGGAGGCGTCGGCGGCGGCCAAGGGCGCGCTCGAGGCAGCGGCGGGACGGCTCAAGGCGGCGGGTGTCGAGATCGTGTCGCGCCGCGACCGCGCCGACATCGCGGAGGCGGAGACCGCGCTCGCCCAGGCCATGCCGGTGACGCGCGCGATCAACAATTGGGAAGGGCGCTGGCCCGCCAATGTCTATCGCGACCGGTCCGGCCTGAGCCAGGCGATGAAGGAGCGTCTCGCTGCGGCCGAGGCGATGAGCCTCGAGGACTATCAGCGCCTGCTGGCCGAGCGCGAGCGCATCCGCGCCGCTTACGCCAAGTTGGCGGCCGCGTGCGACGCCTGCATCACGCTATGCGCGCCCGGGGCGGCGCCGATCGGGCTGGGCTCGACCGGCAATCCGATCTTCGTCGCGCCAGGCTCGATCCTGGGGGTCCCGGCCATCGGTTTGCCGCAGCTCGAGGAAGACGGGCTGCCGCTCGGCTTCCAGGTGCTGGGCTTCGCGCAGAAGGACGCCGGCGCCGTCGCGGTGGCGCGCTGGATCGACGCGACCCTCGGCGCCGCGCGCTGAAGGCAGGCCCGGCGGTTCTGCTGCAATGCACAAATTAATTAACCATGACAGGCGTTTAATGTAATTTTCGTTAGAAACTATTGCGGAATGATACGGTTTTCCTAGGATGCCTCGAAAGAAGCATGCCCATGCCTCCGAAGAAGGCAGGGCCAATAGCTTCGCGACAGACAACGAGGCGAGGAAACCCGTGAACACGAACCCGACTGCCGGGAGGACGGCCACCGTACCGACGAACCGATGGCAGCAGCTCGTCGTGGCCGTCATGTGCATGGTGCTCATTGCGAACCTGCAATACGGCTGGACGCTGTTCGTCAGCCCGATGAACAAGGCGCACGGCTGGTCGCTGGTGGACATCCAGTTCGCCTTCAGCCTGTTCGTCGCGCTCGAGACCTGGCTCACGCCGCTCGAGGGCTGGATCGTCGACGCTCTCGGACCGCGGCGGGGACCGAAGCTCATGGTGGCGTTCGGCGGGGTGATGATCGCCATCGCGTGGGTCATCAATGCGCAGGCCGAATCGCTGACCGCGCTCTATGTCGGCTCTTCGCTGGCGGGCATCGGCGCCGGCGCGGTCTATGCGACCTGCGTCGGTAACTCGGTCAAGTGGTTCCCGGACCGGCGCGGGCTTGCGGTGGGGCTCACCGCGGCGGGATTCGGCGCCGGCGCGGCGCTGACCGTCATCCCGATCAGCATCGTCATCGCCAACGTCGGGTATCAGGCGGCGTTCCTCTGGTTCGGCCTTGCACAGGGCGCGCTCGTCTTCGTGGCCGCATGGCTCATGCGCGCGCCGTTCGTGAGCGAGACCCCGAGTTTCGTGGCGGTCAAGGTCATCCAGTCGAAGCGCAGCAACACGCCCGGGCAGATGCTGACGACGCCGGTGTTCTGGCTGCTCTATGTCATGTTCATCCTGGTCTCGGCGAGCGGCCTCATGGCGACGGCGCAGATCGCGCTGGTGGCGAAGGACTACAATCTCTCCAGCACGCCGTTGCTGCTCGGCGCCACGACCCTCACCGTGGCGTTGCTGGTGGATAATGTGATGAACGGCGCGGCGCGGCCGCTGTTCGGCTGGGTGTCCGACATGATCGGCCGCGAGAACACGATGGCGATCGCCTTCATGGTGGGCGGGATCAGCTATTGGCTGCTCGGCTCGGTGGGGACGTCGCCCTGGGCGTTCGTGGTTTTCGCCGGCCTGATCTTCCTCACCTGGGGCGAGATTTTCAGCCTGTTCCCGTCGACCTGCACGGACACGTTCGGCCCGAAATTCGCCACCGCCAATCTTTGCTTCCTCTACACGGCCAAGGGCGCGTCGGCCTTTCTCGTGCCGCTGGCCAACATCATCAAGGCGGAGACCGGTGGCTGGCACGCGGTGTTCGTAGTGACCGCGGTGATGAATTTCGTCGTCGTGGCGCTCGCGCTCGGCGTGCTCAAGCCGCTGCGCGCCCGCTACATGACCGGGGCGAGCCAGCAGGCGCAATTGGCGGGCGCCGGCTGAACTTCGGGGCGAGCCCTACTCGGCCGCGCGCACCGCCGTAACCGGCTCGATCCGCGCGGCGCAGAACTTGAACTCGGGGATCTTGCCGAACGGGTCGAGTTGCGGGTTGGTCAGGATGTTGGCCGCCGCCTCGGCAAAGCAGAACGGGATGAACACCATGCCGGGCGGCACGCCGCCGTCGGCGCGCGCCTTCAATTCGATGGCGCCGCGGCGCGTCGCGACCCGGATCATGGCGCCGGGCGCGAGCCCCATGCGGCGCAGATCGGCCGGCGCCAGGCTCGCCACCGCCTCGGGCTCGAGCTCGTCGAGCACGCTGGAGCGCCGCGTCATGGCGCCGGTGTGCCAATGCTCGAGCTGGCGCCCGGTGGTGAGCACCATCGGGTATTGCGCGTCGGGCTCCTCGCCGGGCGGGACGATCTCGACGGGGACCAGGCGGCCGCGGCCGCTGGCGGTCGGAAATCCGTCGGCGAACACGATGTCGTGGCCGGGCTGGGTCTCGCCGTCGCACGGGTACGTGACCGAGCTTTCGCGCTCCAGCCGCTCCCAGGTGATGTTGTCGAGCGACGGCATCGCCAGCTTCATTTCGGCGAACACGTCCTTGGGGTGGGTGTAGCGCCAGTCGAGCCCGACGCGCCGCGCCAGCTCCTGCACGATCCACCAATCCTCGCGCGCGTCGCCCGGCATCGGCAGCGCGCGCCGTCCGAGCTGGACCTGGCGGTTGGTGTTGGTGACGGTGCCGGTCTTCTCGGGCCAGGCCGAGGCCGGCAGGATCACGTCGGCATAGCGCGCGGTCTCGGTCAGGAAGATGTCCTGCACCACGAGATGCTCGAGCTTGGCGAGCGCTTCGCGCGCGTGCTGCACGTCGGGGTCCGACATGGCCGGGTTCTCGCCCATGATATACATGCCGCGGATGACGCCGTCATGGACCGCGTTCATGATCTCGACCACGGTGAGGCCGCGCTTGCGGTCGAGCGTCGTGCCCCACAGCGTCTCGTAGAACTGCCGCACCTCGTCCTTCTCGACCGGCTGATAGTCGGCGTAGAACATCGGGATGAGGCCGGCGTCGGAGGCGCCCTGGACGTTGTTCTGGCCGCGCAGCGGATGAAGCCCGGTGCCGGGCCGGCCGACCTGTCCCGTCACCAGCGCCAGCGCGATGAGGCAGCGCGCGTTGTCGGTGCCGTGGATGTGCTGCGAGATGCCCATGCCCCAGAAAATGATCGACGCCCGCGCGCGGGCATAAAGCCGCGCGACCTTGCGCAGGGTCTCGGCGTCGATGCCGCAGATCTCGGCCATGCGTTCGGGCGTGCGGTCCTTGACGCTGTCGGCGAGCTTGGCGAAATCCTCGGTATGCGCCGCGACATACTGGCGGTCGATCAGTCCCTCAGTGACGATGACGTTGAGCAGCGCCGACAGCAGGCTTACGTCGCGGCCCGGGTTGAACTGCAGCATGTGGGTGGCGTGCCGCGCCAGCGCCTGGCCGCGCGGGTCCATCACGATCAAGGTCTGGCCGCGCTTGGCCGCGTTCTTGAAGAAGGTCGCGGCGACCGGATGGTTCTCGGTCGGGTTGGCGCCGATGACGATGATGACCTCGGCGTCCTCGGCCGCCGTGAAGGGCGCCGTCACCGCGGCCGAGCCGATCCCCTCCATCAGCGCCGCCACCGACGAGGCATGGCACAGCCGCGTGCAGTGATCGACATTGTTGGTGCCGAATCCGGCACGCACCAGCTTCTGCACCAGCCACGCCTCCTCGTTCGAGCCCTTGGCCGAGCCGAAGCCGGCGAGCGCCTTGCCGCCATGGGCGTCGCGGATGCGCTTCAGCCCTTGCGCCGCGCGGTCGAGCGCCTCGTCCCACGAAGCCGCGCGGAAATGGGTCCAGGGATTGGCGGGGTCGATCTCGTCACCGGTGCTCTTCGGCACGCCGTCCTTGCGCACCATCGGCACGGTGAGCCGGTCCGGATGATGGACATAGTCGAAGCCGAACCGGCCCTTGACGCACAGCCGGTTGAGATTGGCCGGCCCGGCCTTGCCGTCGACATAGAGGAGCTTGTCGTCCTTGATGCGATAGACGAGCTGGCAGCCGACGCCGCAATAGGGGCAGACGCTGTCGACCGAGCGGTCGGGCGTGCGCGCGAAGGCACCGGCCTCGTTCAACACCGCTTCGGGCATGAGCGCGCCGGTGGGGCAGGCCTGGACGCATTCGCCGCAGCCAACGCAGGTGCTCGCGCCCATCGGATCGTCGAAGTCGAAGACGATCTTCTCATCATGTCCGCGCCGCGCCATGCCGATGACGTCGTTGCCCTGCACCTCGCGGCAGGCGCGCACGCACAAGGTGCACTCGATGCAGGAATCGAGATGGACCGCCATGGCGGGATGGCTGCGGTCGGGGGCGGGTTCGTGGGCGCGCAGCGCGAAGCGGCTTCCCTCGATGCCGACCTTGTCGGCCCAGCGCCAGAAGCGCGAGGAGGGGTCATGCGCGCTGGCGCGCGCGGGCTGGTCGGCGAGCAGGAGCTCGAACACGGATTTGCGCGAGAAGCGCGCCCGCTCGCTCGCGGTCTCGACCTTCATGCCGGCGGCGGGCTTGCGGATGCACGAGGCGGCGAGCACGCGCTCGCCCGCGATCTCGACCATGCAGGCGCGGCAATTGCCGTCGGCGCGATAGCCGGGCGCCGGATGCCAGCACAGATGCGGAATCTCGATGCCGCGCCGGTGCGCCACCTGCCAGATGGTCTCGTCCGGCGCCGCCTCGACCTCGACGCCGTCGAGGGTGAAGCGGATCAAAGCGCCGTCGCTCATGCCGGTCTCCTTGTCACGCGTGCGCCCGCGGGAACAGCTTCGCGCCGTTGCCGCGCTCGATCGCCGCGAGTTCCGCCGCCGCTATGCCGAGCTTGCCGAGGCGCTCGACATTGTCGACCACCGAGATATAGGGATAGTCGGTGCCGAACAGAATCTGCGAGGCCGGCACGAACTTCAGCAGCGCCGCCATGGTCGGCGCATAGGCCGAATTCGCGGTCTCGTAATGCAACCGCTGGAACTCGTAGGCGAGGCCCTTGGGCGCGAACTGGTCGCGGTCCTTGGACGCGCGTGCCGAATTCTCGATCCTTCCCGCCAGCATCGGGATCGGGCCGCCGGCGTGGCAGAAGATCCAGGTGATGTCGCGGAAGGCGGCGAACCGGCCGTTGAACAGGAGGCTCAGGATCGCGCGCCCGGAATCGTAGGGGTACTCGATGATCGCGTTGCCGACCTTCGGGACCAGGTTGAGGCAGCAATAGGGCGCCAGCGGGTGGACGAAGACCTTGGCCTTACGCCGGTTCAGCTCCTCGAGCACCGGCACGAAGGCGGCGTCGCCCGGCCACTTGTCGTCATAGCTCGTCATCAGCCCGACGCCGTCCGCCTTCAACTGATCGAAGGCGAATTCGATCTCCTTGAGCGCGCCCTCGACATCGGGCAGCGGCAGGAAGGTGAAGAAGCCATAGCGGCCCTTGTGGTCGGTCGCCATGCCTGCCGCGTACTCGTTGCAGGTGCGCGCGAGCTTGCGCATGCCCGCGGCGTCGAGCGATTTCCTCAGCTCGGCACCCGACGAGGTCGAGACGATCGCCGTGGCGATGCCGCCCTCGTCCATCGAAGCGAGGCTGCGCGCAGGCGTCCAGGCGCGCACGTCGGGAATGAGCCCCTCGGCGCGCGCATCGGCCTGCGCCGCGAGCATCGCCGGCGGGAAGTAGTGATGATGCACGTCGACGCGATGACGGGGTTTCGGCGCTTGCGCCTCTGCGGTGGTGGCCATGCTGCTTGCTCCGAGCGCGAGGAGGGAGGCGAGAAACTGGCGGCGGTCAGGCGATGGCATGGCAATCACGCCGCGCGACGCTGACGTTTGACCCAGCGGGCGAGCAACTCGTTCACGCGGGTCTGCCAGCCGGGGCCTTGCGCCTTCAAGGCCGCGAGCACGTCGGGATCGAGGCGGATCGTCACCGGGACCTTCTTGCGCTCGGCGAGGGGCCGGCCTCGTCCTCGCCGCGCGAGCTGCGCGATCCGCCCGACCTCCGGGTGCGACAGGCGTCGCGCGCGCGCGAATTGGGCATCCGACATGAGCCCCGCGTCAGGGTCATTCCGTGCTGCCTTGGTGATAGCCGTGTCCTCCGCGTCCGAGATCAACCTCAGCGACCGCCGCGCGCGGAGGCTGGCATCACGAAGCGAGCCGAGCTTCTTTCTCATATCGTCGTACCTCACGTCGATTGGCCTTCCGCAAACTGATCACGCGGATGTCGGGATCGCGGTCGGCGAACACGACAACGTACACTCTCTCGGCAATCAGGCCGTACGCCAAGCGTCTGCGTTCGCCATAGTCACGTCGCCGATCCTCGACCAAAACGGCTTTCTCCCACTCAAAAGCCTCGATCTCGGCGAAGTCCACGCCGTGCTTGCGAAGATTGGCGGCGCGCTTGGCCTCGTCCCACACGACGCCCATGAATTACCGTACATACGGAAAATCGTCGGCGGGGTCAAGCGCCTGGCGGTCCGTTTCGGCCGCGCTTCTATGTCACGTCTCCGGCGAAATGCTTCAGCACCATCTTCACGGGGTTCATCGCCGCCTGGCCGAGGCCGCAGATCGAGGCGTCGCCCATCACCCGCGCCAGCTCGGCGATCAGCGGCGCATCCCAGGCGCGCGCGCTCAGCAGCGCCACCGCCTTCTCGGTGCCGACCCGGCACGGCGTGCATTGGCCGCAGCTCTCGTCCTCGAAGAACTTGAGGAGGTTGAGCGCGACGAGGCGCATGTCGTCCTGGTCCGACAGCACCACCACAGCGGCCGAGCCGATGAGGCACCCGTGCGGCTCGAGTGTGCCGAAATCGAGCGGCAGGTCGGCCATGCTTGCCGGCAATATCCCGCCCGAGGCGCCGCCCGGCAGGTAGCCCTTGAAGACGTGGCCCTCTGCCATGCCGCCGCAATATTCGTCGATCAGCTCGCGCGCGGTGATTCCGGCGGGCGCGATCTTGACGCCGGGCTCCTTGACGCGGCCCGAGACCGAGAAGCTGCGCGGCCCCTTGGCGCCGCGTCTGCCTTGGCTCGCGAACCATTCGGGCCCCCGCTCGACGATGTCGCGCACCCAGTAGAGCGTCTCGACATTGTTGATGAGGGTGGGGCGGCCGAACAGCCCGACCTGCGCGGGGTAGGGCGGCTTGTGGCGCGGCAGGCCGCGCTTGCCTTCGATGCTTTCGAGCATCGCCGATTCCTCGCCGCAGATATAGGCGCCGGCGCCGCGCCGCAGATCGATGCGGATGTTGGCGGTGAGGCCCGCCGCCTCGAGCGCGGCGAGCTCGGCCTGTAAGAGCGCACGGATCTGCGGATACTCGTCGCGCAGATAGAAATAGACCTCGCGCGCCTCGACCGCCCAGGCCGCGATCAGCATGCCCTCGAGCACACGGTGCGGGTCGGTCTCGAGGAAGTAGCGGTCCTTGAAGGTGCCGGGCTCGCCCTCGTCGGCATTGACCGCCATGAGGCGCGGCGCCGGCTCCGCCCGCACCAGCGCCCATTTGCGTCCCGCGGGAAAGCCCGCGCCGCCGAGACCGCGCAGCGCCGATTCCTCCAGCTTCTTCAGCACCGCATCGACGGCGATCTCGCCCTTGAGGCAGGCGCGCAGCAGGCGGTAGCCGCCGTCCGCCAGATAGGATGCGAGATTGCGATAAGGCGGCGCATACGGATGGGTCTCGCCCGCGGCGGCGGCGACGGCGACGCCGTCGAGGCTCGCATGCTCGTGCAGCGCGTGGCCCAGCGCCACGACCGGCGCGTTGTGGCAGCCGCCCATGCACGGCGCGCGCACCACGCGCACGCTTGCGCCGAGCTTCGCCGGCAGGTCCGCCAGAAGATTTTCGCCGCCCACCAGCGCGCAGGTGAGGCTGTCGCACACCCGCACCGTCAGCGGCGGCGGCGCCGTCTCGTCGTCCATGACGATGTCGAAATGGGCGTAGAACGACGCCACCTCGTAAACCTCGACCAGCGCCAGCTTCATCTCCTGCGCCAGCGCCGCGAGATGGCGCGCATGGAGGCAGCCGAAGCGGTCCTGCAGCAGATGCAGGAACTCGATCAGGAGATCGCGCCGGCGCGGCTGCGCGCCCAGGAGCGAAGTCACCTCGGCCAGCGCCTGGAGCTCGACCTGGCGGCCGCGCGGCAGGTTGCGGCCGCGGCGGCGGCCCGAGCCGGGATGGATGCGATTGCGAGGCGGCGTCGGCTCGCTCATGCGCGGGGTCCGCCCCATCTCATCGCTTCAGCACGTCGCGCATGGTGGTGCCGAGCGCAGCCGGGGATTGGGAGACGACCATGCCGGCTGCGCGCATCGCGTCCATCTTGGCCTGGGCCGTGCCGGTGCCGCCCGAGATGATCGCGCCGGCGTGCCCCATGCGCCGGCCCGGCGGCGCGGTCGATCCGGCGATGAAGCCGACCATGGGCTTCTTCACCTTGCTGCGCTTGAAGAACTCGGCCGCCTCTTCCTCGCCTGAGCCGCCGATCTCGCCGATCATGACGATCGCCTGGGTGTCGGCGTCGGCCAGGAACAGCTCCAGGCAGTCGATGAAGCTGGTGCCGTTCACCGGGTCGCCGCCGATGCCGATGCAGGTGGACTGGCCCAGCCCCACCGCCGTCGTTTGTGCTACCGCCTCGTAGGTGAGCGTGCCCGAGCGCGACACGATGCCGATATGGCCCTTGGCATGGATGTGGCCGGGCATGATGCCGATCTTGCACTGCTCCGGCGTGATGACCCCCGGGCAATTGGGGCCGATGAGCCGCGTCTTGGAGCCGGTGAGCGCGCGCTTCACCGTCACCATGTCGATCACCGGAATGCCCTCGGTGATGCACACGACCAGCGGCACCTGCGCGTCGATCGCCTCGAGGATGGCGTCGGCGGCGAAGGGCGGCGGGACATAGATCGCGCTCGCGGTGGCGCCGGTGGCCGCGACCGCCTCCGCCACGGTGTCGAAGACCGGGAGGTCGAGATGCTTGGTCCCGCCCTTTCCCGGCGTCACGCCGCCGACCATCTTGGTGCCGTAGGCGATCGCCTGCTCGGAATGGAAGGTGCCCTGCGCGCCGGTGAAACCCTGGCAGATGACCTTGGTCTCGGAATTGACGAGGACCGACATCACGCCGCCTCCCGCACCGCCGTCACCACCTTCTCGGCGGCGTCGGCGAGATTGTCGGCGGCGAGAATGGGCAGGCCGGACTCGGCGAGGATCTTCTTGCCCAGCCGCACGTTGGTCCCTTCGAGCCGCACCACCAGCGGCACCTGCAAACTCACCTCGCGCGCCGCCGCGACGATGCCCTCGGCGATCACGTCGCAGCGCATGATGCCGCCGAAGATGTTGACCAGGATGCCCTCGACATGCGGGTCGGAGAGAATGAGCTTGAACGCCGTCGTGACCCGCTCGCGCGTGGCGCCGCCGCCCACGTCGAGGAAGTTCGCGGGCTCGCCGCCGCACAGCTTGATGATGTCCATGGTCGCCATGGCGAGCCCGGCGCCGTTCACCATGCAGCCGATATTGCCGTCGAGCTTGACGTAGTTGAGCGAATGCTTGGCCGCCTCGAGCTCGGTCGGGTCCTCCTCGGCCTCGTCGCGCAGCTCCTCGACGTCCTTGTGGCGGAAGAGGGCGTTGTCGTCGAAGTTCATCTTGGCGTCGAGCGCCAGCACGTCGCCCGCGCCGGTGACGACCAGCGGGTTGATCTCGACGATCGACGCGTCGAGCCCGGTAAAGGCGCGGTACATGCCGAGCAGGAACTTGGTCGCGGCCTGCACCTGCTTGCCTTCGAGACCGAGGGCGAAGGCGACGCGGCGCGCGTGGAAGCTTTGCATTCCGGTGGCGGGATCGATGGCGAGGCGGACGATCTTCTCGGGATGGTCTTTCGCCACCTCCTCGATCTCCATGCCGCCCTCCGACGAGGCCATCACCGTGATCTCCGAGGTGCGCCGGTCGATCAGCATGCCGACATAGAGCTCGCGCTTGATGTCGCAGCCCTCCTCGACATAGACGCGCTTCACTTCGCGGCCCTTGGGTCCGGTCTGCTTGGTGACGAGCACGTGGCCGAGCATCTTGCCGGCATCGACGCCGGCCTCGGCCGGCGATTTGACGATGCGCACGCCGCCCTTGCCGCCGGGATCGTCCTTGAAGCGTCCGGCGCCGCGGCCGCCGGCGTGGATTTGCGCCTTCACCACATAGACGGGACCGGCGAGCGAGGCGGCGACCTTCTCGGCCTCCTGCGGCGTGTAGGCGACGCCGCCCTTGGGCACGGCGACGCCGTATTTCTGCAGCAGCGCCTTCGCCTGGTATTCGTGGATGTTCATCGCCGGTCCTCTCGCGCCTCCTATTCAGCCGCCATCGTCTTGGCGCCGCCGAGCGCGCCCGAGGCCTTGATCTCCGCGATCTTCTGCGCGTCGAGCCGCAGCACGTCGCGCAAAATCTCGTCGGTGTGCTCGCCCAGGAGCGGCGAGCGCTTCACGTCGGCGGGACTGTCGCTCAGCTTCACCGGCATGCCGACCGAGAGATACTTGCCGCGCGTCGGGTGGTCGATCTCCACCACTGTGCCGGTGGCGCGCAGGCTCGGCTCGGCGGCGATCTCCTCCATCGACAGGATCGGGCCGCACGGGATGTCGTCCTGGTTGAGGATGTCCATGGCCTCGAACTTGGTCTTGGTCATGGTCCATTGCTCGACCGCGGCGAAGATTTCCTTGAGCCGCGGCAGGCGCGCGTCGGGCTTGGCGTAATCCGGATGCGTGATCCATTCCGGCTTGCCGATGACGG
Source organism: Allostellaceae bacterium (assembly GCA_035604615.1). Taxonomy (GTDB): domain Bacteria; phylum Pseudomonadota; class Alphaproteobacteria; order ATCC43930; family CGMCC-115725; genus DATJLY01. The sequence continues at coordinate 33,856 of DATNID010000043.1, read as the reverse complement.
TGCAGATTTTGTCCCACACCGGCGCCTGGGTGATGAAATAGATATAGGCGTTGGGATCGGTCTCCCAGCCCTTGCACTTCAAAATCCAGCCGGGCTGGCCGCCGCCCGAGGCGTTGCCCGCGCGCGGCACCGCGCTGCCGAACTTGGTGTGGGGATATTGCGGATACTCGGTCATCACGCCGGTGCGCGCCAGGCGCTGCTGGTCGCGCAGCTTGACGCGGCACAGATTGAGCACGCCGTCCTGCATCGCCGCGTGGACGCGCTGCCCGCGCCCCGTGGCTACGCGCTGATAGAGCGCGGCGACGATGCCGAACGCCAGGTGCAGCCCGGTGCCGCTGTCGCCGATCTGCGCCCCGGTGACGAGCGGCGGCCCGTCGTCGAAGCCGGTGGTCGAGGCGGCGCCGCCGGTGCATTGCGCCACGTTCTCGTAGACCTTGCAGTCCTCGTAGGGGCCGGGTCCGAACCCCTTGACCGAGGCATAGATCATGCGCGGGTTGAGCTCTTGGATGCGCTCCCAGGTGAAGCCCATGCGGTCGAGCACGCCGGGGCCGAAATTTTCCACCAGCACGTCGCAGGTTTTCACCAGCCCCTCGAGCACTTCCTTGCCCTTTGGGTTCTTGGCGTCGAGCGTGATCGAGCGCTTGTTGTGGTTGAGCATGGTGAAATAGAGGCTGTCGGCATTGGGCACGTCGCGCAGCTGGCCGCGCGTGATATCGCCGACCCCCGGCCGCTCGACCTTGATGCAGTCGGCGCCGAGCCAGGCGAGAAGCTGGGTGCAGGTGGGACCTGACTGCACATGGGTGAAGTCGAGTATCCGAATGCCGTCGAGTGCCTTGCCCATCGTCTCCTCTCGCTCACTTGTACATCGTCTGCGCCTTGGTGCCCGGCGCATATTCGCGTGGATCGACCCACACGTTGACCACTGCCGACCGGCCGGTCCGTGCGACCGCGTCGCGGGCGCGATTGAGCGCCGGCGCGATCTCGGCCGGGTCGCGCACTTCCTCGCCGTGGCCGCCCAGCATCTCGGCGAACTTGCCGAACGGCACGTCGCCCAGGAGATTGCCGACATTGCCGCGCTGCTCGCCGTACTTGGCGAGCTGGCCATAGCGGATCTGGTTCATCGCCGAGTTATTGCCGATGACGGCGATATAGGGCGCCTTGAACCGGTTCGCCGTCTCCATGTCGAACGCCGTCATGCCGAACGAGCCGTCGCCGTAATAGCACAGCACCTCCTTGTGCGGATGCGCGAGCTTGGCCGCAAGCGCGAAGCCGGTGCCGATGCCGAGGCTGCCGAGCGCGCCGGGGTCCATCCAGTTGCCGGGCCGCCTGGGCCGCACCGCCTGCGCCGAGATCGTCACCACGTCGCCGCCGTCGCCGATATAGATCGTGTCGTCGGTCAGGAACTCGTTCAGCTCCCAGGCGACGCGGTAGGGATGGATGGGCCGGCTGTCGGAGCGAAACAGCGGCATGAGCTTCTCGGTCGCGGCCTCCTCGGCCTTGCGCAGCTCCTGCATCCATTCGCGGCGGCGCTGGTGCTTGCCCTTGTCGATGCGTCCGCTCGCGGCCGCGCGCACCGCGCCGAGGATCGCGCCGGGATCGCCCGCCAGGCCGAGCTCGACGTCGCGGTTCTTGCCGACGGTGCGGTAGTCGAGATCGATCTGCACCACCTTGGCGTTGCGGCCGAGGCGGCGGCCATAGCCCATGCGGAAATCGAACGGGGTGCCGACGATCACGATCACGTCGGCCTTGTCGAAGCCATAGGAGCGCGTGCGGTCGAAATGATGCGGGTCGCCCGGCGGCAGGAGGCCGCGCCCGGCGCCGTTGAAATAGGCCGGGATGTCGAGCGCGCGCACGCATTCGATCGCCGCCACGTTGCCGCGCGCGGTCCACACCTGGCTGCCGAGCAGGATGACCGGCCGCTCCGAGGCGACCAGGATGTCGGCGAGCGCCTCGATGTCGGCGGGATCGCCCACCGACTTGGTCGAGGCGCGGTAATGGCCGGGCTTAGGGATGACCGCCTTGGCGATGTCGATCTCGCGGTCGAGGATGTCGCGCGGAATCTCGAGATACGCGGGGCCGGGCGCGCCGGCGAAGCACTCGCGCGCCGCCATCGCGATCATGTCGGCGATGCGCTCGGTCGAGCGCACCCCGGCCGAGAACTTGGTGATGGGCCGCATGATGTCGACATGCGGCAGGTCCTGGAGCGAGCCCATCATGTGCTGCGTCAGCGCGCCCTGGCCGCCGATATGGAGGACGGGACTCTCGGAGCGGAACGCGGTGGCGATGCCGGTCATCGCGTTCATGCAGCCCGGCCCCGCCGTGGTCACGACGCAGCCGAGCTTGCCGGTCTGGCGCGCATAGCCGTCGGCGGCATGGGCCGCCACCTGCTCGTGGCGCACGTCGATGATGCGGATGCCCTCGTCGACGCAGCCGTCATAGATATCGATGATGTGGCCGCCGCACAGGGTGAAGATGGTGTCGACGCCCTCGTTCTTGAGCGCCTTCGCGACGAGGTGGCCGCCCGAGACGACGTTGGGGTCCCGGCTCTTCTGCTTGAGGGTGTCGTCGGCGGTCGTCGTATCGCGCTTCGCGGTCGCCACTGCGTCTGCCATCGCTTCCTCCGCTGCGGTCGAACGCGTTGCCCGGCGCCGTTCCGCCGCCCCCCATGTAACTTTCCGTCGCAATGGAGTCAAACGGTTGCCGGTCGACTCGGCTTGACAGGCGGAGCAGCGCAATTTAGACGCGAGACCCATGCGCGGAGGCTTTCACGCGGACTTCGCCGGGCGGCTCGTCATGGTCGGCTTCGGCAGCATCGGACAAGGCGTTCTCCCGCTGCTGATGCGCCATGTCCGCATGAAGCCATCGCAGATCGTCATCCTCACCGCCGAGGAGCGCGGCCGCGCCGAGGCCGAAGCCATGGGCGTCGCGTTCCGGGTCGAGCCGCTGGCGCGGGACAACCTGGCGCGCGTCCTCGCGCCGCTCTTGGGGCCGGGCGATTTCCTGCTCAATGTCTCGATCGAGGTGTCGAGCCTGGCGCTCATCGAGCTGTGCCAGCAGCGCGGCACTCTCTATCTCGACACCTGCATCGAGCCGTGGCCGGGGGGCTATACCGATCCCGCCCTGTCGGTGTCGCAGCGCTCGAACTATGCGCTGCGCGAGGCCGCGCTGGAGCTGCGCCGCCGCTATCCCGCCGGCCCGACCGCGGTGCTGACGCATGGCGCCAATCCCGGTCTCGTGTCGCATTTCGTCAAGGCCGCGCTCCTCGAACTTGCCGGCGACGCGGCCAGGCCCGAGCACCGCGCCCAATGGGGCGGGCTCGCCGAGCGGCTCGGCGTCAAGGTCATCCACGTCGCCGAGCGCGACACCCAGTCGCCGCACGAGGCCAAGCGCCGCGACGAGTTCGTCAACACCTGGTCGATCGACGGCTTCTTCGGCGAAGGGTGCCAGCCGGCGGAGCTGGGCTGGGGCACGCACGAGCGCCAACTTCCGCCCGACGGCGCGCGCCACGAATTCGGCGGCGGCAGCGCGATCTATCTCAACCGACCGGGCGCCGGCTGCCGGGTGCGGAGCTGGACCCCGCTCGAGGGTCCCTATCACGGCTTCCTCATCACTCACAGCGAGGCGATCTCGGTCGCCGACTACTTCACGGTGACCGAGAACGGCACAGCGCGTTATCGCCCGACCGTGCATTATGCGTACCATCCGTGCGACGCCGCCGTGCTCTCGCTCCACGAGCTCGCCGGCCGTAACTGGCGGCTCCAGGAGCACAAGCGCCTCCTCATGGGCGAGATCACCGCCGGGATCGACGAGCTGGGCGTGCTCCTCATGGGCCACGCCAAGGGCGCCTTCTGGTACGGCTCGCGCCTTTCGATCGACGCGGCGCGCGCGCTCGCCCCTTACAACAACGCGACCAGCCTGCAGGTGACCGCGGCGGTGCTGGCGGGCGTGGTGTGGGCGCTCGAGCATCCGCGGCGCGGCATCATCGAGCCCGACGAGATCGACCACGAGCGCATCATCGAGATCGCGCGGCCCTATCTCGGCGATGTGGTCGGCGTCTACAGCGACTGGACCCCGCTCAAGGACCGCGCCCGCCTCTTCGCCGAGGACATCGACCCGTCCGATCCGTGGCAGTTCAAGAATTTTCGGGTGGCGTGAGAACGATCATCCCATCCTCGACCGCGATCGCCGCCGGCGCGAGAAACTTGCCGATGCAGGGACCGCGCACGCACAGCCCGTCCTCGGGCCGGAACACCGCGCCGTGGGTCCCGCACAGGAGATGCTCGCCGGCGCGGTCGAAGAACCGGTCCTCCAGAAAGTCGAGCGGCGTGCCCATATGCGGGCAGGAATTGACATACGCGCGCAACGCGCCGCACTTGCGAATGACCAGGAACGCGGTCTGATGCGCGCCCTGGCCGAGGCGGAAGCCGCGCCCCTTGCCCTCCGCGATCTCGTCGGCGCGGCAGAGCGGGACGCGACTCACGCCTTGACGCCGGCCATCTTGGCGATGATGCGCCATTCCTCGGCGCCGATCGGCACCACGGAGAGCCGCGACTGGCGCACCAGCGCCAGCTTGGAAAGCTTGGGCTCGGCCTTGATCGCGGCGAGCGTCACCGGGGTCTTCACCGGCGCGAGCGGCTTCACGTCCACCATCACGAACCGGCCGGCCTCGTCGCTCGGGTCGGGATAGGCTTCCTTGGCGATCTCGACGATGCCGACGATCGCGGGTCCCGCGCCCGAATGGTAGAAGAATGCGCGGTCGCCGCGCTTCATCGCCTTCAGGTTGATCGCCGCCTGGTGATTGCGGATGCCGTCCCAATGCGTGCGCCCGTCCTTGACGAGCTGGTCCCACGAATAGGTGCCGGGCTCCGACTTCATCAGCCAGTACTGCATTCCGGTCCTCCGAGGCGTCTTATGTCCGCGCCACCATGAAGATGCGGCGGAAGGGAAGGAGCGTGCGCCCGTCGGCGCGGCGCGGATAGGCCGCGCGCAATTTCGCCGCGTAGTCGCGCTCGAAGCCGCGCGCCAAGTCTTGCGGCAGCGATTCGATCACCGGCCGCAAGGCGCTGCCGCGCACCCATTCGAGCACCGGATCGTCGCCTTCGAGCACGTGGAGATATTCCGTCTCCCACAAATCGAGCTCGCGCGCCAAGGGCCGCAACAGGTCGTAGTAATAAGCCGGCGGCCCCACCGGATCGAGGCGCAAGAGGGTGCCCTGGCCGGTGCCCGTCCGGGTCTGTGGCGCGAGCGTCGCGGCCCAAGGTCCATGCGCGGCCGTCTCGCGCATCAGCGCATGCGACGGCGCGTCGAAATTGCGCGGCATCTGCACCGCCAGCACGCCGCCCGCCGCGAGCTGGCGCATGAGATGGGGGAACAGCCGCTCGTGCCCCTCGAGCCACTGCAAGGTCGCCGTCGAATAGACCAGCGCCGCCGGCGCGGGCGTGGACCAGCGCGCGATGTCGGCCTCGATCCAGCGCACGCGCGACGGCTCGGCGGCGGCCTCGGCCAGCATCTGCGACGATTTGTCGACGGCGATGATGTCGCGATCCGGCCAGCGCTCGGCCATGGCGCGCGCATGGACGCCGGTGCCGCATCCCAGTTCGTAGACCGGTCCCAGCGGCAGGTCGCCGACCTGAGCCAGGAGATCGAAGCCGGGCCGTAGCCGCTCGCCCGAGAATTTCAGGTATTGCCGCGGATCCCAGCTCATGTGCGGTTATCCCGATTTCGGCCGGTATAATACGCGCGGCGCGGTGATCTGGAAGGCTTGGCCTCCGCAGTATTAAAACACATAAATATTGTGTTATATCGTTCTATTGACATTACAAGAATGTAGATTATCTTCCAATGATAGAGAATCACGCGGAGGTGCAACGATGCTCCCGCTCTTCATCGATCTGGCGCGCTTGCGGCTCGTTTTGGTTGGCAATGGCCGTGCGGCGCTGCGCCGCCTCGCGTTGCTCGAGGAAGCCGGCGCGCAGCATATCGAGATTTTCGCGGCTGCGCCGTCGCACGAGATCGCCGCGGCCGCGGGCGATCGGCTGACGCGGCGCTGGCCGGCATGCGAGGACCTGATCGGGGCGCAGCTCGTCTTCATCGCCGATGTGCCCGAGCCGGAGCGGGCCGCGCTCGTCCACGCCACGCGCGGCCTCGGCGTGCTGGTTCATGTCGAGGACGAGCCGTCACTGTCCGACACGCAAGCGCCCGCGGTGCTGCGGCGCGGATCGCTCACGCTCGCGGTCTCGACCGGCGGCGCGAGCCCGGCGCTGGCGTCGCAATTAAGGGATTTCCTCGGCCGCCTGTTCGGACCAGAATGGCGCGGCCGGGTCGACGAAGTGTCCCGGAAGCGCCACGCGTGGCGCAAGGCCGGCGTGGCGCCGGAAACGATCGCGCATCTGACGGGAGAACTGGTGAGCCGGCGCGGATGGCTCCCAACCCCTGCCACGCGACACTGAACCTGGAGGCACGACCATGACGTTGCGAATCAACTCCGAAGCCCCGAACTTCACCGCCGAGACGACGCAAGGCAAGATCGATTTTCACCAATGGATCGGCGATAGCTGGGCGATCCTGTTCTCGCATCCCAAGGATTTCACGCCGGTCTGCACCACCGAGTTGGGATATGTCGGCAAGCTCAAGGGCGAGTTCGACAAGCGCGGCTGCAAGGTGATCGGCCTGTCGGTCGATCCGGTGGAAAGCCATGCGCGCTGGGCCAAGGACATCGAGGAGACCCAGGGCGCCACGGTCAACTATCCGCTGATCGGCGATCCGCAGCTCAAGGTGGCCAAGCTCTACGACATGCTGCCGGCCGAGGCCGGGGAAACGTCGGAAGGCCGCACGCCGGCCGACAACGCCACCGTGCGCTCCGTCTTTCTCATCGGGCCCGACAAGAAGATCAAGGCGATGCTGGTCTACCCGATGGCGAGCGGCCGCAATTTCGACGAGGTGGTCCGCCTGCTCGATTCGCTGCAGCTCACCGCCAAGCACCCGGTCGCGACGCCGGTGAACTGGAAGCGCGGCGAGGACGTGATCATTGTCACCGCGGTCTCCGACGAGCAGGCGAAGCAGCGCTTCCCGAAGGGGTTCCGCACCCTCAAGCCCTATCTCCGCCTGACCTCCCAGCCCTAGGCCGAAAAGCTCAATAACACTAAAAGCTCGTGATATGAGCATATTTGACAGTACGCCAACGTGTGATAAAACTATTCACACAAACCGGTTGGATGAGGATGTGGGCATGACGCAGCCGGAGGTGATGCGGCTGGTGACGGCGAACCGCTTGCGCGACGGTGTGCCAGTTTATCGTACATCCGACGGCTGGTCGCCGGCGATCGCCGACGCGCGGCTCGTGGTCGAGGACGCGGCCGAGGACTTCCTTGCCGCGTCCCAGTCCGGACCCCGGCCGCTGCCGGTGGTGGCGCCCTATGTTGTCGAGGCCGTGGTCGAGGCCGGCAAGGTGCGGCCGCTGGCGTTGCGCGAGCGCATCCGCGCCCACGGTCCCACGGTCTGAGGGGCCGCGCCCGTGTACCGCTACGACAGCTACGATCACCGCTTCCTCGAGGAGCGCGTCGCGCAGTACCGCGATCAGGTGCGCCGCCGCCTCGCCGGGCTCCTCAGCGAGGACGAGTTCAAGCCGCTGCGCCTGATGAACGGGCTCTATCTCCAGCTCCACGCCTACATGCTGCGGGTCGCCATCCCCTACGGCACCTTGTCGTCGCGTCAGCTCCGCATGCTGGCGCACATCGCGCGGCGCTACGATCGCGGCTTCGGCCATTTCACCACGCGGCAGAACATCCAGTTCCACTGGATCAAGCTCGAGGAGACGCCCGACATCCTGGCCGACCTCGCGACGGTCGAGATGCACGCGATCCAAACCAGCGGCAATTCCTTCCGCAACACCACGGCCGATCCGTGGGCGGGCGCGGCGGTCGACGAGATCGAGGACCCGCGCCCCTATTGCGAGATCATCCGGCAGTGGTCGACGCTGCATCCCGAATTCTCGTTCCTGCCGCGCAAGTTCAAGATCGCGCTGTCGGGCGCGCCTTCTGACCGCGCGGCGGTGCGGATTCACGATATCGGCCTCTATCTGCGCCGCAACGAGGCGGGCGAGGTCGGCTTCGAGGTGCTGGTCGGTGGCGGGCTCGGGCGCACGCCGCTGCTCGCCGAGACCGTGCGCACGTTCCTCCCGAAGCGTCATCTGTTGTCCTATCTCGAGGCGATCCTGCGCATCTACAACCAATACGGACGGCGCGACAATCTCTACAAGTCGCGCATCAAGATCCTGGTCCAGAGCCTCGGCATCGCCCGCCTGCGCGACGAGGTCGAGGCGGAATGGGCGGCGATGGACAAGGAGGAGCTGTCGCTCCCCGAGGACGCGATCGCCGACATGGCGCGGCATTTCCCGGCGATGGATCCGACCCCGGCGCCCGCCGACGGCGACGCCATGCGCGCGGCGCTCGCGGCCGAGCCCGGCTTCGCCCGCTGGGTCGAGCAGAACGTCGCGCCGCACAAAGTGCCGGGCTATGCCATCGTCAACATCTCGCTGAAGGAGCCGGGCGCCACGCCGGGCGACTGCACCGGCGAGCAGATGGAGCTGGTCGCCGACCTCGCCGACCGTTACGGGAAAGGCGAGATCCGCGTCACGCACGAGCAGAACCTGGTGCTGCCGCAAATCCGCCGCGTCGATCTGTTGGCGCTGTGGCGGTCGCTCGCAAGCGCGCGTCTCGCCACCGCGAATATCGGGCTCGCGAGCGCCATCATCGCCTGCCCGGGCATGGATTATTGCAGCCTCGCCACCGCCCGCTCGATTCCGGTGGCGCAGCGTCTCGCCCTCGCCTTGGCGCCGCGCGAGCGCGAGATCGGCGATCTCCAGATCAAGATCTCGGGCTGCATCAACGCCTGCGGCCATCATCATGTCGGCCATATCGGCCTGCTCGGCGTCGACAAGAACGGCGAGGAATTCTACCAGATCACCCTGGGCGGCAGCGCCGACGAGCACGCCGCCGTGGGCGCGATCATCGGTCCCGCCGTCAAGAGCGACGAGATCGTCCATTCGGTCGACACCATCGTCGATGTCTATCTGCGCCTGCGCGCGGACGGCGAGCGCTTCCCCGAGACCTATCGCCGCGTCGGCGCCAAGCCCTTCAAGGAGGCGCTCTATGCCGCTCATTAAGGGCGGGCGCTTCGTCGCCGATCCGTGGCACGCGCTCTCCGACGACGAGCCCATACCCGAGGCGCCGCGGCTCATCGTCTCCTACGCGCGCTGGCTCAAGGAGCGCGACGTGCTCGCGCTGCTTCCGGCGCAACTCGGCCTGCGCCTGCCGAACGATGTCTCAGCGGCGAAGCTCGGCGACGATCTCGACCGCTTCGCGCTGATCGCGCTGTCGTTCCCGCGCTTCACTGACGGGAGAGCCTATTCGCAGGCGCGGCTGCTGCGGGGCCGGCTCCGCTTCACCGGCGAGCTGCGCGCCGAGGGCGACGTGCTGCGCGACCAGCTTCTCTTCATGCGGCGCTGCGGCTTCGATGCCTTCACGGTGAGCGAGCGCGCGCTGTTCGAGGACTGGCTCCAGGCCTTCCGCGAGTTCGACGTGTTCTATCAGCCGGCCGAGGACCGGCAGATTTCGCTGCTGCGGCGCCGGCTTGCGGCCGCGCGCGGCGATTTTACGGTTGCTTAAGCCGCCGCTGCTAGCCTCGTTTCCGTGGTGTACCACCCGGGCCGGTCGCCCGGTCTTCATCTGGCATTATAGTTGGTTATCGCGCGCGAAGATCGCGGCCGGCGGCGGTCCCCCCTCAACCGCTCCGGCCGCGATTACTTTGCGGCCACCCTCGCGCCCTCATTCACCAGCGCCGGCATCACCTCATCGCGGAAGAGCGCCAGCGAGCGCATCTCGCGCGCGTGGCCGAGCGATCCGAACGCCAGATGCAGCACCAGATAGTTGAAGCCGATGCGCCGCGCCTGCGCCAAGAGCTTGCGCCGCACCGTCGCCGGCGAGCCGGCGACCAGCGAGCCTGACTCCGTCGCCTCCTTGAAGTCGGGCGACAAGGCGATCGGCGGATAGGAGCCGTTCTCTTTCCACAGCCACACCAGATTGTCGAACCATTGCTGGTGCGCCGGACCGGCGATGCGCTCGGCCTCCGCGTCCGTGTCGGCGACGAAGACGGCGCGCATCGCGCCGATCAGCGGCTCGGCGTTGGGCGAGCCCAGGCGCCGCCGCTCCTCCGCGTTCTTGTCCCATGCCGCGCGGAAGCGCGCGTGCGTCGCCGCGATGTGCTCGTCCGAGCCCAGCGCCACGACATTCATGCCATAGCGCGCGGCGAGGTCGTGGCCATAGTTGCTGCGCAGCCCGTACCACAATTGCGGCAGCGGGCGCTGCAACGGCCGCATCACCATGGTCAGGCCGTCGATGCGGTGGTGCGGGCCGCGATAGGTCAGGCGATCCTGGGTCAGGCCCTGGTAGAGGATCGCGAAATTCTCCTCGAATTGTTCGCGCGCGGTGGCGAAGTCGGCGCCGAGCGCGGCGAACTCGAAGGGCGACACGCCGGTGCCGACGCCGATATCGAGCCGCCCGCCGCTCAGATGATCGAGCATGCACATCTCCTCGATCAGCCGCACGGGATTGTAGAGCGGCAGAAGATAAAGCAGCGTGCCGAGCCGCAAGCGCTTGGTCTCGCGCGCCGCGGCGGCCAGGAACACCGTGGGCGAGGGCGCGAGCGACAGCGGCGATGCGTGATGCTCGGTCAGGTGATAGCCGTGGAATCCTGCCTCCTCGGCGGCGCGCAGCAGCGCCATGCGCTGGTCGAATGTCGTGGCGGCGGGCTCGTCGCGGCGGTCGATGTAGTCGAAGATGCCGAACTTCATGCCCCGTCCTCCCGCGCCGGTTGCCGCACCAGCGGCGCTTCTCTAGCATCGAGCCTAGCATGAAGGCGCCGCAGGAGGACACGATGGACATCGAACAAATGCTCGCCGAATACGAGGTGCGCCGCGTCCGCCAGACCTGGGCCTTCGCGCGCGATCACGGCGAATGGGAGACGATGCGCGCGTGCTTCCACCCCGACGCCACCGTGTGCGTCTCGTGGTTTTCGGGACCGGCCTCGACCTTCATGGAGCGCACCATCGCCATGGCGAAGGAGCGCAAGCCCGAGGAAAGCAGCCAGCACTGGTTCGGCAACTCGCGCGTCTCGGTCAAAGGCAACCGCGCCATCCTCGAGATGGACACGATGGTGCTGGGCCGCGACCGTTTCGACGGCCATCTGTTCGATTTCACGATCTATCTGCGCATGTACGACCGCATCGAGCGGCGTGACCGCCAGTGGCGGATCCTGCGCATGAACCCGATCTACGACAAGGACCGGCTCGATCCGGTGATCCCGGGCTCGGTGCCGGCCGCGTTCTTCGACGGCGTGCGCCTCACTGGGCGCGACGCCGCGACCGGCTTGATGCGCTGGCGCAGCGAGAAGAAGGGCCGCAAGGTCCCGCCCGACATCGACATCGGGGGCGCCGACAGCGAAAAGAAACTCCGCACCGAAGCCGAGGCGTGGCTCGCGGGAGGGTGAGCCGTCAGGGAGATTGCTTCGTCGGCCTGACGGCCTCCTCGCAATGACAATTCGATGCGTCATTGCGAGCGTAGCGAAGCAATCTTCTTCAGGCAGCGGCGCGGCGCTTTTGCCGCCTCACCTCAACCCATAATCCGCCTGGTCCTCGTAGATCGCGCCGCTCTTGGTGAGATAGCTCGCCACCAGGCTGAAATGGTTGACTGGGAAGGGTGCGGCGCGGAAGAGGGCGTGCTCCGCGAGAAAGCCCTGCACCCGCGCGTCGGCCTGGCCTTTGAGGCGCGCCAGGGTCACGTGCGGCGCAAAGCGCCGACCCTCTGGCTCGAAGCCCAATCGCACGATCGCGCTCTCGATTTTCTCGTAAAGATGGAACAGCGCGGGCTGGCGCTCGACCCCGACCCACAGCATTCGCGTGCCGAAATGTCCGACGCTGGCGAGCGTGAGCGAAAAGCGCGGCGCGTCGATCCGCGCCAGAGCCTCGTCGATGTCGCTCGCCGCGCCGTCGTCGACCTCGCCGATGAAGCGCAGGGTGACGTGCAGGTTTCCGGCATCGACCCAGCGCGCGCTCGGCACACCCGAGCACAGGAGCGACACCGCGAGCTTCAGTTCGGGCGGAAGGTCGATGGCGACGAACAGCCGCAGCACCGCGTCAGTCCTTGTTTACGGCCTTGCTATGCGCGCCCTGCAGCAGGCTCTCCACCATCGGCGCGAGGCGGCCGACGATCACCATGACGCCGTCCGCGTTGGGATGGAGTCCGTCGCCCTGGTTGAGCTTCGGGTCGAGCGCCACGCCGTCGAGCAGGAACGGATAGAGCGGCACGCGATACTTGTCGGCGAGCTTGGGATAGATCGCGTCGAACGCTTCCTGGTAGTCGCGGCCCCAATTGCCGGGCGCGCGCATGCCGACCAGCAGCGTCTTCACCCCAGCGTCCGTGAGCCGCGACAGGATCTGGTCGAGATTGGCCTCGGCCTCCTTGGGATCGAGGCCGCGCAGCATGTCGTTGGCGCCGAGCTCGACCATGGCATAGCCCGGAAGCGGCTTGTCGCCCAGGGCCCAGGCGAGGCGCGAGAGCCCGCCAGCCGTGGTGTCGCCCGAGACGCCGGCATTGATGACTTGGGCGTCGAAGCCGTCCGCCGCGAGCCGCGCCTCGAGCTTCACCGGCAGCGCTTCCTGCGGCGCAAGCCCATAGCCAGCGGTGATGCTGTCGCCCAAGGCGAGGATGCGCGCGGGCTCGGCCGACGCGGATGAAGAGAGCGAAATCACGACCATCGCGACGACGATGCAGTTGACAAGCATGACCCCGCCATCATATCCGCCCGTGCACCATCGCCGGCAAAGAGAAACCATGTCCGCCGCCCCAACCGATCCGCTCGTCCGCGTCGACGACGTGCACCTTACACTGGGGAGCGCGGCGGGACCCGTCAATGTGCTGCGCGGCGTCTCGCTTACGATCGAGGCCGGCGAATCGGTCGGGCTGGTCGGCCCGTCGGGGTCGGGCAAATCGACCTTGATGATGGTGCTGGGCGGGCTCGAGCGGCCGAGCGCGGGCCGCGTCGTCATCGCCGGCGCGGATTTGGGCGCGCTCGGCGAGGACGCGCTCGCGCGCTTCCGGCGCGACACGATCGGCATCGTCTTTCAGTCCTTCCATCTCTTGCCGACCATGACGGCGCTCGAGAACGTCGCCATCCCGCTCGAGCTGGCCGGGCGCGGCGATGCGTTCGCCCAGGCGCGCAGCGTACTGGACGCGATCGGGCTCGGCGCGCGCGTGCTCCATTATCCATCGCAGTTATCGGGTGGCGAGCAGCAGCGCGTCGCCATCGCCCGCGCCTTCGTCGCCCGGCCGAAGCTGCTGCTGGCCGACGAGCCGACCGGCAATCTCGACGGCGCCACCGGCCGCATCGTCATGGATCTGCTGTTCCGGCTCCGCGCCGAGCGCGGCACCGCGCTCCTCCTCATCACCCACGATCACGAGCTGGCGCGCCGCTGCGGCCGCATCGTGGGATTGGCCGACGGGCGCATCGCCGGCGACGCTTCGGTCCCGGCCGCGCTCGCCGGGGCGCCATGATTTTTCCGCTTCCCCTCCGCCTCGCCATGCGCGAGTTGCGCGGCGGCATCGCGGGGTTCCGCATCTTCATGCTGTGCCTGGCGCTCGGCGTCGCGGTGATCGCCGGGGTCGGCTCGCTCGGCGCCGCGATCGAGGCGGGCTTGAAGGCCGATTCGCGCGCGCTGATGGGCGGCGATGTCGAGTTCACGCTGGTCTTGCGCACCGCCACCACGGACGAGCTGGGCTATCTCGAAGCGGCCGGCCAGGTCTCGCACGTGGCGCAGCTCCGCGGCATGGCGCGCACATCGGACGGCCAGAACCGCAGCCTGATCGAGATCAAATCGGTCGATGAGGCCTATCCGCTCTACGGGTCGGTCACGCTCGCGCCGGCTGCCGCGCTCGCCGACGCCTTGGCGAAGCGCGACGGGCAATGGGGCGTGGTGGTCGCGCCCGCCCTGATGGACCGCCTGCGCATCAAGCCCGGCGACGCCATCCGCATCGGCGACGCGACGCTCGCGGTGCGCGGCGGCCTGGTCCACGAGCCCGACGGCATCAGCGGCCTCATCGAGATCGGGCCGCGCGTGATGATGGCGTCAGGCGCGCTCGCCGCCACCGGCCTCGACCAGCCGGGCGTCCTCGTCAATCACAGCTACCGCGTGAAGCTGGCGCCGGGCGGTGACGCCGCCGCGATGGTTGCCGGCGCAAGGACCCGCTTTCCCGACGCCGGCTGGCGCATCCGCCAGTTCAACAACGCGGCGCCGAGCCTGCAGACGCTGCTCGACCAGATGACCGTGTTCATGGCGCTCGTCGGCCTGGCCGCGCTGGTGGTCGGCGGCGTCGGCGTCGGCAACGCCATCTCGAGCTATCTCGCCGGCAAGACCGAGACGATCGCCACGCTCAAATGCCTGGGCGCGTCGCGCCGCGAGGTGTTCGAGACATACCTCGCCGAAATCCTCGCCCTCGCCGGCTGCGGCATCGCGCTGGGCTTGGTCGCTGGCGCGGCCGCGCCCTATGTCGCGGTGCCGCTGCTGCCGGCGGCGCTGCCGGTGACGGCGCGGCTCGCGCTCTATCCCGCGCCGCTCTTCGAGGCCGCCCTCTTCGGCCTCCTCACTACGCTCGCCTTCGCGCTGTGGCCCCTGGGCGCGGCCGCGGAAGTCGCGCCCGCCAGCCTCTTCCGCGCCAAGGTCGAGCCGCTCCTTGGCCGGCCGCCGAAAATGACGATCGCCGCAGTCGTAGCATTCTGCGTACTTCTCGCCGCGCTCGCCATCGTCACCGCGCCCGACCGCGCCACGGCGTCGTGGGCGGTGCTGGGCACGGTAGCGGCGATGCTGGTGTTCCGGCTGGCCGCCATGGCGCTGGTGTGGGCAGCGCGGCGCGGCGGGCGGCCGCGCTATCCGAGCCTCCGCCTCGCGCTCGCAAATCTTTATCGCCCGGGCGCGCCGACCGCTGCCGTGGTCGCGTCGCTCGGGCTCGGGCTCGCGGTGCTGGTGGCGATCGCGCTGGTCGAGGGCAATGTCGCCGAGGAGATCGACATGCGCCTCCCCGAGCGGGCGCCGTCGTTCTTCTTCATCGACATCCAGCCCGATCAGGTGGCCGCGTTCGACGCGCTGCTCCAGGGGATGCCGGGCGTGGTCGAGGAGGGCCGCGTGCCGAGCCTCCGGGGCCGCATCACGCGCATCAACGGCGTGCCGGTCGACAAGGCACGCGTCGCGTTCGACGCCCGCTGGGCGATCCAGGGCGAGCGCGGCCTCACCTACGCCGCGGCCCCACCGCGCGGCTCGCGCGTCGTCGCCGGCGCGTGGTGGCCGACGGATTATCATGGCGAGCCGCTCTTGTCCTTCGATGCCGATCTCGCCCGCGGCATGGGGCTCGCGCTCGGCGACACGCTCACGGTCAATGTCCTCGGGCGCGAGCTCACGGCGCGGATCACCAATCTGCGAGAGATCGACTGGACCTCGCTCGGCATCAATTTCGCGATCGTGCTGTCGCCGGGGGCGCTCGACGGCGCGCCGCAGACCAACATCGCAACCGCGCGCACCGCGCCCGAGAACGAGGCCGCGCTCGAGCGCGCCGTCATCGACCGCTTTCCCAACGTCTCGGCGATCGCGGTCAAGGATGCGCTGCAGGCGCTGGGCGACATGGTCAGGGCGATCGGCGCGGCGGTCACCGCGGTGGCGGCGGTGGCGCTGGCGGCGGGGGCGCTGGTGCTGGCGGGTGCGATCGCGGCCGGCCATCGCCGCCGCGTCTACGATGCCATCGTGCTCAAGGTGCTGGGGGCGACGCGCCGCGACGTCACCTTGTCCTTCCTTATCGAGTACGGACTCATGGGGCTGGCAGCCGCGGGGCTCGCCGCCGCCATCGGCACGCTCGCCGCCTGGCTGCTGATGACGCGGGTCATGCACGCGCCATGGAGCTTCCTGCCGGGCGTAGTGGCGGCAACGGTGCTCGCGGCCACCCTGGTCACTCTGGTCGCCGGATATGCCGGGACCTGGCGCGCGCTGGGCGCCAAGGCGGGGCCCTATCTTAGGAACGAATAGGGCCCACGGCGTCATTGAATTGATCGGCCAGTGTGCCAATATGCTCCCCGGAAACCCCCTTCGGGGTGGAAGAGGTCAGGCAATGGCATACGATTCGGGCAACCGTTGGACCGCGCGCGCGACGATGCCGCAAGTCGGCATCGATGTCGGGCTGCGCGACTATATGTTGCGCGTGTACAACTACATGGCCGGAGGGTTGACGATCACCGGCCTGGTCGCCTTCTTCGCCGTGCAGAGCGGCTTCTACCAGGCGATCGTCGGCACGGCGTTCTACTGGGTCGTGGTATTCGCGCCGCTCGCGGTGGTGCTGCTCCTGAGCTTCCGCATCCAGAGCATGAGCCTCGGCGCGGCGCAGCTTACTTTCTGGGCCTATGCGGCGCTTGTCGGCCTGTCGCTTTCCTACATCTTCATCGTCTATACTGGGGCGAGCATCGCGCGCGTGTTCTTCATCACCGCCGCGACCTTCCTCACCATGAGCCTCTATGGCTACACCACGCGGACCGACCTCGCGCGTTTCGGCTCGTTCCTGCTCATGGGGCTCATCGGCATCATTATCGCCGGGCTCGTCAACCTGTTCATCGGCTCGACCGCGATCCAGTTCGCGATCTCGGTGATCGGCGTCGTCATCTTCGTTGGCCTCACGGCCTGGGACACTCAGCGCATCAAGGAAATGTACTGGGAAGGCGACGCCGACGTGGTCGCCGGCAAGAAGGCGATCATGGGCGCGCTCGCGCTCTATCTCGACTTCATCAACCTGTTTGTCATCATGATGCAGTTCATGGGCCAGCGGCGCGACTGACGCCGACGAACGGCCGGCCTCGATGAAGGGACCCTCGGACTGCCGCGGGTCCCTTTCTCTTTGCCCCCGAGTTCCGGGGCGGCGGCGCGTGAAATCCTTGCCCCTGGCGGCGGAATGTCCCAGGATGCGCTGGGGATATTAACCATAAGACGCGTGTTGAACTCGAGGGGGAACAGCATGCCATCCGCGCCCGAACTGGGCCGGCGGCGGTTTCTGGTGCAGGGAGCAGCAGCCTCTCTGTGCTTCTTGGCCGCGCCCGCCATCGCCACGCCGCGCGCGCCGCTGCGCCGGGTCGTCGCCTTCGATCATCTCCACACCGGCGAGCGGCTCGACATCGTCTATTGGGCCGACGGGCACTATCAGCCCGGCGCGCTCAGGCGCATCAACTGGCTGTTGCGCGACTTCCGTAACGACGCCGTGCACCCGATCGATCCGCACCTCATCGACCTCCTGGCCGTGCTCCGGCAGCGGCTCGGGGCGCACGCGCCGATACAAGTGCTTTCTGCGTACCGCTCGCCCGCCACCAACGCGATGCTGGCGAGCATGTCCGAGGGCGTCGCCACCAACAGTCTCCATCTTCAGGGACGCGCCATCGACATTCGCTTGCCGGGCCGGCCGCTCTCCGCGGTGCGCCGAGCCGCGCTCGTCCTCAGGGGCGGGGGTGTCGGCTACTACCCGAGATCGAACTTCGTCCATCTCGACGTGGGCAGCGTGCGGCGCTGGTAGCGTGGGCCAAAAACGGCTTGCTCCCCGCCACGGCCCGACTTATGTGAAGGCCCCGTCGCCGGCGTCCGCTCGCGACGTCAGCGCCGAGAGGAGCGATCACCAGCCATGAGCGATGTCGTCACCGTGCTCGGCATGTCCGGCAGCCTGCGCAAGGGCTCCTTCAATACCGCCGCGCTGCGCGCGACCGGCGAGCTGCTTCCCGAGGGCATGACGCTCGAGACCATCGGCCTGGGCGACCTGCCGCATTATGACGACGACGTGCGGGTCAAGGGCTACCCGCCGGTGGTGCAGCATTTTCGCGACCGCATCAAGGCCGCCGACGCGATCCTCTTCGTCACGCCCGAATACAATTATTCCGTCTCGGGCGTGCTCAAGAACGCGATCGACTGGGCTTCGCGGGCGCCCGACCAGCCGTTCAACATGAAGCCCTGCGCCATCATCAGCGCCTCGGGCAGCCTCCTCGGCGGCGTGCGCGCTCAATATCACTTGCGTCACATGTGCGTGTCGCTCAACTGCTTCCCGCTCAACCAGCCGCAGGTCTACATCACCGAGGCGGGGAAGAAGATCGACGCCGAGGGAAGGCTCACCGATACGGTTGCGCGTGACCTGATTCGCCAGCTCATGGCCGAACTCAAGAGCTTCACCTTGCGCTGGAAGCGCGGTGCCGCCTGAGCCCGCCGCCGCTCAGCTTTGGACCCATTTGCTCTCGTCCTCGCGTCGCTCGCGGTCTTCCTCGGCGGTGCGTTAGCGGCATCGCCGCCTATACGGCCCGCCGCTCATGATCTACCTGCTCGGCATGCGGCTCCCCAAGGACGAGTTCGCATCGGGCATTTCGCTACTCTATTGAATCGCGGCGCTCAGTATCTTCCTCGGCATCTATGTGTTGCGCGCGTCCGATCTCTCGCCGTTCGGCCCGTCCGTTCTGTTGCTGTTGCCGGCGGGCGCCGGGATGTGGCTCGGCCGGCGCGTGCAAGTACGATTGAGCGAAGAGACGTTCCGGCAAGTTCTCATCGTCGTGTATCTGGCGACGGGCGCGCGCTTCCTGGTCGAGGCGTCAGCTTAGAGACGCGTCACGGCACCAGAACCGCCGCGCCGGTGATCCGGCCTTCGCGCAAGCGGCGCAGCGCCTCGTTCGCGTTCGCGAGCGGAAACGCCTCGGTCACCGTCTTCACCGGGACCGCGGGCGCGATGGCAAGGAACTCCTCGCCGTCGGCGCGCGTCAGGTTGGCGACCGAGCGGACCTGCCGCTCTCCCCACAAGATTCGATAAGGGAAGGTCGGTATGTCACTCATGTGGATGCCGGCGCAGACCACGGTTCCGCCTTTAGCCGTCGCCGCGAGTGCGGCCGGCACCAAGGCTCCGACCGGCGCGAAGATGAGCGCGGCGTCGAGCGGCTCGGGCGGCGCTTCGTCCGATCCGCCGGCCCACGCCGCGCCCAGCGCGCGCGCGAATTCCTGACCCTTGCGGTCGCCGGGCCGGGTGAAGGCAAAGACGCGCTGGCCGCGATGGCGCGCCACCTGCGTCGCGATATGCGCCGCCGCGCCGAAGCCATAGAGCCCAAGCCGTTCCGCCGCGCCGGCAAGTTTCAACGCGCGATAGCCGATGAGCCCCGCGCAGAGGAGCGGCGCCGCCTCGACATCGCTGTAAGACGGTGGCAAATGAAAGCAGAAGCGCGCATCGGCGACTGCGAATCCGGCATAGCCGCCATCGATCTGGTAGCCGGTGAAGCGCGCCTCGGCGCAGAGATTCTCGCGACCGCTGCGGCAATAGACGCAGCGCCCGCAAACCGAACCGAGCCAGGGTACGCCGACGCGGTCACCCGGCCTCAGCCGCTCGACCTCCCCGCCAACCGCGACGATGGTGCCGACGATCTCGTGTCCGGGCACGAGCGGCAGCTTCGGACGATCGAGTTCGCCGTCGACGATATGCAGGTCGGTGCGGCACACGCCGCACGCCGCGACACGGATCAGCACCTGGCCAAGTCCCGCCTTCGGCTCCGGCGCATCGGTGGCGAATCGCAGCGGTCGATGCGCTGCCTCGAGGATCATCGCCTGCATATCTCCCCCGCGTTTTCCGGTGACCGAAATTTCCCGATGCAATTATGCCCCGTTAATTAGGATGGCCCTATCAAGAGCGAGCGCAAGCGGCGACAGCACTCGCTTCGTTCGCCTTTGCCTTTGCCGAGCGAGAAATCGGTTGGAGGACGAGCGCGATCCGTATGTCGCGTCAACATGCGGCGCATTGCCGCAGGAGAGCATTCGCATGATCGAGGACGTGGCCCCCGCTTCGCATCCGATCGACCGCCATGTCGGCGTGCGCATACGCCTTCGTCGCAACGCGCTGCGGATGAGCCAGGGCGCGCTCGCGGCGAAGCTTGGCGTCTCCTTCCAGGCGGTGCAGAAATACGAGGCGGGCACGGTGCGGATCTCGGCGAGCAGGCTATATGACGTCGCCCAGGCCCTCGCGACTAATCCCGCGTTCTTTTTCGATGGCTTCGCCGAGGGCGGCGCCAAGGGCCTGACCGGGCTCGAGGACCGCGACATGGCGGCACTGCTGCGCAATTTTTCCCGCATCCGCGATCCCCTGCTTCAAGCCGAGCTGCGTCGCTTCATCGCCACCCTCGGCGAAGGCGCCGAGTAGAGCGTGGCCACCGGGCGCTTTGACGCGCCGACGCCGGCGCTTATGATGCGGCCCCGCCGTCCCGGAGGCGAGACATGCCGCCCAAGCGCAATCCGCTCAATCTCAACGCGCTGCAGCTCAAGACCCTGACCTTGCTGCAGGCGCTGGCGCTGTTGTCGGAGCATGCGCGGCCTTCGGGCGACGACGGCTCGATCCTGGTCTCGGATCTGCCGCGGCCGCACGGCGATCATTTTCATCTCGGCGACGCAGTGGTGATGACGCGCGACGCGACCGGGCTCGCCAATGAGGCGGCTTGGATCGCGCTCGAGCGCAAGGGCCTCATCCGGGCGCAGTTTCCTTACGCCGCCGTGGTGACGAGGGAAGGGCTCGATTACGTCACCGGGCTGGGCGACGTGATCCTTCACCGCGCCGACCACTGAGCCTACCAGCGTAAGCCAGCGGCGACCGCGAGCGGCACTTCACCGCTCCGCTCCAGCGCCGCGGCGATGCGTGCGTGCTCCAGGCTTTCGCCGGGCGCGAGGCCCAGCTCCTCGGCGTGAATGCCGCCGACGATCCAGATGCTGTCGATGCCGGCGCCCCGGGCGCCAGCGATATCTGTACGCAAACTATCACCAATTGCCAGAATGCGCCGCCGGTCGGTGACGCCGAGGAGGCCGAGGCAGGCGGCATAGACCGAAGGGAACGGCTTGCCGTGCCAGCGCACGCGGCCGCCCAGCGCCTCGTAGCGCTCGGCCAGCGCACCGGCGCAGATGACGCGGCGGCCGCCATGGACGACGACGAGGTCGGCATTGGCGCACACCATGGGGAGGTCGTGCGCCCGCGCCGCCTGCAGCACCGGCTCGTAGCCCGCGGTGGTCTCGTCCCAGCCCCAGGGTCCGGTGTTGAGGATGAACTCGGCCGCCGCCACGTCCCGCTCGCGCGCGAGGTCGAGGCCCTCGAGCATTCCTTCGTCGCGCTCCGGCCCGATCAGGTAGCAGCGCCGGCCGAGCGCCGCATAGAACGGCTCGTCGCGGCGCTTCAAGTGCTGCCACACCTCCTCGCCCGAGGAGTGGATCGCGCGGTAAAGCGCGGCGGGAACGCCGATCTCGGTCAGCCGCTGGGCGATGGGCGCGGCGCGGCGCGGCGCGTTCGACAGCAGCACGACCGGCTTGCCCGCTGCCTTCAATCGCTCGAGCGCGTCAATGACGCCGGGATACGGCTCATTGCCGTCATGCACCACGCCCCAGAGGTCGAGAATCAACCCGTCATAGGGCGCGACGATCTCGCCGATGCCGCCGACGATGCGTGGGCTCATGCCGAAAGCGATTCCGCGGCGCTTCCGACCGCGGCCGCTACGCTCGGGTAGCCGTCCCGCGCCAGCAATTGCGCGAGATCGTGCCTTATGCGCCCGACCAGGCCGGGCCCGTGATAGACCAGCGCGGTATAGAGCTGCACCAGGCTCGCGCCGGCGCGGATCTTGGCATAGGCGTCGGCGCCCGAGGAAATGCCGCCGGTGCCGATCATCGGCAGCTTGCCGCCGGTGAGGCGGTACATCTCGGCCAGAAGCGCGGTCGAGGGCTGGAACAGCACCGGCCCGCTGAGCCCGCCGGGCTCGGGCGCGTGCCGGCTCTTCAGGGTCGGCGGCCGCGCCACCGTGGCGTTCGACACGATCAGCCCGTCGATGCCCGAGGCGAGCGCGACCTGGGCGATGTCGGAGCGCTCCTCGGCGGTCAGATCGGGCGCGATCTTGAGCACCACGGGCGGCGGGTCGCGCGACACCGCCGCCTGGCGCGCCGCCATGACGCGCTCGATGAGCCGGCTCAAGGCGCTCTTGCGTTGGAGGTTGCGCAAGCCCGGCGTGTTGGGCGAGGACACGTTGACGGCGAGATAGTCGGCCAAGGGGGCCAGCATGGCGACGCCCTGGACATAGTCGCCGATATCGTCCTGGGTGTCGCGGTTCTTGCCGATATTGGCGCCGACGATGCCGCCCTTGCCGATGCGCGCCCGAAGCCGCGCCGCCACCGCGGGCAGGCCCTCGCTGTTGAAGCCGAAGCGGTTGATGAGCGCCTCGTCCTCGACCAGCCGATAGAGCCGCGGCGGCGGATTGCCGGGCTGCGGCCGCGGCGTCACCGTGCCGATTTCGACGAAGCCGAAGCCGAAGCCCAGCATCGCGTCGGGCACCTCGGCATGCTTGTCGAAGCCCGCGGCGAGCCCGACCGGGTTGGGAAACTTGCGCCGCCACAAGGTGACGGCGAGGCTCGGCGGATCGTCGCCGCGTTGCTGCGGCGCGAGGCCCGCGGCCAGCGCGCGGATCGTGAGGCGGTGCGCCGCCTCCGGCGGCAGCGCGCGGAGCAGCGGCAGGGCAAGATCGAAAATCGCGGCCATCGGGAGAACGCTAGCGCAGGCGCGGGCGGGGGGACAAGGGTGCGTGCGTCGGGCGGCGTCTCAGCAAGCGTTTTTGCGCCAAACCGATTCCGAACAGGGGGCTTAGCGGTCGGGCGCCGGTCCAACCGTATTCGTCACCGCGCAGCGATCATCCCGCACCGGCCGGACAGGAAGGCGCGCGGCTGTTCCTCGCGTGCTACAGTATGGTCACTGTGCCGGGGGGAGTGAGACCGTGGGGCGGCAGCACATTAAAGGCGGATGCCGTCATCTGCTTGGGCGGCGCGACTTTATGGCAATGCTCGGCAGCGCGGCGGCGCTGTCGCCGACCGTTTCGTTCGGTCAGCAGTCGCTGCGGGTGCCGCGGATCGGTGTGCTCGTCGGCAGCGCATCGAGCGCGGACGACCCAGCGGTGCGCGATGGGCTTCAGGTATTCCAAGACGCAATGCGAGACGCCGGATGGATCGACGGCAAGAACATCCGCGTGGACTACCGGTTCGCACCTGGTGAAATTGTCAAAACCGACGCTGGCGCCGCCGAGCTTGTGGCGCTCGCCCCCGACTTGATCTACGGACAGGGGTTGCCCGCGGCGCAAGCCCTGCATCGGAAAACGCGCACGATCCCGATCGTGTTCTCGCTAGTGGTCGATCCTGTCGGCTTCGGCTTGGTTGCGAGCCTCGCGCATCCGGGCGGCAATGTCACCGGCTTCATGGTCTACGAGCTGTCAATCGGCAGCAAGTGGATGCAGCTTCTCCACGAGATCGTGCCCGACCTCAGCCGGGTCGGGGTCCTCTACCATCCCGACACAGCGCCGTACGCCGCGACTTTGATCGCTTCAGCGAAAGCCGCCGCCGGCCGCGATGTTGCGGTCATCGAATATCCCGTCCATGACGATCGCGAGATCGAAACCGCGGCAGCGTCACTCGGGTATGAACCGCATGGCGGGCTCATGGTCGTACCATCGTCTTTCACCGGCGCGCATCTGGTTCAGATCATCGCCCAAGCTGCCCGATTTGGCCTGCCGAATCTCATGCCCCACCCCGGCGCGGTGGAGCGGGGCGCATTAATCTCGTACCTTTACGCACCTGACGCCTGGATGCGGCAGCCGGTCACCTACATTGACCGTATTCTGAAAGGGGAATCACCGAGTGATCTCCCCGTGCAGGCGCCGACCAAATACGAATTGGCGATCAATCTCAAGACCGCGAAGGCGCTTGGCCTGACCGTTCCGGTGCGGCTGCTTGTCAACGCGGACAAGGTGATCGAGTAGGAGCGGCGGCGCGAACTCATGGAAATGCACGTCGCCTGGCATGGCCAGGCAATGCATCCGGCCGGCATGACGCGAGGGAGGAGCAAATGCTGCGAGCAGCGATGGCGGCGGCGGCGATGATGGGATTGGCGACCGGCGCGCAGGCGGCGGACACGATCAGGCTTGGCTTCATGGCGAGCATGAGCGGCGTTTCGGCGACCGCCGGTCTCGACCAGCAGCGCGGCCTCGATCTCGCTCTGGGCGATCTCGGCGGCAAGCTCGGCGGCGTGCCGGTCAAGCTATTCACCCAGGACGATCGGGGCGATCCTCCCGCCGCGGTCCAGCTCGCATCCAAATTCATCGACGAGGACCAGGTCGACATTCTGACCGGCCTCACCGGCTCCAACACCGAGATTCCGGTGGTCCCGCCCTTGCTCGAGGCCGGAATCTTCGTCGTGGCGGCGATCGCGGGACCGGAGGAGTTCGCCGGCAAGGATTGCAAGGCCAATCTCTTCTCGACCGACCAGGAGAACGAGGATTGGGGCGATGCGCTCGCCGAGCGTCTCTTCGATGACGGCATCAAGTCGATTTTCTTCATGGGCGCCGACTATCAGGCGGGATGGCAAAAGATCGGCGGCGCCATGCGGCACTACAAAGGCAAGGCGTTCGGTCCGGTCTTCACGCCGTTCCAGTCCCAGGTCGACCTCGCGCCCGAGCTGTCGCAGGTGCGGGCGGCCAATCCCGATGCCGTCTTCGTGTTCTATCCGGGCGGCGCCGGCATCGCCTTTCTGAAGCAGTTCGCGGGGGCGGGAATGCACGGCAAGATCAAGATCTACAGCGAGGGCGACTTGTCGGACGAGACGGTGTTCGGCGGCCAGGGCGACGCGGCGCTGGGCATCATCCAAAGCACCAACTGGTCCTACGAGCTCGACAATCCGGCCAACAAGAAGTTCGTCGCGGAATACAGGGCGAAGTACACGAGCCGCCCGACCATCTTCGCCGCCCTTCAATACGACGCCGTCAACCTCATCGACAGCGCGGTCGCCGCGGTGCATGGGAACATCGCCGACAAGGACGCCTTCCGCGCGGCGCTCAAGAAGGCCGACTTTCAGTCGGTCCGCGGGCCGTTCAAATTCGACAACAACCATTTCCCGATCCAGAACATCTACCTCACCGAGGTGGTGAAGGACCCGGACGGGCAGATGCGCCTTGCCTTGCGCGGCCAGGCGGCGCGCGACTGGCACGACGACTTCCACGACAAGTGCCCGATGAACTAACCGGCCGGCTGGGCGGAAACGAGAGCGGCGGCGCGGTCGCCTACGCCGTCCGGCGTATCCTCTCGGCCGCCTGCAAATCGACCGAGACGAGCTGCGATACGCCCTTCTCCGACATCGTCACGCCGAACAGGCGGTGGACCCGCGCCATGGTCAGGCGGTGATGCGTGATGATGAGGAAGCGCGTCTCGCAGGTCTCGGCGATCTCCTCGACCAGGCGGCAAAAGCGATCGACATTGGCGTCGTCGAGCGGCGCGTCGACCTCGTCGAGGATGCAGATGGGCGCGGGGTTGGTGAGGAACACCGCGAAGAGCAGCGCCAGCGCGGTCAGCGCCTGCTCGCCGCCGGAGAGCAGCGACAAGGTCTGCAGTTTCTTGCCCGGCGGGCACGCCATCACCTCGAGCCCGGCCTCGAGCGGGTCCTCGCCCTCCTCGTTGTCGAGCCGCAGGAACGCCTGGCCGCCGCCGAAGAGCTGCACGAAGAGCTTGCCGAACTGCTCGTTGACCTGCTCGAACGCGGCGACGAGGCGCTCCCGGCCCTCGCGGTTCAGGGTCTGGATGCCGTGGCGCAGCTTGGCGATCGCGGCGACGAGATCGTCGCGCTCGCCGGTCAGGTGTTGAAGCCGTTCCTCGACCTCGTGCGCTTCCTGCTCGGCGACGAGATTGACCGGCCCCATCGTGTCGCGCTCGCGCACCAGGCGCTCGAAGCGCGCGGCCGCGTCAGGGAGCGGAGGCAGCGTCTCGGACGATTCGATCCCGGCGGCGCCGAGAACCGCGTCGGGGGCGCAGTCGAGCCGCTCGGAAATCGCCTGGGCCAGCGCGCGCTGCGAGTCCTCAGTTTGGTCGCGCTGCGCCTCGCAGCGCACGCGGTCCTCGCGCTCGACGGCCAGTGCGGCGTCGGCGCCCTTGGCGGCGCGCTCGGCGGCGGCGAGCCGGGTCTCGCCCTCGGCGAGCGCGTCGGCGGCCACGTTGCGGCGCGTGGTGGATGCGGCAATGGTCTCGGCCAGCGCCTCGCGCTGCGCCGCGATCTCGGTCGGGCGCCGCGCCAGCGCCTCGATCTCGCTCACCAGCGCGTGCCGGCGTTCCTCGAGCGTCGCATGCTGGCGTTCGGCCGCTTCGGCGCGGTCTTGCCACGACGCGGTCTCGCCGGCGATGGCGTCGATCCGCCGGCGCCGCAGCTCCGTCTCGTGCGCCAGCCGGTCGTGCTCGCCCTGGCAGGCGACGTGGTGCAGGCGGCGCTCGGCGAGAAGCTCGCGCAACTGTCCGACCGCGTCGCGGCCGAGCGCCGGATCGGGCAACGCGGCGAGCGCGGCGGCGGCATCGTCGCGGCCCTGTCGGGCTTCGCCGAGATCGCTCGCAAGCCTTTCGGAGGCGGCTTCGAGCGCTTCGAGCCGCGAGGCGACGGCGGTAGCCTCGCGCGCGAGCTTGGTTTCGATGTCGCGCGATGCTGCGAGCGCGTCGAGCGCCTGGCGCGCCATCGCGCGCGCCGCGCGCTCGGCCTCGATGTGGCGGCGCGACGCCTGCTGTGCGGCGGCGAAGCTCTCGCTCAGCGTGGCGATGGCGCGCTCGGCCTCGCGCAGTGCATCCTCGATCTCGGCGAGGCGGTTGCGCTGGCGCAGGCGCTGCGCCGCGGCGGTCGGCGTGCCGGCGGCGCGGCGGAACCCGTCCCAGCGCCACAAGCCGCCGTCGCGACTGACCAGACGCTGGCCCGGCGCCAATTGCGGCTGCAGCCGCTCGCCCGAAGCTTCGTCGTCGACGATGCCGATCTGTGCCAGCCGCCGCGCCAGCGCGGGCGGTGCCGTCACGTGCGCGGCGAGCGGCGCGCAGCCCGCCGGCAAGGACAGCGCCGTGTCGTAAGGCGGTAAACCGCGCCAGTGGATCGGCGCGGCGTGGTCGAGCGGCGCGGTCAAATCCTCGCCCAGCGCGGCGCCGAGTGCGGCCTCGAACCCGCCGGTCACGGCGATGCTGTCGAGGATCGGCGGAAAGCGCTTGTCGCTCGCCGCGGCGAGGAGCTCGTTGAGCGCCTGCGCCTCGGTCGCGAGCTTGGCACGGCGCTGCTCCGCGGCTTCGAGCGGCGCGCGCGCTTGCGACTCCGCGTCCTGCGCCGCGCGCAGTTGCTGCTCCGCCGTCTCGGCTGCGGCGCGCGCCGCTTCGAGCGCGGCCTCGGCGTCCCGCACCGAGCGCGCCGCTTCGGCGGTGCGGGCGGCGGAAATGGTCTCGGCCTCGAGCGCGGCGCGGGCGTTTGCAATCTCGGCCTCGCGCTCGGCCAGGCGCGCGATGCGGTCCGCTGCTTCTTGCCGGCGCGTCTCCAGCGCGGCGCGGCGCGCCTCGGTCGCGGCCACCTCTTCGGTGAGGCGCGCGAGCTCGGCTTCGAGCGCGGCGACTTCCGTGCGCGCGGCGGCGAGCGCCGTGGCTGCGTTGGCGCGCGCTTCGCTCTCATGCGCTTGCGCGGCTTGGAGCTCCGCCTGCTCGGCGGTGAGACGCGCGAGCGCGGCGCGCGCGTCGGCGGCGAGTCCCTCCTCGCGCACGCGGTCGGCGGCGATCTGCTCGAGGCGTTGCTCGGCGGTGGCGCGCGACGCGGCGATGCGGCGCTCCTCGTCCTCGAGCGCCTGGCGTGCATGCACGAGACGCTGCAACTCGGCCGACGCGGCGGCCTCGCTTTGGCGCAGCGCCGGCAATGCGCCGGAAGCCGTCTCCTTCTCGCGCTCGGCGGCGAGCGAGGAAGCGGTGCGGTCGGCGACGGCGCGCTCGGCGACGCGCAGCCGTTCCTCGGCCGCGACGCGCTCGGTGGACGCGGCGAGCCAGCGCAGATGCAGCACCACCGCCTCGGCGCGGCGGATATGGTCGGAGAGCCGGCGATAGCGCGAGGCCTGGCGCGCCTGCTTCTTCAGCCCATCGAGCTGCGTCGCCAGCGTTTGCAGAACGTCCTCGAGGCGCAGCAGGTTGGCATCGGCGGCCTTGAGGCGCAGCTCGGCCTCGTGACGCCGCGCATGCAGGCCGGTGATGCCGGCCGCTTCTTCCAAGAGCGCGCGGCGGTCGGCGGGCTTGGCGCTGATGATGGCGCTGATGCGGCCCTGGCTCACGATCGCCGGCGATTGCGCGCCGGTCGCGGCGTCGGCGAACAGGAGCTGCACATCGCGCGCGCGCACCTCCTTGCCGTTGACCCGATAGCCGGAGCCCTCGCCGCGCTCGATGCGGCGCACCACCTCGATCTCGTCGTACTCGTCATAAGGCTTGGGCGCGTCGTGGCGCGAATTGTCGAGCGAGAGCGTCACCTCGGCGAGATTGCGCGCCGGGCGGTCGGCGGTGCCGCCGAAGATCACGTCGTCCATCTCGCCGCCGCGCATGCGCTTTGCCGAGACCTCGCCCATCGCCCACGAGAGCGCCTCGACGAGGTTGGACTTGCCGCAGCCGTTGGGGCCGACGATGCCTGTGACGCCCGGCTCGATCAACAGCTCGGTGGGATCGACGAAGGACTTGAAGCCGGCGAGGCGGAGCTTGGCGAAATGCACTTGCTGCTCACTCGTTGCCAACGACAGGGGCGGCCGCGCCGAGCCGCAAGGTTCCGGCACTCGCCATCGCATCGCTCAGCTTCTTGGCGAAGTCGTCATAAGACAGCGCGCCCACGACCTTCTTGCCGTTGATGAAGAAGGTCGGGGTCGAATCGACGCCATACTGATTTTGCGCCACCAGGCGCTCGTTGAGGATGCGGTCGGACATGGCCTTGTCGGCGACGCAGCTGTCGAACTTCTCCTCGCTGAGCCCACCGAGGCGCGCGATTCGCGACAGCGCCTGCGTCACCTGGTCGGGGCCGCCCGCGGTCGCCCAGCTGGTCTGGCTGTGGAACAGCACGTCGATGAAGCTGAAGAACCGCTCGGGCGGGGCGCAGCGCGCCACCATCGCCGCCTTTAGCGCCATCTGGTCGAGCGGATAGTCGCGAAAGACGAGCTTGGCCTTACCCGCGTCGATCCATTCCGATTTGACCTTAGGGAAGGTCGCCTCATCGAACTCGGCGCAGTGCGGGCAGGTCAGCGAGGCATATTCGAAGATGGTGATCGGGGCCTCGGCCTTGCCCAGGATGATGTCGTCCGAGGCGAGCGCAGGGACCTGATCGGCAGCCTGCGCGAGGCCGACGAAGGCCAGCATGAGTACGGCGGAGAACCACCAGATATGACGCATATCGCTCTCCGATCCACCAGATGTTGATGCTAAGGGTTGTTTCGCTTCATTGCAAGCCGGGCGCGGACACGCCGTTCAGCGTCCCCGGTCCGACCCGATCACCGCCTCGCCGAGACGGCGCAGAGCGTCGCGAAGGCCCGGATCGTCGATCCCGGCCAGACGCCGGTCAAGCGCATCGCGGTCGCCCGGGGCGAGCGGCCGCAATGTCCTCGCCGGCGGGCGCGGCGGCCTGAGCGGCGGCCCCTGCACCAGGACCAGGCGGGCAACCGCGGCATAGCCGAAGAAGCCGTTGATGCGCTCGAGCAATTGCGGCGCGCGATGCTGGATCTCGGGCGCGCAGCCGGCAGCGACGCGCACCCTGAGCGTGCCGTCGCGGCGCTCGCCAGGCGCGAAGCTGAGGCGCTCCGGCGAGATCTTGCCGGCCCACTCGGACCCGACCACCGTCGCCCACTCGGTGATGAGCTGGGCCGACCCGAAGCCGCGCTTGCCCAGCGCCGGGGCGGCGATCCTCGCCACCTCGCCGGCGAGCGCGCGCATGTGGCCGCGCCGCTTTTCCACCAAAACCTCCTGGCCGCGCATTGAGGGCCATGTCAGGATAGCTTCGATCAGCCGCGCCGTCGAATGAAGCCAGTCGCCAAAACCACAGCACCCGACGCAGCGGTCCTCCTTGCATGGTACGATCGCCAGCGGCGCGATCTGCCGTGGCGCGCTAAGCCGGGCGTGCGGCCCGACCCCTATCGCGTCTGGCTCAGCGAGGTCATGCTGCAACAGACCACGGTCGCGGCGGTGATGCCGTATTTCGACCGCTTCCTCGCGCGCTGGCCGGATGTCGGCGCGCTGGCCGCGGCTGGTCTCGACGACGTGCTCCATGCCTGGCAGGGGCTCGGCTATTACGCCCGCGCGCGCAATCTCCATGCCTGCGCCAAGGAGGTCGCGGCACGGCATGGCGGGCGCTTTCCCGACACCGAGGACGCGCTGAAGGACCTTCCCGGCATTGGCGACTACACCGCCGCGGCGATCGCCGCGATCGCGTTCGATCGCCACGCCATGCCGGTCGATGGCAATGTCGAGCGCGTTATGGCGCGTCTCTTCGCGGTGGAGACGAAGCTGCCCGAGGCGAAGCCGGAGCTGAAGCGCCTGGCCCGGTTGCTCGTGCCGGCAACGCAGGCAGGCGACTATGCGCAGGCGGTGATGGATCTGGGCGCCACCATCTGCGTGCCGCGCCAGCCGCGCTGCGTCCTCTGTCCGTGGCGCGAGTCCTGTATCGCGCGAGCCCAAGGCATCGCCGAGCGCTTGCCGGCGCGGCGCGCCCCGGCGGCGCGGCCGATCCGGTTCGGGGTCGCGTTCTGGACCGTGCGCGCGGACGGAGCGGTGCTGCTGCGCCGGCGTCCGGAGAAAGGGCTGCTCGGCGGCATGATGGAGGTGCCATCGACCCAATGGCGCGGGCGCCGTTGGGGCGACGACGAGGCGCGGGCGCACGCGCCGGTGCGCGCACGCTGGCGCCGCGTGCCCGAGACGGTGCGCCACACCTTCACCCATTTCCAGCTCGAGCTGGCGGTGATGGCGGGCACTGCCCGCGCCGACGCCGAGGCGGACGGCGTTTGGGTTGCGCTCGATCGGCTGAAGGATCACGCGCTGCCGAGCGTGATGAAGAAGGTCATCGCCCACGCCGGCGGCGGGGCGCGCTGAGCTAGCCCATCTCGGCGCGCACTTGCTGGCGCAGCAGGTCGATCGGGATCGGCTGGCCCTTGTGCATGACCCACCAGAATTCCCAGCCGTTGCAGGCGGGCGCGCCCTGCACCGCGGCGGCGACCTTGTGGATCGAGCCGCGCGTGTCGGCCGAGATCACCGAGCCGTCGGCGCGCACCTTGGCGGTCCAGCGCTTGCGCTGGTCGAACAGCACGTCGCCCGGCCGCACCAGCCCGCGCTCCACCAGCGCGCCGAAGGGAACGCGCTTCTCCTCGCGCTTCTGCGGCGTGTGGATGAGATCGGCGGCGGCGGATTCGACCGCGTCGATGCGCTCCTCGGCGAGCGCGGCGTAGTCGCGGTCGCGCTCGATCCCGACCCAGCGCCGCCCCAGCCGCTTGGCGACGGCGCCGGTGGTGCCGGTGCCGAAGAACGGGTCGAGCACCAGATCGCCGGGCCTGGTCGCGGCCAGCAGCACGCGATGCAGCAGTGCCTCGGGCTTCTGCGTCGGATGCGCCTTGCGCCCGTCGACCTTGAGGCGCTCCGGTCCGCCGCACAGCGGGATGAACCAGTCGCTGCGCATCTGCAGGTCTTCGTTGAGCGCCTTCATGGCGTCGTAGTTGAAGGTGTAGCGCGCCTCGCGCGAGCGCGCGCACCACAGCAGCGTCTCGTGCGCGTTGGTGAAGCGGCGGCCGCGGAAATTCGGCATCGGGTTGGCCTTGCGCCACACCACGTCGTTCAGGATCCAAAACCCAAGGTCCTGGAGGATGGCGCCGACGCGGTAGATGTTGTGGTAGGTGCCGATCACCCACAGCGTCCCGTCGGGCTTGAGAAGGCGCTGCGCGGCCTCGAGCCAGGCGCGGGTGAAGCGGTCGTAGCTGGCGAAGTCGGCAAATTGGTCCCACGACTCCGCGACGCCGTCGACCCGGCTCAGGTTCGGGCGGGTGAGGGTGCCGGCGAGCTGGAGATTGTAGGGCGGGTCGGCGAAGACGAGGTCGAACGAGGATTGCGGCAGCCGCGCCATCAGTTGGACGCAGTCGCCGACCAGGATCTCGCCGCCCGAGTCGGTACGCATTGTGGCCCCTTTGGGGAATTCCGGGCGGGCACTCTCCCATGGCGCGACTCGGACGGTCAATAAGATTGTGGAGTCAGAGGGTTAAGCCGAGTCGCCGGAGTCCTGGGCGAGGCGCAGCGGGGCGAAACTCAGGCGGTGGTGGGGGGTGGGGCCGAGCGACGCGAGCGCGGCCAGGTGCTCCGCCGTGCCGTAGCCGGCGTTGCGCTCCCAGCCATAGCCGCCATGGCGGGCGGCCAGCAGCCGCATCAGCCGGTCGCGCGTCACCTTGGCGACGATCGAGGCGGCGGCGATCGAGAGCGAGAGGCCATCGCCCCCCACCACCGTCTCGACCGCGCAGGGGAGGCGCGGCGCGACGTTGCCGTCGACCAGCGCCAATTCGGGCGCGCAGCCAAGCGCCGCGACCGCGCGGCCCATGGCCACGAGGGTCGCCTGGAGGATGTTGAGGCGGTCGATCTCGGCGACGCTGGCCGCGCCGACGCCGATCACCGCCGCACCCTCCCGCAGCAGCGCCGCCAGCTCCTCGCGCACCGCCGCCGAGAGCTTCTTGGAATCATCGAGTCCGTCGCGCAATTCGCGCGGCAGGCGGGCGCGGTCGAGAATCACGGCCGCCGCGACCACGGGTCCGGCGAGCGGCCCGCGCCCGGCCTCGTCGATGCCGCAGACGAGGCCGGCGCAGCGCCGCTCGAGCGCGAAATCCGGCATCACGCCGCCACCGTGACGGGGCTTCCGACCGCGAGGCCCAACGCCGCGTCCGCGTGGCCGAGATTGACCGCGATCTCGGCCAATCCATTGGCGTTCTCGTACCACAAGGCCTCGCCGGGCGCGGCGTCGGAGAAAGTGCGCGCGCGAGGAATGGCGCGGCCCCCAGTCTGCAAGCGCGCGCCCGCAGGCAGAACGCTGGCGCGCAAGCCGGTGATGGCGTTGCCGTAGTGATCGACATAGACGATCGCGGCGAGATCGTCGGGCCAAAGGGGCCGGCGCGCGGATGCGGCATCGCGCCGGGTCCAGGACGGCGCCTCGCCGCGCGCGATCAGGGCCGCCACCGGCGCGAACAGGTCGCGGCCGTGGAAGCTCGCCGACAAGGTCTCGGGCCGCCACGCGATCTCCCACACTTGCGCTGCGGCGGCGCGGCGCAGCGCGATCTCGAAAAGCCCGTTATCGGGGCCGACGAACCAGCGCCCGTCAATGAGCGCCGCCAAGGCCGCGCGCGCCCCGCCCACGCCGGGATCGACCACCGCCAGGAACACCGTGCCGGCGGGAAACCACGCGGCATAGGCGGCGAGGAGATATGACGCCGCGCGCGGGTCGCGCGACGGCGCGTCGGCGAAGAGATCGATCACCGGAACCCCGGCCGCGTCGCGCGCCAGCGCCGCCTTCATCTGCCCGGTATAGGGACCGGCGAGGCCGAAATCGGTGAACAGCACGATCATGGCGGGAGTATGCGGCCGGGACGGCGAAAATGTCTCGCTCGTGTACGCTTTTCGACTTTTGGGGCCTGAATCTGTCCGCTTTCGGTCAAGCGCGGGTACGTTTTGGGGGAAAATCGTCGCGGCCCGGTGACTCGCGACTTCGCAACCCTCTCCCCCACGCGGTGGGGGAGAGGGCAGGGTGAGCAACTGTCATTTCGGCTCAAGCGGCCACGGGCCGCCAAGCTGCATTTTCGCGGGCCATGGCGTTGAGCGTGACGATGAGCTTTCGCATGACGGCGACGATCGCGACCTTTGGCGGTTTGCCGTTCGCCACGA
>DATNID010000042.1:0-36543 GCA_035604615.1 Allostellaceae bacterium | reverse complement strand
GCTGGAAAACGAGCTTCGCGATATCGATGCCGATGGTGGTAATCTCGCCCATGGATGGCTCCCGTTATTGGTGATCTTCGACGACCACCATTTTGGCACTCAGATGCCGTGAGGGGGCCATCCACCCCATCAGTTTGGATTGTAACGGGCAGGATCGCGGTCTGGCCGGGCAATCAGCCAGAAGATCAGCGCAACCAAGCCGCCGAGCGCCGAGCCGGGCCAAAGCGCACCGTTCCGGTATGGTGTTTCAAATGCGAGCGTTACGGCGAGCGCGATGCCTTCTCCGAGCGACAGTGAGAGAAGAATACCCATCAGGAACCAAGTCACCAGCCCGTAAACGAGTCCGAAACCGACCGCCGTCCACAGCGCCGTCCAACCGCGCAAGCGCACGATGAACCATGTAGGGACGCCGAATACCAGCATCCCGCCATATCCCGCGACCGCGCCGAATATGAGTGATAACGCACCGCCAGACGGTCCCAACCAAAGGGCATAGAGGGGAACAATCAGGGGCGCGAAGAAGAAAGCTAGTCCCGTGCGCTCGCCAATTTTCATGCGACAGTTTATCCGACTAAGAGCGAGCTGTCTTCTAGCGCTTCCCGCGCTTCGATCAAGTCCACGATATCGCCCACGGACCAAAGCCGATCCGACACGCCAGCGGCCATCGCCGGGGGCATTTTGAGCGCCTTGTGAATCGTCGCGAAGTTGTACCAGACGGTATAGAGCGCGACCATGTGGCGATGGTTCTCGAATTTCTTGGAGCAGCCGAGCGCCAGGCGCGCGAAGCGGCGCATGAAGGTTCGCATGGAGAGGTTGCTGCGCTCGACGTATGACGTGCCGATATGGTCCGGGTCGGGCTTGCCCTCGATTGGCGTGCGGCGCGCGCCGATGCATTGGGCGGGGCTGTAGCGCTTCTCGGCCTCGGGAGCCTCGCCGTAGAGCTTCACCAGCATGGCGTCGTCCACATCGCCGCCGAACGCGCCCTCGACCGCTTCTAGATAGGCCGAGTGCCGATCGGTCGTCAGCTGCACCCGGTTTGCGAGCCGTGAGCGAAGGTCGTCCGTAGCCGGAAAACTCTCATTCAGACCGGTCCAGGAAATTGGGAGGAGACCACTTATCTTGAGCGGAGCGGCGCATGGCGCCGCGCAGTCGAAGGACGTACGGGCGATTGCATGCGGCAACGAAACCGCCCATCTTGCATGACATGACGCTTCGCATCGCGGCTCTCGTCATCGTCCTCCTCGCCGTCTCCGCCTGCGCGGGCGTCGCGCCGAGCGGCGATCCGTACGAACACGGCTGCGAGTTCAACTACCGCTGCAACAATCCTGGCTGAGACCCAATGAAACGACCCGCACTTTTCGCCGCAGTGGCGGCGATCATTGCCCTCGCAGCGTGCGCCGCCCGCGCCGAGCACGTCACGATCGGCGCGATCAAGACCACCGGGGCGGGGCCGCTCTACCTTGCCATCGAGAAGGGCTATTTCGCGGCCGAGGGGATCGATCCCGAGATGGTCTTTTTCGAGGCGGCGCAGCCGGTGGCGGTGGCCGTGGTCTCGGGCAATGTCGATTTCGGCGTCACCGGCATCACAGCCGGGTTCTACAACCTGGCGGGCCAGGGCGCGCTCAAGATCATCGGCGCGCAGGGCCACGAGGCGCCCGGCTTCCACAACCTGGCATACTTGATCTCGAACCGCGCCGCCCAGTCCGGGCTCAAAACGCTCAAGGACATGGGCGGGCGCAACGTGGCGGTGACGCAAACGGGCACGCCCGGCCACTATGTCATCGGCATGATGGCCGAGAAATACGGCGTCCCGCTCGCCAATATCCGGGTGCTGCCGCTGCAATCCATTCCCAACATGATCTCGGCGCTGACCGGCGGCCAGGCCGACGCCGGCGTCACCGTGGTGACGGTGCCGATGATGCCGGTCATCGACCGCGGCGATCTGCGCGTCCTCGCCTGGGTCGGCGAGGAGCTGTCGTTCCAGGACCGCGCCATCTTCGTCGCGACCAAGACCGCGGACACGCGGCGCGACCTGATCGAGCGCTTCTTCCGCGCCTTCCGCAAGGGCGCGCAGGACTATCACGACGCCTTCATCGGCCCGGACGAGCGCCCGCATGACGGGCCGAATGCGGCCGCGACCATTGCCATCATCGCCAAATATGTGGGCCAGCCGCCCGAGGCGGTGAAGCTCGGCATCGCCTATGTCGATCCCAGCTTTCGCGTCAACGTCGCCGACGTGCTGCGCCAGATCGCGTGGTACAAGACGCAGGGCATGGTGAAGCCCGAGGTCGACGGCGCCACGATCCTCGACAAGCGCTACGTCGTGCCGCTGCCGCCCTGACGCAACGCCGCGAAGAAGCGCCGCAGCAACGCCTCCGCGCGCACCGCGTCGATGCCGCCATAGATCTCCGGGCGGTGGTGGCAGGTCGGCTGGGCGAAGAAGCGGACCCCGTGCTCGACCGCGCCGCCCTTGTCGTCGCTTGCCGCGAAATAAAGCCGCCGCACGCGCGCGAACGAGATCGCCCCGGCACACATGGCGCAGGGCTCGAGCGTGACATGGACGTCGCAGCCCTCGAGCCGCCGCCCGCCGCGCGCGGCGCATGCTTCGCGAATCGCCAGCATCTCGGCGTGGGCGGTGGGATCGGCCAGCTCCTCGACCCGGTTGCCCGCGGCCGCCAG
This sequence comes from Allostellaceae bacterium, assembly GCA_035604615.1. Taxonomy (GTDB): domain Bacteria; phylum Pseudomonadota; class Alphaproteobacteria; order ATCC43930; family CGMCC-115725; genus DATJLY01. The sequence goes on along the minus strand of DATNID010000042.1, from coordinate 33,864 downwards.
CACCGCGCCGGTGGCGCCGTCCACCACCACCGCGCCCACCGGCACCTCGCCGCGGGCGAAGGCGCGCTCGGCCTGCGCGAGCGCGAGCGCCATGGGGGTCGGCTCGGATGCCACGAAATCTCTCCTGCGCCTGCCGCCCGCTCTGTTAGAGTTCGGCGCAGCATGGCGCAACCCATCATCGGCCTCACCCTCGACCGCGAGCCGCCGGGCGGCTACTCCAAGACCCATGCCTGGTACGCGCTGCGCGAGAACTACTGCACCGCGATCGCCGCGGCGGGCGGCCTGCCGATCCTGTTGCCGCACCAGCCCGACGCGGCGGCTTCCTATCTCGCGCTGGTGCAGGGGCTGGTGGTGACCGGCGGCGCCTTCGATGTCGACCCCTCCCTCTTCGGCGCCACGACCCGGCATGCGAGCGTCACCACCAAGGATGGCCGCACCGAATTCGAGCTCGAGATCACGCGCCTCGCGCTGGCGCAGGACCGGCCGGTGCTCGGCATCTGCGGCGGCCAGCAGCTCTTGAACGTGGCGCTGGGCGGTACCCTGGTACAGCATATCCCCGACGAGGTGCCGAACGCGCTCGCCCACGAACAGCCCAATCCGCGTACCGAGCCCGGCCACGTCGTGCGCATCGCCGCCGGCACGCTTCTCCACCGCATCGCCGGCGCCGACGAGCTCGAGGTCAACAGCGCGCACCACCAGTCGGTGAGGGAACCGGGGCCGGGCGTCGTCGTCGACGCGGTCGCGCCCGACGGCGTGATCGAGGGGATCGAGGACCCGCTTCGCCGCTTCTGCCTCGGCGTGCAGTGGCACCCGGAATACCTCATCTCCGCCGGCGACCGGCGCATCTTCGCCGCCTTCATCGCCGCCTGCGCCACCTGAACCATGGCCGCGGGCGAGCGCATCGCCAAGCTCATCGCCCGCGCCGGCCTGTGCTCGCGCCGCGACGCCGAGCGCATGATCGCGGCCGGCCGCGTTGCGATCGGCGGCAAGGTGCTGGCGAGCCCGGCGGTCAATGCCAGTCTCGACGACGACATCCGCGTCGACGGCAAGCCGCTCCCGGCGCCGGAGCGCGCGCGGCTGTGGCGCTATCACAAGCGCGCCGGGCTCGTCACCACGCATAGCGACGAGCGCGGGCGCGACACCGTGTTCGCGCATCTGCCCGAGGACCTGCCGCGTGTCGTTTCGGTCGGACGGCTCGATCTCAATTCCGAGGGGCTGCTGCTGCTCACCAATGACGGCGGGCTGGCGCGCGAGATGGAGCTGCCGTCGCGCGGCTGGATCCGGCGCTACAAGCTGCGCGTCCACGGCACGCCCGATCCCGCCGTGCTGGCGCGGCTCGAGCGCGGCATCACCATCGACGGCGTCGCCTACGGCCCGATCCGCGCCGCGCTCGAGCGCCAGCAAGGTTCGAACGCCTGGCTCACGGTGAGCCTCGCCGAGGGCAAGAACCGCGAGGTACGGCGCGTGTTCGAGCATCTCGATCTGCCGGTGACGCGGCTCATTCGCATCGCCTACGGGCCGTTCCAACTGGGACTCCTCAAGCGCGGCGAGGTCGCCGAGGTGCCGCGCCACGTGATCGACGAGCAGCTGGGCCGCGCCAAGCCCAAAGGCGCACAAGCCGCGAAGAAAGCGCGCGCGAAGCCGAAGCGGCGCCGCACCGCCGCGCCATGATCCGCATCATCGCCGGCCGGCACCGCGGCAGGCGGATCGAGCCGCCGCCGGGAGAGCGCATCCGGCCGACCTCGGAGCGGGCGCGCGAGGCGATGTTCGACATCCTCGCCCATGGCAGGTTCGCACCGCGCCCGGTCTATCAGGATGCGCGCGTGCTCGACGCCTTTGCCGGCACCGGCGCGCTCGGGCTCGAGGCGCTGTCGCGCGGCGCGCGCTTCGCGAGTTTCCTGGAGCGCGACCGCGCCGCGCGTCTCGCGCTGAGCCGCGTCATCGAGGCCTGGGGCGAGACGCGGAACTGCGCCGTGCTTGCCGGCGACGCGTTGAAGCCACCGCGCGCCGCCGGCCCGTGCGATCTCGTGTTTCTCGATCCGCCCTATGGCGATGAGACGGCGGCGGCCGCGCTCGCTGCGCTCGATGCTGCCGGATGGGTCGCGGACGAGGCGCTCGCCGTGGCGGAGGTGCCGGCGCGAGCGGCGTTCGCGCCGCCGGCCGGGTTCGCGCTGCTCGACGAGCGCCGCTACGGCGCCGCGCGCATCCTGTTCCTGCGCCGCGATCAGGCGCGGAACGGATAGAGCATCTGCCCGATCATCCCCTGCGGCACCGGGCTCGCGGTGCCGAACCGCGCCGGCGCCGCGCCGCGCGGCATGTCGAACGTGCCGAACAGCAAATCCCACAACGGCAGCAGCCCAGCGAAATTGCGGTCGCGCCCGTCGTCCTCGAGCGCGTGGTGCCAGCGGTGGAAGGCGGGCGTCGCGATCACATAGCGCAGTGGCCCGAAATCCCAGCCCACATCGGCGTGGATGAAAATGGCATAGAGCGCGAGGATCGGCGCCGCCCCCGCCAGCGCCGCCGGCGCGGCGCCGAGCGCGAGAAACGGCGCCACCTGGAAAAGCCGGGTCAGCACGTCGTTGACCGGATGAAGCCGCGTCGCCGACAGCCAATCGAGATCCGTCGAGCTGTGATGGATGGCGTGGAAGCGCCACAACGCGCGGCCATGGAACAGGCGATGCGACCAATAGGCGACGAAATCCATCGCGACCAGGAGGATCGCGCCCTGCACCCACAGCGGCAGCAGCGCCACCGGACCGTGGCCGTGCATCACATCCTGGGCGGAGAGGCGATGCCCGGTCAGCGCGATCAGCAGCAATGCGGCGATCAGCACCGTCGCCCTGGTCGCCGGCCGCGTGACCAGCGCGGTGAAGAGCCAGTAGAGCGCATCGGTGCCGAAGCCGCGCCGCGACAATGGCAGCGCCGCCTTGCTCGAAGCGGCGCGCTGCAACAACGCGAAGAGCGCGCTGAGGGCGGCGAAGGCAACGACCAGTCCGACGATGCGCCCCATGGCTAGCCTTCCGGCGAGGGTTTCGCCTCATTATTCTAGGCCGGGAAGGGGTTCGCCAGCCACGGCAGCGGCCATGGGCGGATTATGGTAAACGGGCGACGCACCCCCTGAAGCCCCGGTCCCGGCATGAGCAAGCATCCCCTGATCGCCACCCTCGACGCGGTCATCTTCCTGTTCGCCGCGCTCGAATTCGGCGAGGCCGTGTTCCATGTCGGGCTTGGCTTGGTGCTGCCGGAATCGGCGCTGCAGATCGTGACGCTGACGCTGCGCGCGCTGGCCGTGTGGCACGCGGGGCGGCACGTTTGAGCGGCCTCATTGACGCGGGCCGCGCCGGGGCTTAGGGCTGATTGCGGGGCAGCCGCGGCGGATCAAGCCGCGCAGCAGGGAGGAAATAATGGCACAGGAATCGCGCAGGGCTTGGGCTTGCATCACGGCGATCGGCGCCGCGACAGGTTTGGCATTCGCCGCGCACGCGGCCGATCCGATCAGGATCGGATTCGGCCTCTCGGAGACCGGAGGCAGCGCGGGTGTCGCCAAGCAATACCTCGTCACGGCGCAGATCTGGGCCGAGGACGTCAACGCGAGGGGCGGACTCCTGGGCCGCAAGGTCGAGATCGTGCATTACGACGACCAGAGCAATCCGGCGCTCGAGCCCGGCATCTACACCAAGCTTTTGGATGTCGACAAGGTCGACCTCCTCACGGCCTCGGGCACCAACTACAGCTCTGCTGCGATGCCGATCATCATCCAGCATGGCGCGATGGTGCTCGACACGCTGGCGCTCGCGGTCAACGACCAGTTCCACTATCGGCGCTTCTTCCAGACCATGCCTTACGGGCCCAACGGCAAGGAGGCGATCTCGGCAGGATATTTCGCCGCCGCCATGACCATGGACCCCAAGCCCAAGACGGTGGCGATCACCGGCGCCGACGCCGAGTTCTCGAAGAACGCGATCGAAGGCGCGAAGCGCCATATCGCCAAGGCGGGCTTGCAGATCGTTTATGACCGAGTCTACCCGCCCAACGAGATCGACTTCACGCCGATCGTGCGCTCGATCAAGGCGGCGACGCCCGACCTCGTGTTCGTCGCGTCTTATCCGCAAGACAGCGCCGGTCTGCTGCGCGCGGTGGGCGAGCAGGGACTGGCGGCCCGGCAGTTCGGCGGCGCCATTGTCGGGCTCCAGGTCGGCACCATCAAGGCGCAGATGGGCGAACGCATGAACGGCATCGTCGATTACGAGCTGTTCGTCCACGAGCCGACCGTGGCGTTTCCCGGCACCGATGCCTTCATCGCCAAGTACCAGGGTCGCGCCAAGGACTCCGGCACCGATCCCTTGGGCTATTACGTGCCGCCGCTGGCCTACGCGACATTCCAGGTGCTGGAGCAGGCGGTCGAGGGCGCCAAGTCGTTGGACCAGGACAAGCTCGCCCAGTACATGCACAAGACCGTCTTCAAGACGCTTTACGGCGACATCGCCTTCGGCGCCGATGGCGAATGGGTGAAACCGCGCATCCTCACGGTGCAGTACCAGGGCGTCAAAGGCCACGACCTCGCCCAGTTCGAGAAGGCCGGCGTGCAGCCGATCCTCGACCCGCCCGAACTCAAGACCGGAACCCTGCGCTACCCCTACGCGACGGCATCGCAATAGCGTGCGGTCACCGCCGCCCGAACAGTTTCTCGATGTCGGCGAGCTTCAGCTCGACATAGGTCGGGCGGCCGTGATTGCACTGGCCGGAATGGGGCGTCGCCTCCATCTGGCGCAGCAGCGCGTTCATCTCGGCCGGGTTGAGGCGTCGTCCGGCGCGCACGCTGCAATGGCACGCGATGGTGCCGCACACGCTCTCGAGCCGCTCCTTCAAGGCGAGCGCCTCGCCCCATTCGGCCAGCTCGTCGGCGAGATCGACGACGAGGCCGCGCACGTCGAGGCCGGGGACCAGCGCCGGCACCTCGCGCACGACCACCGCGCCGCTGCCGAACGGCTCTACCACGAGGCCCAGTTCGACCAGTTCCGCGGCGCGCGCGGCGATCCGCGCCGCGCCGGCCTCGTCGAGCTCGACCACTTCCGGCAGCAGCAGGATCTGGCGCGGCACGCCGGTGCGGTCGATCGCCTCCTTCATGCGCTCGTAAACGAGGCGCTCGTGCGCCGCATGCTGATCGACGATGACGATGCCGTCGCCGGTCTGGGCCACGACATAGGTGTCGTGAAGCTGCGCCAGCGCGGCGCCCAACGGAAAAGTGTCACTCCCGGGCGCGGGCGCCGGCCGCGCCAACGGCATCAGCACGCCTCGTGAGTCGAGCGGCGCCTGGGCTTCGTAGGCAGCGGCGGTCTCGGCCAGGCCCGGCGCGGCGTAGGCATAATGCGGCGCGCCGCCGTCGTTCCCCCCGGGCCGGAACGCGGCGAGCGCCTCGTCCGCGACGGTGGTCGAGGCGCGATGGCCCGCCGCGGTCAGCGCCTGGCGCAGCGATCCGACGATCAGGCCGCGCACTGCGGCCGCGTCGCGGAAGCGCACCTCGGCCTTGGCCGGGTGGACATTGACGTCGAGATCCTCTTCCGGGCAGGCGAGGAACAGCGCCACCATCGGATGCCGGTCGCGGGCGAGGAAGTCCTGGTAGGCGCCGCGCACCGCGCCGGCCAGCAGCTTGTCGCGCACCGGCCGGCCGTTGACGAAAAGATACTGGTCCCGCGCAGTGGCGCGGTTGAGCGTCGGCAGGCCGGCCAGGCCGCTGAGCGTCAGTCCGTCGCGCTCGGCCGCGATCTCGAGCGCGTTGTCGGCGAACTCACGCCCGAGAATGGCGGCAAGCCGCGCGCGGCGGTCGCCCGTGGCGCCGTCGAGGCGCAGCAGCACGCGATTGTCGTCGCCGGTGACGGTGAAGCCAAGCGCAGGATAGGCCATGGCGAGTCGCTCGACCGCGTCGACCGCGTTGTCGCGTTCGGCGCGCGCGGATTTCAGGAACTTGAGGCGCGCCGGGGTGGCGTAGAAGAGATCGCGCACCTCGACGAGGGTGCCGACGCCGCGCGCGGCCGGTACGGCTGCGTGCTTGGCGCCGCCTTCGACCGCGAGACTCCACGCCGCGTCGGCGCCGCGCTGGCGGCTGGTGATGGCGAGGCGGCTCACCGCCGCGATCGATGGCAGCGCCTCGCCGCGGAAGCCCAGGCTCTTGATGTGGAGGAGATCGTCGTCGGGCAGCTTCGAGGTGCAATGGCGCTCGACAGCGAGCGCGAGTTCCTCTCGGTCCATGCCGATGCCGTCGTCGCTGACTGCGATCAGGCCCTGCCCGCCCGCGACCAACGTCACGTCGATGCGGCTGGCGCCGGCATCGATCGCGTTCTCGACCAGCTCCTTCACCGCCGAGGCGGGCCGCTCCACCACCTCGCCGGCGGCGATGCGGTTGACGACGACGGACGGAAGCTGGCGGATCATCGCCGCCATTGTGCCCGCTCCGCGGCCGCGGCGCCAGCAGCCTCAGCCGCCGCCGGCGCCGACCTCGCGCGCGCCGGCGAGGTCCGCTGGCGCGCCGACCACGACGAAGGTGAGGGCGGCGGGATCGAAGAGCCGTTTTGCAACGCGCTTGGCGTCGTCGAGCGTGACGGCGTCGATCAAGCCGCTGCGCCGGTCGAGATAGTCGATGCCGAGCTTGTCGCGCATCAATTGGACCAGCGTCCCGGCGATGCGCCCCGTCGAATCGAGGTTCAGGGGGAACGAGCCGGTGAGATAGGTCTTGGCGGCGGCGAGTTCCTGCGCGGTCGGGCCGTCGTCACGCATGCGCTGCCATTCGCTGCGGATGAGCGCGATCGATTCGGCGACGCGCGCGTTCTCGGTGCCGACGCCGCCGGCGATGACGCCGCCCTCCTCCATCGGCTGAAGCGCGCTATAGACCGAATAGGCCAGGCCGCGCTTCTCGCGCACCTCTTCGGTGAGGCGCGAAGAGAAGCCGCCGCCGCCCAGGATGTCATTGTCGATGAAGGCGGCAAACCAGTCGGGATCGTCGCGCTTGATGCCGGGCTCGCCGAACACCACGACGCTTTGCGGGATGGCGAGCCGCGCGAGCAGCATCTCGCCCTCGGTACGCATCTTGAGCGGCGGCGGCGAAGCGGCCGCGGCATGGTCGGGCAGGTCGCCGAAGGTCTGATCGAGCAGAGGCTTCAACTGGTCGGGCGTGATGTCGCCGACCACGCCGATCAGAAGCACGTCCTTGGCGAAGCGGTCGCGCACGAGGCCGCGCAGATCGTCGACGCCGACGGCGGCGATGGTCTCGGGTGTGCCGCGCAGCCGGCGGGCATAGGGATGATCGGCGAACATGGCTTCGCGCCAGTAGCGGTCGGCGATGGCGCGCGGCTGGTGCTCGTCGCGCGCGAGCGAGGCGAGGAGCTGGCTCTTGACCCGCGCCACCGCCGCCGCATCGAAGCGCGGCTGCGTCAACGCCAGGTGCAGGAGCGCCGCCGAGTCGCGGAGATTCTGCGTCACGCTGCGCAATGTGACGCCGATCGCGTCCTCGCCGGCACCGAACTGGAGCGAGGTCGCAAGGTCCTCGAGCTTGCCCTGGTAGGCGCTCGAATCGAGCTCGCCCGCGCCTTCGTCCATGAGATCGCAGGCGAGGTTGGCGAGCCCGGCCTTGGCGGCGGGATCGAGCACAGCGCCGCCGGTGAAGCTGGCGTCGATCGTCACCACCGCGAGGCTGTGATCCTCGACCAGCCATGCCTTGACGCCGCGTGGGCTCTCGACCGCCTCGATCGTGACCGCGCCGGCGCCGCCGCACCAGGCAACCAGCGCAGCGGCGAGGATGAACGTGTGGCGCGCGTTCATGATGCGGGCTGCGGCAGGAGCACGCCGGTCACCGCGAAATCGTCGTGGATAACCAGGCGCGCGGCCTCGTTCACCTGCTCGAGCGTCACCGCGCCGATACGGTCGGGCCAGCTCTGCACGTCCTCGAGGCTGCGGCCCTCGGCGAGCGCCTCGCCCACCATGCGTGCCGGGCCGGAAAGACTGTCCTGCGCGAAGATCGCGCCGGTGCGCATGCGCGACTTGGCGCGCTCGACCTCGTCCGCGGTGACGCCGTCGGCGAGCGCCGTCTTGACGATCGCCTCGAGCTTGGCCTCGAAATCGGCGAGCGGCACGTCGTGCTTGAGCGTGGCCGCGAAGCCGAAGCTCGCCAGGCTGCGCGTGTCGGGGTCATAGAAAGCGCCGGCCGACAGCGCGATGCCCTGATCGACGACCAGGCCCTTGTAGAGGCGCGAGCTGGCGCCGCCGCCCAGCACCTCCTCCAGCACCTGCAGCGCATAGGCATAGCGGGTCTCGCCGCTCAAATAGCTCGGCGCGAGATAGGCCCGGCTCCAGCGCGTTTCGGCGACGCGCGGGCTCTTCATCACGAGCCGCGTCGCCGCCACCTTGGGCGGCTCGGCCAGGGTGACGCGCGACGGCAGTTCGTGCGGCTTGATCGGCCCGTAATACTGCTCGGCGAGCTGGCGCGCGCGCTCCGGCGTGACGTCGCCGGCGAGCACCAGCACCGCGTTGTTGGGCGCGTACCAGGCGCGGTAGAAGGCTTGCGCGTCGGCGGTCTCGAGGCCGCGCATCTCGCTCTCCCAGCCGATCACCGGATCGTGCGGGCGCTGGTTCTGATAGAGCACGGCGTCGAGCTGTTCGTCGAATAGCGCCGAAGGGTTGTTGTCGACGCGCATGTGCCGTTCTTCGATGATGACCTGGCGCTCGGGCACCACCACAGCGTCGTCGATGACGAGGTCCGCCATGCGTTCGGCCTCGAGCTTCATCACCAGCGGCAGCCGGTCGGACGCGACGTTCTGGAAATAGGCCGTGAAGTCGTGCGTGGTGAAGGCGTTGTCGCGCCCGCCATTCTCGGCGACGATGCGCGAGAACGCGCCGGCCGGCGTCTCCTTGGTGCCGCGGAACATGAGATGCTCGAGGAAATGCGCGAGCCCGGTCTTGCCGCGTATCTCTTCGTAGGCGCCCACCTTGTACCAAACCATCTGCGTCGCGATCGGCGCGCGATGGTTGGGCAGCACCACGACTTGAAGCCCGTTCTCCAGCGTGAAACTCTCGGCCTCGAACATCGCCGCATGCGCCGCCGGCGCGGCGACGAGCGCCACCAGAAGCGCCGACAATAGCGTGCGGTCGATCATGTGTCCTTGGGCTCCAAAGGGCCCCTGCGCGTCGCTCAGAAAATGTTGCCGATCCAGCCGAACCACGACGACGACGACGATGACGACGACGAACCGCTGCTGGCGCCGGTCCGTTCGACCCGGGGCGCGCTGGCGAGCGCGGCGGGACCGGTGGCGGCGGCGGCCGGCGCGTCGAGCGCCTTCGACGCATCGACCGCGGCCTGGTCACGGCCGGTCTTGAGGCGCTCGGCCTCGGCCACTGGATTGATCACGTCGTCGGTCGGGCCGAGCTTCTGGTCATTGCGCCAGAAGGCGAGCTTGTCGACGAAGCTGTCGCTCATGTCGTTGGTCGAGGTGGCATCGGTTTCGACCAGCTGGCGGATATTCTTGGGCGCGTCGGCGGCGCCCGCCTCGCGCAGCAGCGCGCCCTCGCCGTCGCTGCGCGTCTCGGCGGCGGGCGGCAGCGCTCCCTTGGACTGGTCGCCGGCGCGGAACACGGTCTGACGCGCCTGCTCCACCGGCGCCGTCTCCTGCGGGCGCTGCGCCCCGACGCGGGGCGGACGCAGCGAGAAATCGGGCGGCACGGCGAGCGGCGCACGCGAGACGACCGCGAATTCGTCTGGCACCACTTTTTCCTTGCCGATGGCACGCATAAAGCTGTCGCAGCCGCCAAGCGCGGCGGCGGCGACGGCGAGCGCCACAAGAATTAACGAGCGATTCGGCACGTCCATGCTCCGGCTGACCACGCGATCTAATTAGGGGCTTCGCGCCGGCCGCGCAAGCCATCGATGACCATCAGCCCGACCCCCACCGAGATCGCCGCGTCGGCCAGGTTGAACACGAACCAGTGCAGCTCGCCGATGTGGAAGTCGAGAAAATCGACGACGGCGCCGCGCAGCAGCCGGTCATAGACGTTGCCGACGGCGCCGCCGATCACCAGCCCGATGGCGATAGCGAGCATCGCCTCGTGCGTGCGCGCGAGCCAGACCAGCAAAGCGGCGACGATGATCGCGGCGATGATCGTGAAGATGATGGCGTTGAGTGCCGCGTCGGTGTTGAAGAGGCCGAAGCTCATGCCGCGATTCATGGTGAGCGCGAGATTGAGGAAGGGCGCCACCGCCACCGGCCGCGCCACCGCCTCGGCGGCGAAGAGGCCGAGGACCCAGGCCTTGGCGAACTGGTCGATCAAGGCGACGGATGCGGCGGCGGCGAGGCCCAGCCGCATCTCTCACGACCCTCCGACTGGCGCGGCGACGCCCTGCCCCGCGACCGCGTCGGCGCAGCGCTCGCACAGATCGGCGTGATCGGCGTGGGCGCCGACCTCGGGCAGTACGCGCCAGCAGCGCTGGCATTTCTCGCCCGGCGCCAAGCGCACCAGCACGCCGACGCCCGGCATGTCGGGGAGAGCGAAGGCGTCCGCGGGCGGCATGGCAGGGCGGATCGTCGCGGCCGAGGCGATGCAGATCTCCGCGAGATCGAGGCCCGCAAGCAAGGCGGCATCGGCGGGAGCGGCGAACAGCTCGATCTCGGCCTGGAGGCTGGATCCCAAGCGCTTTTGCGCGCGCTCCAGCTCGATGGCGCCGGTGACGGTGTGGCGCAGCTCGCGGATGCGCGCCCATTTGGCGCCGAGCGCGTCGTCGCGCCAGCGCGCCGGCACGGCCGGATGAAGCTGGAGATGGACGCTCGCATCCACGCCGTCGCCATGACGGCTGAGCCACGCCTCCTCGGCGGTGAAGCACAGGACCGGCGCCAGCCAGCAGGCGAGGCAGTCGAACACCCGGTCGAGCACGGTGCGCGCGGCGCGGCGGCGCAGCGCATCGGGCGCGTCGCAATAAAGCGCGTCCTTGCGCACGTCGAAATAGAACGCCGAGAGATCGACCGCGCAGAAATTATGCAGCGCGGTGAACAGCGTGTGGAAATCGTAGTCGCGCGAGCATTGCCGCACCAGGGCGTCGAGTTCCCACAGGCGGTGGAGGACGAAGCGCTCGAGCTCCGGCATCGCCTCGTCGCCGACGCGCTCGCCGGGCGCGAAGCCCGCAAGCGCGCCGAGCAGATAGCGCAGCGTGTTGCGCAGGCGGCGATACATCTCGGCCTGGTATTTGAGGATCTCGGGGCCGATGCGCAGATCCTCGGAATAGTCCGACGCCACCACCCAAAGCCGCAATATGTCGGCGCCCGACGCGCCCACCACCTGTTGCGGCGAAACGACGTTGCCCAGCGACTTCGACATCTTGCGCCCGGACTCGTCGAGCACGAAACCGTGCGTCAGCACCGCGTCGTAGGGCGCGCGGCCGCGCGTGCCACAGGATTCCAGCAGCGACGAATGGAACCAGCCGCGATGCTGGTCCGAGCCCTCGAGATAAAGAGACGCCGGCCAGGCGAGATCGGCGCGCTTCTCGAGCACGAAGGCGTGGGTCGAGCCGCTGTCGAACCACACATCGACGATGTCCGTCACCTGCTCGTAATCGGCGGGATCGCGGCCGGGGCCGAGGAATTGGCGCGGATCGGTCCGGTACCAAGTGTCGGCGCCCTCGCGCTCGAAGGCGGCGGCGATGCGGTCGACGACATCCTGATCGCGCAGCGGCTGGCCCGTCGCGCGCTCGACGAAGACGGCGATCGGCACGCCCCAGGCGCGCTGGCGCGAGATGCACCAGTCGGGCCGCGTCTCGACCATGGCGCGGATACGGTTGCGCCCTTGCGGCGGAAACCAGCGCGTCGCGTCGATCGCCGCCAGCGCCTTGGCGCGGAGATCGTTTTCCGCCATCGAGATGAACCATTGCGGCGTGTTGCGGAAGATGAGCGGCGCACCCGAGCGCCACGAATGGGGATAGGAATGGACCAGCTTGGCGTGCCCCACGAGGCCGCCCGCATCGCGAAGCGCCGCGATGACCGCGGCGTTGGCGTCGCCGGTCTTGCCGTTGGGCCAATAGACCCGGCGTCCGGCGAACAGCGGCACGTGCGGATAATAGCTGCCGTCGTCGGCGACGGTCTGCGGCACCTCGATGCCGAACTTGCGCCCGAGCTCGTAATCGTCCTCGCCGTGGCCCGGCGCGATGTGGACGAAGCCGGTGCCGTCGCTGTCGGTGACGAAATCGGCGGGCAGCATCGGCACCGGGAAATCGTAGCCCTGGCCGTGGAGCGGGTGGCGGCAGATCGTACCTTCGAGCTGGCTGCCCCACATCACATGGAGCAATTGGAGGGTGCAGCCAAGCTCCGCCTCGAACGCAGCGCAGCGCGCGCTCGCAAGCAGTATCCAAGTGCCGCTCGCGAGGCCCGTCTTGCCGGGCTCGCCGATCGCCGCGACCGCGTATTCGATGCGCTCGCCATAGGCGATGGCGCGGTTGCCCGGCAAGGTCCAGGGGGTCGTGGTCCAGATCACGACCGAAACGTTGTCGAGTGGTGCCAGCGGCGAGCGCGCCACCGGAAACCGCACCCACACTTGGTCCGAGGTGTGATCGTGATATTCGATCTCGGCCTCGGCCAGCGCGGTCTTTTCCACCACCGACCACATCACCGGCTTGGCGCCCTTGTAGAGCCCGCCATTCATCAGGAACTTGCCGATCTCGCGCACGATCTGCGCCTCGGCGGCGAAGCTCATGGTGGTGTAGGGATGGGCCCAGTCGCCGGCGACGCCGAGGCGCTGGAACTCGGCGCTCTGCACGCCGATCCAGCCTTGCGCGAAGTCGCGGCATTCCTGGCGGAACTCGAGGATCGGGACGTCGTCCTTGGAGCGCTTCTTGGCGCGGTATTCCTCCTCGATCTTCCATTCGATCGGCAGGCCGTGGCAGTCCCAGCCCGGCACATAGACCGCGTCGTGGCCCAGCATCTGCTGCGCCCGGTTGATCACGTCCTTGAGGATTTTATTGAGGGCATGGCCGATATGGAGATTGCCGTTGGCGTAGGGCGGCCCGTCATGGAGGATGAATTTGGGCCGACCCTTGGAAGCGGCGCGCAGCCGGCCCCACAAATCCATGCGCGCCCAGCGCTCGAGCAGCGCCGGCTCGCGCTTGGGCAGGTCGCCGCGCATCGGGAAATCGGTCTGCGGCAGGAAAACGGTCGGGCGGTAGTCGGTGGCCATCGGCGGTCAATCGCCATGCGTGGGGATGTCGCGCGCGCGCGCCTCGACCATGCGGGCGACCTTAGGATGCGAAGCGCCGAGGCGTCAACCGGCGGCGCTCGAGAAGCGCAGCCGCCACACCAGCGCCGACAGGAGCCACGCCGCCACGAAGACCGCGACGATGACGTAGCCGATGCCGGTGAAATTGTCGTTGAGGCTGCCGATCAGGCTCCAGAACGGGCCCACCAATCCCAACCGGTCGGCAAGGAGGCCCAGCACCTCGATCCCGCCCACCGCCGCCGCCACCAGCACCGATACCGAGGTCACGGTCAGGTTGTAGTAGAGCTTGCGCATCGGTTCGACGAAAGCCCAGCCATAGGCGCCGACCATGAGCACGCTGTCGGTGGTGTCGACGAGCGCCATGCCGGCGGTGAAGAGCGCGGGAAAGATCAGGATCGCGCCGACCGGCAAGCCCTTGGCGGCTTCAGCCGTGGCGATGCCGAGAAGCGCGATCTCGGTCGCGGTGTCGAAGCCGAGCCCGAACAGGAAGCCCAGCGGATACATGTGCCAGCTCTTGCGCACCAGGCGGAACAGCGGCCCGTAAATGCGCCCGAGAAAGCCCCGCCGGTCGAGCACGCGGTCGATGTCGTCCTCGGCGAGCTGGATGCCGCGCCGCGCCGCGCGGAAGCGGCGCCACACCGCGCCCAGCACGCCCAAATTGGCGGCCGCGACCGCGAACAGGAACAGGGCCGAGACGCAGGTGCCGATGAGCCCGCCCCAGCGATGGAAATCGGCGAAGCGCCGCTCCAGCGCGCCGGTCGCCAGCACCAGCGCCAGCGACGCCAGCACCACCACGGTGGCGTGGCCAAGCGAGAAATAGAACCCGGCGGCGAGCGGCCGCTCGCCCCGCTGCATCAACTTCCGGGTGACGTTGTCGATGGCCGCGATGTGGTCCGCGTCGACCGCGTGGCGCAGGCCGAAACTGTAAGCGAGGAACGCGGTGCCGAGCAGCACCGGCCGGTCGCGGAAGACGACGAGCGCGGCGGCCCAGGCAGCGACATTGCCGGCGGCGAGCACGGCATAAAGTGCGATGAGGGTCTTACGCATCGGGGTCGACCGCGGGGCGGGGACCGGCCAGCGCCGCGCGCGCGGCGCGGCAATCCTCGGCGATCTGCGTCTTCAGCGCGTCGAGCCCGGCGAAGCGCTGCTCCGCCCGGAGCCGCTCGATGAAGGCGACGCGCAGCCGCTTGCCGTAGAGGTCGCCGTCGAAATCGAGGACATGCGCCTCGAGCCGAAGGTCGCGCCCGCCCACGGTCGGCCGCCAGCCGAGATTGGCGGCGCCGTCGTGCCAGCGCGTGCGCCCGCCCTCGGCGATGCCGACGCGCACAGCATAGACCCCGGGCGCCGGACGCAAATAGTCGGCGAGGCCGATATTGGCGGTGGGAAAGCCGATGGTGCGGCCGAGCCGGTCGCCCGTCATCACCCGGCCGCCGATCTCCCACGGCCGCCCCAACAGCGACGCCGCCTCGAGCGGATGGCCGGCGACAAGATGCTCGCGGATGCGGGTCGAGGCGTAAATCGCGCCATTGGCGCTCGCCACCGGATCGACCACGGCGGTGACGAAGCCGGCGGCTTCGCCCAAGCCGCGCAGCAGGGCCGCGTTGCCGCGGCGGCGGTTGCCGAACACGAAATCGTAGCCCACCACGACGTGGCGCACGCCCAGTCCCTCGACCAGCAGCTCGCGCACGAAATTCTCGGCGCTCTTCTGCGCGAAAGCGGCGTCGAAACGGTGCGCGATCAGGAGCTCGACGCCGAGCGCGGCGAGGAGCCGCACCTTGTCGCGGAAGGGCGTCAGGCGGAACGGCGCGATCCCTGGCTGGAACACGCTGCGCGGGTGCGGCTCGAAGGTGAGCACGGCAAAGCGCGCCCCGGCGGCGCGGGCGCGGGCGCGCGCCTCGGTGAGCACGGTCTGGTGCCCGAGATGGATGCCGTCGAAATTGCCGATGGCGAGGACCGCGCCGCGGTCGGCGCCGGCGGCCCTTGCGTGCCGGAAGACTCGCATGACGCGCGGCACCATAGACCGCCGGCCCGCCTCATGGGTAGCGACTCGAATAGGATTGCGGGGAGGCCGGCTCAGCCGCGCTTCGGCACCATCGCCATGGCCTCGCCGTCGATCACCACGGTGTCGCCGACCAGGCACACGGTCTTGAGCCGCACCCGCGCCTTTTCGGGGAAGATCTCGGCCACCGTGACGCGCGCCTCGACCGTATCGCCGATGCGGACCGGGGCGCGAAACGAGATCGACTGCGACAGATAGACGGTGCCGGGCCCGGGCAGGATGGCGATCGCGGTCGAGAAGAAGCTGGCGGTCAGCATGCCGTGGACCACCCGCCCCTTGAACCGGGTGGTGCGGGCGAAGGCCTCGTCGAGATGGAGCGGGTTGTGGTCGCCGGTGAGATCGGCGAAAGCGATCACGTCCGCCTCGGTCAGGGTATGGCGATAGGTGGCGGACATGCCCACCGCTAGGTCCTCGAGCGCATAGGCGCGCGGCACGTCGCGGCGCGGAACCTCATCCATGGACCACCTCTAAACCAATGCTTCCAAAACGACCCGGACCAGCCCCGCGGTTGCCGTTGTGCGCCGCAAATTATCCGCTCGGCCGCCATTCCGCAAGCGATTCCTGGCACTTCGGGGCCGAGACGTCCCGGCCTTGCGCGCTGCGTTCGCATAAGCGAACACCATGCCCCCTTTTCCCTCCCAGGTCCTGCCGCTAAGGTTCCGGCCTTGCCCCGTCGAGGAGCTGCGTGTGGAAGGGGACGGTGCCGCCCCGCTCAGGGAAATGTGGTACTTCGCCGTCCCGGGAACCCGCCTCAAGCGCGGCCGGATGATGGCGAAGACCTTGCTGGGCGAGCCTCTCCTGCTCGGCCGGGCGAAAGACGGCGCGGTGTTCGCGCTGCGCGACGTCTGTCCCCATCGCGGCATCCCGCTCCACTATGGCAAGTTCGACGGGCGCGAGGTCGAGTGCTGCTATCACGGCTGGCGCTTCGACCCGGCCGGACGCTGCGTCGCCATTCCCGCCCTGGGCGAGGGCCAAGTGATCGACGAGGTCGGCCGCATCCGGGTGAAGTCCTATCCGGCGCGCGAAGTGCAGGGCAATGTCTGGGTCTTTTTCGGCGACGCGCCGGAACAGGCCCCGGAGATTCCGGAAATTCCGGGGCTCGGCGCCGCCCTGCCCGACCTTTACGAGAGCGTGCGCATGCCGTGCGCGGTCGACCACGCGGTGATCGGCTTGATGGACCCGGCGCACGGGCCGTTCGTCCATCGCGCCTGGTGGTGGCGTTCGGCGGGCTCGATCCACCACAAGGAGAAGGCGTTCGCCGCGAGCCCTTATGGCTTCACCATGGTGCGGCACAAGCCGTCGCGCAATTCCCGCGCCTATCGCGTGCTGGGCGGGGTGCCCGAGACCGAGATCGCCTTTCGTCTGCCGAGCGTACGCATCGAGGACATCCACGCCGGACGGCATCGCTTGGTGAACCTCACCGCCGTGACGCCGCTCGGGCCCGGCGAGAGCGAGATCAACCACGCGATCTACTGGACCATGCCGTGGCTCGGCCCCCTGAAGCCGCTGCTGCGGCCGTTCGTGCGGGCATTTCTCGGCCAGGACCGCGACATCATGGTTAAGCAGCAGGAGGGGTTGCGCTTCGAGCCGACCCTGTCGCTGGTGGGCGACGCCGACCAGCCGGCGCGCTGGTATCATCGCCTCAAGCTCGAATACCAGCGCGCCCGCGCCGAGAACCGCCCGTTCGTCAATCCGGTGAAGGATCGGGTGCTGCGCTGGCGGAGCTAGCTCTCGTTAACGCTCGACGGGTAGGCTCGACAGCGAAGGATGGCGCGCATGGAACAGCTCTTGGGTCGCGTCGAGGCGGTCAACGGCGCATCGATCACGGTGGGCCTCGCGGCCAATGCCGCCGACGACGCCGAGATCATCCGCATCGGCTCGCTAGTGACGGTCGAGGTCGCGCATGGCCGCGTCATCGCCACCGTGAACGCGGTCGAATGGCAGGAGGGGCCGAGCCCGCGGCGCAGCCTCATCGCCGATCTCCTGGGCGAGCTTTCGCCCGAGAACCGCTTCGCCCGGGGCGTCGCCCATTTCCCCATTCCCGGCGCCGCGGTCCATGCCGCCTCCGAGAGCGATCTCGACGCGGTCTATGCGCGGCCGGCGGCCGTCAACGTGCGCATCGGCACGCTGCACCACGATCCCAAGCGCGCCGCCTTCCTGCTCACCGACGAGCTGCTGGCCAAGCATTTCGCGGTGCTCGGCACGACCGGCTCAGGCAAGTCGTGCGCGGTGACGCTGATCCTGCGCGCGGTCCTCTCCGAGCACAAGAACGCGCATGTCATCCTGCTCGACCCGCACAACGAGTACGAATCCGCCTTCGCCGAGCAGGCCGAGATCGTCAACATCGACAATTTGCAGCTTCCGTTCTGGCTGCTCGACTACGAGGAGGCGGTGGCGACCTTGGTGAAGGGCGGCACCGCCGAGGAGCAGCAGTCGCAGGCGACCATTCTCAAGGACGCCATTACCTATGCGCGGCGCAAATTCGCCGGCAACCTCAGCGCGCAGTGGATCACGGTCGACACGCCGGTGCCCTACCGCATCGGCGACCTAGTGCATATCCTGGACGAATCGATGGGGCGGCTCGACAAGCCCGATTCGTCGGCGCCCTATCTCCGGCTCAAGACGCGGATCGAATCGCTAAACGCCGACCGGCGCTTCTCCTTCATGTTCTCGCGCGTCGTCACGCGCGACATCCTGGGCACGGTGATCGGCCGCATCCTGCGCATTCCCGTGGACGGGCGGCCGGTGACGATCATGGATCTCTCCGGCGTGCCGTCGGAAATCGTCAACGTGGTGGTGTCGCTCTTGTGCCGCATCACCTTCGACTTCGCGCTCTGGGCCGACCGTGAGCGCATGCCGCCCATCCTGCTGGTGTGCGAAGAGGCGCACCGCTACGTCCCGGCCGACGAGCGCGTCGGATTCTCCTCGACCACGCGCGCCATTTCGCGCATCGCCAAGGAGGGGCGCAAATACGGGGTCTCGCTCGGCCTTGTCACGCAGCGCCCGTCGGAGCTGGCGGTGAGCGCGCTGACGCAGTGCGGCACGCTTTTCGCGCTGCGCATGGGCAACGATCTCGACCAGAGCTTCGTCGCCAACAGCCTGCCCGAGGCGGCGCACGGCATGGTCGGCGCGCTGCCGAGCATGCGGCCGCAGGAGGCGATCGTCGTCGGCGAGGGCGTGCCGCTGCCGATGCGCGTGCGCTTCGACGAACTGCCGCCCGAGCATCGCCCGCGGAGCCGCAGTGCCGAATTCTCCAAGGCGTGGCAGGAGGACGGCGCCGGCGCCGACTTCCTCGAGGACAGCGTCATGCGCTGGCGCATGCAGATGCGGAAGCAGACCGGGCCGGCGTAGGACGAGCTCAGCCCGCCTCCAGGTCCGTGAGGCCAGCGGATCGCGACCTATTTCATGCACTACAATTTTGTTGGCATCTTTCAACCCTTGAAGGTCCCTCTCGCGATGGCGACGGAGCCACTTATAAGCTTTGGGAAGCTTCGGATATTGTGAGGGTCTAAACGATTGGGAAGTGATGAACGCTCAAGGGACGATGCTGTGGTGACCGATATTTTCGACTTTTGGGCCAAGATTGATCCCGATGCCAAAGTACATCCGGCTGACCGTGATGTTTTCGATCGCCTTGGGTCAGAAGGTCACGGCTTCAATCACAAGGCGTTACCGGCATGCTTCATGGGGCCGTTGCGAACCGCCCGCGTAGTACTGCTCTACATATCGCCGGGGACGGCTCCGCAAGACGAGGCCATGGCTGAAACGCCGAATGGTCGAAACCACTACGTTCGACTGCGGCAAGGTAATGAACCGTTGCCGAGCGCGGACACGCACATGTCGGCCAATAAGTGGTGGGCTGAACGGACAAAATGCTTCTCCGAAGATCAAGCGCTAATCGCGTCGAAAGTCACCATCCTCAATATCGGCGCCTATCATTCGAAAGAGATGTTGGACCCTGAACTTCTGGCGGCATTGCCCTCGAGCCGCCTTTGTTTGGATTGGGCGCAAAGCGTTCTCTTTCCAGAAGCTTTAGCAGGGACGCGTGTCGTCGTATGTTTGCGGGCCGCAAAATTTTGGGGACTCAAGGCGGGGAAACATTATGACTGCACGTTGTTTGCCCCAAAAGTGAACCGGAGCGGACATATGGTCAAATGTCCTGCCCGTGGTAATATTATCAAAGCCGTCCAAACGGCCCTCAACTCAAACGAGCCTATTTAGGCCCAACTTATGGGCACTACCGGCGCGCGGACGACTGGCGCACGGGGCCGAGACCGACTACACTGGTGGTCTTACTCTGGCTTACCGGGTGCGCGGCAATGGCACGGACGAAACTTTCCTCGAAAGGCCAGGTGATCCTCCCGAAGGAGATTCGCCAAGCTCATCGCTGGGCGTCGGGAACGCAATTCACCGTCGAGACGATGGGCGACGGCGTCGTGCTGCGGCCCGTGACGCCGTTCAAACCGACCCGGCTCGAAGATGTGGCGAATTCGCTACGCTATCGCGGCAAGCCAAAGTCGCAGGCCCAAATCGATGCGGCCGTGACAGCCGAACTGAAAGCCCGGCGTGATCGCGGTCGATACTAACGTCATCGTCCGCCTGCTGACGGGTGATGAGGCCAAGCAGGCGCGACGCGCGCAGCAACTGTTCGAGCGCGAGACCATATTCCTCCCCAAGACAGTCTTGCTGGAGGCCGAATGGGTCTTGCGTCGGCTTTACGGCTTCGCGCCCCGGCGCGTGATCGACGCGTTCGGCAACCTCATCGCTCTTCCGAATGTCCGCTGCGAAGACGTGTCGGCGGTCGGCGTTGCCTTAGAGTGGGGTAGGCGCGGCATCGATTTCGCCGATGCCTTGCATGTCGCATCCTCGCGGGATGCGGCCGATTTTGCGAGCTTCGATGGCGCACTGCTTAGGCGCGGCCGCCGCATTGCGGGCATGAATCTAGTGCCGGTCTAACGCCGCGTCCCGGCCGGTGAGGCGCGCCTGCCAGCGCGGCCAGCGCCGGGCGATCTCGCCGACCACGCCGCGGCGGAATGTCAGGACGCAGACGACGAAAATCACGCCCTGGATCACCGTCACCCACGACCCGAACTGGGCGAGATAATTCTCCATCGCCACCATGGTGAAGGCGCCCAGCACCGGCCCCAGCACCGTGCCGATGCCGCCCAGCAGCGTCATCAGCAGCACGTCGCCCGACGTCCCCCAATAGACGTCGGTGAGCGAGGCGAGCTGGAACACCAGCGCCTTGGTCGCCCCGGCGAGCCCCGACAGCGTCGCCGACAAGATGAACGCCAGAAGCTTGTAATGGTCGGCGCGGTAGCCCAGCGACACGGCGCGCGGCTCGTTCTCGCGGATCGCCTTCAGCACCTGTCCGAACGGCGAATTGATGGCGCGCATGATGATGGCGAATCCGACCAGGAACACCGCCAGCACGAAGTAGTACATGACCAGCGGCTGGTTGAGGTCGATGAGGCCCAGGATCGTGCCGCGCGGCACCGCCTGGATGCCGTCCTCGCCGCCGGTGAACTTGGCCTCGAGCGCGACGAAATAGACCATCTGCGCCAGGGCCAGCGTGACCATGGCGAAATAGATGCCTTGCCGCCGAATCGCGAGCCAGCCGAATGCTGCGCCCATCACCGCCGCCAGCGCCGTGCCGGCGAGGATGCCCGCGACCGGCGATAGCGCCCAGTACTTGACGGAATAGGCCGTCATGTACGACGCCCAGCCGAAGAACGCGGCGTGGCCGAACGAAGCCAAGCCGACATAGCCGATCAGCAGGTTGAAGGCGCAGGCGAAGAGCGCGAAGCACAGCGCCTTCATCAGAAACACCGGGTAGAACACGAACGGCGCCGCCACCGCCATGGCAAGGAGCGCCGCCGCCAGCGCGCGGCCGCCCAATGAAGACGGCTCCGTCCGCGCGGCCAGCGCGCGCGTCATCCGAGCTCCCGCCCGAACAGGCCCGCGGGCTTCACCAGCAGCACGATCGCCATGATGACGAAGATCGCGGTCGAACTCGCCTCGGGATAGAACACCTTGGTCAAGCCCTCGATCAGCCCCAAGACGAAGCCGCTCACGATCGAGCCCAGGATCGAGCCCATGCCGCCGATCACCACGACGGCGAACACGACGATGATGATATTCGAGCCCATCAGCGGGCTGACCTGGTAGATGGGCGCCGCCATCACACCGCCCAGCGCCGCGAGGCCGACCCCGAACCCATAGGTGATGGTGATCATGCGCGGCACGTTGATGCCGAACGCCTGCACCAAGGTCGGGTTCTCGGTCGCGGCGCGGAGATAGGAGCCGAGCCGCGTGCGCTCGATGACGAACCAGGTCGCGAGGCAGATGCCGGCCGAGGCGACGATGACCCAGGCGCGGTAATTGGGCAGGAACATGAAGCCGAGATTATGGGCACCCGTCAGCTCCTGCGGGATCGAATAGGGCAGGCCGGACGAGCCCCACTCCTGGCGGAACAGCCCTTCGACGATGAGCGCGAGGCCGAACGTGAGCAGCAGCCCATAGAGCGGATCGAGCCGGTAGAGATGCCGGATGAACAGCCGCTCCAGGACCGTGCCGAAGGCGCCGACGATGATCGGCGCCAGCAGCAGCGACCACCAATAGCCGATGCCGAGGAAATTGAGCAGCAGATAGGCCGCGAACGCGCCCATCATGTACTGCGCGCCGTGGGTGAAGTTGACGATGCCGAGCATGCCGAAGATGACGGCGAGCCCGAGGCTGAGCATCGCGTAGAAGGCGCCGTTGATGAGCCCGATGAAGAGCTGCGCCATCAGCGCCGGCAGCGGCGGAATAGCGAGATGCAGCGAGCTCATCGCGCGGCGCCGACCTTCACCCCTTTTTCACCAGCGGGCATTCGCTTTCGCTCAAGGGCCGGAACGCCTGGTCGGCCGGGATGGTCGCGAGCTGCTTGTAGTAGTCAAACGCGTATTTCGACTCCGCCGGCGTCTTCACCTGGAAGAGATACATGTCCCGCATGACGCGGCCGTCCTCGCGCAGCGTGCCGTTCTTGGTCATGAAGTCGTTGATCGGCAGCTCGCGCATCTTGGCGACGACCTTTGGACCGTCGTCGGTGTTGGCGGCGGCGATCGCCTTGAGATAGTGGGTCACCGCGCCGTAGACCCCGGCCTGCGCCATGGTCGGCGGCTTCTTCATCTGCTCCATGAAACGCTTGGACCAGGTGCGGGTCTCGTCGGTCTGGTCCCAGTAGAACGCTTCGGTGAGGACGAGGCCCTGCGCCACCGGCAGGCCGAGGGCGTTGACGTCGGAGATGAAGACCAGGAGTCCGGCGAGCTTCTGGCCGCCCGCGACGATGCCGAATTCCGCCGCCTGCTTGATCGAGTTGTCGGTATCGCCGCCGGCATTGGCGAGGCCGATGATCTTGGCCTTGGACTGCTGCGCCTGGAGCAGGAAGCTCGAGAAGTCGGCGTTGTTGAGCGGCACGTCGACCGAGCCCAGCACCTTGCCGCCCGCCTTGGTGACGACCTCGGCGGTGTCGCGCTGGAGGGCGTGGCCGAAGGCATAGTCCGCGGTGATGAAGAACCAGGTATCGCCGCCCTGCTTCACCATCGCCGCGCCGGTGCCGTGGGCGAGCGCGTAGGTGTCGTAGGTCCAATGGACGCCGGTGGGCGAGCACGCCTTGCCGGTGAGGTCCGAGGAGGCCGCGCCCGAGATGAGGAAGACCTTGCCCTTTTCCTTCATCAAATCCTGGACCGCGAGCGCCACCGACGAGGTCGGCACGTCGACCACGGCATCGACCCCGTCCTCGTCGATCCAGCGCTGCACGATCGCCTTGCCGACATCCGGCTTGTTCTGATGATCGGCCGAGACCACCTGGATCGGCACGCCGGCGACGGTGCCGCCGAAATCCTTCGCCGCCATCTGCGCCGCCGCGACCGAACCCGGGCCGCCGAGGTCGGCATAGAGCGAGGACATGTCGCTAAGGACGCCGATCTTGATGGGCTTGCCCGACATCTGCGCCGCCGCCGACCCCGCGCCGAGCGCAACGCCGAGCGCCGCCAGAGATGCCGCCGCCAATTGCTTGCGATTCATGTGCGTCCCTCCATCGATTTCGCGTCAGACCCCGAGATAGGCGTGGAGCTTGTCGAGCTCCGCCTCGACCTGGTCGTTCGGAACGAGATCGACTACCTTGCCGTCGGCCACGACATAATGCCGTTCGGCCACGGTGGCGGCAAACCGGAAGTTGGATTCGACCAGGAGGACGGTGAAGCCCTTGGCCTTGAGCGTCCGGATCACCGCGCCGATCTGGTGCACGATGACCGGCGCCAGTCCCTCGGTCGGCTCGTCGAGCAGCAGGAGGCGCGCGCCGGTGCGCAGGATGCGGCCGATCGCCAGCATCTGCTGCTCGCCGCCCGAGAGCGTGGTGCCCTGGCTGCGCCGCCGCTCGGCGAGATTGGGAAAGAGCGCGTAGATCTCGGAGACGCTCATCCCGCCCGGGCGCACCACCGGCGGCAGCAACAGATTCTCCTCGACCGAGAGGCTGGCGAAGATGCCGCGCTCCTCGGGACAATATCCGACGCCAAGCCGCGCGATGCGGTCGGAGGCGAGCGTCGATATCTCGTGTCCGTCGAAGCGCACCGTGCCCTTGCGCTGACGCACGATGCCGAGAATCGCGCGCAACGTCGTGGTCTTGCCGGCGCCGTTGCGGCCCAGCAGCGTCACCACCTCGCCCTCGCCGACGACGAAGCTCATGCCGTGCAGCACATGCGATTCGCCGTACCAGGCGTGCAAATCCTCGACGCTCAGCAGGGCTTCAGGCATGGCCGGTGCCGAGATAGGCTTCGCGCACCTCGGGATTATCGGCCACTTCGGCGTAGCTCCCCTCCGCCAGCACCTGGCCGCGCGTCAGCACGGTGATGACGTCGGAGAGATCGGCCACCACCGAGAGATTGTGCTCGACCATCAGCACCGTGCAGTGCTGCGCGGCGCGCCGGATCAAGGCCGAGATGCGGCCGATATCCTCGGCCCCCAGCCCCGACATGGGCTCGTCGAGCAGCATCAGCTCCGGCGCCAGAGCCAGCGTGGTCGCGAACTCGAGCGCGCGCTTGCGGCCATAGGGCAGGTCGGCGGCGGGAAGGTCGCGATAGGGGCCGAGGCTGACCTCGGCGAGGACCCGGTCGACCTCGCCCTCGAGCGCATCGAGGCTCTTGCCCGAGCGCCAGAAATGGAACGAGGTGCCGAGCGGCCGCTGCAAGGCGAGCCGCACGTTCTCTACGACGCTCAGATGCGGGAACACGGCCGAGATCTGGAACGAGCGCACCATGCCGAGCCGTGCGACCGCGGCCGGGTGCGCGCCGGTGATGTCGCGGCCCTTGAAGACGATCCGCCCCGCGGTGGGCGCCAGGAACTTGGTCAGGAGGTTGAAGACGGTGGTCTTGCCGGCGCCGTTGGGGCCGATCAAGGCGTGGATGGTGCCGCGCCGCACCGTGAGATCGACGCCGCGCACCGCCGCGAAGCCCCGGAACTCCTTGGTGAGGCCGGAAGTCGCGAGTATGGGTTCGTCCAACGCCGCCCTCTCTGCCGCCCGTGCTCGCGCCGGCACGTTGTCGTTATGTGCGCGTGAAACTACAGGCTTCGCCCGGCGCGGACAAGCCCGCCGCGGTCGTCTAAAGTGCCCGGAATGGAGGCCCCGAGGGGCCGGCGGAGCGGAGCAGGATCATGGATGCCGCGGAGACGCTGGCGGCGCTTTCCTTCGATGGCGACGGGCTGGTCGCGGCCGTGGCGCAGCAGCACGACACCGGCGAGGTGCTGATGCTGGCGTGGATGAACCGTGCGGCGGTGGTCGAGACCCTCGCCACCGGCCGCGTGTGCTACTGGTCGCGCTCGCGTGGCGCGCTGTGGCGCAAGGGCGAGAGCTCGGGCCATGTGCAGCGCCTGGTCGAACTGCGCGTCGATTGCGACGGCGACGCGGTGCTGCTGCTGGTGGATCAGACCAGCGCCGCGTGCCACACCGGGCAGAGGAGCTGCTTCTTCCGCGCCGCGCGGGAGGGCCGCGTCGTCACCATCGCCCAGCCGATCGCCGCGCCGTCGTAAGGGCCGGGGTCTCGCGCCTCAATGCGCGAGGATCACCGGGACGTCGGCTTCCATGATGATGTGGCGGGTGGCGCCGCCGAAGATCATCTGGCGCAGCCGGCTCTGGGTGTAGGCGCCCTTGACCAGGAGATCGGCGCCCGCCTTTCTAGATTCGGCGAGAAACACCTCGCCCGGCGTCATGCGGCCGCGCTGGGCGATGTAGCGCGCGGTGGCGGGGATGCCGTGGCGGCGCAGCATCGCCGCCATCTCGTCGCCGCTCGGCCCCGGCACCGCCGAGCCCTCGACGCTCAGCACCTCGACCACCTTGGCGCGCTCGAGATAGGGCATGGCGAAGGCCACCGTGCGCGCCGTCTCGGTGCTGTTGTTCCACAGGATGACGATGTTCTCGCCCATGGACTTGGGCGGCGTCTGGGGCGTCATCAGCACTGGCCGCCCGCCCTCGAAGAGCGCGTCCTCGAGGGTCGCCTCGGCGAGCGAGGCGAGCTTGGCCGGCCGCTCCACCACGACGAGATCGAAGATGCGGCCCAAAGTGCCGACCACCGCGTTCTGGCGGCCCGCCTCCTCGCGCCACTCGGCGGCGATGCCGTTGGCGCCGGTGGTGCCGTCGAGCGGCACGCCGTTCCGGGCCATCACGGCGTGGAAGATGGCGCGCGCCTGCTCGCGCCGCTCGCGGCCCTCGCGCTCGAGGGTGCGGTCGACCTCGGAGGAGACCGAGAACCCCATCTCGCCGCCGAACACCACGGCGTATTCGGTGGTCAGCGCGTTGAGCCCGACGATGTAGCCGCCGAACGGCCGCGCCGCCAGAAGCGCCGTCTCGGCAACGCTGGCCGCGCTGCCGTCGCCCACCACAGCCAGCAAGGTCTTCATGGCCCGCCTCAAGAAGCTCGACAGCCAGGGCGCTGCGCCCCGAACTATAGCCTAACGCGCCCGCCGTCGCAGCAAGCCATAAAGACTGATCGCGATCCAGAACAGCTCGATGAGGGCGCCCGGCAGGTTCCATGCGGTGGCGAACGAGGACAGGATCAGGAGCGCGCCGACCAGATTGGCGAGGGGAAAGCGCAGATCGTCCGAGGCGAGCGCGCCCCGCTGGTTGGCCCCATAGGCCACGACCACGATGGCGGCGCCCGCGAGGCCTGCAACCGCGAACGGATCGAACCCCATGAGACCTCTCCCGGGCGATGACCCAATCATCCTAGCCCAGCCGCGATTGACAGCGCTCGCGCGGCGCGGCTTAGGTGCCGCAGCCGCATCATGGAGCGTCAGATGACCGATCCCTTGGGCCTCGCGCGCGGCCTCACCGATTATGGCGACCGCGACTTCGCGCTCTATCTCCGGCGCTCGTTCGCGCGCTCCATGGGCTATTCGGATGCGATGCTGGCGCGGCCGGTGATCGGCATCGCCAACACCGCGAGCGGCTTCAACAATTGCCACCGGCTTGTGCCCGAGCTGGTCGAGGCGGTGAAGCGCGGCGCGATCGCGGCGGGCGGATTGCCGCTCGAGTTCCCCACCGTGTCGCTGGGCGAGGTGTTCCTGCACCCGACCAGCCTCACCTACCGCAATCTCATGGCGATGGACACCGAGGAGATGATCCGCGCCCAGCCGATGGACGCCGTGGTGCTGATCGGCGGCTGCGACAAGACCGTGCCGGCGCAGCTCTTGGGCGCGCTCTCCGCCGGGCGGCCCGCCATCCAGCTCGTCACCGGGCCGATGATGACCGGCAATTATCGCGGCGAGCGGCTGGGCGCCTGCACCGACTGCCGCCGCTTCTGGGCCCGCTTCCGTGCCGGCGAGATTTCGCCCGAGACCATCGCCGAGGTGGAGGGGCGGCTCGCCACCACCGCCGGCACCTGCGCGGTGATGGGCACGGCCAGCACCATGGCCGCGCTGGCCGAGGCGCTCGGCATGATGCTGCCGGGGACGGCGGCGATCCCGGCCGTCCATGCCGACCGGCTGCGCGCCGCCGAGGCCACCGGCGCCGCCGCAGTGGCGCTCGCCAAGAGCGGCCTCGCGCCCCAGCGCATCGTCACCGAGCATGCGATCGAGAACGCGCTCCGGGTGCTGCTCGCGATCGGCGGCTCGACCAACGCGGTGCTGCATTTGGCGGCGATCGCCGGCCGGGTCGGCGCCGCGCTGTCGCTCGCGCGCCTCAACGCGCTGTCGGACACGACGCCGGTGCTGGTCGATCTCAAGCCCACCGGCCCGCACTACATGGAGGATTTGTTCGCCGCGGGCGGCATCGGCGCGGTGCTGCGCGAATTGAAATCGCTCCTGCATCTCGACTGCCTCACCGTCACCGGCGAGACGCTGGGCGAGCGGCTCGCCCACGCGCCGGATTGCTTTGTCGACCGCGCGGTGGTGCGTCCGCTGGCGGCGCCGCTGCAGCGCGAGGGCGGGCTCGTTGCGTTGTTCGGCTCGCTGGCACCCCGGGGCGCCATCCTGAAGCGCGCCGCGGCCGATCCCGGCCTGTTCGAGCGCGAGGCGCGCGCGGTGGTGTTCAGCTCGCTCGAGGACGTGGCCCAGCGCATCGACGATCCGGCACTCGATGTCGCGGCGGACGATTTCCTGGTGCTGCAGAATGCCGGCCCCGCGTCGCCGTCGGGCATGCCGGAGGCGGGCTATCTGCCGATCCCGGCCAGGCTCGCGCGCGCCGGCGTCAAGGACATGGTGCGCATCTCGGACGCGCGCATGAGCGGCACCGCCTACGGCACCGTGGTGCTCCACGTCGCGCCCGACGCCGCGAGCGGCGGACCCCTGGCGCGGGTGCGGACCGGCGACCGGATCAGGCTCAGCGTGCGCGAGCGGCGCCTCGACCTCCTGGTCGCGCCCGACGAACTGGCGCGCCGTCCGGCGCCCGCGCCGACGCGCCCGCCGCGCGGCTATCAGCGCCTCTACCACGACGCGGTGCTGCAGGCCGACGAGGGCTGCGACTTCGATTTCCTGCGCGCGAGCCCACGCTAGGCTGCCGTACGTATCGGCGGCATGAAGCTTTGCTGGCGCCCGGTACCGCCAAATTAGGTCTTCGGACCCGGTTGAAACTTCGCCAGAGCTGCCGTTTCAATCTGGGTATCTGCCCGCCGAGGCAAACTTCAACCTCGATCACTGCGCCCTTTCAAGATAGGCCCGCGTCAGTGCCGCTCGGCGCGGGGCAGCTTGATCTCGACGCTGGTGCCGCGTCCGGGGGCGCTCGCGATCGCGACTTCGCCATCGTGCTGCTCGACGATCTGCTTCACGGTCGGAAGCCCGAGGCCGGTGCCGAAGCTCTTGGTGCTGAACAGCGGGTCGAACACTTTGGGCAGCACGTCGGGCGGGATACCCGGCCCGGTGTCGGCGACAACGATGCGCGCGTCGTCGCCGGCGCGCGTCGCGACCGTGATCCGTCGCTCGGCCAGGTCCATGCCTTCGGCGATCGCCTGCGCCGCGTTGTCGACCAGATTGACGATGGCGCGCGCGAAGCGGTCGCCATCGAGCCGCACCTGCATGCCGGCCGCGTCGAGCCGCAGCTCGAGCGCGATGCCGTCGGCGATCTCGTGCCCGTCGAGGCAGGCGCGCAGCCAGTCGTCCAGGCGGACGACGCGGCGCGTGAGCTTGCGCGCGTGCGAATAGTCGATGAGATCGGAGATGATGTGGTCGCAGCGCGTGACGCAGCGCTCGATGCGACCGAGCGGGCGCGCATATGCGGGGTTCGTCTCGCCGGCGAGGCCGCGCAGGACGTGCATCGAGTTGCGGATGGCGCTCAGCGGATTGCGCAGCTCGTGTGCCACCGTCGCGGTGAGCTTGCCAAGGGTGGAGAGCCGCTCCTTGCGCAGCAGCTCGTCCTGGGTCGCGCGCAACTCTGCGGTGCGCTCGGCGACGCGGCGTTCGAGATCCTGGTTGGCGGCCTCGGTCGCGCGCTTGGCCGCTTCGGCCTCAGCAGTGGCGCGCAGCACCGCGGCCTCGTTGCGCTTGCGCTCGCTGATGTCCTCGACCGTGCCCTCGTAATAGAGCAGCCGGCCGGTGCTGGTGCGGACCTCGCGGCAGGTCTCGGTGATCCAGATCATCGCGCCGTCGCGGCGATAGACCTGGGCCTCGAAGCCGTGGACGACGCCGTGCTCCCTCATCAGGGCGACGAACGCCTCGCGGCGCTTGGGGTCGACATAGAGCTGGCCGCCGATGTCGGTGAGCTTGGACAGGAGCTCGTTCGGGCTCGCATAACCGTAGATGCGCGCCAGCGCCGGATTGGCGGTGAGGTAGCGGCCGTCGGCGGTCGTCTGGAACACGCCCCAGGCACAGTTCTCGAAAATGTCGCGATAGAGATGTGCCGCCTCGTTGATGGCGCGCTCGGCCGCAACCTGCTCGGTCACGTCCTGGATGGTGCCGCAGATGCGCGCCGGCTTGCCGTTATGCGCGAGGCGAAGCGCGCGGCTGCCATAGAACGTGCCGAGCGTCCCGTCGGGGCGCACCAGGCGGAAGAACCAGCCCGAGGTCGGCGCCGCGGAGGACGTGCCGCGCCCGAGCCAATCCTCGACACGGCTGCGGTCGTCGGGATGGGCGGCGTCGCACACCAGGGCGAGATCGGGCTCGCCTTCCCAGGCCCAGCCGAGAATCCGACGCATCTCGGCCGAGACGGCGAGCGTGCCGGTGGCGAGGTCGATCTCCCAACTGCCGAGATGCGCCACCGCCTCGGCGTCGCGCAGATGGGTCTCGGCGCGCCTTGCCGCGCGGGTGGCGACTCCGCGCATGCCGCGTGCATGGGGGCGATACTTGCCCAAGGACCGCAACGGTTGGGGCGACATGGCACAAAACGCTATCGGCAAGGTATGAATTCACGATTAAGCGCGACGCCTCGAGGGCTCGCCCCGCCTGCCCAAAAAATGTGCGCCGGCACGGCGTTCGAACGGGCGGCTTGACCCGGGCAGCGCGCGGCTCATGGTAGGGGCACCGATCACTCGGGAGGCAAGCATGAACAAGACCTATATCCCCACCACCGTCGCGCCGCCCACGGGCTACAGCCACGGCGTCGAGCTGGGCGCAGGCGCCCGTGTCCTCTACGTCGCCGGGCAAGTGGGCGTGGCGCCCGACGGCAGCGTCGCCAAGGACATCCGCGGCCAGGCCGAGCAGGCATGGAAGAACATCGTCAACGTCCTCGCCGCCGCCGGCATGGAGCTGAAGGACCTGGTGAAGGTGAACCACTACATCACGCGCAAGGAAGACATCGCCGCCTATCGCGAGGTGCGCGCGAAGATGCTGGGCAACCACCAGCCGGCCTCGACGCTCCTGGTGATCTCGGCGCTGGCGCGCGAGGATTTCCTGGTCGAGGTCGAGGCGGTGGCGGCGAAATAGCGTCAGCGCTTGCCGCGTGCGTCGACCGGCCAGATGTCAACGAGCGTGTCGCCGGCGACGACGTGATAGAAATCATGGAGATTGACGGTCGGGTCGCAATGCGGCGTGACGCACTCGATGCGCGCGCCGAGCGCCGGCTTGGCCGCGCCTGCGGGGATGACCAGCCGGCCATGCTCGTCGCCGAAGAATTCATAGCGGCTCCCCGGCGGCGCGCCAGATAGGGGCTCGGGCTCGGGGCCGTCGGTGGCGAAGCATTTGAGGCCCGCGTCGGTGGTGACGTAGCCCGTTGCATTGACGCTCACCACCGCGGTCGAGACCAGGAGCGCGGTCTCGAACGGCAGCGCGTTGCGCCCATCGGCGAGCGCATGGCGATACTCGACATCCATGAACACGTAAGAGCCGACCTGGAGCTCGGTGAAGACCCTGCGCTCGGGATCGAGGTCGAAGGTGCCGGTGCCGCCGCCGGTGACGATCGGCACCGCGATCCCCGCGTCGCGCAGCCGCGTCAGCATCGCCGCCAGCCGGTCGGTCTGCGCCAGGGCGCGGGCGCGGCGTTCGGCGCGGTCGGCGATGTGCTGCAGATTGCCGGAATAGGACTGGATGCCGCGGAAGGCGATCCCCTCGGCCGCGAGCGCGGCGCTCACCAAGGCGCCCAGCGCCGCCTCGGAGGCAACGCCGGTGCGGCCCTGGCCGGCCTCGAAATCCACCAGCACGTCGAGCGTGATCCCTGCGCCTTGCGCTGCCGCGTCGAGCGCGGCGAGATTGGCGGGATG
This sequence comes from Allostellaceae bacterium, assembly GCA_035604615.1. Lineage (GTDB taxonomy): Bacteria > Pseudomonadota > Alphaproteobacteria > ATCC43930 > CGMCC-115725 > DATJLY01. The sequence continues at coordinate 2,403 of DATNID010000042.1, read as the reverse complement.
ATCGACGACGACGCTGAGGCCGCGATGGGGCGAGGCGGCGAGCGCCACGAGGCGCGCGATCTTGGCCTCGGTCACTTGCGGCGAGGTGACGTGAACGCCGGGCACGCCGCCCCGCGCCATTACCTCGGCCTCGCCCAAGGTCGCGCAGCAGATGCCGAGCGCGCCCGCCGCGATCTGGCGGCGCGCGATCTCGAGCGACTTATGCGTCTTGGCGTGGGGCCGGAGCGCCACATTGCAGGCGCGCGCATGCGCCGCCATCGCCGCGATGTTGCGCTCGAGCGCGTCGCGGTCGACGAGTAGCGCCGGGGTATCGAGCCGGGCGCGGCTGCCCTTCTCGCCGATCAACTTCGCGTTGGGTCCGAGCTCGCTCATCGAGCTTCCTCAGCATGCCCCCTCCCATTCCCTCCCCCGCAAGCGGGGGAGGGTTAAGGTGGGGGATCAGCGGCCGCTGTAGCCCGCGTCGTCGAGGTTCAGGAGCGGGTAGGCGCTGAACACGCTCGGCTCGCGCACCGGCAGCGCCGCATGGAGATAGGTCTTGTCGAGCTCGGTCGTCTTGGTCACGCCAAGGAGCCCCATGGCGCTGAACATCTCGTCCTCGAGGATTTCGAGCGCGCGCACCGCGCCGTCCTCGCCGGCCGCGGCGAGCGCGTAACAATAGGCCCGCCCCATGCCGACCGCGTTGGCGCCGAGCGCCAAAGCCTTCACCACGTCGCTGCCGCGATAGAAGCCGCCGTCGATGATGATCTGCGCCCTGCCCTTCACCGCGGCGACGATCTCGGGCAGCACCTCGATCGAGCCGCGGCCGTGATCGAGCTGGCGTCCGCCATGGTTCGAGACGTAGATCGCGTCGACGCCGAGCCCCAGCGCGGTCTCGGCATCCTCGGCGGTGGCGATCCCCTTGAGGATGAGCGGGATCTGGAATTTGTCCTTGAAGCGCTTGACGTCGTCCCAATTGAGCGCGGCCTGGAATTCGCGGCCCGTCGCGGCGCGGCGGCCGAGCGGGCGGTAGCGCTTGCCGAGATCGCGCTCGCGGCGGCTGTAGATCGCGGTGTCGATGGTGAAGCAGAACGCCTCGTAGCCCGACGCGATGGCGCGGCGCACGTGATCGTCGACCCAGGCGCGATCGCCCCGGACATAAAGCTGGAAGATGGTGCGCCCGCCGGGCGCGGCGGCGGCGGCCTCCTCGAGTCCCGGCTGGCTCACCGAGCTGACGAAGCAGCCGCTGCCGAAGCGCTGCGCCGCCTTGGCCGCGGCGCCGGCGCCGCCCTCGTCGAACACCTCGATCGAGCCGACCGGCGCGAACATCACCGGAATGCGCAGACGCTTGCCGAAGAGGGTGCCGGAGCAATCGATCTTGGACACGTCGCGCAGCACGCGCGGGCGGAACGCGATCGAGTCGAGGGCGAGGCGATTGCGCCGCAACGTGGTCTCGGTCTCGGACCCGCCGGTAAGATAGTCCCACACGCCCGACGACAGCCGCACATGCGCGGCCTTGACGAACTCGTGCAAGGTCAGGAAATCGCGGTTTACCTCCGGCTCCCGCTGGGGCGCTGACTCGGCCATGCTGATCGCTCTCCTGGTGCCCGACCCCCGGGCTCGGGCGCGAGCCTAATCCCGCCGGGGCGGCGCGAACAAGCCTCAGCCCTCGGCGTTGAGCACCTTGCCGCCGGATGTCACCGGCTTGGCGTCGATCAGGATGAAGGCGATGACGCAAGGAGCCGTGCCGCGGTTGACCCAGTTGTGGATGGTGCCGCGCTGCACCAGCACGTCGCCGCCTTTCAGATGCACGGTGCTATCGTCGAGCTCCATGTCGATCTCGCCGGACAGCACGACGGCATAGTCGATCGAATCGGTGCGATGGTTGCGGCGCTGCACGCCGGGGCTGAACTCGACCACGCGGAACACGGTGCCGCCGGCGAGCGTGGTGCCGACCTTGCGCGCCGATTCGTCGGCGGCGCCGTCGTTGCCGACCGGGAAGCCCTCGGTCGTCCACACGTTGGAGGAGAGCGCGCCCGGCCGGCCGGAGACAATGTTCTTGGCCGGCTCGTCGATCAGGACGATCGCCTTGCCGTTCTTGTCGTGGCCGGTCACCACCCGTCGCAGACTGAGCGTCATTCGCGTCCTCCCTCGGCGTTTCGCCATGTGCGGCGGCCACGATAAGGGCGCTTCATGGGTGATGCAACGTCAGGCAAAAAAGAAGCGGCAGGCGCGATCTCGTCGCGCCCGCCGCCTTTAGGGGCTGCGGAAAGACTCGAGGCGAAGACCTAGCAGGCTGTTGAAGAACCTACCATGGCCGAGCGCGATAGGTGGTTTCATCGCCGTTGTCGAAGGTGATTTCGCCGGTGATGGAGCCATCGTCGTCGAGTTCTGCCCAGCCGTCACCGGAGACCTCGTCTCCCTCGT
>DATNID010000041.1:0-11678 GCA_035604615.1 Allostellaceae bacterium | reverse complement strand
GCCGACGCGATCAATACGGGCAATGGCGGCCAGGTCGCGGTGTGGTCGGACGGCGTCACCACGTTCGACGGCTCGATCACCGCCAAGGGCGGCGCGCTCGGCGGCAATGGCGGATATGTCGAGACCTCGGGGCACACGCTCGACTTCGCCTCTGGCTCGGTGAATGCGAGCGCAGCGCACGGCGCCGCCGGCACCTGGCTGCTCGATCCTTTCAGCCTGACGTTCAACCGCGCCGAAGCCGACGCTCTGGCCTCGGCGCTCGACCTCAACAACGTCGCGGTGATGACCGCGTCGGACGGCGCCACCGCCGGCTTCGGGATCGTCAACGCCAACGGCAACGGCGACATCACGTTCAACTTCAGCGTCAACTGGAACAGCGCCAACACCCTATTCCTCAGCGCCTACGGCAACATCAATATCGGTGCCGGCGTGACGTTGGCCGGAGGCGAGGGCAGCGCGGTGCTGATGCAGCAGAACACCGGCAACACCAACCTGCTGTTCAACGGCAGCTTCGAGCAATTGCTGCCCGGCGGCACGGTGCCGTCGTCGACCAACATCCCGGGCTGGACCCAGTCCGGCAATCCGGGCGACACGGACGTCCTTACGGCGGAGGCGGGCGAGGGATACACCCCCGAGGACGGCAGCTACTATCTCTTCGTCGGGCCGGTCGGCTCGGACGGCGTGCAGTCCCAGAGCTTCGTCGATCGGCCGGGCGATTCGCTGGTCGTGTCCGGCTTCCTGGCGGGCAACGGCAGTGGCATCAGCGACTTCTCGATGAGCTTCAACGGGACCCCGGTCGTCACCGTGCCGAACCCCGTGCCGCTGCAACCCTATGTGTTCTACTCCGCCGCGGTGACCGCCACGGGAAACGACACGTTCTCCGTGTCCTACCGCAACGATCCGAGCTTCGACGCGATCGACAACTTTACCGTTTGCCGCGCCAGCGCCACCTGCGTGAACACGGGGCCGGTCATACCCGGAGCGGAGGGAGGAGGCATACTGACGCCGGCGCAGCAGTTCCAGCAGAATCAGACGATGCAAGGGGCGAACACCGTCGGCCAGCAGGTCGTGAACGGGATCGGAAATCCGCCGATACTATTGCCGCTGCCGCCGCTGCCGCAGTTCGCGGGGCTGCCGGAGCCGTCATTCGCCATCGACTTGAATGCGGGCGTTGGCGCGGGCGCAGGAGGCCTCGGCTCGGTCATCGGCCTCGATACCGGCGGCGATACCTACGGGCAGATATCGGGCGGCGGATCGACCTCGGACAATCCGTTCTTCGACATTCCCCCGGTGACGCTGGCGCCGCATCCGTTCCCGCTGCCGCAGCAATCGGACCAGCCGCTGGGCGGTCCCGGCAGCAACCTGTTCCAGGAGCTGACGGTCGACGTGCGGCGCAACGGGCTATACGACGGGCCGCCGCTGAACCGCGGCAATGACGCCCTGTGGTTCCGCACCGGCGGCGGGACGTGACGACGCCGATCAGGCGTTGCCGCGATGCTCGCGCCAGAAGTCGAGCTTCTCCTGCACCACGCGGTCGGAGAACTGGAAGATGACCGCGTCGGACGAGGCCACGTGCTCGTGGAACTGCCAGCTCGGCGCCACGAAGATATCGCGCGGGCCCCATTCGAAGGTCTTGCCGGCGATGGTGCTCTTGCCCTCGCCTTCGACCACCACGAAGCCGGTGCTGTCGGTCGAGCGGTAGGGCTTGGTGGTGAAGCCCTTGGGCAGGAGCTGCATCCAGGTCGAGATCGTCGGCATCGCCCAGTCGCCGCTCGCCGGGTTGATGTATTTCATGCGCAGCGCGTGATAGGGGTCGGGGGCGCGGAAGCTGCGCAGCTTCTCGAGCGCGGCGCGCGTCTTCACATAGGGATAGTTGAAGATCGGCGTGGTCTTGCTCTTCCACTCCTGTCCGTCGGGCACCAGATTGTAGCCGATCTCGGCATCGGCCGCGCCTTCGGGCCGCGTCACCGGATGGGTCTCGTTGGGATAGAAGTCGAGGAAGCTCGCATCCATCATGTTGACGAGATGGAGGTCGAGCACGTCGAGCCACACCATCGGCCCGCTGCCGAGATTGCCGTGATCGTGCCACGCCATGCCCGGCGTGATGACGAAGTCGCCCGGCGACATCATGGTGCGCTCGCCGCCGACCGCGGTATAGGCGTCCTTGCCCTCGATGATGAAGCGCAGCGCCGCCGCGGTATGGCGGTGGGCCGGCGCGATCTCGCCGGGCAGGATGATCTGGAGCCCGGCATAGAGGCTGTGAGTGATGCGCTGCTGCCCGGTGAGGCCGGGATTCTCCAGCGACATCACGCGGCGCTGCGCCTCCGCCGTTGAGATGATGTTGCACGCCTCCATCAGGTAGGGCCGCACCTCCTTGTATTTCCAGATCGCCGGCACCGCCGGCGACACCGGCTCCTCGGTCACCATGCGTCCGAGCTGGGTCCACAGCGGGGCCAGGTTCTGTCCCCCGGCACGGCGGTAGAAATCCTCGCGCCCGGTGCCGGATGTCGCCGTCGGATTGGTGGTGTCCATTGCGGTTTCGCCTCCTGCGTCGCTTGACAATTGGGCCAAGGCCGGGGCCGTGTCAAGGCAGGGGCCGCCGAGACAGCGCTCCGGCGGTCAGACCGCGACCTGGCCGGCGATGCGGATGCGGCGCGAGAGGATGTCGCCGCGGCCGTCCTCGAACAGCACCGCGAGCGCCTGGGAAGCGGCCTCGAGCTGGGCCAGGACCGGCGCGTTGTCCGGCGCCTCGCGCAACAGCTCGAGCAGCGGCGCCGCGCGCCGCTCGATCTCCTCGCCGAGCGCCTCGACCGCGTCGCGGGTGTGGCCGAGCCCGTGGCGCGAGCCGCGCTGGGCCAATTTGGCGATGAACCGCGCCGCCTCGACGGCGGAAGCCACGACGTCCGATGCCGGCGTCCGCAGGTCGGGCTCGGGCGACAGGCCGCGCGGCTGCGTGCCGCGGCGCTGCAGCGGCAGGATGCGATCGAGCACCGTCTCGCCGGCGACGCGGCCGAGCCAGTCGTTGCTGAACGCGGCCGCGAGCATGGCGCGCGTGTCGAGGATGCGGTCGCCCCACGCGCTGCCGCGGCGGAAGTTGAACTCGCCGAGCAGCCCCTCGGCGTCGCGCATATAGGCGGCGAGCGCGGCGGCGAGCCGGTCGATGTCGGGCGCATCGCCGCGCCGCGCGGCAAGCGCGGCGGCGTCGCGCGCGGAGCGCTGCAGATCGCTCACGAGGCGCTCGCCGACGACGCCGAATTCGGTGTCGCGCAGCATCGATTCATCGGGCTTCCACGACAGCGCGCGGCCGAGCCGCAGGATGTGCCACGGCTGATCGAGCCGGTTGAGGATCGCGAGCGCAAGGTAGCGCGCGTCCATGCCGTGCGATTCCGACAGCGCGACGTAGTTCTGCTTGGCCGCGGTGACGGCGTCGGGCATGAACTCGACGATGCGGCGACCCTCGAGCTTGCCATAGGCGGCCTGGATCTTGTCGATCGCGGAAAGAGCGGCGTCGAGCGGCTCGGCCATCGCGAGGAGCGCCGCCATGACGGAGACGTCGGCGATGAGCGCGGGGCGCGACATGAGCTGGCGCAGCGCGGGATCGGGCTTGGGCTTGGCCAACTCGGCGACGAGGCCGCGCGTCCATTCCGCCGCCGCTTCCCGTGCCTCGCAGCCAAGCGCTTCGTGCGCGCTGCGAGAGCCGGCGTGTGTGAGCGCGGCGAGCCGCTCGGCGAACGCGGCCAGTTCCTTCCCGGCGCAACGCTCGAGCGCGCGCCACCACGGCGCGATCGAGGCGCGCGGCAAGATTCCGGGCACGCGCGGATCGTCGTCGCGGTCGGTGAGGAAGGGCTCGAAGGCGCGCACCACCAGGCGGCGCAGATCGGGGACGCGCGGGGCCTTGGCCTTGCGCAAGGTCGGGCGCAGCCCGTCCAACACGAGATCGGTCGGGAGCGTCGCCTGCCCCTTCGCGCGCGACAACTCGACCGAGCGCGCCAACGCGAGCGCGTCCCTGGTCGAAAGCCGTCCCAGCGCCTCGTCGATCTGCGCGGACTTGCCCATGACTCATGATGGCGGGCGCATGGTGAAGGAGCAGTTAACGGGTGCCCGGCGCGGGCCTATAATGGCGGCGCCGTCGAGGAGGTGCATATGACCATCATGCTCGACCACACCATCGTTCCGGCGCGCGACAAGGAGCTATCGGCGCGGTTCTTCGCGCGCATCTTCGGCCTCCAATACGAGGGCCTGCATTATCACTTCGCGCCCGTCCGGGTGAACGACACGCTGACGCTCGATTTCGACGAGGCCAAAGAGTTCGAGCGCCACCATTACGCGTTCCGGGTGAGCGATGCCGAGTTCGACCAGATCTACGGCCGCATCAAGGACGAGGCGCTGGTCCATGGCAGCGGCCCGGGCGCGCTCGCGGACATGAAGATCAATCACCGGCGCGGCGGCCGCGGCTGCTATTTCCGCGACCCCAACGGGCACGTGCTCGAGATCATGACGGCGTGACCATGGCCGAGACGACATCCAACGCCGCCCTGCCGGCACGCTTCGCGACGGGCGACCGGGTCAAGGTGCGCAAGGCCTACCCGCCCGGCCATCTCCGCACGCCGTGGTATATCCGCGGCCATGTCGGCATCATCGAGCGGCTGTGCGGCGCGTTCCCCAATCCCGAGGAGCTGGCCTACAACCGGCCCGGCCTGCCGGCGCAGCCGCTCTATCGCGTACGCTTCGCGCAAGCCGCGGTGTGGCCCGACTATCGCGGCCCCGCCACCGACACGATCGAGATCGAGATCTACCAGCACTGGCTCGAGGCGGCGACGTAGCCGCCGCTCACGCCACCTTGGCCACCGGGGACACGAGCCGGCGGAAGCGCCACACCGCGGCGGGCGGGAAGTTGAGGAAGATGCGCTGCGCCACCTCGCCCGCGAGCCCCAGCTCGGGCGCGGCCAACGGCGAGGCGACGCCATAGGTGAACTGCACGAAAATGCCACCCTCGCCCAGGAGCGCGAAGCTCTCGGCGACGATGCGCTCCCGGAGGCGCTTGGGCATCGACAGGAGCGGCAGGCTCGACACCACCGTGTCGACCGACGCAAGGCCCAACGGACGCAGCAGCTCGACCAGCTCGGCCGCGTCGCCGCGCACCACTTTGACGCCGGGAAAGCGTTGGCGCAGCAAGGCCGCCAGCGTGCGGTCGCGTTCCACCACCACGAGGTGTGCCGGGCTGACGCCGCGCTCGAGCAAGGCGCGCGTGATGCTGCCGGTGCCGCCGCCGAGCTCCACGACGACGCCATCGGCCAGGGGATCGACCTGCCGCGCCATCGCGCGCGATAGGCCGCGACTCGACGGCGCCACCGCGCCGATGCGGTTGGGCGCCTTGAGCCAGCGCGACAGGAACAACGCCGCCTCTTGCTCGGGCCTGAGGCGGCGCGGGCGGCGGCGGGCCGGGCGCCGCTTGGGCGCCGGCGGAGAAACGGGTTGCTCGATCAAATTGCCGACATCCCTTTTTCACATTTTCGATCGTACAATGCGCGCCGTGCGACCGCCGGACCAAGGCACTTACGTCTAGCAAGGTAGCGCCAGCCAACGGAAATGCAAATTCGGCGGCGCCGCCATCACATTCGGGGAGATCGGGCGATGTCCCTTCGGGCCGAGGAACAAAAGCAGGAAGCGGTCGCGGCGGCCGCTTCGCTCGCGGCGGAGCGGCTGGATGCTGCCCGCGCCAGCGCGGTGCAGCGTTTCCTCAAGCAGTTCTATGGCCACGCGCCGGCGGTGGACGTGCTCGAGCGCAAGCCCGAAGACCTCTACGGTGCGGCGCTGTCGTTATGGCAGTTCGCGCAAGTGCGAAGCCCCGGCCGCGCCAAGCTCCGCGTCGTCAACCCGCGCATCGAGGTGGAAGGCTGGCGCGCGCCCGCCACGGTGGTCGAGATCGTCAACGACGACATGCCGTTCTTGGTCGATTCGGTGACAGCCGCCTTGAACGGCGAGGGCGCGGTGGTCCGCCTCGTGATCCATCCGATCCTGCGGCTCGGCCGCGACGCCGGCGGGAAGCTGACCCAGCTCTACGATTCCGACGCGCGCGACGGGGCGCGCGAATCGGTCATGCATATCGAGATCAGCAGCGTCACCGACGAAAAGCGGATGGCGGCGCTCGAAGCGCGGCTCGGCACGGTGCTGGCCGACGTGCGCATCGCCGTGGCGGACTGGCGCGCCATCCGCGACACATGCATGGGCCTGCGCCAGGAGCTGCAATCCTCGACCCCGCCCGTCGCCAAGGACGAGCGCGACGAGGCTGCCGAGTTCCTTGCCTGGCTCGCCGACGACAATTTCACCTTCCTCGGCTATCGCGAATACCGCTATGGCGGCGGGGCCAATGGCGGCGCCGCCGACATCCTGCCGCGCAGCGGGCTCGGCATCCTGCGCGACGATGGGGTGATGGTGTTCGAGGGGCTGCGCAACTTCGCCACCCTTCCGTCTGAGGTGCGCGCGTTCCTGATGCAGCCGCGCATCCTCAACATCAGCAAGTCCAACCGCCGCTCCACCGTCCACCGCGCCGTGCGCATGGACACGATCGCGGTGCGCAAGTTCGGCGCCGACGGCCGGGCCGCGGGCGAGCGCCTGTTCGTCGGCCTGTTCACCTCGGCGTCCTATGCCAGGAGCGCGCGCAGCGTTCCGATGCTGCGGCGCAAGGTCTCCCGCGCTCTCGAGCGCGCCGGGTTCGAGCCCTCGAGCCACGACGGCAAGGCGCTTACCCACATCATCGAGACCTTTCCCCGCGACGAGCTGTTCCAGCTCGCGGAGGACGAGCTGCTCGACATCTCGCTCGGCATCCTCGGGCTGCAGGAGCGCCAGCGCACGGCGCTGTTCGCGCGCCGCGATCCCTATGGCCGGTTCGTCTCGGTCTTCGTCTACGTGCCGCGCGACCGCTACAACACCGAGCTGCGCCAGCGCTTCGCCGCCATCCTCGAGAAGGCCTACCGCGCGAGCGTCGACAGCTTCACCACCCAGCTCGACGAGTCCGTGCTGGCGCGGGTCCACTTCATCCTGCGCATCGAGCCCGGCCCGAGCGACGTCGATCTGGCGGCGCTCGAGCGCGAACTCGAGGACGCGGCCAGGAGCTGGGCCGACCGGCTCCAGGAAGCGCTCGTGCGCGCGCGCGGCGAGGAGCTGGGCTTGGCGCTGGTGCGGCGCTATGGCGCGGCCTTCCCGGTGGAATACCGCGACCGCTTCCCCGCCTCGGCCGCGATCCACGACATCGAGAGCTTCGAGCAATTGCGCGCGGGCGCCGCCATCGCCGTCACCCTGCACCGGCCGCTCGAATCGCTCGCCGGCGAGCTGCGCTTCAAGATCTATCGCCGCGCCGCGCCGGTGCCTCTTTCCGACATCCTGCCGATGCTCGAGCACATGGGCCTCAAGGTGATGGCCGAGGTGCCCTACGAGGTACGCGAGAGCGAATCCCCGGAGCCCCTGTGGATGCAGGATTTCTCGCTGCTGGCGCCGGCGGGCGAGGTCGACGTGGGACGCCTCAAGCCGCGCTTCGAGGATGCTTTCTCGCGCATCTGGGGCGGCGCGATGGAGAGCGACGGGTTCAACCGCCTGATCCTCCTCGCCGGCCTCGATTGGCGCCAGGTCACGGTGCTGCGCCTCTATGCCAAGGTGATGCGCCAGGCCGGCAGCACCTTCAGCCAGGCCTACATGGAGGACGCGCTCGCCCATCATCCCGGGATCGCGGCCAAGCTCATGCGCCTGTTCGAGGCGCGCTTCGATCCCGCGCGCGCCAATGCGGCCAAGGATGCGGCCGACGCGCTCGCCAAGGAGATCGAAGCCGATCTCGACCAGGTCACGAGCCTGGACGAAGACCGCATCATCCGCGGGTTCCTCGTGCTGATCTCCAGGTCGCTGCGCACCAACCACTACCAGCGCCAGCCCGACGGCGCGCCCAAGCCCTATCTCTCGGTCAAGCTCGCGAGCCGCGAGATCGACCTGTTCCCGCTGCCGCGGCCCTTGTGCGAGATCTATGTCCACGGCGCGCGCATGGAAGGCGTCCATCTGCGCGGCGGCAAGGTGGCGCGCGGCGGCATCCGCTGGTCCGACCGCAAGGAGGATTTCCGCACCGAGATCCTGGGCCTGATGAAGGCGCAGATGGTGAAGAACGCGGTCATCGTGCCGACCGGCTCCAAGGGCGGCTTCGTGGTGAAGCGCCCGCCGGCGACGCGCGAGGCGCTCCAGGCCGAGGTGGTCGCCTGCTACACGACCCTGATGCAGGGCATGCTCGACATCACCGACACGATCGCGGGCGATGCGCTGGTGCCGCCCAAGCACGTGGTTCGCCACGACGGCGACGATCCCTATCTCGTCGTCGCCGCCGACAAGGGCACCGCGACCTTCTCCGACATCGCCAACGGCATCGCCCTCGAATACGGGTTCTGGCTCGGCGACGCCTTCGCCTCGGGCGGATCGGACGGGTACGACCACAAGGCGATGGCGATCACCGCGCGCGGCGCGTGGGAGACGGTGAAACGCCATTTCCGCGAGCTCGGCGTCGACATCCAGTCGGCCGACTTCACCTGCGTCGGCGTCGGCGACATGTCGGGCGACGTGTTCGGCAACGGCATGCTGCGCTCGCAACATACGAAGCTCGTCGCCGCATTCGACCACCGCCACGTCTTCCTCGATCCCGATCCCGATCCGGCGAAAGCCTTCGCCGAGCGCAAGCGGCTGTTCGACCTGCCGCGCTCGTCCTGGGGGGACTATGACAAGGGGATCATCTCCATGGGCGGCGGCGTATTCGAGCGCAGCCTCAAGTCGGTGCCGCTTTCGCCCGAGGCACGGGCGCGGCTCGGCATCGCGGTCGAGCGCGCGACGCCGATGGAGCTGATCCAGGCGATCCTCAGGGCGCCGGTGGACCTCTTGTGGTTCGGCGGCATCGGCACCTACGTCAAGGCGTCGTACGAATCCCAGGGCGAGGCGGGCGACCGCGCCAATGACGGGGTGCGCATCGACGGCGCGCAAATCCGCGCCCGCGTCGTCGGCGAAGGCGCCAATCTCGCGGTGACGCAGCGCGGGCGGATCGAGTACGCGCTCGCGGGCGGCCACATCAACACCGACGCCATCGACAATTCCGCCGGCGTCGACACCTCGGATCACGAGGTCAACATCAAGATCCTGCTCAACGCCGCGGTGGCTTCGGGCGATCTCACCATGAAGCAGCGCAACGAGCTGCTGCACCAGATGACCGACGAGGTGGCGGCGCTGGTGCTGCGCGACAACTATCTCCAGGGCCTGGCCCTGTCGCTTGAGGAGCACGAGCGCGTGGACCGGTTCGACCGCCATGTCCGCGTCATGCGCGAGCTGGAGCGGGCGCAGCTTCTCGACCGTGCGATCGAGGAACTGCCGGACGACGAAACCCTGACGCAGCGCGGCAAGGCCCATCTCGGCCTGACCCGGCCGGAGCTCGCGGTCATGTTGGCCTACGTCAAGACGACGCTCACCGAGGACCTGCTGAACTCCGACCTGCCCGACGACCCGCAACTCGCGGATGATCTCTTTGCGTACTTCCCGCCCGAGCTGGTCGCGCGCTTCCGCGCCGGCATCCTGGCGCATCGCCTGAGGCGCGAGATCATCGCCACTGTGGCGGCCAACGATCTCGTCAACCGCGCCGGCATCGCCTTCGCGCGAGAGCTGGGCGAGCTCACCGGGCGCGGCGCGGGCGACGTGACGCGCGCCTACATGGTCGTGCGGCGCGTCTATGACCTCGATGCGTTCTGGGAGGGCGTCGGCGCGCTCGACAACAAGGTCCCGGCCGAGGTGCAACACGAGATGCTGCTCGCCGCGGGGCGCCTCGTCGAACGCGCGACGGCGTGGTTCCTGCGCAACCCCAAGCTCGACATCGCCGCCGAGACCGGCGCCTATCGCGCCGGCATCGCCGCGCTCGCCGAGGCGATCGACACGGTCATGCCGCAATCGCATTCGGCCGCGCTCGCCGCGCGCGCGCGCGCGCTCGAGGAGCACGGCGTGCCGGCGGCGTTGGCGCGCACCGCCGCGCGGCTCGATTTCCTGGTGTCGGCGGTGGACATCGTGAAGCTCGCGGTCGCGACGGGGCAAAACGTGGTCGAGCTGGGCCAGCGCTTCTTCGCCATCGGCGCGCGCTTCCGGCTCGACGCGCTGCGCCTCGCCGCGCGCAAGTTCGACGCCCACACGGCGTGGCAGAAGCGCGCCGTCGCCGCGGTCAGCGAGGACCTCTACGCGCAGCAGGCGGAGCTGACCGCCAAGGCGGTGGCCGAGAGCCGCGATTTCGAGGCCTGGATCGAGCGCCACGCCCGCGATCTGGGCCGCCTCGAGGCGCTCGAGCGCGAGATCGAGGAAGCGCCCGCCCCCGACCTCGCCATGCTCACCGTCGCGACCCGCGCGCTCCGGGGCGTGCTGGCGAGCTGAGCGCCGGCGGCCGGGATCGCGGCGAGCCGCCCCTTACGCCCGGTTCATCCGGTTATCGACCAGCTCGGTCACCACCGCCGGGTCGGCCAGCGTGGTGATGTCGCCCAACTGATCATGCTCGTTGGCGGCGATCTTGCGCAGGATGCGGCGCATGATCTTGCCCGAGCGGCGCGCGAAGCGCGCCAGTCGAAGGGCGCAGGTGCGCGCATGCAGCGGCAATTTGTTCTAGGGTTCTTTCGTGGATGGCATCATTCGTTCTGTCCGAACTTGGCGATGTCCTCGGGCACCGCTTCGGTCGTGAGGACCGTCTCCTTGCCTTGCACCATCTCGCGGATTTCTTCGACCACGGTCGGGTTCGCCAGCGTCGTCACATCGCCCACGTCGCGCCGGTTGGAGATGGAGGCGAGCACGCGGCGCATGATCTTGCCCGACCGAGTCTTGGGCATATCGTGCACGATGTAGACTTGCTTCGGTCGCGCGAAGCGGCCGATGATGTCCTCGTTGGCTTTCATGATGCGGTTGACGACATCGGGCGTGCCTTCGCAGCCCGGCTTGAGGGAGACGTAAACCTCGGGCAGGCGTCCCTTGACTTCGTCCACGACCGGCACCACCGCGGCTTCGGCGACTTCAGGCACCGTCAAACACGCAGATTCGATCTCCTTCGTGCCGAGGCGATGGCCCGCGACGTTAATGACATCGTCGATGCGGCCCAAGATGCGGAAATAGCCATCCGCCGCCTGCAGCGCGCCGTCGCCCGCCAGATAGGGCCAGTCACGCCAGTCGGTGCTGTCCTTCTTCTTGTTGTAACGCTGGTAGTACTGCTGGACGTAACGGTCCGGATCGCCCCAGATGGTCTGGAACGTTCCGGGCCACGGATTACGGATGCAGACGTTGCCCGCCCGGCCGGAACCCGCGGCAACCTCTTCGCCGTTTTCGTCGTAGATGATCGGGTAGATGCCCGGCACGCCGGGTCCGGCGCTGCCAGGTTTCATCGGATCAATGGCGGGCACCGTGCTGCAGAGGAAGCCGCCGTTCTCGGTCTGCCACCACGTATCCACGATGACGGCTTCGCCTTTGCCGACCTCGTGGTAGTACCAGCGCCACACTTCCGGCTCGATGGGTTCGCCGACGGTCGTCATGTGCTTGAAGTGGTGGTTGTACTTTCTCGGCTCCTCGGCTCCCGCTTTCCTGAGCGCGCGAATCGCGGTCGGCGAGGTGTGGAAGATATTGACGCCCAGCCGCTCGGC
>DATNID010000040.1:0-4591 GCA_035604615.1 Allostellaceae bacterium | reverse complement strand
ACGCCGGCGCATGATCGAAGACATGGCGATCCGCAAGTTCGCGCCAAAAACCCAGCATGACTATGTGCAGAGGGTCAAGGACTTCGCGACGTTCCTCGGCCGCTCTCCCGACACGGCCAAGTCGGAGGACGTGCGCCGCTTTCGGCTGCATCTGGCGTCGAGCGGCGCAGGCACGCCAAAGATCAACATCACCGTCTCGGCGCTGCGGTTCTTCTTCAAAGTGACGCTCGATCGCCCCGAACTGGCCAAGCATCTGGCGTTCATGCACGAGCCACGCAAGGTGCCGATTGTTTTAAGCCCCGAGGAAGTTGCGCGCTTTCTGGAGGCGGCACCGGGTATCAAGTACAAGGCGGCGCTGAGTGTCGCCTATGGGGCAGGGCTGCGTGTTTCCGAAGTCGTCTCGCTGAAGGTATCCGATATCGACTCCGAACGCATGATGCTGCGCGTCGAGCAGGGCAAGGGCCGCAAAGATCGCCATGCGATGCTTTCCCCTGTGCTGCTCGGACTTCTGCGCGACTGGTATCGCATTGCGCGGCCGCAGGGCTGGCTGTTCCCCGGCCAGAACCCAGTCGCCCCGATGTCGACACGCCAGCTTACCCGCGCCTGCCACGCCGCGGCCCACATGGCCGAGATTACCAAGCGTGTGTCCCCGCATACGCTGCGACACAGCTTTGCAACGCATCTGCTCGAGCAGAACATTGATATCCGGGTGATCCAGGTCCTGCTGGGTCACGCCAAGCTGGACACGACGGCGCTCTACACACGCGTTGCCACCAACACGATCCGTGAGGTCATGAGCCCGCTGGATCGCCTCACGCCGCTGACCGCCAAGAAGGACAAACCCAGGGACGAGCCGCCCGCCTGACGCGCAACGCGCGTGGTGCGTCCAAGGCTGGAGGTTGCGGATATCTTCCGCCGCCATGGACCGGCGTGGCGTAAAGCCAACGCCGGCCATGTCAGCCTCGGCCAGCTCAAGGTGATGTCGGCGATCGAGAGCTGCCGCACGGCGGCCCTCGGCGGGCATGTCGCGCGTTGCGAGAGCTGCCCGCATACCGTGATCGCGTACAACTCCTGCCTTATGGGCAAATCCAGTAATGGGGAGTTGGCGTGAAGGCGCTCGCATTTTCCTGTGAATCGTCGCGCTTTCGCTCTCCATAACATGACGCCCCTCAGTCCCCATCGGCACGGCCACTATTGGCCGGTCACAAACGGGAACGAACATGTTGGAGACCTACTTCCCGGCATCAAAGATGCTGGAGCATTTACGCAGCGGGCCGAGCGGACCCTACCTCGATGACTTCGCAGCGGCGCTCGAACGACAGGGCTATAGCGTCGATACGGCAGTACGATACGTGCGGGCGGCCGCGCACCTCGGCCATGTCCTGGCGTCGCGAGATGTATTGCCGGTCGAGATCGATCTACAGGCGTTCAGCAAGCATCTGCGCACCTGTCGTTGCCCGCGCGCAAAGGGCGGCCGTCGCAATCATCACACCATCTACGGTGCCAGGCTCTTTTACCGACATCTCGCCGAGATCGGCGTGTGCCAGCCCACCGCGGTGGCGCCGACGCCCGTCGAGCCGACGTTGGTCACCCGCTTCCAAGCATGGCTGCGCAAGCACCGCGGGGCGTCCGATGCCACCATCAAGCTCTACGCACGTGATGCCGGCCGCTTGCTGACGGCGCTCGGGGAAGACCCGGCGAGCTGGGATGCGACCGCCATTCGTCGCACCTTCATGGATCGCGCGAGCGCGTGCCGGCGTGGAACCGTCGAGAAGATGACGACCAGCCTGCGCGCATTCCTGCGTTACCTTGCAGTCGAAGGACGGTGCAGAGTGGGTCTCGACAGTGCGGTTCCCAGCTACGCCCATTGGCGGCTTGCCGACATGCCGCGCTATCTGGCGCCGGAACAGATAAGCCGATTGATCGCTGCCTGTGACGGCGAAGCTCCTGCGCAGCGGCGCGATCGCGCGATCGTTCTGCTCCTCGCCCGCCTCGGGCTGCGTGCTGGCGATGTTGCACAACTACGCCTCACCGACATCGAGTGGGAGACGGGCTCGCTGCGGGTCTCGGGCAAGTCGCGCTATGAGGTTCGCCTGCCGCTGCCGCAAGATGTCGGGGATGCGATCACCGCCTATCTCGAATGCCGGCCCTCCATCTTTCCGAGCGGTCACGTCTTCCTGCGCACGATCGCTCCCTATCGGCCATTCCGACAGGGCGACGGCATCTCGTCGGTAGTGAGGCGCCGCATGAAGCGGGCCGACAACGTGACGCCGGTCAAAGGTGCGCACGTTCTGCGGCATACGGCAGCAACCGAGATGCTGCGCAATGGCGTTCCGCTCGAGAAGATCGGTCTGGTCCTCCGACATCGCGGCATCGACACGACGGCCTTCTACGCCAAGGCCGACGTCGCGCTTTTGAAGCAAGTCGCTCAGCCCTGGCCGGAGGCGCTCTGATGCTGACGACCATCGAGGCTTATCTCACGCTGCGCCGCGCCACGGGCTTCGCGATGTCGAATGCGGAGTACCTGCTGAAGAGCTTTGCCGCCTTCGCGGCCGGGCGCGGGCAAACGCATGTGCACACACAAACGGCCATCGATTGGGCTACGCTCGGGCCATCCGTGGCGCAACGCGACGCGCGGCTGAAAGCCGTCTGCCGCTTCGTGCGCCATGTTCGGGTTGACGACGCCCGGCACGAGCTGCCGCCGGCCAATCACTTCGGTGCCCGCAAGACGCGCCGTCCACCGCACATCTACTCGGCACAGGAGATCGATCACCTCATCGAGGCAGCTCTTCGACTTCGGCCCAAAGGCGGCCTGCGCCCGCTGACCTACGCGACCCTGATCGCCCTGCTCTCAGCCACCGGCTTGAGAATCTCGGAAGCCCTGAAGTTAACGGTCGCCGACGTGACCGGCGACGGCCTGCTGATCCGCGAGACCAAGTTCCGGAAGACCCGCCTGGTGCCGTTGCACGACACGGCAGCAGCGGGTTTGCAGCGCTATCTGGCGCGCCGCCGGCCTCGCGCGGACGATGATCCAATGTTCATCGGCAAGCGCGGCGGCCCGCTGCGCTACATCGCGGTCAAGGAGACCTTCGACAGGCTCGTGGGCAAGGCAGGCATCGTGACGGCGACGAGGCGCCGCCCGCGTCTGCACGATCTGCGGCACACGTTTGCGGTGCGGGCACTGCAGGGCAGTCCGGCGGGTCGAAGCCGAAGCGGCGCGCATATGGCGGCGCTTTCGACCTACATGGGTCACGTCAACATCTACGCGACGTACTGGTATCTGGAGGCGACCGCCGATCTCATGCGCGACGTCGCCGCAGCCGGAGAAGGGTTCATCTACGACGGGAGGCGATCATGACGCCGATCGCTCCCCTCATCGAAGCGTTCCTTCGCGAGACGCTTGCCGGCCAGCGGGGTGCCAGTCGGCACACGCAGGACTCCTATGCCGCGAGCTTCCAGCTGCTCTTCGTGTTCGCCGCAGAAAGACTGAAGGTCCGGCCATCGGAGCTGACGTTGGAGCAACTCGATGCCGGCCTCGTCAGCGCCTTCCTCGAGCACCTCGAGGATGCGCGCAAGAATGCGGCCGTCACACGCAATGTCCGGCTGGCGGCGATCAAGTCCTTCTTCCGCTTCCTCGAATACAGGCAGCCGGCAGCCTTGGAGCAGATCCGCCGCGTCCTGGCGATCCCATTCAAGAAGACGAACCAACGCCTGGTACCCTATCTGCTGAAGGACGAGTTGCAGGCCGTGCTCGACGCGCCCGATCCGGGCACGCGTGACGGCATCCGCGATCGGGCGATACTGCATCTGGCGGTCTGCGCTGGTCTGCGCGTGTCCGAGCTGACCAGCTTGAAGATCGAGGACATCGATCTGCCGTCGATGAGCATCCGCGTTCTCGGCAAGGGGCGGCGGGAGCGGACGTTGCCATTGTGGAAGACCACAGCGACAGCACTGCGCGCCTGGCTCGCCGTTCGCGGACGGGTTGCAGCACCCGAGGTGTTCGTCAACGCCCGCGGCGAGCCGCTGACCCGATGGGGCTTCGCCTATCTGCTCAAACAGCACGTCGCAACTGCCGCTGGACATAAGCCCGGCCTGAAGAAGAAGCGCGTCTCGCCTCATGTGCTCCGGCATACCTGCGCAATGATCGTCCTGCAGGCGACAGGGGACATTCGAAAGGTCTCGTTGTGGCTGGGCCACGCCACGCTGACGACCACCGAGGTCTACACGCGCGGTGATCCGACGGAAAAGCTCGAAGCCATGGAGGCGATCGTTCCGCCACATCTGCGGCGCGGCACCTTCCAGCCCACCGACAAACTGATCGCGCTCCTCAAGCGCGCTTCGTAATGGTGAGCGGGTTGGCGGCGCCGGCCGCGAGAATGCGATCAACTCGCCGCCAACTCCCCATTACTGGATTTGCCCATAAGGCAGCTAATGGGCGTCGCCCATTAGTTGCCGTAACCGGCACTGTCCAAAATGCCAGAGCACCGCAGCACGGGAATGGCTCACCGCGCGCGAGGCCGAGCTGCTGCCGGTGCCGTACTTCCACGTGGTGTTCACACTGCCGGACAGGATCGCCGCCATCGCGTATCAG
>DATNID010000039.1:0-6971 GCA_035604615.1 Allostellaceae bacterium | reverse complement strand
GGCGGGCCGCCGCTATTGCCGCTGACGGTGAGGCCGCCGCGCAGCTTGACGACCGAGTGGCTGACGTTGATACCGCCGCCGTCATTGGCGCTGATCGTGCCTCCGTTGATCGTCACGCTCGAGCCGACGCTCGCGTCGATGCCGTCGCCGAGGTTGTCCGTGATATTGGCCTTGTCCATGTCGAGCGTGGCGTCGGTCAGGGCAATGCCGACGCCGTGATTGCTGCTGATGACGGTCGCCGTTCCGGACGCGCCCAGATCGGAGGAATTGAAGACCAGCGTCGCCCCGTCCGAGACGTCGATGCCGTCGGCCTGGTTGTTTTCGACCAGGCCGCCGATGAGTTCGACGGCCGCGTTGCGCACCACGACGAGGCCGGCGTTGTGGTTTTGTTGAAGTTCCGGCAGCAGGAATACCACGGCGGCGTCCGCGTCCACGGTGACGCCGACCGCGTTCGATGTGATGTTGATCTCGGCGTTGAGACCGGTATTGGTCGGGACATAGCCGACGGATCCCGACGATCCGGGGCGGAAGTAGATGCCGCTGCCGCCGCTCGCGTCGATGATCGCGCCGGCGCCGCCGGCGATCGCCAGCGATCCGCCGCCATAAACGTCGATGCCGTCGCCGGTCCAGGTGTTGATGTTGGTGTTGGAGACGATGGCGGAGGCGCCGGGCAGAATGACGATCGCGACGCCCGCCCCGCTCGCGGGGCTCGAGCCGTTGATGATGAAGTTCTTGATCGTGACCCCCGCGGCCGCGATGAGAAACTGATCCTTGACGATGCCGGAGCCGCCGCCGTCGATGACGAGATTCGGGGTCGTGACGAGGAACGGGCTGCTGGCGCTGGTGCAGGTCCCCGACACCGTCAGGATGTTGACCGCCGAGTTGAGCGCGGTCTGGAGATCGCCGGCATTGGTGCAGGTCACGCTGGACGCGTGCGCCGCATGCGCGACCGCAAAGACCAGCCCCACGGCGAGGCTCCCGCGCACCAACCTGCTCCGATGAGGCATGAATCCTCCGCCCTGCGTTTGAATTCTGCGACCGCCCGATACTTTAGTATAAAGCGGCTGCTTTGCGGAAGCGTCGGATGGCACGCGCGAATCGGGAAAAGCTAGCGGAACGCTAGCGACTCACGCGAGCGCGGGCCGGAGCCTGCGGTGCGAGGGCCGGTCGTCGGTCAGCATCTGCGCCACGCCGGCGACCAGCCCCACCACCACGCCGAAGCGCCAGGCGACGTCGTAATTGCCGAACGCATCGAACACCAGGCCGCCGCCCCAGGCGCCGAGGGACGAGCCGATCTGGTGGATGAAGAACGAGACGCCCGTCAGCGTCGCCAGATAGCGTAGCCCGAACATCTGCGCGACGAGGCCCATCACCAGGGGCGCGATGCCGAGCCACAAGAGCCCCATCGCGGCGGCGAAGACGAGCGTGGTCGCCGGCGTCGCCGGGGACAGGAAATAGGCCGTGAGCACCATCGAGCGCAGCACATAGACGAGCCCCAAGAGGATGTGCTTGGGGTAATGCCCGCCGAGCCAGCCCAACACATAGCAGCCGATGACGTTGAATCCACCGATGGTGGCGAGCGCCTCGGCGCTCAGCATCGGGTCCTGACCGCACAGCGCGAGATATGTGGGCAGATGGGTCGTCAGGAACACGAGTTGCAGCCCGCACACGAAGAATGCGAACGACATGGTGACATAGCCGCGATGGCGCGCGGCCTCTCGCAGCACCGCGCGCAAGCTCGGCACGCTGGCATCGTTGGCGTCCCGCGCCGCGGGCTTGTGGACCTTGTCGACGACGCCGGCGAAGAACGCGGCGGGCAGAATCGCGGCGGCCACCGCAATGAAGGCGATGAACGCGACCTGCCAGCCGTAACTCGCGATCAGGCTCTGCGCCATCGGCGCTGCGAAAAAGGTGCCGAGCGAGCCGACCGCCGAGGTCATGCCGAGCACCAGGCTGCGCGAGGCAGGCGAGACGGCGCGCGCGCATGCGCTCATGCCGAGATTGGAGCCGACGCACGACATGGCCGCGCCGATCATCACGCCGGCGCCGATGGTGAAGCTCCAGCGTCCCTGCGCGAACGCCATCACGGCCATGCCGAGCGCGTAAAGCGCGGCGCCGCCCATCAGCACCGGGCGCGAGCCATAGCGGTCGGCATAGGCGCCGGCGACCGGCTGGGTCAGACCCCACATCATGTTCTGCAAGGCGAGCGCGAAGGTGAAGTCGGAGACGCTGAAACCCAGATCGCGCGTCACCGGCACCATGAAGAGGCCGAGGCTCTGGCGCATGCCCATGCCGAGACTGAGCATCAGCGACGCGCCCAGCAGGATCGCAACCTGTTGCCGCCGCGTCGGCGACACAATCGTTTCACCCATCACCCGCACGCGAACCTCCGACCAACATACGATGCTAATCTAGCGGCTCGTGCGCCCCTGCCGTCCTGCAAATATCGCATCGCGGCCCGCCGCGAACGCGGGGCGGGCGTGGAACCCGAAGTTCATTGTCTCCGCCTGCGATGTCATTGCGAGCGCAGCGAAGCAATCTCCCTCAGGCAAGGGGCGATGCGTGCGGGAGATTGCTTCGTCGCTTACGGCTCCTCGCAATGACAAGCATTATCCTGGTGCCGCGAGCTTCAGAGCCACCACGTTAGTCGTTCCTTCGGCTTAGCCACGCTTTGTCCCCTAAGCACCGGCATGACCGGCTCGACCAAGGGTGGTACAGTGCCTTGCGCAATGGGGGTCCGGTTGTGGCGGAGCAACGTCCGGAACGGCGATTGGCGGCGATTCTGTGCTCCGATGTCGTGGGCTACACGCGGCTCTCCGGCATCGACGAGGAAGGTACGATCGCGCGGCTCCAGGTCCTGCGCCACGAATTCATCGATCCCTTGATCGCCACCCATCGTGGCCGCGTCGTGAAGCGCACCGGCGACGGTGCGCTCGTCGAGTTCGTAAGCGCAGTCGATGCGATCCGCTGCGCACTGGACGCGCAGCAGGGAATGGCGCCGCGGAATGCGAGCTTGAGGCCCGAGGAACGGATCGAGTTCCGTATTGGCATCAATATGGGCGATGTGGTGGTCGAGGGGGACGATCTGCTCGGCGACGCCGACAATATCGCGGCACGGCTCGAAGGAATCGCCGAGCCGGGCGGCATTTGCCTCTCCGAGGACGCCTGGCGGCAAGTGAAGGACAGAGTGGCCGCGGAGTATGTCGATCGCGGCGCACAGAGCCTCAAGAACGTGGCGCAGCCAGTGCGGGCCTTCTCCGTCGCGGCGGCAGCCGGTTCCGTCGCGGCCCCTCCGGCGCCGGAGCGGCCGCCCCCGCCGCGGCTCTCGATCGTGGTGCTCCCGTTTGCGAATATCGGCGGCGATCCCGAGCAGGAATACTTCGTCGACGGCGTGACCGAGAGCCTCACGACCGACCTGTCGCGCCTCGTCGGCAGCTTCGTCATTGGGCGCAACACCGCCTTCACCTACAAGGGCAAGCCGACCGACCTCAAGCAGATCGGGCGCGAATTGAATGTCCGCTATGTCCTCGAAGGCTCGGTTCAGCGCGGCGGAAACCGGCTGCGCGTCAACGTCCAGCTCATCGACGCCGAGACCGGCGCCCATCTTTGGGCCGAGCGGTTCGACAAGCCCGTGGGCGATCTCTTCGACATGCAGGACGAGATCGTCGCGCGTCTCGCGAACCAGCTCAGCACCGCCTTGATCGCGCAAGAGGCGCGGCGGACGGCGAGAGCGCCGAATCCCGATTCCATGGACCATTATTTCCAAGGCATGGCCTGGTACGAGAAAGCGATGTCGCCTCCGAATGTCACCGCGGCGCGACGCTGTTTCGAACGGGCACTCGAACTCGACCCCGACAATGTCGACGCGCTCGTCAAGCTCGCGAACATGGATCATATCTTCAGCGTGTTATTGGTCAGCGAGGATCGCGTGGCGCGTCTCGCCGCGGCAAAGGTGTCATTGCAAAAGGCGCTGTCGCTCGCCCCCAACCACGCCTTCGGCCACTTCCTCCAGGGAATCGTCCATACCTGTGACGGCCGTGCGGCAGAGGGCATCGCCGAATTCGAGCGCGCCCTCGAGCTCGACCGCAATTTGGCCTTCGCGCACTCCTTCATCGGGCTCGCCAAATCCATTCTTGGCCGCTCCGAGGAGACGGAAGCCCATGTCAGGGAGGCGCTCCGGCTCAGCCCAAAGGACGCCTTCGCCTATGTCTGGATGTGCCATGCGGGCCAAGCAAAGCTCTGGCTCGGCGCCGATGAAGAAGCGGTCGCGTGGCTCAGGCGGTCGATCGAGGCAAACCCAAATTTCGCGCTGACGCATTTCACGCTCGCCGCGGCGCTCGCGCATCTTGGCCGCCTCGATGAGGCGCGGGCGGCGGCAAAAGCCGGTCTGGCGCTCGATCCTACGACCACCATCCAACATTTGCGCACGCTTTATCTTGGCGGCCATCCGGTCTTCATGTCACAGAACGAGCGCATGCTAGACGGAGCGCGCATCGCGGGCGTTCCCGAGGGATGAGCGCCGAGCGCCGCCTTCTTGCACATACCGCGGCGCCGCCCGTCGCGACTGGCGGGCGGGCGTGGAACGCACCCCGATCCCTGGTATGATGCCGCAGGCAAGAAGATTTCTCCGGGGAGGCGCGCGTGACCGGTTTCCGCATTGGTTGGTCGATCTTGTACGCAACTCTGTTGCTCGCTGGCCTCGCCGCGCCCTCGGGCGGGGCCAATGCTGCCGACGATGCCATGACCATCGACGTTGTCGTGCCCCTGACCGGCGGCGGCGCCTTTCTCGGCGGCGTACAAAAACAGATCATCGGCGAGACCGAAAAGATCATCAACCAGGACGGCGGCGTTCACGGCAAGCCGGTACGCTTCGTCTTCCACGACGACCAGTCGAGCCCGCAGACCGCGGTGCAGCTCACCAACGAGATCCTCGCGGGCCATCCGCCGATCGTGCTCGGCTCGACCATCTCGGCCTTGTGCAACGCGATGACGCCGCTGATGAGCCAGGGGCCGGTGCATTGGTGCTTCTCGCCCAGCGTGCGGCCGGTCGAGGGCGGCTACGAGTTCACCTCGCAGATCGCGTCGCGCGACCAGCAGCGCGCGCTGCTGCGCTATTTCCGCGCCAAGGGCTGGACCCGGATCGCGCTCATCACCACCACCGACGCCTCGGGCCAGGACGCCGACAAGAGCTACCACGAGCTCCTGAAGCTGCCGGATTACGCCGACATCACGCTGGTCGAGGACACTTACTTCAACGCCGCCGACGTCAGCATCGCAGCGCAGATCGCGCGCATCGCCGCGGCCAAGCCGCAAGTGATCATCAGCTGGGCCACCGCCGCCGCCGGCGCCACCGTGTTCCGCGGCCTGGTGCAGGCCGGCATCGATCTTCCAACCGCCGCCTCGGGCAGCAACATGACGTTCGGCCAGATGACCGAATACGCGGCCTTCCTGCCGAAGCAGCTGTTCTTCGGCGTCTCGGCCTGGGCCGCGCGCGGCGATCCGGCGATCGACCTGCCGCCGCCGGTGCTGGCCGAGCAGCAGAAGTTCTTCGCCATGATGAAAGGCGCCGGGCTTCATCCCGACGCCAGCAGCGACATCGGCTGGGACACCGAGCGCATCGCCGTGTCCGCGTTGAACGCCCTGCCGCCCGGCGCCACCGCCGCGCAGCTCCACGACCACCTCTTGAAGCTCAAGGGCTATGCCGGCATCGACGGCATCTACGATTTCACCAAGGTGCCGCAGCGCGGCCTCGACGTGAGCAACGCGCTCGTCGTGCGCTGGGACCCCGCCGCCAAGGACTGGCTCCCCGTGAGCAAGCTCACCGGCGTGCCGCTCGGCTCATGAGGTGCATTCCGCGTACATTTACTGCGCCGGAACCGGATCGGGCACCTTGTCGCGCATGGTGACGAATTCTTCCGCCGCGGTCGGGTGAATGCCGATCGTCTGGTCGAACTGCTTCTTGGTGGCGCCGCATTTGACGGCGATGGCGAGGCCCTGGATGATCTCGGGCGCATCGGCACCGACCATGTGGCAGCCCAGCACGCGGTTGCTGGGGCGATCGACCACCAGCTTCATCATGGTGCGCTCCTCCCGCCCGGTGAGCGTGTGCTTCATCGGACGGAACCGCGTGCGATAGATTTCGACGTCGTGCTTCTCCCGCGCCTGCCGCTCGGTCAGGCCGACCGTGCCGACCGGCGGCTGGCTGAACACGGCGGTCGCGACGTTGGCGTGATCGACCTTCATCGGATTGTCGTTGAACAGCGTCTCGGCGATGGCGCGGCCCTCCGCGATCGCTACCGGCGTGAGGTTGAGCCGGTCGGTCACGTCGCCGATCGCGTAGATGTGCGGGATCGATGTCCGCGACCATTCGTCCACCGGCACGGCGCCCACTTCGTTGCACGCGATGCCGAGCTCGGCGAGGCCGAGCGTGCGCGTGTTGGGCTTGCGACCGGTCGCATACATCACCAGATCGACCGCCAGCTCGTCGCCCTTGGCGGTATGCGCGACGAAGGACGTGCCGCGCTTCTCGATGCGCGCGATCTCGCTGCGCGAGTGGATGTCGAGTCCGCGGGCGCGCAGCTCCTGGGTGAGGCTCAGGCGGATATCGTCGTCGAAGCCGCGCAGGATCTCGTCGCCGCGGATCATGATCGTCACCTCGGCTCCGAGCGAGGCGAAGATGCCGGCGAACTCGACCGCGATATAGCCGCCGCCCTGGATCACCACATGCTGCGGTAGTTGCGGCAAGTGGAACGCCTCGTTCGAGGAAATCGCGTGCTCGATTCCGGGAATGGGATCGCCATAGGTCGGCGCGCCGCCGGTCGCAATCAGGATATAGGCCGCGCGAATCCGTTCGCCGTTCGCAAGTTGCACAATATGCGCGTCAGCGACGACAGCGCGGTTTTTGACGATGGTGACGCCTGCCTTCTGCAGCGTCGCGATGTAGGCCGCCTCGAGCCGTGCGATCTCTTTGT
>DATNID010000038.1:0-14081 GCA_035604615.1 Allostellaceae bacterium | reverse complement strand
GCCGGCCTTGGCATCCTCCAGGTCAGGCGGCGCGCGGCGCGCATGGGCCGCAATCCCGCCACCGGCGAGGCGATCAAGATCAAGGCCAGCAAGAAGGTCGCCTTCCGCGCCGCCAAGGATCTCAAGGAAGCGATCTGATCGAAACACCTTCGCCCGGGAGGGTCATGCACCGGCCAAGCCGGCGCGCACGCGCGGCATGACCTCCTCGGCGAAGGCGTGCATCGATGCCAGCACCCGCTCTTGCGGCAGCGCGCCGAAATCCATCAGCAGCGCGATGTGCGGGATGCCCATGCGACCGAGCGCGATCACCTTGGCCGCCACCGTTTTCGCCGATCCGAACAAGGCGAGCCCGCTCGCCATCACGTCGTCATAGGTCTGGCGCCGGGCATAGAGCCGCGTCGCGACGTAGAGCTCGAACGCCTCCCCCGCGATGCGTCGCGCCGCCTCGTCGCTCTCCGCGACGCAGCAATGCAGCGTATAAATCGAATCGTCGTCGCAGGATTCGTGCCCGCCCTCGGCGCGGCCCTTGCGATAAGCAAGCTGCAATTCGCCGATCTCGCCGAAGGTGCCGGCGGTGGCATAGGGGATGGCCATCAGCCGATTGCCCTGCCTGCCGATATGGTATGAGGCTTCCCGCGCCAGCGCCGCGACATAGATGGGCGGGGTCGGGCGCTGGATCGGCCGCACGTTGATCGCCACGTCCTCGAGCCGGTGATAGGCGCCGGCGAAAGTGACGCGCTCTCCTGCAAGGAGCCGGCGCACCAGCATCAACGTCTCGTCGAAGCGTTGACGCTTGTCCTCGGGCGCGATGTTGAAGCCGGCGAATTCATGCTTCAGATATCCCGAACCGACGCCGAGCACGAGCCGCCCGGCCGACAGCACATCCACCATCGCGTAGCTCTCCGCCACCATCAGCGGGTTGTGGTAGGTGAGCGTCGAGATCGCAGGGCCCAGCCGGATGCGGCTGGTGCGCTGCGCCAGCGCCGCCAGCATCACCGCCGGGTTCGGCACCACGCCATACTCGTGGAAATGATGCTCGGCGACGAAGCAGGCATCGTAGCCCAGCCGCTCCGCCGCCTCGGTAGTGGCGAAGAGCTGGCGGTAATACGCCTCCACCGTGCGCGGCCGCGCCGGGTAATGGTCCATCACCGAGAAAATCGAGTAGCGCATCGTGGGCGCTACGCCTTCGCGGCGGCGATTGCGCGCCACAGCCGCTCGGGCGTGCTCGGCATCTCGACATGGTTGATCCCGAGCACCGACAGCGCGTTCACCACCGCGTTCGACACCGCCGGCAGCGCGCCGACGCAGCCCGCCTCGCCCGCACCCTTGACGCCCAGCGGATTGGTCTTGGTCGGGACCGGGTTGCTCTTCATTCGCATGGCACAGAAATCGTCGGCGCGCGGCATGGCGTAGTCCATGAACGAGCCGGTGAGGAGCTGGCCCGAGCCCGCATCGAAGCGGATGTCCTCCATCAGCGCCTGGCCCACGCCCTGCCCCACCCCGCCGCAGATCTGGCCCTCGAGCAGCAGCGGATTGAGCACCGTGCCGACATCGTCGACAACGCTGTAGCGCAGCATCTCGACGGCGCCAGTGTCCTGGTCGATCTCCAGCTCGCACACATGAGTTCCGTTGGGGAAGTTCTCGATCGGCGCGGTATAGATCGCAGTCTCGACCAGCCCGGGCTCCATGCCGTCGGGCAGGTTGCGCGGATTGAGCGATTCCCGCGCCACCTCGGAGATGGTGAGGGTGCGGTTAGACTTGGCCGATGTGAAGATGCCCTCGCCGAACGCTACGTCTTCCGCCGCGACGCGCAGCATCTTGGCCGCGATGCGCGTGCCCTTGGCGATGATCTTGTCGGTCGCGAGCAGGAAGGCCGAGCTGCCGATCGTGGCCGAGCGCGAGCCGCCGGTGCCTTCGCCGAAGAACACCTTGTCGGTGTCGCCCTGGACGTAGTGCATAGCGTTGGGATCGAGCCCCAGCCGGTCGGCGACCAACTGCTTGTAGATAGTCTCGTGACCCTGCCCTTGCGTCACCGAGCCCGACAGCAAGGTCACAGTGCCGCCGCGGTCGAAGCGGATCTCGGCGCCCTCGAACCCGGCCGCCGCGGCGCGCTCGATGCTGTTGGAGACGCCGATGCCGCGGAGCTTGCCGCGCCGGCGGGATTCATCGCGCCGCGCGGCGAAGCCGGCGTAGTCGGCGAGATCGAGCGCCATGTCCATGCTGCGCTCGAAATTGCCGCAATCGTAGGTGAAGGTGAGGCCCGTTTTGAACGGCATGGCGGAGGGCGGGATCATGTTGCGGCGGCGCAATTCGATCGGGTCGATACCGAGTTCGGCAGCCGCGAGATCGACCATGCGCTCGATCACGTAGGCCGCCTCGGGCCGGCCGTTGCCGCGATAGGCGCGCATCGGATTGGTGTTGGTGAGCACGCCCGTGACGTCGGCGAACATCGCCGGCGTGCGGTACACCCCCGCGAGCGTGCCGAGATTGCCGACGAAGACATTGCCGCCCGTTTGGAGATAGGCCCCGAGATTGGCCAGCGTCTTGACCCGGAAGGCAAGGAACGCGCCGTTGCGGTCGAGCGCCAGCTCGGCGGTGGTGAAATTGTCGCGCGCCTGAGCGTCGCCGAGGAACGCCTCGGAGCGGGTGCTGATCCATTTGACCGGCCGCCCGGTCAGCTTCGAGGCCAGCAGCACCAGCGCCACCTCGTTGTAGACCGCGGATTTCATGCCGAAGCTGCCGCCCACGTCGCCGGCGACGACGCGGACCTTGCTCTCCGGCACCTTGAGCACGCCGTGCGCCAGCTCGGCGCGGAAATTATGGGTGCGCTGGAGCGTGGTGTAGATCGTGTAGTGGTCCTCGGCCGCGTTGTAGTCGCCGATCGAGCCGCGCGTCTCCATGGTCGCGCCGGTGACACGGTTGACCACGAGATCGCGTCGCACCACGCGGTCGGCGCGCGCGAAGGCCGCATCAGTCGCTGCCTTGTCGCCCTCGAGATGGACGAAGCAGATATTGTCGGGGCAATCGTCCCACACGCGCGGCGCGCCCGGCTTGACCGCGTCCGCCGCCGAGACGACGCTCGGCAACGGGTCGTAGTCGACATCGATCAGCTCGGCCGCGTCGGCCGCCTGCGCTTGGGTCGCAGCGACGACGAAGGCGACATAGTCGCCGACCCACCGCACCCGGTCCTTGACCAGCGCCGGGAAAGCCGGGCGATAGAGCGGCGAGCCGTCGCGGCGCTTTGGTCCCACCGGCACCGGCAGATCGCCCCAGCCCGACGCCTGCCAGTCGTCGCCGGTGATGATTGCGAGCACGCCAGGCGCCGCTTCCGCCCGGCTCGTGTCGATGGCGCGGATGCGGGCGTGCGCGTGCTGGGCGCGCAGCACATGGCCCGATGCCATGCGCGGCAGGACCATGTCGTCGATATAGCGGCCGCCGCCGCGCAACAGCCGCGGGTCCTCGAAGCGCGGCACGCCTTGGCCCAATGCGAATTCGCCCATCACACCCTCGCGTCGCCGAAATGCCCGGCGGCGCAAATCTTATAAGCTGCGCCGGACAACGCCAACTGTGATAGCTTGGCCGCTTCGCACCGAGCGTCGAGGGGGACCGGCAGGTGAGGAAATGGCTCATTGGCGGCATCCTCGTGCTGCTGGTCGCGGGCGGAGCCTATTACGCGGTCGCGATCTATCCCACGAAACTGTTCCGCGACGCCCTCGACCAGACGCTGCGAACCTTGCCGGCGGGGCAAACCGGGTCCTACGCGAGCGTGAGTTTTTCGCTCCTGTCCCGCAAGGCGACCGTGACCGGCGCCGCTTTCCATCGCTCCGATCCCAACGGGTTCGACTTGACCGCTTCCGAAATCGACGTGACGCGGCCCGCGACCGATTTCGGCGATGCATGGGCGCGCGCGGCGGCCAATCCCGGCGCGATCGCCCCCGACCTCGCGCTCGTGCTCGGCGACGATGTCACGGCGCGGGACGTCTCCTATCGCGACGATAGCGCCACACTGAAACTGGCCACGTTCCAGGTCGCGCAGCCGCGGGCCTATCCGTGGGCGCTGCTGCATCCGGACGTCCCGTCGATGGTCGAGGCGCGGTCGCACTTGCTCGAGGGCACGCACGCGCCCGACGCGGCCGACATCCTGCCGCTGCTGCGGGCCGAGGCGGCCTGGGCCTATGGCTTCGGGTATGACAGCTATAGCGCGCAGTCGCTCGATGCGACCGCTGCCATGCCGCCGACGTCCACCACCAAGGGCGGCACGATCGCCTATACGGTCGAGAAGATGAGCTCGGGCGCCTACGACCGCGGCAACGCGGCGAGCATCGCGATCGACGGGACCGTCGTGCGGTCCGACGTCTTCGGCGTCATCACCATCGCCCATGTCGGGCTCGAGGAGCTGCACGCCGCGAAAGCGCTCGCCCAGCTCGTCGCCGGCGACGTTCCTTCGCCCGCCATGCTCGACGGGCTCACCCTGAAGCGCATCGTCTATGGCCCGATGACGCTGCAGCCGCTGAAGGGCGCGTCGAGCGAGCTGGGGAATTTCGCGCTTGCCAACATCGCCTTCTCGCACGGCTTGCTGTCCTCGGGCGACCTTGCGCTCGACGGAGTCCGCGTCAGGCGCGACCAGATGCCGACCCCCGCGCTGGCGGCGGGCTTCGAGCAGCTCGGCATCGACGCGGCGACGGTCAGCCTCGCTCTCGGCTACCGCTGGGACATCGACCAGAAGCGCATGTCGATCAAGGGCGCGACCCTGAAGGTCGTCGAGCTGGGTCGGCTCGTGATCGGGTTGGACATCGACCAGGTCGCGTCGCAGGCCGATCTCCTGTCGCAGGGGCGGTTCGTGCGCGGGACGGCGCGCTACGAAGACGCCTCGCTCGTCAATCGCGCGCTCAAATTCTTCGCCGGGAACCAAGGCGTGGACCCGGAAGTCTTGCGCAAGCAAGTGATCGCCGCCGTGGGCGAGCTCGAGGCCGACACAAGAAACGACGCCGCCACGAGGGGGACGGCGCACGCCATCGCCGCGTTCATGGCGGCGCCGAATTCGCTGCAGGTCGACCTGGCGCCGCCGCAGCCGGTGCCGCTGGTGGCGCTCCTCGGCGTCAGCAACATGACTCCCGACCGGTCGATCGTGATGTTCGGCGTCACCGCCACCGCGAACAAGTAAGCGCGCGCGACCCGCCTCAGTGTGCGGCAAGCCAGGCAGCCGCCTCGGTCGAGCCGGCGTCGGCGGCCTTCTTCATCCAGTTGCGGGCCTGCCTCAGGTTGACGGGAACGCCGTTGCCGCGCTCGTGATTGAGGCCGATCGCGTACATCGCGGGCGCCCAGTTCTTGTCCGCCGCCAGGCGATACCAGCGCATCGCCTCCTGGTAGTCCTGCGGCACGCCCTGGCCGTTCTCGTAGAGATTGCCGACGCTCAGCATGCCCGCCGGACCGCCCGCCTCCGCGCCCATGCGATACCAGCGCATGGCCTCGACGAAATCGCGCGTCACGCCGAAACCGTGGTCGTAGAGGTTGCCGATCCCGACCATGCCGGCGGGATAGCCCTGGTCGGCCGCCTTGCGATACCACTCCATCGCCTTGGCGTAATCCTGGGCGACGCCGAAGCCCTGCTGGTAATGAAAGCCGGTCCAGTATTGCGCCACGGCATTGCCCTGCGCCGCCGCCTGCTGGAACAGCCGGAACGATTCGTCGTAGTTCTTGTCGCGCATATCGCGGGTGGCCTCGGCGACAATCGGCTGAGTCACCGGCACGCCTGGAGCGGCGGCGGCGGGTGCGGCAGGCGCCGGCGCGGCCGCCTGCGGCGCGGGCGCCGGTGCGGCGGCCGGCGCCGGGCTCGACGGCGCGCGCTGAAACGCGAAATAGGCGCCGCCCCCGACCAACACGCCGACGGCGATCGCCAGGCCGGCATAGAGCGCGGTACGGTTGGGCGCGGGCGGGCGGGAAGCCGCGGCGGCTTGCGCCGCCTTGTCGCTGGAAGCGAGCGCATCGGCCGCGCTGCCGCCGTGCAGGATGGTGCCGACTTGGAGGGACAGACGCTCGATCGCCTGCTCCCAATCGCCGAACGTGTCGATCCATTGCCGCGTCGCGAACTCGTAGGCGAAGGCGTCGTTGGGCACGACGTCCTCGACCCGGACCGGAATCACGGTGAGGTTGGCCTGGCTCGCCAGCGCCATCTCCTTCTTGATCTCGTTCGAGTTGTTGGCGTTGCCGGTGAACACCAGCACCATCAGCCGCGCCTGGCGGATGGCGCGCACGATCGCCTCCTGGAAATTCTCGCCCGGGCCGATGTCGCGGCTCGAGATCCAGCAGCGATGACCGCGCAGCTCGAGCGCGTTGCAGATGGATCGCGCGACCTTGGCGTCGCGCGAGGAATGACTGACGAACACGGCACACTCGCCGGCGCCCTCGCCCGACGGCGGCACCGCTTCGCTCGAGCCTGCTTCCTCCGACATGAACCGGAACGCGCCTGGATTTTCCCCGGCGCCGATTTTACGCCGGTTCGGGCAAAGGCGGTAGGGCGTTCCTGGCGACGACCGGCTGCGGGAACCGCCGCGGTGGTACCGCGTTGTGTCTGAAAGGTTGAGGAGTTGACCCGATGCTGCGTTTCGCCGTCTTGACCTGCGTGCTTGGCTCAGCCGCCGTGCTGCTGGGCGCCTGCGTCTACGAGCCCGGCCCGAGTTATGCGACCTACCGGTCTCCCACCGCGCCTTATGTCTACGCCTCCCCGACGTATTCGTACGGGCCGGCACCCTACGACGAGGCCGATCCAATGGCGCTGCGCCACAACGAGGGCGCCCTGGGCGGGATGTAGCCGCCTCGCGAACGCGTGCGGTTGCTGGTGCGCGCGGCCGGCCGCGCGCTCTATAATGCGTGTTGTCTCGTGATCGCCCCGGCCGGCCGATGCGCTACCCGATGCCCAACTTCCCGTGCGAATTCGAAATTCCCGACGCCTGGCTGGGCGAGGCCGGCATCGCGGGATTCACGCGCACCGAGACCGCCTATCGCTCGAGCCAAGACGCCGTCCTGGTGCCGTTGCGCGAGATCGAGCCGCCCTACCGCAAGCCGGCGCTCGCGAGAGACTGGCGCGGGTTCGAGCGCGCCCGGCTGATCTCCATCCTGAAGGGCATCATCGCCGGCGCCGAGATCGAGCCGGTCCCGTTGCTGGAGCTGCCGGCCGGCAGCTTCGTCGTGCCGACCTTCGTGCGCCCTGGCCCCTACGACTACCAGGTGCGCAACGGGTTCCATCGCTTCTATGCGTCGATCGCCGCCGGCTTTGAGTACCTGCCGGCGGTGATTTCGTGAATCGACTTCCACACTGAGGCAGACATGGATCCGGACGACTTCCTGCTGGAAAGGACTGCCGAGAAGGTCGCGAGCATCGCCTCCGTGGAAGCAGCGCTCACCGCGATCGAGCGGCAGCGCCGCGAGCCCGACCCGTGGGAGCGGTTCCATCTCGCGCAGGCCTTCGTGATGATCTTCAACGGCATCTATCGCGCGGCCCCGATCGATGTCGATCTGGCGATGCTGCCGCCGGCGGAGCGAGTCACGACGATGGCAATTCCCGCCGTCTTCGGGGACTGCACGCTGACCGTCCTGCGCGAGGCCCTCCGCGCCGTCAAAGCCGAGCCGGTGCGGCCATTTCCTCATGTCGGACCAGTCCGGCTGACGGGCGCGGACCGCCAGCCCTGACGACGGCTAGAGGTGGAGCCGGTCCACTTCGCCGAGCGGCTCCAGCACTACCACCGGGATCTCGCGCGTGGTTTTGGCCTGGTAGTCATCGTAGGACGGAAAGAGGCCCGCCATCATGCGGAACAGGCGTTGGCGCTCCGCGCCGGTCGTGATCCGCGCCACACCGCGGTATTTCTTGTCCACCACCTGAAACCGGACCTCGGGCGCGTCCCGAAGGTTGAGGAACCAGGCCGGGTGATTGGGCGCCCCGCCCCTCGAGGCCACCACCACGAAGCCGCCCCCGTCCTTGCCGTAAATGAGCGGCGTCGTCTTCCGCGTGCGGCTCTTGCGGCCGGTGGTCTGGAGAAGGAGACAGTTGACCTCCGGCACGCCCGGCCGGCCGAAATCCAGGACGTGGCCTTCGGCTCCGTCGGTCTTGAGGTAGAGCTCGACGTGGCGCTGCTGCCAGCCCGGCGTCCCGGGGTCGATCTTTGTTGCCATGGTTTTCTCGTCCTGCCGGCCGGATGCTATTTCTGATCCGCGCCCTCGGGCGGGCCGCCCTCGAGGTACTTCGTCGCGGCGAAGGCGCCGGTGCGCGGCACGAAAGCGATGATGTGCGCCGGTTCGTCGCCGACCGCGATGAAGCCATGCGGCGTTCCAGAGGGGATCGAGATCGTATGGCCCTCGCGGACGATTTGCCGTTCGTCGCCAAGCCGGAAGTCGAGCGCGCCCTTGGTGACGATGATGATTTCGTCGGCATCGGAATGGACATGGAGCGGCGCGCCGGAGCCAGGCTGCACAACGCTCATGCTCGACGTGCAGGAAACGCCGTGTTCTTTGCCCGCGAGGAGGTAACTGCGATAGCCGGGCCGCCACGGGACCTCGCGCGCCGCGTCATTCCGCACGATCGGCATGGGTTCCTCCACCGAAGCCGCCTTCATCATACCTGCATCGCCGCGCCGTCGCCACCTGAACGCCTACGGGCGGCGCGAAGTTTACGGCTCGCTTGAACGGTGGTACGCTTCGGTCAGCTGAACCAAGTTCATCCGAGCGGGGGGACAAGGAGCCTCACATGGCAAAGCTGCGTCACATAGCGCTTTCGGTGCCAGACCTCGCGGCCGCCCGAAAATTCTTCGTCGAAGCCTTCGACCTCAAGGAGGTCGGCAAGGGGAACGACCGCGCCGCGCATCTCTCGGACGGCACGATCAGCATCACGCTGCTGGCGCTCAAAGGGCGGCCGCTCGGCTACGAAAAGGACGAGCCGTTCTACGGCATCGACCATTTCGGCATGTGGGTCGACGACATCGACGCGGCGCGCCGCAAGGTCGAGAAGGCCGGCGCGACCTATGTCATGGGCGAGGACGCGGCGGCGCCCGACGCGTTCTACGAGATCAAGTACCGCGATCCCATGGGCAACATCTTCGACCTCACCACCAACGGCTGGGCGGGCGCGGTGAAGGACGTGATCCCGGCGGAGACCGCGCCGGCCAAATAAGCCGCGGAATAACGCCCGCGCCAATATCGGATACAACGGCGCCGCATTTCCGTCGTCAGCGCTCAGTGGTGGTGCCCGCGGCCGGACTCGAACCGGCACAGCGCTTTCGCGCCTACGGATTTTAAGTCCGTTGCGTCTACCTGTTCCGCCACGCGGGCTCCGCTGGGCGCGGCATTCTACTCCTCGACCGGGGCGCCGCCGAGGGTGCGGATGAGGTCCGCCACCTCCTCCTTCGCCTGGTCGAGCCGCGCCGCGTCGCGCCCCCGTAAGACCAGCGCCACGCCGAACGTGCCGCGCCGGGTGAAGGGATAGGAGCCGATATCGAGGTCGGGCCAGCGCTCCTGGATCTCGCCCAGGCCCTTGGCCAGGAGCCCCTCCGGAACGGTGCAGGCGATTGTGCGCGACAGCACCGGCGGGCCGCCCTTCAAGCCGCTCTTCACGCCGTCGAACATCGCCTGCATCACGCTCGGGATGCCGGCCATCACGAACACGTTGCCGATGCGGAAGCCGGGCGCGCGCGAAATGGGGTTGGGAATGAGCGTCGCGCCTTCCGGCGTCATCGCCATGCGCATCCGCGCCTCGTTGAGCTCGCCCGGCTTGTAGTAGCTGAGGAACATGCGGTGCGCGTCGGGATGGACGACGAGCGGCAGCCCAAACGCGCGGGCGACGCAGGCCGAGGTGATGTCGTCGTGGGTCGGGCCGATGCCGCCGGTGGTGAAGACATAATCGTCCTTGGCGCGCAGCTCGTTGACGTTGGCGACGATCACGTCGACGATGTCGGGAATGACGCGCGCCTCGCGCAGCACGATCCCCTGCTCGCCCAATCCCTTCGCGATATAGACGAGGTTCAGGTCCTGGGTCCGGCCCGACAGAATCTCGTTGCCGATGATGAGCACGGAAGCGGTCACGGTCGCGGCGCCCATGGTCCCTCTCTCTGGCGACGAACGCGCTTCGCGCCGCCCCTCGGCACATTGTAGTATGGGCCGGGAAGGAGCATCTAGAGAGGCGTCCGGAGGAGCCTTTTCGATGAACGACATGGTGACCGCGCCCGCCGGGCAGGGCAGCCCGCAGGAGCGGTCCATAAAGCTGCACGGGCCCGAGGCGTTCGAGGGCATGCGCAAGGCGGGGCGGCTCGCGGCCGAGCTGCTCGACTTCATTACGCCCTACGTCAAGCCCGGCGTCAGCACCGACGAGCTCGACCGGCTGTGCGCCGGCTTCACGCTCGACCGCGGCGCCGTGTCGGCGCCGCTCAATTACCGCGGCTTTCCGCGCTCCATCTGCACCTCGATCAACCACGTCGTGTGCCACGGCATCCCGAGCGAGCGCAAGCTCGTCGACGGCGATATCATCAATCTCGACGTGACGCCGATCCTGGACGGCTGGCACGGCGATTCGAGCCGCATGTACCTGGTCGGCGAGCGTGTCGCCCTGAAGGCGCGGCGCCTGGTCGAGGTGACCTACGAGGCGATGATGCGCGGCATCGCCGTGGTGCGGCCGGGCGCGCATCTGGGCGATATCGGCTACGCCATCCAGACCTTCGTCGAAGCGCAGCGCTTCTCGGTGGTGCGCGATTTCTGCGGCCATGGCGTCGGCCGCATCTTCCACGACGCGCCCTCGATCCTGCATTTCGGCCGCGAGGGCGATGGGCCGGAGCTGCGCCAGGGCATGATCTTCACCATCGAGCCCATGGTCAATGCCGGGCGCTTCGAGGTGAAGATCCTCAGCGACGGCTGGACCGCGGTCACCAAGGACCGCTCGCTCTCGGCCCAGTTCGAGCACACGATCGGGGTCACGTCCGACGGCTGCGAGATCTTCACCCGCTCGCCCAAGGGATACGACCACCCGCCTTATCCCGCGTGAGGCGCGGCTCGTGCCCGACGATCAGCCAGACCATGTCGGCCATCGCGAACGATTGCGCGACCGTGTGCTCGCCGGCGGCACCGAGCCGCTCGCCGATTATGAGCTGCTCGAGTTCCTGCTCACCGCCGCCAATGCGCGCGGCGACACCAAGCCGGTCGCCAAGGAGCTGATCCGGCGCTTCGGCGGCATTGCCGGCGTGCTCGGCGCCGACCGCGCGGCGCTGACGGCCGTCCCCGGGGTCGGCCCGGCCGCGGCCGCGCACCTGCTCGCCGTGCGCGAGGCGGGCTTGCGGCTGGCGCGCGCGGCGGTGGCGAATCGCATGGTGATCTCGTCATGGCAGCAGCTTCTGGATTATTGCACCGCCGCGGCGGGCCATGCCGAGACCGAGCAGTTCCGCCTCCTCTTCCTCGACCGCAAGAACGCGCTCATCGCCGACGAGCAGCAGCAGCGCGGCACGGTCGACCATGTCCCCGTATATCCGCGCGAGGTGGTGAAGCGCGCGCTCGAGGTCGGCGCGTCCGCGGTGATCATGGCACACAACCATCCCACTCGACCTATTTCGATCACGCTCGATCACGCTCCTTCCTATTGAATCATTTGAATTTTCTGGCTTGTCGTAGAGCCGGACGTTGTGGCATATTGGGGTCGGTTTTGAGGGGGATCAGTCGCCCTTTTGACCCCAGTCGCCGACCCCTACTACCCGTCTGGCGACCCCACTTGAGAACCGATGGGAGAGCCCAGTGCCAAGCCTTACCGATGGAGAGATACGCCGCGCTCTGAAACAGGTGGAGCAGACCGGCAAGCAGCTAAGCCTGATCGATGGCGAGGGGCACGGCACCGGCCGTCTGGTCCTGGTCATGAAGCCGATGCCCACTCGCGTCACGGCGGACTGGATGGCGCAGCAGTGGCGAGATCAGAAGCGCCTCAAAAAGAAACTCGGCTCGTATCCGTCGATGTCGCTCAGCAAGGCGCGCGAAATTTTCAACCGCGATTTCGCCGACATGATCCAGAAGGGTCGGAGCATCAAGATCGCCGGCGACACACGCCCCGGCACCGTGGCCGATCTTTTCGAAGCCTACGTCGCTCACCTGAAGGCGTCGGGTAAGTCGTCCTGGAAGGAAGCGGAGAAAGGCTTCAACAAGATCGCCGATACGCTCGGGCGCAATAGGCCCGCTCGGGACATCGAACCCGACGAAATCACGGACCTAATTCGGCCAATCTATGACCGCGGCAAGCGCTCGATGGCGGATCACGTCCGCAGCTACATCCGATCCGCGTATAGCTGGGGCCTCAAATCCGAGCACGACTATCGTAGCGCGTCGCAGCGACGCTTCCGCCTCGCCTACAATCCCGCAGCCGGCATCCCCACGGAACCCAAGAAAGTCGGCACCCGCTGGCTTGATGAAGAAGAGTTCCTGCGCCTGTATCGCTGGCTGGAATGTCCGGACACGCCCGTTCACCCGCCCTACACGCGGGCCGTCCGCATTCTCATGCTCACGGGGCAGCGCGTCGAGGAGATCGCCCGCCTGCATGTCGATCAGTGGGACGCCATGGAACGGATCATCGACTGGTCAAAGACCAAGAACGGCAAGCCGCACGCCATTCCGGTCCCAGAAGTCGCGGCGGAGCTGATCGAGTCCATCAAGCCCAACACGCACGGCTGGTTTTTCCCCTCCGCGACCGACCCGACCAAACCCGTCAGCCATGGCACGCTTTACTCGTTCATGTGGCGTCAGCGCGAGCGCGAGGTCATCCCGGTCGTGACCAACCGCGATCTGCGCAGGACCTGGAAAACGCTTGCTGGACAGGCCGGCCTGTCGAAGGAAATTCGCGACCGGCTGCAAAACCACACGCTTCAGGACGTCAGCTCGAAGAGCTACGATCGCTGGAACTACATGCCGGAGAAACGGGCCGCGATGAAGAAGTGGGATGCTTTCGTCCAGGCAATGCTGAACAAGAAGCGTCCTAAGGCGGCCAAAGCAAAGCACCCGCCGATCACCCATAGCGCCGCTGATGAAGCGGCTCAGCAAGCGGCTTGATAGTGACCAGCAGACGTTCCCGACAAGCGCCCGCGAAGAAAGGCGATCCTCGCCGGCCGAAGACGGTCGCCGACGCCCCCTCTCCGGACGCTCAGGGTTACGTCACACTGGTCGCCGAGCTCAAGCAGCGCATCACCGACGCTCGGCTTCGCGCGGCCCTTTCGGTCAACCGTGAGCTCGTGCTTCTTTACTGGGGGATCGGCAGAGACATCCTTTCCCGTCAGGAAAGCGAGGGCTGGGGCGCCAAGGTCATCGACCGGCTTGCGGTCGACCTCGGGCGCGCCTTCCCAGAGATGACCGGCCTGTCCGCCCGAAACCTCAAATATATGCGTGCGTTCGCAGAGGCGTGGCCCGATCTCGAATTTGTGCAACAGGTTGTTGCACTATTGCCCTGGGGCCATAACGTCCGCCTGCTTGACGCCGTAAAGGGGGCGCCGGAGCGGACCTGGTACGCGCGTCAAGCTATCGAAAACGGTTGGAGCCGCAACGTCCTCGTTCATCAGATCGAGAGCGGCCTGTTCACTCGCCAGGGCGGCGCCCTCACGAATTTCACCAGGACACTGCCGGCCGGGCAGTCCGAACTCGCGCAGCAGATTCTCAAAGACCCCTATAGCTTCGATTTTTTATCGCTCGGACCTGAGATGCTGGAGCGGGATCTTGAGCGGGGTTTGATCGAGCACCTACGCGCGCTGATCCTCGAACTTGGCAAAGGGTTCGCGTTCGTCGGCAGCCAATATCATCTCGAAGTCGCCGGTCAGGACTACTACCTCGATCTCCTCTTCTATCACCTACGGCTGCGCTGCTTCGTGGTGATCGAGCTCAAGATCGAGGACTTCAAGCCCGAATTCGCGGGCAAGATGAATTTCTATCTTTCAGCCGTCGATGACCAGCTACGGCACAAGGATGACCAACCGACTATCGGAATTATCCTCTGCAAGGGCCGCAACGAGGTGGTGGTCGAATACTCACTCCGCGACACCGCCAAACCAATGGGTGTCGCCCAATACAAAGTCTCCCCG
>DATNID010000037.1:0-36696 GCA_035604615.1 Allostellaceae bacterium | reverse complement strand
GGTCTCGGGGTGATGGACGTCGCGGACATGGACGATGAGGTCGGCCTCGACCACCTCTTCGAGCGTCGCGCGGAACGCCGCGACGAGCTGGGTCGGCAGATCGGAGATGAACCCGACCGTGTCCGACAGGATCGCCTGTCGGCCCGAGGGCAGCGGCAGCCGCCGCATGGTCGGATCGAGCGTCGCGAAAAGCTGATCGGCGGCCGTGACCTCGGCGTGCGTCAGGCGATTGAACAGGGTCGATTTGCCGGCGTTGGTATAACCGACCAGCGCCACCACCGGATAGGGCACGCGCTTGCGCGCGCCGCGGTGAAGCGCGCGGGTGCGGCGCACGTCTTCTAACTCGCGCTTCAGCGCGACGATGCGGTCGGTGATGAGGCGGCGGTCCATTTCGAGCTGGCTCTCGCCCGGACCGCCGAGAAAGCCGAAGCCGCCCCGCTGGCGCTCGAGATGGGTCCAGGAGCGCACCAGGCGCGAGCGCTGATATGTGAGCGCGGCGAGCTCGACCTGGAGGCCGCCCTCATGGGTGCGGGCGCGGGCGCCGAAGATTTCCAGGATCAAGCCGGTACGGTCGATCACCTTGCATTTCCACGCGCGCTCGAGATTGCGCTGCTGGATCGGGCTCACCGCGGCGTCGACCACGACGACGGATACTTCGAGGGTCTCGACCGTCTTGCCCAGCGTCTCCACGACGCCGGTCCCGAACAAGGTCGCCGGACGCCAGCTCCTCAGCCGCAGGATCTCGGTGCCGACGATCTCGAGCGCAATCGAGCGCGCGAGGCCCACCGCTTCCTCGAGCCTCGCCTCGGGCGCGCGGCCGCCGTTCCTGCGCTCGCTGGACGCTGCGCGCAGCACGGGGTGGACGACCAAGCAGCGTCCGACCGAGGCGTGGGACTCGCGACGCCGCTCCTCCATCCGATCAGGCTTCGTCGCTCTCTTTGGCTTCGAAGAGCTGGATCGGCTGGGCCGGCATCACCGTCGAGATCGCGTGCTTGTAGACCAGCTGCGAATGCGCGTCGCGCCGCAGCAGCACGCAGAAATTATCGAACCAGGTGATGATGCCTTGCAGCTTGACGCCGTTGACCAGGAACACCGTGACCGGGGTCTTGTTCTTGCGCACGTGGTTCAGGAATACGTCCTGCACGTTCTGGGATTTTTCCGACGACATGGGGGCACCCCCTTCTTAAGGTTATTGTCGGTCGGAGCCTCTCGCGACGGCCTTGTTCCGCTTCCGGTTCCAGTTAAGGTTCCAGATAAACGAATTCCTCTATCACACTAGCCTTGCTCGAAAAAATCCGCGGAGTACCTCCCGCCGAGAGCGCAGCACAACAGAGGCGCAAAGACCATCGCGCGCTCACCTCACAGATAGCAAGATTGGCACGCCAAGGGAAATCACAACCCCCTGATGTGGAGCGCCAAGGCGGCACAGGCGGGAAATCGCAAAGCGGGCGGAAAGCGTACGAAGTCGGCATCAGCCTCATCGAGCGCGCCCACCAGCACGCCGGTGCAGCCGGCATTGGCGGCGCACTCCATGTCGAGCGCGGTGTCGCCGATATACCAGGCGCCGCCGGGCTCGAACC
Source organism: Allostellaceae bacterium (assembly GCA_035604615.1). GTDB lineage: Bacteria > Pseudomonadota > Alphaproteobacteria > ATCC43930 > CGMCC-115725 > DATJLY01. The sequence continues at coordinate 35,116 of DATNID010000037.1, read as the reverse complement.
CGCTGCCTTCGAGCGCGAGGCGGATGGGCGCAGCATCGGGCTTGTCCGCCGTGGCGTCGCCGGCGCCGACGAGACGCGCGAACATGCCGCTCCAACCCAGATGCGCCGCCTCCTTGCGCAGGACCGGACCTGTCTTGTTGCTGACGACGGCGAGATAATGGCCGCGCGCGACGAGTTCCCGCAGCAGGCTCTCGGCGCCGGGCGCCGGCGCGATGCGCTCGAGATGCGTCGCTGTGAAGGCGTCGAGATAGAGCGTGCGCGCCTCTTCCCAGCGCGCGCCGAACAGCGCGGGGAACGCGTCGCGCAGACTGCGCCGCACCCGCGCCTTGGTTTCTTCGAGCGACCACGGCTCGTGCCCCATGGCGCGGAAGGTGACGACGAGCGCGTGATGGATCGCTTCCCAACTTTCGATCAGCGTGTTGTCCCAATCGAACAGCAAAGGTGTCGGAGCGCTCATCGGTCCTGCCCGCCGCCGGACGCGTAGCCGACATAGGCGGCGGCCAGCCGCCGCGTCACCGGCCCGGGCCGTCCGTCGCCGATCGCGGTCGCATCGATGCGCACCACGGGGATGATGAAGTTGCTGGCGCTGGTGAGGAACGCTTCGGGCGCGGCCTTCGCCTCGGCGACGCTGAACGGCCGTTCGCGCAGCACCAGCCCCTCGACGGCAATGAGCTGCAATATGCCCTGCCGCGTCACGCCGTTGAGGATGGAGCGGTCGGCCCGCCGCGTGGCGACTTCGCCGGAAGCGGTGACGATCCAGGCATTGCTCGAGGTGCCCTCGGTGACGTTGCCGTCGCGATCGACCTGCCACGCCTCGAACGCGCCCGCGTCCTTCGCCTGCTGCTTGCCGAGGACGTTGGGGAGGAGCGCCACCGACTTGATGTCGGGGCGCGCCCAGCGGATGTCGGGGATGGTGATCACGCCGACACCCTCCGCCATTAGGCGCGGATCGCCGAGACCCTTGCGCCGCGCCATGACCACGAGGCTCGGGCGCGCGTCCCTGGGAAACGCGAAATCGCGCGGCGCCGTTCCGCGCGACACCTGGAGATAGACGATCCCCTCGCCCACCCCGTTGCGGCGCACGACTTCGCGCAGCACCGTCTTGAGCGCCGCATCGCTCATCGGCGGCGCGATCGCGAGCGCCGCGAGCGAGCGATGCAGCCGCGCCAGATGCAGCGCCTCGTCTACGAACACGCCGTCCTTCACCGCCACCACCTCGTAGACCGCGTCGGCGAACTGGTAGCCCCGATCCTCGACATTGACCCGCGCGTCGCGCAGCGCGACGTAGCTTCCGTTGACGTAGGCGATGCGGGACATCGGCGCCTGCGGCCTTGCCTCACGCGTCGAGCTTCGCCGGGCGTTCGCCGCCGAAGACGCCGAGCGACTTGAGCTTGCGGTGAAGCGCGGACCGCTCCATGCCGACGAAGGCGGCGGTGCGCGAGATGTTGCCGCCGAAACGCGTGATCTGGGCCAGCAGGTATTCCCTTTCGAACATCTCGCGCGCGTCGCGCAGCGGCAGGCTCATCAGCTCGCCGCCGCGCTCCCATTTCACCACCGCCGGCGCGATCGCATTGATCTCGCCCGGCAGCATGTCGGCGCGGATCGCCTCGCGCGCGTCGCCGGGCGCCATGATGAGCGTCCAATCCACCGCATTGCGAAGCTGGCGCACGTTGCCCGGCCATTCATAGGCCTGGAGCGCGGCGAGCGCATCCTCGCCGAATTCGCGCGGCGTCAGGCGCGCCGCCTCGGCGGCCCGCACCATGAAGTGGCGCGCCAGCAGCGGGATGTCCTCGACGCGCTCCTTGAGGCGGGGCACGTGCAGCGGCACGACCGCCAGGCGGTAATAGAGATCTTCGCGAAACCGGCCGGTCGCGATCTCGAGCGGCAAGTCGCGGTTGGTCGAGGCGATGACGCGGACATCGACCTTGACGCGGCCGCCGCCGACCCGCTCGAAGGTCTGCTCCTGGAGCGCGCGGACGATCTTGCCCTGGGTCTCGAGCGGCATGTCGGCGACCTCGTCGAGCACCAGCGTGCCGCCATGCGCCTGCTCGAACGTGCCGACTTTGCGCGGACTGTCGGGCTGATTGATGCCGGCTTCGGCGCCGAACAGCTCGATCTCGAGCCGATCGGGCCGCATGGTGGCGCAGCTCAGCACCACGAACGGGCCCTTGGCGCGGCGCGAACGCTGATGGACGAGCCGCGCCGCCACCTCCTTGCCGACGCCGGCCGCGCCGGTGATGAGCACGCGGCTCCCCGTCGGAGCCACGCGCTCGATCTGCGCACGCAACTGATTGACCGAATGCGAGGCGCCGATCAGATCGTCGTCGCCGCCCGCGCGCAGCTTCAGCTCTTCGTTCTCGCGCCGTAGCCGCGCCGCCTCGATGGCGCGCTCGACCACGAGAAGGAGCCGGTCGGACTTGAATGGCTTCTCGATGAATTCGTAGGCGCCGATCTTGATGGCGGCGACCGCGGTCTCGATCGTGCCGTGGCCGCTGATCATCACCACAGGCAGGCTCGGCAGCTCGCGACGGATGATCTTCAATATTTCGAGACCGTCGAGTTCGCTGCCCTGGAGCCAGATATCGAGAATGACCAGCGTAGGCTGGCGCGAGCGTACCGCCGCCAGCGCCTCGGTGCTGGTTCCGGCCTCGCGCGTTTCATAGCCCTCGTCCTTGAGGATGCCGCTCATCAGCATCCTGATGTCGGCTTCGTCGTCGATGACGAGAATCTCATGCGCCATAGATCGCCGCCTTGGTCACCGATTCGGCCGGCTCCTTGAGCCGTGCCAGCCGCGCCTCGACCTCGCTGAAGACGAGGCTCACCCGCGCGCCGCCGCCTTCGCGGTCCTCAAGCAACAGCTCGCCGTGATGGTCTTCCATGATCTTCTTGACGATGGCAAGGCCGAGTCCCGTTCCCTTGGCGCGCGTCGTGACATAGGGCTCGGTCAGGCGTTCGCGCCCGTCTTGCGGCAGGCCGCGGCCGTTATCCTCGACCGCGACCACGATGTCCCTGCCCCGGACCTTGCCGCTGACGACGATGTGGCCCGGGTCCGCATCGCCCTCGCGCGCCTGGATCGATTCGGCCGCGTTCTTGAGGATGTTGACGAGCGCCTGACTGACCTGGCGCGAGTCGCAAGCCAAGCGCAGCGGTCCCGACCCGAGCTCGAGATCGATGCGGATCTCGGGGGTGGAGGCGCGCTGTAAGAAGGCCGCCTGGCGCAGCAGCTCGCCGAGATCGACGTCGCGGATCACCGGCGCCGGCATGCGAGCGAAGGACGAGAACTCGTCGACCATGCGGCCGATGTCGCCGACATGGCGGATAATCGTGTCGGTGCAGATGGTGAAGGTCTCGGGATCGTTGCCGATTTCCTTGAGGTATTTGCGCTTCAATCGCTCGGCCGAGAGCTGGATCGGGGTCAGGGGGTTCTTGATCTCGTGCGCGATGCGGCGTGCGACGTCGGCCCAGGCGGCCTTGCGCTGGGCCGAGAGAAGCTCGGTCACGTCGTCGAAGGTGACGACATAGCCCCTGACCTCGCCGTCAATGTGCTCGGCGGCGATGCGCACCAGCAAGGTCAGGCTCCGCCCGTCGCGCGCGAGGCGCAATTCGGACTGCGCCAAGCGGTCCGGTCGGCGCGTCGCCTCGGCGAAGAGAAGCGCCATCTCTGGCACCAGATCGGCCAGAGGCTCGCCGATCTGTTTGTCGAGGTCGCTGCCGAGAAGCAACGACGCCGAACGGTTCGGCAGGTTGATCCGGCCGTCCTGGTCGAGGCCGATGACGCCGGCAGAAACACCCTCGAGCACGGTCTCGGTGAAGCGGCGGCGCTCGTCGAGCTGACGGTTGGCCTCGATCAGCTCGCCGCGTTGGGTTTGGAGCTGGTGGGTCATGCGGTTGAAGGCGCGGGAAAGCGAGCTGAATTCCTCGTCGCCGGCGCCGACCGGCACGCGCGCCGACAGATCGCCGCTGCGCACGCGCTCGGCCGCGGCGACCAGCCAGCTGATGGGCCGCGCCATGCGCGTCGCGAAGCTCAGCCCCATCCATACCGCGCCTGTGAGCAGCAGCACGCCGACGCCGAAGAACAGCATGGAGAACGCGATCTGATAATCCGAGCGCTCCCCCTCCAATTGCTGATATTGGGCGACCGCGCGCTGGGTCCGCTCGGTGCGGCTGATCACGGTCGGATCGACGAAGCGGCCGACATAAAGGAAGACATCGCCGAACCCGTCGAGCCGTATGAGGGCGCGGACACGGTCGTCGGTATCGCTCGTGAGTATCGCCACGTCGCCGGCGCGCGCCTGTTGCAGCGCCCAGTCGGGCACGGGCTGAAGCTGAAGCGCAAAGCTCAGGCCGGTGCGGGCGAGGATGCGCCCCGAGCCGTCGAACACCAGCGCCTCGCTCAACGACCGCAGCGCCGCCTGGGCCTCGACAATCTGATTGAGCCGCGAGGGATTGATGCTGAGCAGGGCGGAGTCTCGGTTGAGGTCGCTCGCCATGCTACTGACGTCGGCGCGGATCGCTTGCTGGTGCTCGTGGAGGTAGGCCTCGGCGACGGCAAGCGACTCCGTGAGCGCGGTGCGGACGCGTTCGCTGAACCAAGCCTGCACGCCGAAGCTAAACAGGAGATAGGAGAAGACGGCGACGATAATGGTCGGGATCACCGCGAGCAGGCTGAACACGAGGACGAAGCGAACGTGCAGTCGGGAGCCGGCGAGCCCGCGTCGCCGCTCGGTCCAGACCTGCACCAGGCGCCAGGCCACCACCGCGAACAGCGGCAGGACCAGCACCAGATTGAGCAGCAGGAACAGCGCGTCGAGATGCGGCCTCGTGTCGAAGGGCGGCAGTCCCTTGAGCGCGGCCCAGGTCGCAGCCGCGGACAGCGCCGCCGCGACCGCCAGCGCAAGCGCCAGCTTCCGCCCGAGACCCACTCGGCCAGCCCACAGCAGGAACTCGCGCCGGACGCTCATTGCACCGTCAGGGTTCAGCTTTCTCGCCCCCTTCCGGTCATTTTATGCCGCGGCCGACCTCGATGTCCAACTCGCGAATCTTCTTGCGCAGGGTGTTGCGGTTGAGGCCGAGAAGCTGCGCTGCGCGCAACTGGTTGCCGCGGGTCGCGCCGAGGGTCAGCTGGATGAGCGGCCGCTCGATCTCGCGCAGCACGCGATCATAGAGGCCGGCCGGCGGAAGCCCGCCCTTGTGCGCGGCGAAATAGTCGCGCAGTTGCCGCTCAGCGGCGGTGCTCAGTCCCTCGCTCGCCGGATTCTCGGCGCCCGCCTCGGCCGTCATCGTCTCGGCCAGCTCGGCCTCGATGGCGTCGACGCCGATCACCTCCTGGGAATAGAGCGCGGCAAGGCGGCGCACCAGGTTCTCGAGCTCGCGCACGTTGCCCGGCCAGCGATAGGTCTTCAACCGCTCCATCGCCTGATTGTCGAGCGTCTTCATCGGCAGCCCTTCGCCGCCCGCGAGGGTGAAGAAGTGCCGCACCAGCGCGGCGATGTCCTCGCTGCGCTCGCGCAGCGGCGGCAGGCGAATCGGCACGACGTTGAGCCGATAGAACAGATCCTCGCGGAACAGGCCCTGGCGGATGAGCTGCCGCAGGTCGCGGTGGGTCGCGGCGATGATGCGCACGTCGGCGCGGATCGGCGCGCGTCCCCCGACCGTGGTGAATTCACCCTGCTGTAGCACCCGCAGCAGCCGGGTCTGCGCCTCGGGCGGCATGTCGCCGATCTCGTCGAGGAACAGCGTGCCGCCCTGGGCCTGCTCGAACCGGCCCATGGCGCGGGTGAGCGCGCCGGTGAACGAGCCCTTCTCGTGGCCGAACAGCTCGCTCTCGATCAGCTCGCGCGGGATCGCGGCCATGTTGATGGCGACGAAGGGGCCGTTGCGCCGCTTGCCGTAATCGTGCAGCGCACGCGCCACCAACTCCTTGCCGGTGCCGCTCTCGCCCGCGATCATCACCGTGAGGTCGGTGCCCATGAGCCGCGCCAGCACGCGATAGATCTCCTGCATAGCCGCGGAACGGCCGATGAGGGGCAAGGTCTCGTCGACCTCGCCGTTCTCGGCGGGCTGCGGCGGTGCGGCATGGGGTGAGGTGAGCGCGCGCTGCACGACATTGACGAGCTCGCGCAGATCGAACGGCTTCGGCAGGTACTCGAACGCGCCGCGCTCGGTCGCCTTGACGGCGGTCAGAAGCGTGTTCTGCGCGCTCATCACGATGATGCGCAGCTCGGGGCGGACCTTCTTGATCCGCGGCACGAGATCGAGCCCGTTCTCGTCCGGCATGACGACATCGGTGATGACGAGGTCGCCGTCGCCGTCCGACACCCAGCGCCACAAGGTCGCGGCATTGCCGGTGCTGCGCACGTCGTGGCCGAGCCTACCGAGCGCCTGGCTCAGGACCGTGCGGATGGCGCGATCGTCATCGGCGATGAGAATGGTCGAGCCGGTCATTGGCGGCGTCCGTTCCGCCCCGCGGTGGGCAAGAAGACGCGAAAGATGGTGCGGCGCGGCTGGCTGTCGAACTCGATGACGCCGCCATGGTCGCCGACGACCTTGGCGACGAGCGCGAGACCGAGGCCGGAGCCGTTGTGCTTGGTGGTGACGAACGGATCGAACATATGCGACTGGAGATCCTCGGGAATGCCCTCGCCGTTGTCGGTCACGGAGACGACGAGCGGCAGATGGACGCGGCTGTCGCTGCCTGCAACCGCAAGCCGGACGCCGTGCCGGTAGGCGGTCGAAAGCTCGATCTCGCCCCCCTGGTCCGGCACCGCCTCGGCGGCGTTCTTGACCAGGTTCAGGAATGCCTGGATGAGGAGATCGCGATTGCCGTCGACGGGCGGCAGCGACGGATCGTACTCCTCGATGAAGCGCAGGTGGCGCGCGAAGCCGGACGCCGCGACCTTGCGCACGCGCTCCAGCACTTCGTGGATGTTGACCGGCTCGCGCTCGATCGGGCGGCGGTCAGTGAACACGTCCATGCGGTCGACCAAGGCGCAGATGCGGTCGGTCTCGTCGCAGATGAGGCGTGTGAGCTCGCGGTCGGCGGGGCCGGCGGTCTGCTCGATCAGCTGCGCCGCGCCGCGAATGCCGGAAAGCGGGTTCTTCACCTCGTGCGCGAGCATCGCAGCCATCGCCGTCACCGAGCGCGCGGCATTGCGATGGGTGAGCTGGCGGTCGATCTTGTCGGCGATCGAGCGCTCCTGCAGGGTCACGACCACGCGCTGGCGATCGTCGGCGAGCGGCGCCGCCTGGATGGTCACGACGCGCGTGCCGAGCTTCGGCGTCTCGAGCGTGACGCCATATTCGGAGACGCTGTGTCCGGTGAGGCGAACGGAATCGACGAGCGCGAAGAGCGGACTGTCGTGCGGCAGAAAATCGTGCAGCGAGGACGCCGTGAGGGTCGCGGCGCTGGTCTCGAAGAATTGCTCGGACGCGGCGTTCGCATAACGCATGCGGTTGCCGCCGTCGATCACCAGCACGGGGTCGGGAATGGCGGCGAGCACGGCGCCCGTTTCAACCGGCGCCTCGCCGTCACTGTGCAATAAGGCTCGGCCCGGCGGCGCCATCACGCGGCCTCGGCCAACGGCTCGTAGAAGCCGCGGATCATCACCTGCACCGCGGCGGGATCGTCGCAGCGGTTGACCGCGGCGCGGAATTCGGCCGAGCCGGGAAGGCCCTTCGAGTACCAGCCGATATGCTTGCGCGCCATTCGGCTTCCGACCGCGACGCCGTAATGCGCGAGCATGTCCTGGTGGTGCTCGATCACCGTCGCCGCCTGTTCGGCGAGCGGCGGATCGGGCACGCGCACGCCCGAACGCAGGAAGCCGATGACCTGGGCCACGAACCACGGCCTTCCATAGACGCCGCGCCCGATCATGATGCCATCGGCGCCGGAGAGCCGCAGCGCCTCGCGCGCGTCCTCGAGCGTTTCGATGTCGCCGTTGGCAACGAGCGGGATCGACACCGCGTCCTTGATCTTGCGGATGAATTCCCAGTCGGCGCGGCCGTCATAGAACTGGCAGCGGGTGCGGCCGTGCACCGCCACCATGCGGATGCCGCATTCCTCGGCGATGCGGGCGAGGCGGGGGGCGTTGCGGTTTTGCTCGTCCCAGCCGGTACGCATCTTGAGCGTCACGGGGAGATCGACCGCGCGGACCACGGCCTCGAGGATGCGGGCGGCCCGGGTCTCGTCGCGCATCAGGGCGGAGCCGGCATGGCCGCCCACGACCTTCTTTACCGGGCAGCCGAAATTGATGTCGATGAGGGCGGCGCCGCGATCGGCATTGAGGCGCGCCGCCTCGGCCATTACCGCTGGCTCGCAGCCCGCGAGCTGGACCGCCATCGGGAACTCCTCGGGCGCGTTCAAGGCCATGCCAAGGGATTGGCGAGTCTGACGAATCATCGCCTGGCTGGCGATCATCTCGGAGACGACGAGGCCGGCGCCGAAGCGTTTCACCAGGCGCCGGAAGGGCAGGTCGGTGACGCCGGACATCGGCGCCAGCAGCACGGGCTCCGCGATCCTGATCGATCCGATCGTCATGCTCATAAATTATGCGCCCATACAATTTGCCTAGAAATTAGGCATATCATATCCGACTTCTTCGCAGATGCAATATAATTTTGAGCGCCTCACACCAGCAGCACGTCGGTCACGAACTTGACGCCTGGGTACGCAAGGGTCAGCAAAAGGTACGCAAGCAGGACGATCCGGGCCGCTTTTTGTCCGCGCATGCCCATCAAACGCCGCGCCAAAAGCAGCGCGCCGATCACCAGGAACGCAGCCAGCGACAGCACCGTCTTGTGGTCGAACGGCAAGAGCGCACCGTGGAGGAAATGCTCGGCCGCCATGCCGGTGGCGACGCCCAGGGCCAGCACCGCCTCGGACGCGGCAAGCAGCCCGACCTCGAGCCCCTCGCTGTCTGTGACGGCCGGCAGCAAGCGGGTGAGCATGGTCGGGCGCTTGGCCTTGATTGCGCGCTCCTGCAGGAACACGGCGGCGCCCGCGACCGCCGCCAGGGTGAGGAGGCCATAGGTCACCACCGCCGCCACGATATGCGCGTCGAGCCAGCCCGCCGGCACGTCGCCGATGACCGGCCGCCCCGGCGCCTTCTCCCACAACGTGCCGATGAGGCCGAGCAGCAGCAGCAGCGGCACCAGGATCGGCGTCAGCCGCCATGCCTGCCGCGTCAGCGCCGCGAGCATGAGGAAGAGGGCCATGGTCACGGCGATGCTGACCCACAGCGACACGGCGAAGCTGGTGCGCCACTCGCCGCCGAGCTGCGCCCCGACGCAAATCGCCGGCCCGACCACCGCCAGAACCAGCCCGGCATAGAACAGCGCGTCACGGCCATCGTTGCGGCGCAAGCGCAGCGCCGCCGCCGGCAGCAGCGCCACAAGCGCGAAGAGGCTGAGCGAAAAATTCATCCGGCGCGCCCGTGGTGCGTTCGCGATGTCATGGTCGCGGTCAATCTAGCGCGATCCGCCGGCCGCGACAGCGCGTAAATCGGCACGCGGCCACCGAACTTGCCTTAGCCGCCGGCTCCGCGTGCTTCCGCCGCGGGCAGTAACGGGCCTGCCTCACCGGGCGGGTTCTCGATCAACGACAGCAGCAGCGGTGCGAGCTGAACCGCCGAGAGGTCGTTGGACCGGCCAAGCTCGGCGACCGATGGTCCCGCCGCAGCATACCAGCCGCGGTCGGTATGGTAGCTGCTGCGGAACCAATTAGGAGCCGTGATCGCGAGCTCGCCGCCCGGATAAAGAACGCGGTCGATGAACCGCGGCAACAAGCGCCAATCAATGAAGAGATCGGGCAAGTCTGCCGCTGCCGTCGCCTCCGGGATATCCCGTGACCGGGTCACGCGCCGCACCACGGGCAGACCATCGACCGCATCGACGAGGCCGAGGAGGTCCGCCTCCAGCCGGCCCAGCACGGTCTCGTATTCGGCTCCGGGCTCGACGATGCCGTGCGGTTCGCGGCCGCGCAGATTGATGCGGACAAGGCTGTTGTGAATCGCCGGAAGACAATATGCCTGCGTGCCGCCCCAGTCCGTGCAGGTCAGAAAACGGTCCGAGATCAACGTCTCTTGCGCGCTCTTTGGCATCCAGTAGCCAAGAGCGACGCGCCAGGATTCGGGGATCAGCCGCCGCGCCATATCGACCGGACGCGCGCCGCCCGCGCCGGGCCTGTCGCGCAGATAACCGAACTTGCGGAGCATCGCTTCGAGTATGCAATTGGTCGGATACGAATCGGCGATCCCCATCGAGCCGAACAGGAAGACGTTCACGGCCTCGCCGCCCAGTTGCTCGAGGATTCGACCGAACTCATCGTCGATCGCCGCATAGATGTCGCGGATCGCGTGGCCGAGAGCCCCGACTTCCTCGCCCGGCTTGTCGCGATAATCCCAAAACTGGTGACCTCCGGTATGGGTTTCTCCGAACCCGGCCACGACCAGGTCGAACTCGCCGTGCGCGAGGAGATGCCGGAGCAGCCGGCCTTTGCGACGGATCCGGTCGATGTATTTGCGGAAAAGCCTGTTGTCCTGACGTACGGAATTGTTGGGACGCTGGTCGAGTGCGAACGGCGCGCCGAATGCCTTGCGCGCTTCCCGCAGCAGCCATTCCGCATTCGCGGATGGCTCATGGCGCGGCTCATGAACGCACCAGTCGCAGAGCTGAATGCCCTCGAGCCCCGCCACGGGATAAGTCTCCGGCGCGTCGATCACCGCGACGCGTTTCCCCGTGCCGCGAAGCCTGGTCCAAAACGGCGGGGCGTCGAAGTCACGGCCGGGCACGCCGCGAAGATTGTAGGTGCCGCGCTCGAGCTGCCGGAAATGGACGTAACCGTGTCTCGTGCGCGGTATCCCGGACCAGAGGGAAACGAAGATGCCGTGATCGACGATAAAGTCGGAACCGGCGATTTCACCCCAGCAGCCCCTGCGCATGAGAGCGGCTAAATTGGGCAAATGCCCCTCCGCCGCCCAGCGCTGCAGCAGCGCTCCGTCGCCCCCGTCGAGCGCCAGGACCAAGAGCGGCGGACACCGGCCGTTCGCGCGGGTCATCGAGCGCCTCGCACTTCGCAAAATTTTTGCACGCTCGGGTTAGATTAACGCTCAATGGCGGGAAATGCTTGTCCCGCGCGAGTGCAGCGGCCCGCCTTGTCGGCGCGACCGGATTGACGCATCCTCCTCGGCGATCCCGCCTTCAAAGGGGACTGCCGCTTGGGGGACACGACATGAGCATCGCAGCGAAACCCTTCTTGCCGCGCATGGGCCGGGGCCAGGCCCGCCTGGCGCTCGCCCTGATCGGTTTGGTCGTCGGCGCGGATCGGGGGTGGGCACAGACCACGATCGACTGCACCAGCGCGCCCGGCGCGCTCGCCATGGCGGCCAATGGCGGCACGCTCAACGGGGTCATCAACGTCAAGGGGACGTGCGTCGGCTCGCTCAACATCTTCAACGATTTCGTCACCATCCAGGCGGACGTGTCGGGTGGAGAGATCAATGGCGCGATCGATCTCAGCGGCAAGGGCGTGACGTTCCAGAACATCACCATCGACGGCACCGGCGCCAGCGACCCGTTCATCTGCATTCAGTTGATTGGGGGCGCGATCGGCACGAGGCTGATCAATGTCACCATCGAGAATTCCTCGGATTCCGGGATTTCCGCGAATTTCGCATCGGACATCACGATCGACGGCGGCAGCAAGATCATGGGCAACGCCAATGAAGGGGTTTATGCCTCGACCGGCGCCACGGTGCAGCTCGGCGATGTCGAGATCACCGGTAACGGCACCAGCGGGGCGAACACCGTCTACCGCGGCGGCGTCAAGGTCGAGTCCGGCGCCAAGCTGCTGATCAATTCGGGCCACGTCACCAACATTCACGACGACAATAACGGGCCCGAGCTCAGAGTCTCCCAGGCGGTCGCCGAAGTGCACGGCGGCACGTTCAAGTCGCCCAGCATCGTCACGACCGTCCCGACCATCCTGGTGGAGCAGGGCGCGCTCATTCTCGACAGCGTTCTGGTCGAGGGATCCGGCCATTCGAACGCGATCCTGGCGACGCCGAACGGCAGCGTCAAACTGACCAACTCGACGATCGAGGACGCCGCCGCCGGCGTCGCGGTGATCCAGATTTCCGACGGCAGCACGCTGCTCTCGGTCGGCGGCAGCGTGATCTGCGCCGGCACGATCGGCGACTCGGGCTGCACGCCGACGGCGAGCGGCAACGCGATCACGGTCACCAACGCCTCGACATTCAAGCAAAGGGACGAAACGAATCTCGGCTTCCCGCTCTTCTTCGATTCGTTCATCGGCGCGGGAACGGTCCAGGTCGAGAGCAACATGGAGCTCGGCACCGGCGCGTCGCAGACCTCGGACTGGACCGGCACAATCTCGGTGGCGCAGAACTCTTCGCTGCGCATGGATGGCGGCATCATGGTCACCGGCGCGGTGAAGCTCACCCAGGCGTCCAACGGATTCTTTAACGTCTCCAACGGCGGCGAGAACATCGTGACGGGCGGAGTGACCTGTCCCGCGACCACGACGCCCAGCGCCCATGTCGCCGGCAATACCGTCGTCCTCCTCGCGCATATGGGATCGAGCGCGGTGACGATCGGCAACACGCCGCCCAATTGCCTCGGGTTCTAGGCCGCGGACGAAACGGGCCACTACCCAAGCGTCTCGCCGCGGTCTAGCTTCGCCGCCATGAATTCGTGCGTCGCTGTCGTCGTCGCGGCCGGGCGCGGCACACGCCTCGCGGGCGCGCGGCCGAAGCAGTATCTGGCGCTCGGCGGCAAGACGCTGTTGCGCCACGCGGTCGAAACCTTCGCCGCCCATCGCGCCGTCGCACGCGTGCGCGTCGTCTGTCATCCCGAGGACCGGGCGCTCTACGACGAAGCCGTGGCGGGGCTCGATCTCCTTCCGCCGGTCGAAGGCGGCGCGGCACGCCAGGATTCGGTGCGACTCGGCCTCGAGAGCCTGACGTCCGACCCGCCCGAGCGCGTCCTCATCCACGACGCGGCGCGGCCCTTTGTCGATGCTGGCATCATCGACCGGGTGCTGGCCGCGCTCGACGAGGCCGACGGCGCCGTCCCCGCGCTCGCCGTCGCCGACACGGTGAAGCGCGGCGCCAACGGCGTCGTCACCGGGACGCTCGACCGCGCTGCGCTGTGGCGGGCGCAGACGCCGCAGGGCTTCCGCTATGCGGCGATCCTTGCCGCCCATCGCGCCGCATTGGGCGCCGATCTCCCCGACGACGCCGCCGTCGCCGAGCGCGCGGGGCTCGGCGTGCGGCTGGTCGCCGGCAGCGAGGAGAATTTCAAGGTCACCACCGAGGACGACCTGGTCCGCGCCGAGCGTCTTCTTGCGGCGCGGCGCGGCGACATTCGCACCGGCCAGGGCTTCGACGTCCATGGCTTCGGGCCCGGCGATCATGTTTGGCTGTGCGGCGTGCGCGTGCCGCACGAGCGCGCGCTGGTGGGCCATTCCGACGCCGATGTCGGGCTCCACGCCGCGACCGACGCGATCCTGGGCGCCTTGGGCGCGGGCGATATCGGCGTCCATTTCCCGCCCGGCGATCCGCACTGGCGCGGCGCGGCCTCGCATCTTTTTCTCGCCCATGCCGCCGCGCTGGTCGGGCAAGCGGGCGGCGTCATTTCCCATGTCGACGTGACCTTGGTGTGCGAGGCGCCGCGAATCGGTCCGCACCGCGATGCGATGGTGCGGCGGATCGCCGAGATCCTCGCGCTCGCGCCCGGCCGCGTCAGCGTCAAGGCCACCACCACCGAGCGCTTGGGTTTTACCGGCCGGGGCGAAGGCATCGCGGCCTTCGCCGTCGCGACCTTGCGCCTTCCGTGGTGAGCCAAGTGGCGGCGATCGAGGCGCGCCCCCTGCCCTTCGCCCATCCCGCGGTGCTGGTAGCGACCTTGTGCGGCGTCGGATTTGCGCCCAAGGCGCCGGGCACGGCGGGCTCGCTTGTGGCGTTGCCGTTCGCGTGGCTGGTCGCGCGCGCGGCCGGCGCAAGCGGGCTCCTCGTCGCCGCGGCCCTGATCGTCGCGGTCGGCTGGTGGGCCGCTGCGATCGTGACAAGGGCCTACGGCAAGGACCCGCAGATCGTGGTCGTGGACGAGGCGGCGGGTCAGTTCCTGGCGCTGGCCGCGGCACCGCTCGATCCCTGGTTCTATGCCGCGGGCTTCCTCTTGTTTCGCATCTTCGACGTGACCAAGCCGTTTCCCGCGGGCTGGGCTGACCGGCGCGTTCCCGGGGGGTTCGGCGTGATGCTCGACGATATATTCGCGGCGCTCTATGCCGCGATCCTGCTGCTGATCGGACGGTGGCTCCTTGGACGATGATCTTCGCGCTCGCGCCGCGCGGGTGCTCGATACTTGCCGCATACGTTCCCTGAAGCTCGCCACGGCGGAATCCTGCACCGGCGGGATGGTCGCCGCCGCGCTCACCGAGATCGCGGGCTCGTCCGACGTGGTCGAGCGCGGCTTCGTGACCTATTCCAACGCCGCGAAGAGCGAGCTGCTCGGCGTGCCGACGGCGCTCATCGAGGCCCATGGCGCGGTCAGCGGCGAGGTCGCGGCGGCGATGGCGGCGGGCGCGCTGTCGCGTGCGCCGGTCGATCTCACCGTCTCGGTCACCGGCATCGCCGGCCCCGGCGGCGCCACGCCGGGGAAGCCGGTGGGACTGGTCTGGCTCGGGATCGCACGACGCGGCGGCGCGGTCGCGACCGAGCGTCACGTCTTTCCCGGAGACCGCGCCGCCATTCGCCGCGCCTCGGTCCTGCGCGCGCTCGAGCTGCTCGAAGCGGCCGCGTCCTGATCAGGGTTCGGGTTCGATACTCGCGCCGGGCGCGCGCGGGAACGGGTCGAGCGCGAGCGACAATTGCTGCGCCACCGCCTCGCCGACATCGATCCTGACGCCGTCATAGGGCTCGACCGTCTCGGCCTCGCTGTCGAGCACGATCTCGCGCGCCGTCTCCGCCGTGCCGTAAAGCAGCGTGAAATTCTCCTCGACGCGCGTCGCGATCGGCTCGAGCGTGACGACGCAGCTCTGCGCCAGGTCGGCGATCAAGGTCGCGGTGAGCCGCACCAGCTCGCCCGCGAGCCGCTCGAGCCGCAGCTCGGCCTCGAGCCGGTCGAGCGACACCAGGTCGAAGCGCTGCGCCAGCGCCGCGCATTCCGCCGGGCTCGCCGCGATGGCGAGGGTCACGTCCTTGCCCAATGCGCGCGGCACTTCGACGAGGCGCGAGAACTCGGGCGCGGGCGGCGTCTTCGCCATTATTCGGTTCCGTGCGAAAGGCGAGCGAACGGCACCGCGCCGGCGAGGAGCGCTGACGTCGGCGCGCCTGCCAGCGCTTCGGCCTGCCGACGCACGTAGCGCGAAGCAGCGGCGAGCTGCGCCGGATCGGGGGGCGCGGTGCCGAACAGGTTGCGCTCCAGCGCCTCCTCGAGCGCCGCCTCGCCCGCGCCCAGCCCGCGCTCGTAGGCGGCGACGCGGCCATAGAAGCCGCGCGCCATCGCCTTCACATGGCGGCCGACGCCGATATCGGTCGCGCCCATTTCGCGCATCCCCCGGTCCATGTCCGCGAACATGGTGTCGAACAGGTCCTGCGCAAAGCCCGCGGTCGCCGCGTGGTCCGCCTTTAGGCGGTTCAAGACCAGGAATGCATGCAGCGCCAGCATCTCGAAGCGGCCGTCGAGCGTATCGGGCACGCCCCAGCCGGCGAAGAACACGGGCTCGCGCGCGCGCTCGACGATGCGGCGATAGGCCGCCATGACCGCTGCGCGGCGGCGGAAGCGGCCAAGGAGCGCGGCGAGCGGCATTGCCCTTACGTGCAAGAAACGTCGCGGGCGGTTGACAGAAGCGCCGCCGCCGGGGCAAGGTCGCGGCCGAGATGGGGACCATGAACCGCAGGGTCTTTTACCGGCTTCCTTGGCGCCAAGCGTTCGCCGCGGCGGCGCTCGCGCTCGCCGGCTGCACCAACCCGGTCGATCTGCACGGCAACCTGCCGGAGGCGGACAAGGTCGCCCAGATCAAGCCGGGCAGCACCGACAAGGCGACCGTCACACAGCTGCTCGGATCGCCCTCCTCGGTCGCGGCGTTCGATTCGAACACCTGGTACTACATCAGCCAGAAGACCAGGATCCTGGTGCTCAACCCGCCCGAGATTCTCGATCAGCAGGTCGTAGCGATCGCCTTCGACGACAACGGCGTGGTCCGCGACGTCGAGCACCGGACCATGGCGGATGGCGCGGCGATCGCTCCCAATCCCAACGCCACGCCCGCGCCCGGCCGCGAGTTCACCTTCCTCGAGCAGTTGATCGGCAATTTCGGCCGCTTCACCGGCAAGGACAAGGGCAGCGGCGGCAGCGCTTCCGGCCATTAGCGCCCGTCAGTGGCCGATGGCGTAGAGGATCGCGAGCAGCAGGATCGCGACGATGTTGGTGATCTTGATCATCGGATTGACCGCCGGGCCGGCCGTGTCCTTGTAGGGATCGCCGACCGTGTCGCCGGTGACGGCAGCCTTGTGCGCGTCCGAGCCCTTGCCGCCGTGATGACCCGATTCGATGTATTTCTTGGCGTTGTCCCAGGCGCCGCCGCCCGAGGTCATCGAGATCGCGACGAACAGGCCGGTGACGATGGTGCCAAGCAGCATGGCGCCCAAGGCGCTGAACCCGGCTTCATTGCCCGCGATCAAGCGCACCACGCCATAGAGCGCGATCGGCGCCAGCACCGGCAGCAGCGAGGGGATGATCATCTCCTTGATCGCGGCCTTGGTCAGCATGTCGACGGCACGGCTGTAATCGGGCTTGGCGGTGCCCGCCATGATGCCGGGGATTTCCTTGAACTGGCGCCGCACCTCGAGCACGACCGATCCCGCCGCGCGTCCCACCGCCGTCATGCCCATGGCGCCGAAGAGATAGGGAAGCAAGCCGCCGATGAAGAGGCCGACCACGACGAACGGGTCCTGGAGCGAGAACCGCACCGTCAGGTTGGGGAAATAATGGTGCAGATCCTCGGTGTAGGCGGCAAAGAGGACGAGCGAGGCGAGCCCCGCAGAGCCGATCGCGTAGCCCTTGGTCACCGCTTTGGTGGTGTTGCCGACCGCGTCGAGCGCGTCGGTGGTGATGCGCACGTCCTTGGGCAAGTCGGCCATCTCGGCGATGCCGCCGGCGTTGTCGGTCACCGGCCCATAGGCGTCGAGCGCCACGATCATGCCGGCCAAGGCCAGCATGGTGGTCGCGGCGGCGGCGATGCCGAACAGTCCCGACAGCAGATACGAGACGATGATGCCGCCGCAGATCACCAGCACGGGAAGCGCGGTCGCCTCCATCGAAATGGCCAAGCCCTGAATCACGTTGGTGCCGTGCCCGGTGATCGAGCTGTTGGCGATGCTGCGCACCGGGCGATACTCGGTCGAAGTGTAGTATTCGGTGATCCATACGATGAGGCCGGTGACGACGAGCCCGGTCAAGGCGCAGCCGAACAGATACGCGCCGTCGGTCACGCCAGCGCCGACCATCGTGAGCTTGGCGTCGAAGCCGATCATTACCGATATGGTCCCGGCGATGGCGATGGCCGAGAGCGCGCCGGCGACGAGCAGGCCCTTGTAGAGCGCCGCCATGATGTTGCCGCTCGCCGGCAGCGTCACGAAATAGGTGCCGATCACCGACGCGACGATGCACACCGCGCCGATGACGAGCGGCAGCATCATCATGGTGTCGCGCAAAGGCCCCTCGAAGAAGATATTGGCGAGGAGCATCGTCGCCACCACGGTCACGACATAGGTCTCGAACAGATCGGCCGCCATGCCGGCGCAATCGCCGACATTGTCGCCCACGTTGTCGGCGATCACGGCCGGGTTGCGGGGGTCGTCCTCGGGGATACCGGCCTCGACCTTGCCGACGAGATCGGCGCCCACGTCCGCGCCCTTGGTGAAGATGCCGCCGCCCAATCGCGCGAAGATCGAAATGAGCGACGCGCCGAAGCTCAGCGCCACCAGCGCCTCGAGAATGGGCCGCGGATTGTCGGGCGGCAGGCTCGCGCGCAGGAAGAAGTAATAGAGCGACACGCCCAGGAGCCCCAGCCCCACCACCAGCATGCCGGTGACCGCGCCGGCGCGGAAGGCGAGCGCGAGCCCGGCGGCGAGCCCGCCGCGCGCGGCCTGAGCGGTGCGCACATTGGCGCGCACTGACACGTTCATGCCGATATAGCCGGCCGCGCCCGAGAGCACCGAGCCCACTAGGTAGCCCACGCCGCTGCGCCAGCCGAGCGTGGCCAGCAGGACCAGGAAGATGACCACGCCGACCACGGCGATGGTGCGGTACTGGCGGTTGAGATAGGCGCCTGCGCCTTCTTGGATGGCGGCGGCGATCTCCTGCATGCGCGCGTTGCCCGGGTCGGCGGCGAGAACCTGTCTGCTGACGACAATGCCGTAGAGCACGGCCAGCGCTCCGGCGGCCGCGACCACCCAGTCGGCGATAAGCATCTTCTAGGACCCTTTTTTTGTCTTCGACCCCGAACGAAAAGCGCGCGGACCTTAAGAGATCGGAGCGGCCGAGGCAACCCGGGGGCAGGGTGCAGGCAGGCACGCGAATCGCGATAGCGGATTCCGGGTAGGGATCACAAATCCGCCAATGGCAACATGCAAAATCCTAGCGCGGAGGACGCCGAGGATGCGCGGAGGACGCCGAACGTAAACTGTGGTCCTCCGCGCCCACTGCGCTAGAAATTTGGGTTGCCGAGCTTTCGCCTCGATAAGACGCCCTACCGTTTCTGCTCGAAGAATTCCTCGATGAGGACTTCGGTGACCTGGACCGGGTCGAGCACGCGCTGCGCGGTCTGGCGTAGCCGCTCCTTGAGCGCGGTCTCGCCCTGGGGCGGGCCGATGCCGCCGCGCTGCTGCACGAAGCCGTAGATGTCGCTGAGGAACGCGTTGTTGAGTTCGGGGCGCTTTTCCTCGACATCCTTGGCATTGGCGCCGTCCGCGATCTCGACCGCGACCGCGATGCTGACCTGGCGCGAGATGTTGGTGGACGCGATCACCGGCACGAAAATGGGATTGAGCTGGACGAAAAAGGGCTGGCCCGCCACCGGCATGATCACGGCCGAGCGGTCGGCGGCCCGGCCCGGCGCTGCACCGAGCACGAGCGCGGCCAGGGCCAGCGCGGCGATGCGGTCAGAAATGTTCATAGCCCGCCACCTTGACCGCGATCTCGCGTCCGGCGCGGTCGAGCACCCGAACACCACTGCCCGCCTCGATGCGGCCGATCGCGGTGACCGGCAGCCCAAGCTCGCTCGACAGCGCGCCGAGCCGCGCCGCCGCGCCCTCGGGCGCCGCGAACAGCAGCTCGTAATCGTCGCCGCCGCCCAGCACCGACTGGAGCCGCGCCGGATCGCGCGCCAGTGCCGCACGCGCCGCTTCCGAGAGCGGCAATCGCTCCGCCTCGACGATCGCCGCAACGCCGGAGACGGCGCAGATATGCTGGAGATCGCCCACCAGACCGTCCGAAATATCCATCATGGCCGATGCTAGCCCGACCAGCCTTGACCCGAGGTTAAGCCGGGGCTGCGGCAGCCGGAACCGGTCGATCAGGAACGCGGTTGCAGCGGCGCCGATGCCGAGATCCTGTCCCTTGGCCGCCAGCACGCCCAAGGCCGCGTCGCCGAGCGTGCCCGAGACATAGACCCGGTCCCCGGGCTTGGCGCCGCGGCGCAAGACGGCGGTTCCGGCGGCGATGCGGCCGATCGCCGCAACCGAGAGCGTGGCCGGACCCGGCGTCCAAACCGAATCGCCGCCCAGGAGCCCGATGCCGTAGGTCTTCTGGTCGGCGGCGAGGCCGGCGGCGAATTGCTCGAGCCAGGCCTCGTCGCGGCTCTTGGGCAGCGCCGTCATCAGCAGGTATCCCACCGGCGTGGCACCCTTGGCGGCGAGGTCGGAGAGATTGACGCGCAGCAGCTTCTGCGCCACCTGGAAGGGCGGATCGTCGGCCAGGAAATGGACGCCCTCGACGATGGCGTCGGTCTTGAGCACGTATTGCTCGCCCGGCGGCCCCGGGATCAGCGCCACATCGTCGAGGAGGCCGAGCCCTTCCGGCGCCGCGAGCGGCGCGAAAAACCGCGCGATGCGGGCGAATTCATCGAGCGGAGGCGTCGCCGTCACGTTCTCCTCCTGCGGGCTCGTGCGGGCGCAACGTGCGCGCGAGCCGGTCGAGCACGCCGTTGATGAGGCCGGGCTCCTTGCCGGAATAGAAGGCGTGGGCGATGTCGAGATACTCGTTGATCGCGACCGGCACCGGCACGTCGCCCAACGCCAGCAGCTCGTAAGTCCCGGCGCGCAGGATCGCGCGCAGCACCGTCTCGAGCCGCGCCAGCGGCCACTCGGGCGTCAGCACACTGCAGATCAGGTCATCGAGCTCGCCCTGCCGCGACGCCGCGCCGCGCACCAGGTCGGCGAAGAAGCCCTCGTCGACCTCCTGGCGCTCGCCCTCGATCTCGCGGCGCAGCCCGTCCTGGGCGAACTCGGCGATGACGCTGTCGGGCGTCGCGCCCGCAAGCTCGATCTGATAGAGCGCCTGGACCGCGGCGAGACGGGCCGCGCTGCGACGGCGGCCGGCCGGGTGCGTGCGTGCGCTGCCGGCCGGCTCGCTCATGGCGGACCGAGGCCGAAGCTGCGCTTCAGGGCGATCATGGCGAGGCACGCGCGTGCGGCCTCGCCCCCCTTGTTGCGCTTGTCCACCTGCGCGCGGGCCATCGCCTGCGCCTCGTTCTCGACCGTGAGGATGCCGAAGCCGATCGCCAGCTCGTCCCGCACGGCCAAATCCTGAAGCCCGCGCGCGCTCTCCTGGCAGACATGCTGGTAATGCGTCGTCTCGCCGCGGATGACGCAGCCCAGCGCGACATAGCCGTCGAAGCGCGGACCCAAGCCGCGCGACGCCGCGGTGGCGGCGAAGCGGATCGCCGCCGGAATCTCGAACGCGCCGGGCACGGCGACGCGCTGATACGTGGCGCCCGCTTCTTGGAGCGCGGCCACGGCACCCTTGGCCAGCTGGTCGGAGACGTGCGCGTAATAGGGCGCCTCGACGATCATGATGTGCAGCGCCCGCGGCATCTCATGACTCCGACGGGATCGGCCGGTTGCCGATGACGTGGAGACCATAACCGTCGAGGCCGACGATGAGGCGCGGCATGTTGGTTAGGAGCGTCATGTCGCGCACGCCCAAATCGAGCAGGATCTGCGCGCCGATGCCATAGTCGCGCAGCTCGAATTGCGGCCGGCCGGTCTCGATGAAGCCGCGCACGCGGTCGCTTAGCGCGGTCAGCGTCGGCTCGCGCAGCATGACGACGACGCCCCTGCCCTCCTGCGCGATCATGTTCATCGAGCGGCGCAGCAAGGCGCCGCGGCCGCTCTTGCTGTTGGCGAGCGCGTCGTCAAGGACATTGACCGCGTGCATTCGCACCAGCACCGGCTCGGGCGTGGAGACGTCGCCCTTCACCAGCGCGATGTGCTCGGCATAGGCGACGCTGTTGACGTAGATGTGCATGCGCCACTCGCCGCCAAACTCGCTCCAGAACGGCGATTCGAGCAGGCGCTCGACGATGCGGTCGTGACGGCGGCGATAGGCGATGAGGTCGGCGATGGTGGCGATCTTGACCGCGTGGCGCTGCGCGAACGCGACCAGCTCCTCGCGCCGCGCCATGGTGCCGTCATCGCTCATGATCTCGCAGATGACGCCCGACGGGTTGAGTCCGGCAAGACGAGCGATGTCGACCGCGGCCTCGGTGTGGCCGGTGCGCACCAGGACGCCGCCGTCGCGCGCCATCAGCGGGAAGATATGGCCCGGCGTGACGATGTCCTCGGGGCTCTTGGTCGGATCGATCGCGACGGCGATGGTGCGGGCGCGGTCGGGCGCGGAGATGCCGGTGGTTACGCCGTCCCTCGCCTCGATCGAGACGGTGAAGGCGGTCTGCAAGCGCGAGGCGTTGTGCTGCGCCATCAGCGGCAGGCGCAGCTGTTCGCAGCGCTGGCGGGTGAGCGACAGGCAGATCAGGCCGCGCCCGTATTTCGCCATGAAATTAATCGCCGCCGGCGTCGCCATCTGCGCCGGGATGATGAGATCGCCCTCGTTCTCGCGGTCCTCGTCGTCGACCAGGATGAACATGCGGCCGTTGCGCGCCTCCTCGATGATCTCCTCGATCGGCGACGTGACCTCCATGAAGCTCATGTCAGCGGCTTTCCCAGGATGCGCGCGATGTAGCGGGCGATCACGTCGATCTCGAGATTGACGCGATCGCCGACCGTGACGATTCCGAACGTCGTCTTGGCCTGAGTGATGGGGATGATATTGACGCCGAAGCGGCGCCCCACGACCTCGTTCACCGTGAGCGAGACGCCGTCGAGCGCAACCGATCCCTTGGTGGCGAGCACCGGTTCGTAGCTCGCCGGCACTTCGAACACGAAGCGCAATGAATCGCCCTCCGGCCGGCGCTCGACGATCTCGGCGACGGCATCGACATGGCCCATGACGATGTGGCCGCCCATCTCGTCGCCGCTTTTGAGCGAACGCTCGAGATTGACCTTGGTGCCGACGCGCCACCTTCCGAGCGTGGTGCGCGCCAGCGTCTCGGCCGAGGCCTGAACCGTGAACCCGTCGGCGCTCTTGTCGACCACGCTCAGGCACACGCCGGCGCACGCCACCGATGCGCCGATCGCGAGGTCGGCGGTGTCCTGGTGGGTGGCGATGCGGAAGCCCGTGTCGCCGCCGGGGATGACGGCTCGGACTTGGCCCACGTCGCTGACGATTCCGGTGAACATGGGGGCGTAACCTAGGCCGGCCGCCTCAATGTTTCCAGCACATCCTCGCCGACCGCCTCGAGCGACAGGCGCTCGAACCGCGGCGCGTCGGCGAGCGCGGCGACGCCGAACGCGGCGATGGCGGGGCGGCCGTCGCCGCCCACCACGGACGCGGCCCGGAACCAGGCGATGCGGTCGACGAGGAGGGCGGCGAACAGCGCCGCCGCGAGCCCGCCGCCGCCCTCGACCAGGAGCCGGGTCAGGCCGCGATGGCCGAGCGCCCGCATGGCCAGGACCAGGTCCACTTCGCCCGTGGGACCGGGCGCGACCTCGATCAGTTCCACGCCGCACTCGGCGAAGGCTCGCCGGCGCAGATCGTCGACGCCCTCGCGCACGATGAACCAGGTCGGCGTCTCCCGCGCCTGCGCCACGAGCTTTGCGGTCAGCGGCACGCGCAAGCCGCCATCGACGACGATGCGCACCGGGCTGCGCTCCTCGAGGCCGCCGAGCCGGACGGTGAGCAGCGGGTCGTCCGCCAATGCGGTGTTGCTGCCGATCATCACCGCGTCGTTCGTGGCGCGCAGCAGGTGCGCGCGCGTCCGCGCCGCCGCGCCGGTGATCCAGCGGCTCTCGCCAGTGGATGTCGCGATCCGCCCGTCGAGCGTGGTGGCAAGCTTGAGCGTGACCAGCGGCCGCCCCTGCGCGAGACGCGACAGGAACCCGGCATTCACTTCCGCCGCCTCCTCGGCGAGGAGGCCGGTCTCGACCGCGATGCCGGCTTCGCGCAAGCTGGCGATGCCCTTGCCGGCGACGCGCGGATCGGGATCCTCGATCGGCACCACCACGCGGGCGATGCCGGCGGCAGCGAGCGCGTCGGCGCAAGGCGGGGTCTTGCCCCAGTGGCAGCACGGCTCGAGGCTGACATAGGCGGTGGCGCCGCGCGCACGCTCGCCGGCGCGGGCGAGCGCCTCGGTCTCGCCGTGCGGGCGTCCGCCCGCTTGCGTCCAGCCGCGGCCCACCACCTCGCCGTCCCTGACGATGACACAGCCGACCGCCGGGTTGGGCCACACCGACCCCAATCCGCGCCGCGCCAGCGCGAGCGCTGCGCGCAAATGCGCGATGTCGGAAGGATTGGACACGACGACGCGTCCTTAATCGAGCCCTCTCCGCCCTCGGTGGCGGAGAGGGTTGGGGTGAGGTGGGGGACTCTGGCGCGCGCACATGGTCAATTCCGAGAGACCTCTGATAGCTTCCGACGGAACGGCTCGATCGTATTTGAATTCGACCGCGACGGCCCGCCCTCCGAGGTCCGGAATGAACGTGTCAATCTCGGCGCCCCTAATTCTCGGATGCGCCTGTTCGAGGACCAGCTCATCCGGCGCAATTCCGAGCGCTGCGGTTAGAGCGACAAAGAACGTGTAACGGACGGAGTCCTCGGTCGTGCAGGCTCCTCGCTTGATGCGTTGGTCGATGAGTTCGGCGAATGACTCCAGAGCCTGTCCAAGACCGTGCGCCTGGTCCATCACGGCTTGCCTCGCGGTAAAAGCGGTCGTTCGTCCTATGCCGTTGCTCGAGAGTCCCCCAACTCACCCCGGAGCCTCTCCGCCCCCGAGGGCGGAGAGGGAGAAACGAGTTTAGTCGCTCTCGACGTTGGCGCCGATGCGCCCGATGAATTCGCCGAAATCCTTGGCCTCGCGGAAGTTGCGGTAGACCGACGCGAACCGGACATAGGCGACCTGGTCGAGCGAGGCCAGCGACTCCATCACCAGCTCGCCGATCATGTCGCTCGGGATGTCGGTCTCGCCCGAGCTTTCGAGCTGGCGCACGATCGAGTTGATGACCCGCTCGATGCGCTCCGGCTCGACCGGCCGCTTGCGCAGCGAGATGCGGATCGAGCGGGCGAGCTTGTCGCGGTCGAACGGCTCGCGCGCGCCGTTCTTCTTGACCACTGTGAGCTCGCGCAGCTGCACCCGCTCGAATGTCGTGAAGCGGGCGGCGCAATTGGGGCACTGGCGCCGGCGGCGGATCGCCGCGCGGTCCTCGGTGGGGCGCGAATCCTTCACCTGGGTGTCCTCGCAACCGCAAAACGGACAGCGCATGTGCCTGCTCCTCCCCCTCGCGCGCGGCTCAGCGGCGGCTCAATGGTAGATCGGGAAGCGCGCGCACAGCTCGCGCACCCTCACTCCCACCGCCGCCTCGACCGCGCCGTTCTTGTCGCCGTTCGCCGCCAGACCATCCAACACCTCGGCGATGAGCTCGCCGACAAGGCGGAACTCGGCCTGGGCGAAACCCCGCGTCGTACCGGCAGGACTGCCAAGACGGACGCCCGAGGTCACGGTCGGCTTTTCGGGATCGAACGGGACGCCGTTCTTATTGCACGTGATGCCGGCGCGCTCGAGCGCGACCTCGACCACCTTACCGGTGAGCTTCTTCGGCCGCAGATCGACCAGCATGAGATGCGTGTCGGTGCCGCCCGAGACGATAGCGAGCCCGCGCTCCACGAGTGTCGCGGCCAGCACATTCGCGTTGTCGACGACGGCGCGCGCGTAGAGCTTGAAATCGGGCCGGAGCGCCTCCGCCAGCATCACCGCCTTGGCGGCGATCACGTGCATCAGCGGCCCGCCCTGGAGGCCGGGGAAGATGGCGCTGTTAACGCGCCGCCCGATCTCCTCGTCGGCGGCGAGGATCATGCCGCCGCGCGGGCCCCGCATGGTCTTGTGCGTCGTCGTGGTGACGACATGCGCGTGGGGCAGCGGGCTCGGATGCACGCCGCCGGCGACGAGCCCGGCGAAATGCGCCATGTCCACCATGAGATATGCCCCCACCGCGTCGGCGATTTGGCGGAAGCGCGCGAAGTCGATAATGCGCGGATAGGCCGATCCGCCGGCGATGATGAGCTTGGGTTTTTCCGCCTGCGCCAGGCGCTCGACCTCGTCGTAGTCGATGCGGCCATCCTCGCGGCGCACGCCATACTGCACCGCGCGGAACCATTTGCCCGAGAGATTGGGCGGCGCGCCGTGGGTCAGATGCCCGCCAGCCGCCAGCGACATGCCCATGATGGTGTCGCCGGGCTGGATCAGCGCGAGCATCACCGCCTGGTTCGCCTGCGAGCCCGAATGCGCCTGGACATTGGCGAAGGCGCAGCCGAACAGGCGCTTGGCGCGGTCGATCGCGAGCTGCTCGACCACGTCGACATATTCGCAGCCGCCGTAATAGCGCCGGCCGGGATAGCCTTCGGCGTACTTGTTGGTGAGCACCGAGCCTTGCGCCACGAGCACGGCGCGGGAGACGATGTTCTCCGACGCGATCAGCTCGATCCGGTTCTGCTGACGCTTCAGCTCATGGTCGATCGCGGCGGCGATATCCGGATCGGCGTCGGCGAGCGCTGCGGCGAAGAAGCTGTTGGAGGAATGCGACGCGGGTTGGGACAGCGACATGTGACGAACCTTGCTAGCGGGACAATTTGGCGACGCGCCGTGCGTGGCGCCCGCCCTCGAAAGGGGTCGAGAAGAATATCCTGAGGCAGTCCTTCGCGGTCTCGGGACCGATGAGCCGGGCGCCCAGCACCAGAACGTTGGCGTCGTTGTGCTGACGCGCAAGCCGGGCGCTCGAGCCGTCGTGGCACAATGCGGCGCGAATCGCGTGACTGCGGTTCGCGGCGATCGAAACGCCGATGCCGGTGCCGCAGATGAGCACGCCGCGGTGCGCCTTGCCCTCGACGAGGGCGTTCACCAGAGCGCCGGCGTATTCGGGATAGTCGACCGACTCGCGGCTGTGCGTGCCGAGATCGAGCACAGTATAACCGAGCGTCTCGAGCTCGGCCGCAAGAAGCGTCTTGAGCTCGAAGCCGGCGTGATCGGCGGCAATCGCAACGAGTTCGGGCATGGCGGCCAGGCGACGCGGAAATGAGTTTGCGACTCTACCAGATTTCGGCGGCAACCGCCAACCGCCCACCATTCCTCGCGTGGCCGGGCGGCAGCGGCGGAACCGGCGTGAGACCAGTTGGCGCGCATTGGTAAAGCAGTCGCGCTCTGCTTTGGTTAACTTTCATGCGTCATTTCATAAAACTTATTGAAAATTGCGCAGTATTCGCGCGCGCAACGGTTTCGATTGACATGAGTTTTTGGTCTTGCAATCATCATGGTCCAAGCATTGGGGATCGCCACAATGGTTGATGCTGCGTCAAGCAAGGCGCCTGCACCGCAGGTGTTGCGCATGACCACGGACGTCGTCGCGGCCTATTTGCGCAAGAACACGCTGCCGAGCGCGCAGATCGCCGAGATCATCGAAGCGGTCTACCGCTCGCTCCGGACGCTCGAGGCGCGCAGCGGCGAGCCCGTGTTGGAGGCGCAGAAGCCGGCGGTACCGATCCGCAAGTCGGTCCATCCCGACTTCCTGGTCTGCCTCGAGGACGGCAAGAAGCTCAAGATGCTGAAGCGGCATCTGCGCTCGAGCTACCGCCTCACGCCCGACCAATACCGCCACAAATGGGGCCTGCCGCCGGACTATCCGATGGTGGCGCCGAACTACGCCGACCAGCGCTCGGCCTTCGCGCGCAAGATCGGCCTCGGCCGCACCGGCCGCAAGGTCGCCAAACGCGCGCTGCCGCCGGCGAAGAAATAGGCGCCCTTACCCCTTGATTTCGGCGTACTTGCCGTTCTGCCACACATAGACGACGTAATCGGGGCCGATTACGTCGCCCTTGGCGTCGAAGCCGATGCTGCCGATCACGGTGTCGAACTTGTTGGCGCGCAGCGCCTTGGCCACGGCGTCGGCCTTCAACGAATTCGCCTTGGCGGCGGCCTGGGCGAAGACCTGGAGCGCCGCGTAGGTGTAAAGCGTGTAGCCCTCCGGGTCATAGCCTTGCGCCCTGAACGCGGCGACGGCGGCCTGCGCGGTCGGCATGTTGCGCGGGTCGGGCGAGAAGGTCATCAGCGTCTTCTGGCCGGTGTCGCCGGTGATCTTCCAGTATTCCTCGCTCGCCAGCGCGTCGCCGCCCATCAGCACCGCGTCGAGCCCCTGCTCCTTCGCCTGCCGGATGAGGAGGCCGGCCTCGGTGAAATAGCCGCCGTAGAAGATGGCGGCGATCTTCGCCTCCTTCATCTTGCTGACCAGCGCCGAGAAATCCTTGTCGCCCTGGTTGACGGATTCGTAGAGCGCCTCCTTCATACCGGCGGCGTTGATCGCCTTCTTGGTCTCGTCCGCGAGGCCCTTGCCGTAGGCGGTCTTGTCCTGGACGATCGCCACCGGCTTCCCTTTGAAATGCTCGGCGAGATATGTCCCGGCGACCCGTCCCTGGGCGTCGTCGCGACCGCAGGTGCGGAACACGTTGGTCCAGCCGTTCTTGGCGGCGCCGTCGGTGAGGAGCGGGTTGGTCGAGGCCGGCGAGATCTGGATGATGCCGTTCTCGGCATAGACCGAAGAGGCCGGGATCGAGGCGCCGGAGCAGAAATGCCCGGCCACCATCACGACGTTGTTGTTGGCCATCTGGTTGGCGACCGCGACCGCCTGCTTCGGGTCGCAGGCATCGTCGCCGATTGAGAGCTTCAACTGCTTGCCGAGGACGCCGCCATGGGCGTCGATGTCCTGGACCGCCATCTCGGCGCCGCGCTTCATCTGCTCGCCGAAGGCGGCGTCTTGGCCAGTGATCGGCCCCACCACGGCGACCGGAATGTCCTGCGCCGCCGCGACCAGCGGCGACAGGGCGACGAGCAGAGCGCAGGCAAGCGCGGTTCGCATGGACGTCATGGGGCCGGTTCCCTCCGTGAAGGCGGATCAAGTCTAGCATCGCGCGCGCGCCAAGCGAACAGCCCCGCCGCCTCGTAGAGCCAGGGATATTGCGCCACCATGTTGCGCGCCAGCACCAGCCGGTAGGAAACCGCCGCAACGGCGAACAGCACGGCGGCGGCGGCGACGAAGCCGCTCGCCGAGAGCAGCTCGGCGTGGAACAGCGCGAACAGCAGGAAGCGCTCGCCCGCGGCCAGCAGCAGCGTGTAAGGCACGACCTGCCAGGCCGCGCGCCAGTTGCGCGCGAGTGCGCGCCCCGTCGCCGCCGCGGCCGCGGCGAACAACAGGGTCATGGCGACGAAGCTCGCCGTCACGCGCCGCCCTCGAGATAGGCAGCGCGCACCTCGTCATTGGCGAGCAGCTCGGCGCCGCCGCCGGAAAGCACGATCCGGCCCGTTTGCAGGACATAGGCGCGGTGCGCGAGGCGCAGCGCGTGGTGGGCGTTCTGCTCGACCAGAAACACCGTCACCTTCTGCGCCGCGTTGATCTCGCGGATCACCTCGAAGATCTGTTTCACCACCAGCGGCGCGAGCCCCAGCGACGGCTCGTCCAGGAGCAAAAGCCGCGGCCGGCTCATCAGCGCGCGGGCGATCGCCAGCATCTGCTGCTCGCCGCCGGAGAGCGTGCCGCCGCGCTGCGCCTGGCGCTCGCGCAGGATGGGGAAGAGGGCGTAGACGCGCTCCAAATCGGCGGCGAAATGCGCGGGATCGGCGACGGTCGCGCCGACCTGGAGGTTCTCGAGCACGGTCATGCGCGCCAGGATGCGCCGTCCCTCCGGCGCGTGCGACAGGCCAAGCCGCACGATGCGATAGGTCTCGTCCCGGGTGATGTCGCGGCCGTCGAACAGGATGCGGCCTTGCGCCGCGCGCGGTCGGCCGCAAATGGTCATCAGCAAGGTCGACTTGCCGGCCCCGTTGGCGCCGATGAGGGCGACGATCTCGCCGTCGTCGACGGTGAGGTCGACGCCCTTCAAGGCCTCGACGCTGCCGTAGAACGCATGCACCCCTTCGACGACCAGCATGGCTCAGGCCGCGTCCTCTTCGCCGAGATAGGCCTTGATCACCGCGGGATCGCGGCGAATGTCGGCGGGTGCGCCGTCGGCGATCTTGCGGCCGTAATTCAGCACCACGATCCGGTCCGAGATGCCCATCACCAGGCGCATGTCGTGCTCGATCAGCAGCATGCCGATGCGATACTCGTCGCGGATGGCGCGCAGCAATGCCACGAGGTCCGCGGTCTCGCGTGGATTGAGTCCGGCCGCGGGCTCGTCGAGGCAGAGCAGTTTCGGCTCGGTGCACATCGCCCGGACGATCTCGAGACGCCGTTGCGCGCCATAGGGCAGCTTGCCGGCCTCGTCGTCGGCGCGCGCCAGGAGGCCGATGCGGCCGAGCCAGTCGCGCGCCAATGAAACCGCCCGCGCCTCGGCATGGCGATAGACCGGCAGGCCCGCGAGCCCAGCGAGCGAGAACACGCTCGCCCGCATCAGGCGGTTGTGCTGGGCGACGATGAGGTTCTCCAGCACCGTCATGCCGGCGAACAGGCGGATGTTCTGGAAGGTGCGGGTGACGCCGGCGTCGCGCGCGATGCGGAACCCGTCCATGCGCTCGAGGAAATGAGTACGTCCGTCATGCTCGAGCGCGAGGCGTCCAACGCTCGGCCGGTAAAAGCCGGTGAGGCAATTGAAGATGGTGGTCTTGCCGGCGCCGTTGGGGCCGATGATGGCGGTGATCTCGCCCGCGCGCGCCGCGAAGGAGACGTCGTCGATCGCGACGAGCCCGCCGAAACGCATGCTGAGATGCTCGACGGCGAGCCCGTTCACGCCGCCCCCGCCGCGCCCAGGCGTATGGACGGCGCGCGCCGCGCCAGGAAGCCGCGCGGACGCCACACCATGATCGTCACCATCGCCCCGCCGAACAGCAGCATGCGGAACTCGGCGAAGACGCGGCCGAACTCCGGCAGACACACGAGCGCAACCGCCGCCAGCACCACGCCCATCTGGCTTCCCATGCCGCCCAGCACGACGATCGCCAGGATGGTCGCGCTTTCCTGGAAGGTGAAGCTCTCCGGGCTGATGAAGCCCTGGCGGGTGGCGAAGAACGCGCCGGCGAAGCCGCCGAGCATGGCGCCGATGGCGAAGGCCGAGAGCTTGACCTTGGTCGGATCGATGCCAAGCGCGCGGCACGCGATCTCGTCCTCGCGCAGCGCCTCCCAGGCGCGTCCGACGGGAAGCCGCCGCAGCCGCAAGGTGAAGAGGTTGGTGGCCAGCGCCAGCGCGAGGATGACGTAATAGAGAAAGACGATGCGCTGCTGCGGGCTTGACGGAAATCCTGCGAGCGACGGCCGCGGCACGCCGGCGATGCCGTTGGGGCCGCCGGTCACGTCGGTCCAGTTGAGAAGCACGATGCGCACCATCTCGCCGAATCCCAACGTGACGATGGCGAGATAGTCGCCGCGCAGACGCAGCACCGGAAATCCCAGCACCACGCCAAATGTCGCCGCCAGCAGGCCCGAAACCGGCAGCGCCTCCCAGAAGCTCAAGCCCAGCCAGCGCGCGATGAGGGCGAAGGAATATGCGCCCACCGCGTAGAACGCGACATATCCCAGATCGAGCAGCCCGGCGAGCCCGACCACGACGTTGAGGCCCCAGCCGAGCATGATGTAGATCAGCACCGTGGTCGCGAGATCGACCAGGTAGCGCGACGAGAACGGCAGCACCGGCAAGACAACGGCGAAGAGGACCAGAAGCGCCGCGGCGACGAGCGCCCCCTTCCCGCCGAGCCAGGCCGGCGCGGCGGCCCGCTCGCGCCGCGCGAAAACCGGTGCAAGGCTCCGCAGCGCCGTCAGCAGCAGCCGCGCGGCGAACACCGCACCGACGCCGATCGCGACCAGGGTGAACCGCGTCTGCAGGCCGCTGCCCTGGGGGCCGCGATCGACCGCCTCGAATCCCACCAGCGGCACCGCCAGCACCAAGGCCACGAAGGCGGCGAGGGCCGCGTCCTTGACCGCCGCGAGGCCGCGCGCCCCTGTCATCACACCTTCTCCACCTCGGGCCGGCCGAGCAGCCCGGTCGGCCGGAAGATCAGCACCAGCACGAGCACGCCGAACACGGACACGTCCTTGTACTCGGTCGAGAAATAACCGGACCAGAAGGCCTCGATCAGGCCGATCAGCAAGCCCCCCAGCATCGCGCCCGGCAGCGAGCCGATGCCGCCCAGCACCGCCGCGGTGAACGCCTTCACTCCGGCGAGGAAGCCGATGAAGAAATCGATCACGCCGTAATAGAGCGTCACCATCATGCCCGCGACCGCGGCGAGCGCCGCGCCGATGACGAAGGTGAGCGAGATGGTGCGGTCGACATCGATCCCGAGCAGCGCCGCCATGGTCATGTCCTGCTCGCAGGCGCGCTGCGCCCGGCCGAACGGCGTCGCGGAAATGACGACGGTGAAGCCGGCCATGAGGGCGAGCGTCAGGACCATGATGGCGATCTGGAGATAGCTGATCTGCACCACGAACCCGTCCTGCTGCATCAGCTTGAAGCCGCCCTTCACCACCGGCGCCAGCGATTTC
Organism: Allostellaceae bacterium; assembly: GCA_035604615.1. Lineage (GTDB taxonomy): Bacteria > Pseudomonadota > Alphaproteobacteria > ATCC43930 > CGMCC-115725 > DATJLY01. The sequence continues at coordinate 2,966 of DATNID010000037.1, read as the reverse complement.
ACCCGCGCCCCTTGGGCGAGTTGCACGTAGTTCTGCAGGAAGATCGACATGCCGATCGCCGAGATGAGCGGCGCCAGGCGGTAGGAGCCCCTGAGCGGCCGGTAGGCGACGCGCTCGATGGTCCAGCCATAGACGGCGGTGAACGCCATCGCCGACAGCAGCATCAGAACCAGCGCCAGCGGCACCGAGCCGATGCCGAGCGCACTCATCGCGAGGAAGGTGATCAGCGAGACGAAGGCGCCGATCATGTAGACCTCGCCGTGGGCGAAGTTGATCATGCCGATGATGCCGTAGACCATGGTGTAGCCGATGGCGATGAGGCCATAGACCGCGCCGAGCGTGACGCCGTTGATGAGCTGCTGCAGGAAATAGGCCATGGGCGGCCAAAGGTAGGCGCGGCCTTCGGTGCCCGCAAGGCGAGCGGTCGCTCGCGGTGGTCCTTCCCCCGTCGAGGGGATGGGTTAGGGTGGGGAGGCCGCTTCGCGTCGGGCCCTTCCCGCTCCCTCAAGGGGAGAGGGAAGTTCAATGGCGGCGGCGCGGCTTATGCGGTAAAAGAAATCCATGTTTCCGTGGGTCGATTACGGCGGCCGCTTCTCGCCCTTGAGGGCCGCGGTGTTTGCGGCGCTGTTCCTGCCCGGTCTCTACGTGGCGCTCGCTTACTCCCAACATTGGCTGGGCGCGCGCCCCTTGACCGAGGCGATCCATCAGCTCGGCCTGTGGACGATTCGCCTCATATTCCTGGCGCTCGCGATCAGCCCGGCGCGGCGACTCCTGAACTGGCCGCGGCTCATCGAGGTGCGGCGGATGGTCGGCGTCGCCGCCTTCTGCTACGTCATCGCCCATTTCTCGCTCTTCATCATCGACGAGGCGTTCGACCTGTTCGAGGTCGTGTCGGAGATCGTGCTCCGGATCTATCTCACCATCGGGTTCACCGCGCTCCTGGGCCTCGGCGCACTGGCGGCGGCCTCGACCGACGGCATGGTGAAGCGGCTCGGCCGGCGGTGGCAGAAGCTGCACAACCTCGTCTACGGCATCGGCGTGCTGGCGATCATCCATTTCTTCATCCAGTCCAAGGCCGACGTGTGGGAGCCCATCTGGATGGCGGGGCTTTATTGCTGGCTCATGGGATGGCGCGTGCTCGACTGGGCGGCGCCGCGCGGGCGCACGGCGCCGCTGTGGCAGGTGGCCGCGCTGTGCCTTGCCGCCGCGGTGGTGACGGGGCTGGGCGAGGCGGTCTATTTCATGTTCGCGATGGGCGCGCCGTTCGGGCGGGTGATCGAGGCCAATTTCTCGACCGCGATCGGGGTGCGCCCGTCCTGGATCGTGCTGGGCGTGTCGTGCGCGATGGCGCTCGCAGGATTGGTGCGGCGCGTCAGCGGCCCGCGCGCGCCTTCGCCATCACGTAGTCGAGCTTCTGCTGCGCGAGGCGCTTGAGGGCGGCCTCGCCGGCGGCGGGATCGCCGACGATCACCGCCTCTTGTCCGCTCGCGGGATCGATCGCCGTCACCTTCAGCGCCGCGCCCACGCGGATGAATTCGAAGATGATCTCGCGCTCGCCGCCCATGACGCTAGAATAGCGCGCGCGGCACGAGCGCCGCCATCCGCCCGAGGAGCGACCTCATGTCCACCGCCCCCGTCCGCGAGCGCCGCAAGGAAGCCGAGCGCGCGGTCTTCGACTGGCAGGACCCGCTCTACCTCGAGGATCTCCTGACCGAGGAGGAGCGGCTCGCGCGCGACAGCGCCCGTGCCTTCGCGCAAGAGAAGTTGATGCCGCGCGTCAAGGCGGCGTTCCGCGAGGAGCGGGTCGACCGCGAGCTGCTGCCGGAGCTGGGGCGGCTCGGCTTTCTCGGCGCCACCATCGAGGGCTATGGCTGCGCCGGGGCGAGTGCCGTTTCCTATGGCCTGGTCGCGCGCGAGCTGGAGCGGATCGACAGCGGCTATCGCTCGACCTTGTCGGTGCAGTCGTCGCTGGTGATGCACCCGATCCACGCCTTCGGCACCGAGGAGCAGCGCCAGAAATACCTGCCGAAGCTCGCCACCGGCGAGATGGTCGGCTGCTTCGGCCTCACCGAGCCCGATTGCGGCTCCGACGCCGGCGCGATGAAGAGCCGCGCCCGCAAGGTCGATGGCGGCTTCGTGCTCAACGGCAGCAAGATGTGGATCAGCAATTCGCCCATTGCCGACCTCTTGGTGGTGTGGGCGAAGAACGACGAGGGCGTAGTGCGCGGCTTCCTCGTGGAGCGCGGCGCCAAGGGACTGACCACGCCCAAGATCGAGGGCAAGTTCTCGCTGCGCACGTCGAGCACGGGCGAGATCGCGATGGCGGACGTGTTCGTGCCGGACGCAAACCTGCTGCCGGGCGTGACCGGGCTCAGGGGACCGTTCTCATGCCTCGACAATGCGCGCTACGGCATCGCCTGGGGCGCGCTCGGCGCGGCCGAGTTCTGCTGGCAGGCGGCGCGCGACTACACGCTCACTCGCCATGCCTTCGGGCGGCCGCTGGCGGCCAACCAGCTGATCCAGAAGAAGCTCGCCGACATGCAGACCGAGATCACGCTCGGCCTCCATGCCTGCTTGCGCCTCGGGCGTTTGAAGGACGAGGGCCGCGCCACGCCCGAGATGGTGTCGCTCCTGAAGCGCAACTCGACCGGCAAGGCGCTCGACATCGCGCGCGTCGCCCGCGACATGCATGGCGGCAACGGCATCGTCGACGAGTATCACGTGATCCGCCACGTGATGAATCTCGAGACCGTCAATACCTACGAAGGAACGCACGACATCCACGCCCTCATCCTGGGACGCGCGCAGACCGGGATCGCCGCGTTCTAGAGCGGATTCCGGTTGAATGGAACATAGCCGGCGTTGGCAAGGTAGTTGGCGCATTCGTGCGATGAGAAGGCTGGGAGTGCGAGGCCGACGGCCGTCCAGAGGGCGTCGATGGTGCGCGCGGCGGCGGTGCGCAGCAG
>DATNID010000036.1:0-32430 GCA_035604615.1 Allostellaceae bacterium | reverse complement strand
CTAGGGTCCAGACTCATAAAATCCACCAAACGATCGCCGCGACGAGGCAGACGGACGCGAGGAAGTTTCTTGCCAGCCGATCGTAGCGCGTGGCAATGCGCCTGAAGTCTTTGAGCCGGCAGAAGGCGTTCTCGATGCGGTGACGTTGTTTGTAGGATTTCTTGTCGAAGCTGAAGGGCTGTTTCCGGTTCGATCGATTCGGAATGATGGCCTTGGTGCCACGATCTTCGAGCCATTGCCGCAGCTCTGCGCTGTCATAGGCCTTGTCGCCGAGAAGCTTTTTGGCCGGTTTGGTTCGGCGGACCACGCGCTCGGCCACGGGGCAATCATGTGCCTCGCCACCGCTCAGGAGGATGGAAAGAAGACGGCCTTTAGCATCTGCGATTGCGTGGATCTTCGTATTGCGCCCGCCACGTGAGCGTCCAATCGCCTGCTTCTGCTCCCCCCTTTTCCGCCTGAGGCCGAACGGTGCGCCTTGATATGCGTTGAATCGATCATTTGCGTCTCTGTCGACCGCCCGCGATCCGCAAGCGCGCGGAACAGCTTTTCCCACACGCCGCGCTCCGCCCAGCGCACAAAGCGATTGTAAATCGTCGTCGACGGCCCGTATTCCGGCGGGCAATCGCACCACCGGCAGCCGCTCCTCAGCACATGCAAGATGCCGCTGATCACGCGCCGGTCGTCCACGCGATCCTTGCCCCGCACGTCCGTCGGCAAATGCGGCTCGATCCTTTGCCACTGCTCGTCGTTGAGCCAAAACAAATTGCTTCTCATGATCCCCTGCTCCCCCACCCGCAGTGAATCAGAGAATCACTATCCGTTTCAGCCCTCAAGCCTTTTATTGGGTTTCCACCCTAGCTGAGGCGCGATCAACTTCACCGAATGCCCGAACGATTGCAGCAGCCGCGCACAATGGTGGCTCGCACCGCAGGCTTCGATCGCGATCACAGTCGGCGCAAGCTTCTCGAGGAATGCAAACATTTCCTTGCGTCGCAGCTTCTTCCGCCGAACCGGCTCCTCGGCCGCGTTTACTCCGTGAAGCTGGAAAATATGCTTCAACGTATCCATACCAATTCGGCTAATCTGTTCCACGGACGGTCTCCTTTGACTGAGATCTGCAACGACCTCATTCTGGCACGCCTGATGCCATCGGGGGCCGTCCACACCAACAAATGGCCGAGGTCGCGGTTCCGCGACAGATGTTCGCGGATATCCTGGTGAACGCATGCGTTCACCATTGCGCGACTGCGCGCGCCGCCGGCGCCAGCGTGAGGCGCTCGCTGGTGACGCATTCAAGGGCACCCAACGGGAGGAGTGCGTCCGAATGCCAAGGAAATTGGCCAGATCAGCGCCCTCAACCACCGTTCGAACCGCCCGAGGTGCCGGCAGCCGTCTGCACCCCAGGTCTGGATTGCAGGAAGGTCCGAAGAGTGAGAACATTCACGCCGGATCGGATGTCATCCGGGGAATTCCGGTTCAAAGAAATGGTGCGTTAACCATAAAGTGCGCAACATCACCGGGCGATTGATGTTGCGCTAATCGCGACGATTCGCGACAATTCTCGGCCGGCATACCGCATCCTTGCCGCGACCGGGACAAACCATGACCGTGAGAAACGGGCGAGTGAACAGCGCGACATGACGATGCCAGTCCTCCGCCGCGCCGTTCGCATCAGCGCCTTCATCCTGTGCATGGTCTCGTTCGTTCCCACGGCGCGGGCGGCGACGGAGACGCTGCCGGCGGCGACCGCGAAAGAGTCGCCGAGCTTCAAGCTCGCGGTCCAGTACGAAAACGGCGAAGGCGTGGCGCGCGATTATGCGAAGGCTTTGCAGCTCTATTGCGACGCCGCCAACCAAGGCGATGCGCGTGCGTATCTCAATCTGGGCTGGATCTACGCCAACGGGCGCGGCGTGCCGCGCGACGACGGAATCGCGATCGGATGGTGGCGGAAGTCGGCCGATTCCGGCGTGCCCCAAGCCGCCAACCTGGTCGCCATGCTGCGCGACGTGGAGCCCGCGGCAAAGCTCGGGTGTGAGCTCGAGCTGCGGCCGACCGTGACGCCCGAACATGCCTCGCCGCAACTTCGTGCGCTGGTCCAGCACCTCGCCTCGTTGCGGGGCCTCAACGCAAGACTCGTGCTGGCGGTCATCGCCGTCGAGTCCGCGTTCGACGCCCACGCGGTGTCGCAGAAGAACGCGATGGGCCTGATGCAGCTCACCGCCGATACCGCAGCGCGGTTCGGCGTGCGGGACCCGTTCGATCCGGAGCAGAACATCCGTGGCGGCACGACCTATCTGCGCTGGCTCATCCAGCGCTTCGCCGGCGACCTGACCCTGGCGCTTGCGGCCTACAATGCCGGCGAGAACAATGTGGACTATTACGGTGGCGTGCCCCCGTTCGCCGAGACGATCGAATACATCAAGCGGATCCGGCGCTTATATCCGATCGAAGCGTCCTTGCCCTGAGCCATGGTCGCCGGCGCTCCCGGCAGCACGTTCCCGCGCGGACTTCCCTGTATTAGCGTATTGGTAACCACTTCACCGACGCTCCGGCCGGCCGCGGCCGACGAACAGTTCCGCGAATGGTTCCACCCGAAATGGGGTAAAATGCTTCCGCTCGAAATGGGGTCAAATCGATAAACACTCGTTTTTGATAGATATCATCGACGCGTGACATCCCCAGATCCGGCCGTGAACGACGTTCCTCAGTTGTCACACAATGGTGAAATTGGTCGAACGGCCACACCAATTGTGCCACTTCTTATGATAGGATTAGATGTTTTCTAGCGCTGGGTTCGCCGGCATTGCGGCTCGTGTATCGTGAAGCTATTAACTGCTATCGCCATCAGCATTGCCGTGGGCGCCGCAAGCGCGGCGGCCATGACCCGCTATGTTGCGGCCCACGCTGCTTCCGTCGCGTTCTGGCAGCATGATCCGGTTGCCGCGCTGTGGCTCGCCTTGGGCGGACCGGCGCCGCTCGCCGTGGTCATGTTCGCCTGCACGTCGTTCGTCTGCGTGACCTTGGGCGCGGCGATCGATCTTGGTAGCGCGCGCGCGCGGCTGGAAAGGGCGGGTCTTGACCGAAACCCTGCGCCGAACCGGTCCGCGATCTTCACCGGAACCGCCTTCGCTACCATCGGCGACCAGCTCGTCGCCGACGATTTCCACGTGGCGCCGCTATGGCTGCTTCGCGCGCTCCGCACCGAGATTTGGCGCGTTTATGCGCGTCGTCTCGCGGCGGTCGAGCTTCTGGCGATCGCAACGGGCGCGGGCCTCGTGTTGCTGTGGCCAGGTTGGATTTCGACGCCGGCGATCGCGGGCGCCGGGCCACTGGCAACCGCCCTCCTCGTCCTCGCCGCGATTGCCGCCTTGTGGCTGGTGCTCGACGGATCGATCGCACGGTTGAGCGCCGCCATGACCGCCGCATCTGCCGCCTGGCTTCCGGTTGGGACGCAGCCCGAGCCGTCGCCGCACCCGCTGTGGCACGACCAATCGCTCGCCCGGCACGAGGAATTGCTTGCCATGGTCGATCGATTGGTGTGCACGCTCGCGGCAACGCCCGAACCGTCGCTGCGCATGGCCGAGGAGCTGACCCTGGCACGGTCCGAGATGCGCGCGCTGATCGAGAGGGCCGACCGCACGCTCCCGCCGGCCGAGCCTGCGGAGCGCGCGGTCCCCTTCCCCGAGGAGGCCGTCGCCAACCTCACTGCCGCGCTGTCCGATGTCGCCCGGGCGGTGCGCAAGCTGTCCGCCGAAAACGCGGCCGAGCGCTGGGAGGCGCTCGAAACTGCGGTGCGCGCGATGAGCGCGACGCTCGATGGCGTGGCGGAGTCGGTGCGGCTGAAAGCGAAGGTCGCCCGCCCACGGACCATTACCGACGAGATCGACGACCTGCTCGATGAGCTTGCGGACACAATACCAAGCGGTCCACACCATCCGCCACCGATCAAGTCGCCTTGACGGTCCCGATCGAGAATCGCCCGCTCACGGGGTGCTTGCGAATCCACATGCTATAGTGCCGGACGGCGTGACAGCGGGAATGAGCATGGATTTCGCGGCGAAACCCGGGGCGGACGAACGACTCGGCTTTGCCGCCGGCGACGCCGCGCCACTGCAGATCAGGCCCTTCGCTGCTGCCGACTCGGCCACGTGGGAGGGCTTCGTCGCCGCTGCTCCCGACGCAACCATCTTCCACACGCTCGGCTGGCAGCGCGCCATCGCCCGGAGCGTCGGCCACGTCTCGCATTACCGCTGCGCCTGGCGCGGCCCGAGGCTGGTCGGGGTCCTGCCGCTGGTCCATGTCCGCTCGCCGATCTTCGGCAATGCGCTGTTCTCGGTGGCGTTCGGCGTCTATGGCGGCATTCTCGCCGCGGACCAGGACGCGGCACGCGCCCTCGCCGCCGACGCAGCCCAGCTCGGCGACAATCTCGGCGTCGACTATGTCGAGCTGCGCCACATTGCCGCGACCGATTTCGGCTGGGCCACGAAATCCGACCTCTACGTCACTTTCTGCCGCACCCTGGCACCCTCGAGCGACGCCAATCTCAAGGCCATCCCGCGCAAGAAACGCGCCGATCTGCGCAAGGCGATCGACAACCGGCAGCTCTCGGTCGAGGTCGGCGTCGATCTCGGCACGTTCTACCGCATCTATTCCGAGAGCGTGCGCAATCTCGGCACGCCGGTGATGCCGCGCCGCTTCTATGCCGCCATCCTGGAGGAGCTGGGGCCGGCGGCGGAATTGTCGGCCGTGCGCGGACCCGACGGGCATGTCGCGGCGCTGATGACGTTTTATTTCCGCGACCGCGCGATGCCCTATTACGGCGGCGCGACGCCGGCCGCTCGGCCGCTCCACGCCTACGATCTCCTCTATTGGAACCAGATGGAACGCGCGGTCGCGCGCGGCACGCCGGTCTACGATTTCGGGCGCAGCAAGCGCGGCACCGGCTCCTTCGACTACAAGACCTATTGGGGCTTCACGCCGGAGCCGCTCAACTATGCGTTCCATCTCGGGCGCAAGACCGAGCTTCCCGACGTCAATCCGCTCAACCCCAAATACCGGCTCATGATCGAGACCTGGCGCCGGCTGCCGCTCGCCGTGGCCAACGCGATCGGGCCGTTCATCGCCCGCCAGATCGGCTGAGCGCGGCGATGGATGACGAGCATCGCCGCCTGCTCGATCTCGCGCGCCGCGCCGCGCACGCGGCCGGAAGCGCCATCCTCGAGATCTATCGCAGCGATTTCGCGGTCCGGATCAAGGACGACCGCAGCCCGGTCACCCTCGCCGACGAGCGCGCCGAGGCGATCATCATCGCCGCGCTGAGCGAGGGCGCGCCGGAGATTCCCATCATCGCCGAGGAGCAGACTGCGGCCCAAGGCGCCGCCGCGCCGCCGCCGCCGCGCTTCTGGCTGGTCGACCCGCTCGACGGCACGCGCGAGTTCGTCAAGCGCAATGGCGAGTTCACGGTGAATATCGCGCTCGTCGAAGGACAGCGCGTGGTGCTGGGCGTCGTCCACCTGCCGGTCGCGGATGTGACCTATGCCGGTGCGGGTCCTGGCAGCGCGACGCGGCAGTCCGGCAACGAGGCGCCGGCCGCCATCGCCGCGCGACCGCTTCCCGCATTCGGCGCCGTGGTGCTGCACAGCCGCTCCCATGCCAAGAACGAGGATGTCTACGCCTACACCGCCTGGCTCACCGCCCCGGAGTACCGCGCCATGGGGAGCTCGGCCAAGTTCTGCCTGGTGGCCGAAGGCACAGCGGACATCTACCCGCGCTTCGGGCCAACCATGGAGTGGGACACCGGCGCCGGCCAAGCGGTGCTCGAGGCGGCGGGCGGCAAGGTCATGCGCTTTCCGGAGAACACGAAGCTCGCTTACGCGAAGCCCGACTACCGCAACCCGTCCTTCGTCGCCATGGGAAGCGGCGGCTGAAATTCGCTACTGCCAAACCACCGCGGTAGCGGACTGGTCGGAGCGGCTGAGGATGAGCGGCAGCATCTCGAGCAGCTGGGTGAGCTTGTCGGCCGGGAGGCGGCGATCCGGGAAGCCCTTGGAGAGCGCGTCCCAGCAATGGATGGCATGGTTGATCTTGCTCAGCGCGTCGCCCATGCGCCAATAGATGTCGCGCGACCGGCGCAGGAAATTGACGAACTCGACGACGCCCTCGGGCATGCGCAGGAAGTTCGCATAGAGCGTTTCGTATTCGCGCGCGATGCTCTCGGCGACGTTCCACTGGTCGCGCAACCGCTCGAGCGTGTTGCGCCGAATTTGGCCGAGATAGTCCTGATCCTGCTTGGAGACGAAGTTTCGCGGCGTGGCCCGGTCCCTGAGCCACAGCCCGAACTGCTCGCGCTGCGGCTTGGCGCGCGCGTATTCGTAGGTATAGAAGTTGATGCCCTTCCACGCCGCGAAGATCGCAAGCGCCTCGTCGTCGGGAAAGCGAAAGGCGCGGATCAGCGGTTCCAGCGCTTCCCGGTCCTTGGCCTCCCACACCTTGTCGATGAGGTGGTCGACCTTGTTCGAGAACTTGGGCTGGTCCTCGCAGGCGGCGCGGACCAGGGGCTCGAACTTGCGGCGGATGAACTGGTTGATGGCCGCGCGCTCCGGACCCGCGATCTCGAAATAAAGATCGTTGGTCGCGATGCCATCGAGCTCGAGCGCATCGCGCATGAGAAACCCGTCGAGCGAGGGCAGGCGGTCGAGGATGCCGAGAATCTTCAGGTCGTGCTCGAGATCGCTCTGGGCGACGTTGGCGCCGCGCAGGCCGAACAGCTCGTTGAGCGTATTGAGCATCTTGGGGTCGTGATAGAAGATCGAGCGGCCGCCCTCGTACACGTCGTCCTGGTTGTAGGGCAGATAGAGCTTGGTTCCGATCAGCGGGACGCCTGCGCTGCGTCGCGCCGCGCTCGCGATGGTCACTTCCTTGATCAGCACCAGCCCGTGCATCCTGGGCACGCGGAAGAAAAACGGCGTCTCGGCCTTCGCCTTGACCAGGTCCCGCGCGCGATCGTTGCAATTGAACACCCGCGAGGAGCCCGAATCGAGCATCGGCTTGAGATATTGGTCGTTGGAAATCAACGGCTTGGTCTCCGTCCTCCCGGGCAAGCGAATGGCGCAAGGCTTGCCCCCGGGCGCGACGCGCAGGGCCCCAAGCATTAGCCGGGCGAGGTTAACCCCGAGTTTATCCGGACCGGCCCGCCGAACACGGTAAAGGCCGGAAAACGGCCGATTCTCAGCCCGCCTCGCGGGTTGTCCGCGGCCCGTCGGCGGCGCGCGGCAGGTGGCCAGTGTTGGGCTCAGACGACGGGCGACATGCCGCCATCGACATTGATCGCGGTGCCGGTCACGAAAGACCCGGCGTCGGACGCGAGCAGGCAGGCGACGTTGGCGAACTCCTCTGCTTCGCCGATGCGGCCCAAAGGCGTGCGCACGCCCATCGCCTTGAGCCCCGCCTCGACATTGCCGCCTTCGGCGAGGATGCGCTGGACATGCTGATCGCTGGCGATGAGCCCGACCAGCAGCGCGTTGACCAGCACGTTGTGGGGCGCGCATTCGCCGGCCAGGATCTTGGTGAGCGCCAGTCCCGCCGCGCGCGACACGGCGGTGGGCGCGCTCTGCGGCCGCGGCGCCTTGGCGCCGACATTGAGCACGTTGATGATGCGGCCCCAGCGCCGCGCCTTCATCGCCGGGAGCGCGAGCCTGGCGAGCCGGATCGCCGCGAACAGCTTGAGGTCGAAATCGTCCTGCCACACCTGGTCGGTCAAGTCCTCGAACTTGCCGGTCATGGAGGTGCCGGCATTGTTGACCAGAATATCGATTTTGCCGAATTCGCCGATCACGTCCTTCCACGTGGCCTCGATATCGCGCGCTTTCGACACGTCGCAGCGATAGGCCTTGACCCGGGTCTGGGCCGTCGAGCGGACCTGGCGCTCGGCCGCCGCGAGCGCGTCGGCGCCGCGCGCCAGGATCGCGACCTCGGCACCCGATTGCGCGAATTTGAGCGCCATGGCGAGGCCCAGCCCCTTGCTGCCGCCGGTGACGAGCGCGGTCCGCCCGTCGAGCCTGATGTCCATCGCAGAGCCTCCCCTTAGCGTGCGTACTGGTCGGTCAAGAGACCGTCGAAGGATTTGAGCTGCTCCTCCGGCTTGAGGAGCCCGGCATCGACGTTGAAGATCTCGTTGTTCCGGATCGCGTCGAGCGTCGGAACCGGCGGCACCGGCGTGATCTTGCGCAGTACCGCGAACGATGCCTCGAGGGTTTTCGCGTCGAGCGTCGCGAAGCGCTTCTTCAGCGCCGCGAGCGCCTCGTCGGGATGGTCCTTGATTACCGAAGCCGCCTGGGCGAAGGCATGGCCCATCTTCTCGCACACGGATTTACGCTTCTCGCACACCTCCCCGCGCGTCAGCAGCACGGTGTTGGCAAGCGGCACCAAGTCGGCGGGATCGCCGTCGGGTCCGCTCGCGATCAGCACCGCGCTGCCGTCGAGGAGCGGCTTCGCCGGCCAGGGCGGGGTCATGGCATAGCCGTCGATCTGCTTGGTCTCGAAGCCGGCGATCAGGCTGGGCGGCGCCATCACGGCGATGGGGACGCTCTCGGGATCGTAGCCGCCGGCCCGGGCGACGAGGCGCAGATAGGCATGATTGACCGCATTGACCGAATCGACGCCGATGGTGCGGCCCTTAAGGACAAGCGCGCGCTTGGCCAAGGGCGAAGCCGGATCGAAGCCCGCCTGATCCGCCAGAGTCTTGCGCAGGATGATCTGAACGAACGGCCGGTCGAGCATCTCGGCGATGGCGAGGAGACGCTGGCCGCGCGCGGCGGCGCGGGTCAGCGAGGCACCCGACGCCTCGGCGAAATCGGTGCTGCCGGCGATCAGCGAGTTGATCGCGCCGAGCCCCGCGATGTCGAGCTGCTTCACCGCGATCCCGTCCGCGGCGAAGAAGCCCAGATCCTCCGCGAGATATCCCAAGCTGAAGGACAGGCTGAGGGCCGGAACCGCCATGGTCACCGACTCTTTCTCCTGCGCGCAAGCGGGCGCGGCGGCGACAAAGAGCGCCGCCGCCCAGGCGATCGACCGGGACTTCATGCTGCCTCCGTCTTTTGCGCGGTCAGGATAGTGGCGCGGGCCGCGCGTGGCCAGACGGCCACGCTCACGGCCCCAGCTCGTGCTCGAGATTGGCGAACTCGCTGGCGGCCTGGGCGCAGGATTCGGCGCCGCTGGCGACCGCGCGATGGCCGCGCTCGATGCCGTCGCCGAGGCTGGTCGCGGCCGCGGCCGCCGCCTCGTCGCCGCCGGTCAGTGCCTTGATGCGTTCGGCGGCCTTCTCGGCGACGGCAACGAGCCGTGCGGCGGCGATGGTCTTGCACTCGGCGGCGGCGCCGAGCGTCTGGCCATAAAGGTCGGCTAGGCTCTGGGCCTTGCCCGCCGGCGGCGATTGCGCGACCAGCAGCACGGCGAGCGACAGCGCGGGAATTACCGGAGGGGTCATTTGCTCAGCCGACCTCGTTCGCGATATTCGCCGCGGCGAGCCGCATGAGCGCGACGCGGTCGACCTTGTTGGTCGAGGCGAGCGGGAGCCGGTCCATCAGCCACACGAAGCGCGGATGCTGGTAGGCGGGCGCGTGGACAAGCGCGAACGACTTGATCTCGGCCTCGCTCGGCGCGCGGCCAGGCTTCGCGACGATGAAGGCGACGGGCTTCATGCCCTTGATCTCGTCCTCGATCGGCACGACGCAGGCCTGCGCCACGTCGGGATGGCGCTCCAAGAGGCGCTCGACGTCGCCGGGATAGATGTTCTCGCCGCCCGAGACGAACATGTCGTCGCTGCGGCCGACGAAATAATGGAAGCCCTCCGCATCGCGCCGGAACACGTCGCCGGTGACGTAAAACCCGTCCTCGTTCAGGGGCGAGAGATAGGGCCGGTTGTGATAGCCCAGCATCAGCGCCGGCGATTTCATCTCGAGCACGCCTTGCACCGCGTCACGGTCAGCGCCGTCGACCAGCCTGAGCGCGACCTTCGGGTGCGGCACGCCCAGCGCCATCTCGGGCGGCGCGAGCCCCCTGGGGTGCGGCGCGAACACCACCGGGCCGGCCTCGGTCGTGCCGTAGGCGTTGGTCGCCTTGGCGTGCGGCAGCGCGCGGCCGAGTGCCGCCATGAGGCCGGCGCTGACCGGGGCCGAGCCCATGCGCACCAGCTCGACTGACGAAAGATCGGTGCGCGCCATGAGGTCGCTCTCGCGCAGCATCATCGCGATCATCGGCGGCACCGCGGTGAGCCAAGTGCAGCGCCAGCGCGCGATCGCCTCGATATAGGCGCGCGCGGCGAATTGCGGCAGCAGCACGATGGTCGCATGCGCAATGCTCGCGAACTGGGCCAGCGCCAGCGCATTCATGTGATAGAGCGGCGCCGCGACAAGGATGCGATGGCGTTCGAGATCGACGCCGGCAAGCCGCGTCTCGGCGGTCCAGACTTGCCCCGCATGCGACAACACCACGCCCTTGGGTCGACCGGTCGAGCCCGACGTGTAGAGGAAGAGCGCAGGCGCATCCGGCGCGACCGCCACCGCCGCGAAGGGTCCGCGATTGAGGAAGCGCTCGAAATCGACGCCGAACGTCACCGCCGGCAGATGCGGCGGGCAGTCGGCGCGGCGGGCGGCGTCGCAGAACACGAGCCGCGCGCCGCAATCGGCGAGGATGAAGTCGATGGTCGCGCGCGGGAACCGGTAGTTCACCGGCACCGCGACCAGGCCCGTGCGCAGGATGCCATAAAAGGCCGCGAGATATTCCGCGCGGTTGGCGGAGAGGATCGCGACCCGCGCGCCGCGCTCGAATCCTTTCGCCGTCAGCGCTCGCGCCACGCCGTTGGCTGCCTCGTCAAGCGCGGCGAATGACACTTCGCGCGGGCCCGCCTCGCCGCCGAGATCGACGATCGCGATCTTGGCGGGATCGCGGTCGCGGCGGATCAGGTCGCCGGCATTGGCGAACGGCATGAATCAGGCCTTGGGCGGCGCCGTGAGATAGGTGCCGCGGCCGCTGGCGAGGAGGCGGCCGGAGGCGTCGAACACCTGCGCCTCCGCGGTCGAAAACTGGCTGCCGAAGCGCACGACCCTGCCCTTGGCGGTGAGGTCGCCGGGCATGGCGGCGGCATGGAAATCGACCCTGAGATCGATCGTCGGCACGCCGCGCCCGGTCTTCGCCACCATCGCCCAGTCCGCCGCGAGATCCACCAGCGCGGCGAGGATGCCGCCATGGGTGTAGCGCCGGTCCGGATTGACCACCCATTCCTCGCGCCACGCCGCCTTCAGCTCGATGCCGTCCTCGCCGACCGCGACCACGCTGAGGCCGAGCCACTGATGATAAGGCCCCCGCGTCAGCATCGCGGTGACGCGCTCGGGCGTGAGGGCGTCGCTCACGGCGTCACCACGATCTTGCCGATCACTTCGCGGTCCTCGATAAGGCGGAGGCCCTCGGATGCTTCCTCGAGCGGCAGCACGCGGTCGATAAGCGGCTTCATCCGGCCCGCCGCGATCAAATCCATCAGCGCGGTCAGGTTCTCGTCGTAGAAGCTGTTGGAGCCGATCACCTTGATCTCGAAGGTCCAGATGTAGCGCAGATCCTCCTTGGGGTCGTAGCCGGCGGTGGCGCCGCATACCAGGAGCTTGCCGCCGCGCTTCAGGCAGCGGAGCGACGGGACCCAGGTGTCCCCGCCGGTGAAATTGATGACCGCGTCGACCCCGCCTTCATACGATCGCCGCTGCGGCTTGCCGTATCGCTCGACCGCCCATTTGGAGAAATCGACCGTGCGGTAGTCGATCGCCTCGTCGGCGCCGATATCCTTGAGGCGGCGCAGCTTGTCGGCGCTCGACGCGCACGCGATCACCTCGGCGCCCAGGAGCTTCGCCAGGATGACGCAGCCGGTGCCGACGCCGCCCGACGCGCCGAGCACGAGCACGCGGTCGCCCGCCTTCACCGTGTCGTGGGTCACGAGCATGCGGTGCGCCGTGCCGTAGGCGACGGGAAGGGCGGCCGCGTCCTCGAAGCTCACCCCGTCGGGCATGGCGAGGAGCTGGTCGGCGTCGACCAGGCAAAATTCCGCCATGCCGCCATCCATCATCTCGCCGAGCAGCCCCTTGCGCTGGTTGAGCGGGTTGACCAGCACGCGCGCGCCTTCCGGCCAGCCCGCGACGCCGGGTCCGAGCGAAGCCACCTCGCCCGCCATGTCGAGACCGGGAACGACCGGCAGCGGCACCTTGATGCCCGGCATGCCGCGCATGGTGAAGACATCGTGATAGTTGAACGATGCGGCGCGCACGCGCACCAGCACCTGGCCCGGCCCCGGCTCGGGCAGCTTGTAGTCGCGCACGAGTTCGAGGGCCTCGCGCCCGCCGTGGCGCTGCAGCACCAGCGCCCGCATCGTCTTCGCCACGCTCGCCGCTCCTTCGATCGCCGACCCCAAGCTTGTCATTGCTTCGCTCCGCTCGCAATGACAACGAGGTCTTGCTAGGGTCAAAGCACGAGCGACGGGGACAGGCGATGGACGAGACTTTCCGCGGCTTTCTCGACCGGCTGCGCCGCGAGCGCCAGCTCGTCGACCTGCACCAGCCGGTCGATATCCGCCACATCGCCACCCTCGTGGACCAGGCCGAGACGGCGCTCCTCTTCCACAACGTCATCGGCTACGGCATGCCGGTGGTGTCGGGCATCATCCGTACCCAGCAGCGCGCGATCATGTCGCTGGGCTGCAAGACCTATGGAGAGATCGAGGAGAAGCTGGCGGCGGCGCTGGCCCATCCCGTTCCGCCCAAGCCCGTCAACACGTCCCGCGCGCGCGAGGTGGTGGCGGAAGGTGACGAGGTCGATCTCTACAAGCTGCCGATCCCGATGTCGTCGATTTATGACGGCGGGCCGATGATCACCGCCGGCATCGCCATCGCGCGCGATCCCGAGCTCGGCTTCAACAGCGGCATCTACCGCTTCATCGTCAAGGAGAAGAACCTCACCGGCATCGACCTGGTGACACCCAACAACATGCGGCTGTTCGCCGAGCGCGCGCTCAAGGCGGGTCGCCCCTGCCCCATCTCGATCAGCATCGGCACGCATCCCTACGAGATCATGGGCGCGGGCCATCGCGCGCCCTTGGGCGTCGACGAGATGGCGATCACCGGCGGATTGCGCGGCCGCCCGGTCGAGCTTGCCCCGTGCAAGACCATCGACATGCCCTACATCGCCGACGCCGAGATCGTGCTCGAGGCGGAAATACTGCCCACGGGCTGGACCTGGCCCGAGGGGCGCTTCGGCGAGTTCACCCGCCTCATGGGGGGCCTGCACTGGAATCCGCTGGTGCGGATCAAGGCGATCGCGCGCCGCAAGGACGCGATCTACTACGCGCTGCACATGCCGTGGGAGAACACCTGGCTCGCGGCGCCGACGCGCTACGCCGCGATCCGCCAGGCGCTCAAGACCGCGGGCGTGCAAGTGAAGGACATCAACGTGACCCTGGGCGGCTGTGCCTTCTGGCACGCGGTCATCTCGATCCGCAAGCAGGCCGGCGAGGGCAAGAACGCGCTCCTCGCCGCACTCTCGGTGATGGATCTGAAGCATGTCGTGGTGGTGGACGACGACATCGACGTATTCGACCCGATCGAGGTCGAATGGGCGATCGCGACCCGCGTCCAGGCCGACCGCGACGTGATGATCGTGACCAACGCGCGCGGCAAGCCCTTGGACCCGAGCCTGCAGCCGACGCCGATGGGCGTGGTGCCCACGACGGCCAAGGTCGGGATCGACGCCACCATCCCCGAGGGCGTGCCCAAGGAGCGCTACGAGCGCATCGCCTATGCCTATGCCGACCGCGCCAGGATCGGCGACTACGTCAAGGGCAAGGCGGACCTGCCCGGCCGCGCCGCGGACGAGGAAGCGGTCGCGGCACTGGCGCGGCGCATCCTCGACCTCATCGAGGCCGAGCCGCTTTATTACACCGACATCGCCGACCGCCTGGCCGAATACGATTTCCAGTCGGTCGCGCGCGCGCTGGGCCATCTCCATACCACCGAGAAATTGTGGCAGGACGACAAGGGCCGCATGTGCGTCCGCGGCTCCCGCTTCGCCGCCAAGCCGCCGCGGTAGCTTTGTTACTCCCTCTCTGCCCCGTTGGGGCGGAGAGGATTGGGGAGAGGTGGGGATTGCCGTCGAAGCGACGCGCCCAATGAGAACGCCCATCTATCGCCACGCTTGTGTTTCGCCCCACCTCACCTTGCCCTCTCCGCCCCACCGGGGCGGAGAGGGTGTGATGATTCCGCGACGAATTCGAGACTCACGCCGAATGCGGCGTCTGGAGCGACCACCACGCGGTGGCCATCGTCGCACGATGGCGTGACGCCGCCCGAAGCGAGCGCGCGCCGCACCGCGTCGAGCGAGGCCGTCTTGAACGTGAGCGCGGCCATCGCGTCGCCCGCAGGCCGCACGCCGAATTCCTCCGCGACGCGCGTGGGCGCCAGGATGTCGAGCCGGGCGGCGCCGAGCGCGAGGGTCAGCCCGCCGGGCGCTGGGCACAGCGCCGCGCCGCCGAACAAACCGCGATAGAGCGAAGCCGTCGCGGCCGGATCGGCGGCGGCGATCACCATGCGGGCGATTCCTTGCGCGCCGTTGGGGTGATGCTGCCACTCATCGCGCCACACCAGGTTGCGCGACAGGTGCTGGCAGAAATAGACGCGGCCATAGGGCGTAGCATCGGACGCGACGCGGACGACGCGAAAGCGCGCCTCGGCGGCACCATCGGGAATGGCGACGGGCCGCGAGAATTCGAGCGGCGTCTCGACCGGCGCGCGCGCGGCGAGCGCGCGGTAAAGCGCGTCGGCGGACTCCGTCGCGAACACCAGCCCGTTGAGGCCAATGGGCGAGCGCAACAGCTCGGCGCGCGGTACGGAGGCGTCGGGGTCGAGCCCGATCAGCTCGAGATAGTCGCGCTCGAACACGGCGAGGCGGTTGATCGAGCCGAGCGTGTGCCGGCTCGGCGGCGTCAGGTGGAAGCCGAGGCGGCGATAGGCGTCCGCGGCCGCTTCGAGCCGCTCGCGCGCATTGACCACGACATGGTCGAGCGCCGGTGCAGGCTCCGGCTCAGCGGATATAGGCGTCGGTGTAAAGCCCGTCATAGGATTTGAGCTTCTCCTCGGGCTTCATCAGGCCGGACTCGACATTGTATTGCTCGGCGTTGTCGATGCCCTTGACGCTCACCACCGGCGGCACCGGGGTGATCTTGCGGATGATCGCGAACGACACGGCGACGAGCTTGTCGTCGAGCGTCGGAAACCGCTTCTTCACCAGCGCCAGCGCCTCGTCGGGATGGTCCTTCATGAAGCTCATCGCCTCGGCGCTGGCGTGGCCGACCGCGTCGCATACCTCCTTGCGCTTCTCGCAGGTGTCGGGCCGCACCAGGATCACGTTGTTGGCGAAGGGCACGAGATCGGCCGGGTCGCCGTCGGGCCCGCTCGCGATCATCACGGCGGTGCCCTCGAGCACCGGCTTCTCGGGCCAGGGCGGCGACATGGCGAAGCCGTCGACCTGCTTCGAGTCAAACGCCGCCTCCATGTTGGGCGGCTGCATCACCGCGATGTGGACGTCGTCCGGGCTGTAGCCCGCGCGCGTCGCCATGAGCCGTACATAGGCGTGGATGAGCGAGCCGGTCGAATCGACGGCGATGGTGCGGCCCTGGAGCATGAGGCCGCGCTTGGCGAACGGCCCGCCGGGATCGAAGCCGCGCGCGAGGTCCTTGCGCAGCACCACCTGGGCGATGATCCGGTCGGTAGTCATGGCGATGGCAAGGAGGCGCTGGCCGCGCGCCGCCGCGCGCGTCATCGAGGTGGCCGAGGAGACCGCGAACTCGGCGCTCCCCGAAATGACCGCGTTGATCGAGCCGACGCCGGGAAGGACGACCGCCTTCACGTGGACGCCGTGCTTGTCATAGAGCCCCATGTCCTCGGCGATATATTCGAAGCTCAGCGACAGGCTGAAGGTCGGCACCGCCATGACGATGTCGGCCGGCTGGGCCTGAAGCGGCCCGGCGCCGAGCAGCAGCAGAACGATGGCGAGCGCGATGCGGCGCATGGTCCCTGACCCTCTCTCGATGCCCTGGCAAGAGCGCAAGGGCGAGAGTAGCATTGCTGCCGTCACTTCGTGCAATGGGATCGCGAGCAATGGACAAGATCACCTTCGTTCTCGTTCATGGCGCCTGGCACGGCGGCTGGTGCTGGCGCCGCGTTGCGGACCGGCTCACGGCCAAGGGTCATCGCGTGTTCACGCCGACCTTGACCGGCCTCGCCGACCGCTCTCACCTCCTTTCGGAGTCGGTCAATCTCAGCACCCACGTCGCCGACGTGGTGAACCTCATCCGCTGGGAGGAGTTGAAGGACGTGGTGCTGTGCGGCCATTCCTATGGCGGCATGGTAGTGACCGGCGTCGCCGACAAGGTGTCCGAGCGCATCGCGTCGCTCGTCTATCTCGACGCGTTCGTGCCCGAGAGCGGGCAATCGCTGCAGGAGCTGACCAACCGGCAGATTCCAGCGACCGGGATGTCCATGCCGCCGGTTTCGGCCGAGACGTTCCGCGTCAACGAACGCGACCGCGCGTGGGTCGACCGGCAGTGCACGCCCCATCCCCTGGGAACGGTGCGCGAGAAGCTCGCGCTCACCGGCGCCTATCGCGCGGTGCAGCGGCGGCACTATATCCGCGCCACCGCCTATCCGTCGGCGCCGTTCGACGCCTTCTACGAGCGCTTCAAGGCCGATCCCGGCTGGATCGTGCACCAGGTCTCGTGCGGCCACGACGTCATGGTCGACATGCCCGACGCCCTCGCCGAGATGCTCGAGGCCGCGCTCTGAGCCTCACCAGGCAACCGGCTTGCCGACCTTTTGGGCCGCCTCGTTGGGATCGAGGCTCGGGTCCCAGTCCTTGCCGATGAAGCGCTTGCCGGTGACGCCGTCCGACTGGCGCGACATCAGCCATTGGATGGGCGCGCGCATCACCGCGGGTTGGACCAGCCTGTCGCGGTCCGGCTCGACCTCGGACGGGACCATGCGCGTGTTGGCGGCGCCGCCGGGGACCAGCACGTTGACGCTCACGCCGGTGGAGGCCAGATCCTTGGACCAGATCGCGCTGGCTGCCTCGAGCCCCGCCTTGGCCGGTCCATAAGGCGTCAGCGCCTCGCCGGTCATGGTGAAATAGCTGGTGGTGACGTTGACGATCTTGCCGCGCCCTTGCGCGACGAGACGCGGCGCCACGCTCCGCGCCACGACGAAGGCGCCGGTGAGATTGGTTTCGATCCGGCTGGTCCAGGCATCGACCTCGACCTCGTAGAAGCGCAGCTTGGCATGCGTCTTCGGGTGATAGACCGGGCCGAGGCCGGCATTGTTGATGAGCCCGTCGATGTGGCCGAACGCGGAAGCGGCCGCCGCGACCGCGCTCGCCGCCTGGGCCGGATTGCGCACGTCGCACCAGAACGGTTTCACGCGGTTGCCGGCCTGGCGGTCGCGCGCGGATGCCAGAAGCTCGTCCATGTAACGCCCGCTGCTCTCGAGATCGAAGGCGGCGACGCTGGCGCCGGCTTCGAGCAGAGCCAAGGACATGGTCCCGCCGAGGCCGCCGGCGGCGCCGGTGACGATGACGACGGTGCCGGTGAGATCGGGGATCGGCATGGAGAACTCCTTCTTCGCTTATTCGGCGGCTTGCGGCTGCAGGCCGGCATAGTCCTTGTCGGTGAGCGACTGTAGCGCCGGCATGACCTCGGCCGCGAACAGGCGGATGTTCCGCTCGGTCAGGTCGCGCGGCAAGGTTCCGAACTGCATCAGGCCGAGAAAGTTCTGGAACCCGAGCGTGCGATGGCTGTCGGCGAGCCGGCGCCGCACCGTGTCGGGGCTGCCGCACAGGATGATGCCGAGCTCGATGAGCTGGTCCACCGTGTAGTCGCCGGCGGTGACGCTGCGCTTGTGGGTGCGCATGGAGCGGCGGCTCTCGGCGGACAGGTATCCCGGCGGGAAGAGCTGCTCGAACGGCTGGCTCAGCAGCTTGTTGAACAGGAGCTCGATGTGGGGGCCGGCCTCTTCGCGCGCCTTATCGTCGCTGTCCGAGACATAGACCGGCGCGGCCCAGCCGATCTGCTCCGAGCGCGCGGTATAGCCGTGCACGCGCTCCGCCGTCTCGCGATAGAGGTTGAGATAGCGCACCACCGACGCGATCGGGCTGTAGTTCTGGACATAGACATAGCGGCGCGAAGGATGGCTCGCCCACTCGATCGTCTCGGTGCTGCCGGTCGAGGGGCACCAGATCGGCGGATGCGGATTCTGGTAGGGCCGCGGCCACACGTTGACGTATTCGAAGTTGAAGAAGCGGCCCTCGAACGCGAACGGGCCCGGCCGCGTCCAGGCCTGGACCACGAGATCATGCGCCTCCTGGAAGCGCGCCAGCGAGAAGGCGGGATTGACGCCCATCGAGAAATACTCGGCGCCCAGGCCCCGCACCATTCCGGTGATGAGCCGCCCGCCCGTCACCACGTCGAGCATCGCATGCTCCTCGGCGAGCGTGAGCGGATGCTCGCGCAGGCAGAAGGCGCTGCCGAGAATCGCGATCTTGGCGGTCCTGGTGCGCCGCGACAGGGCCGCCGCCATCACCACCGGCGAGGGCATCAGGCCATAGGCGTTCTGGTGATGCTCGTTGACCGCGACGCCGTCGAAGCCCAGCTCGGTGGCGAGCTCCAGCTCGTCGAGATAGCGGTTGTAGAGCTCGTGGCCCTTGACCGGATCGTATTCGCTGTTGGGCAGCACGATCCAGGCCGAGCGGGCGCGGGCGCGCGCCTCCATGTCGAGATAGGCGTAGGGCATGAGATGGAACATGAAGACCTTCATCGGACGGTCCTTTGCCCAGATGCCTCGCCGCCAACACATATCCCCGCGCCGCCCGTCCGTCCAGCGTGTGGGCCGACGCCAGCGCAAAACCGGCCCGACTTGACGGCAGCCGCCCTCCCCCGCACGCTTCGCCGCGCGATTGCGAGCGCAGATCGCGGCTCCGTCGCCTTGGGGAGAGATCATGGCCAGTCCGCAGATGCGCGCCGCCCGACTGCACAAGCCCGGCGAGAATTTCCTGATCGACCGCATCGAGCGGCCGCAGCCTCGGGCGCAGGACGTGCTGGTCGCGGTCAAGGCCTGCGCCATCATCCCCGCGATGAATGCGATCTTCAGCGGCCGGTTCTGGCCGCTGATGCCGCCGGCGCCGGCCTCGATGGGTCTCGATGCCGCCGGCATCGTGGTCGAGGCCCCGGACGGGCTCGCCGACATCGCGGTCGGCGACCGCGTCTATGTCGACCCGTTCCTCGCCTGCGGGAGCTGCGTCAATTGCCTCGACGGCAAGCGCCTGTTCTGCGTCAACGCCGCCTTGCGCGGTTATTTTGCCTTCTCGCCGAGCGGGGTGCGGCGGCTGGAGGAATATCCTTACGGCGGACTTTGCGAGTTCCTGACCGCGTCGCCGCAGAGCCTGGTCAAGCTGCCGCCCGAAATCAGCTTCGCGCAGGGCGCCCGCTTCGGCTATCTCGGGACCTCCTTCGCCGGCCTGCGCAAGGGCGGGGTCGGGGCGGGCAGCTGGGTCGCGATCAATGGCGCCACCGGCACGCTGGGTGTCGGCGCTGTGATCCTCGCCCTGGCGATGGGCGCGACGCGGATTTTCGGCTTCGGTCGCAATCGAGAGGTGCTGGACCAGGTCAAGGCGCTGGCGCCGCGCCGCATCGACACGCTGGTGCTCGGCGAGAGCGACCCGGCCGCGTGGGTGCGCGCCCGCACCGAGGGGCAGGGCGTCGACCTGATGCTCGATTGCACCGGTCGCGGCAGCCCGCCAACGCTGACGCGCGACGCAATGGCCTGCGTCAGGCGAGGTGGAACCACGATAAATATCGGCGGTCTCGCCGAGCCGGTGACGATCGAGCCCATGCGCTTCCTGGGCGAGGGGCTGGGCTATCGCGGCTCGAACTGGTTCACCGTCGCCGAAGGGCGGCTGATGGCCGAGATGGCGCGCGCCGGCGTGCTGGACCTCGGCGTCTGGACGCCGCGAATTTATCCGCTGACGGCGGTCAACGACGCGCTCGAGGACATCAAACAGCGGCCCGGCGGCTTCGTGAACATCGTGGTGGCGCCGGATCAATA
The DNA here is from genome assembly GCA_035604615.1 of Allostellaceae bacterium. Classification (GTDB taxonomy): domain Bacteria; phylum Pseudomonadota; class Alphaproteobacteria; order ATCC43930; family CGMCC-115725; genus DATJLY01. The sequence goes on along the minus strand of DATNID010000036.1, from coordinate 12,253 downwards.
ACCGGCTCTGCACAAAGAGATGGCCGCAAGGGATCGCAGGCGGAAGCTCGAACCGAGACACTCCCTTCGCCGCCCTGATCGGATACCATCGCGCGCATGCCGCCCGAGCAAGGACCAGCGCCAGTCGCCTTCACCAAGACCGAGATCTCGTCGATCCTGTCCGGGCTGCTCTTGTCGATGTTTCTCTCCAGCATCGACCAGACCATCGTCGCCACCGCGCTCTCGACCATCGCGCGCGACTTGAACGGCTGGGAGTCGATGGCGTGGGTGGTCTCGGCCTACCTCGTCACCTCGACCGTGACGACGCCGATCCATGGCCGCCTCAGCGACCTTTACGGGCGGCGTCCCATTTTGCTGCTCAACATCGTGATCTTCGTCGGCTCGTCGGTCATCTGCGCGCTGGCGTGGTCGATGCCGGCGCTGATCGTCGGCCGCGCGCTCCAAGGCTTGGGCGGGGGCGGCTTGCGCTCGGTGGCGCAGGCGGCGCTTGCCGACATCATTCCACCGCGCGACCGCGGCCGCTACCAAGGCTATTTCGCGGCCGTGTTCATCACCTCGAACGCGCTGGGGCCGGTGCTGGGCGGATTCTTCGCCGAGGATCTGGGCTGGCAGTGGATCTTCTGGATCAACCTGCCCCTGGGCTGGGGCGCCTATGCGCTGTCGAGCCGGTTCCTGAAGCGCCTGCCGATGCCGCAACGCATGGGTGCGATCGACTGGGCCGGCGCGTTCCTGATCCTCGCCTCGACCACGCCGATCCTGCTCGGCGTCGGCAATGCCGAGCGCTCCGGCGGCTGGACCTCGCCGGAATCATGGGGGCCGATCGCCGTGGGGCTGGCGCTGACGCTCGCGCTCGTCCTGCGCGAGCGGGTGGCGGTCGAGCCGATGCTGCCGCTGCGGCTGTTCGCCAATCCGGTCTTCACCGTGTCGATGGCGATCACGCTCTTGGTGCAGGTGGTGATGATGGCGCTCGTCATCCTCGTGCCGCTCAACTATCAGCTCGCGGCGGGGCTTTCGCCGGACGAAATCGGCCTCCGGCTGGTGCCGCTCACGGTCGGGTCGGTGGTGGGCTCGGCCGGGGCCGGGTCGCTCATCTCGCGCACCGGGCGCTATCGGATGTTTCCGATCATCGGCAACATCGTCGCGGCGCTGACCTGCGCGCTCATCGGCTATGTCGGGCTCGGGCATTCGCTCGCATTCGACATCGCGGCGACCGGCATCTTGGGGATCGCATGGGGAGGACAGTTTTCGCCCCTCACCATCGCGGTCCAGAACGCGCTGCACTGGCAGGACACCGGCATCGGGCTATCGTGCCTGATGTTCTTTCGCCTCATCGGCGGCGCGTTCGGGGTGGCGCTGCTCAGCACCGTCCTGATCGGCTTTCTCTCGGCGGGCGCGCTCGCCGTTCCCGGGCACGAGGCACTGGGCGCCAATCCCGGGCTCGCGCTCTTCCATCTCGACGAGCCGGGGGTTCATCTGCCGCCCGAGCTGCTGGCGGCGCTCGCCGCGACGATCCGCCAGGCCTTCGCGCATCTCTATGCGATTTGCACCCTGATCCTGGCGCTGTCGATCGTTCCGGCGGTGGTGCTCAAGGAGCTGCCGCTGCGCGGGCGGTGATGGTTCCAGCGGAAGCGGCGAGCGCCGTCAGGACCGCGCCCCAGCCGATATCGAGCACCGTCACCAGCCCCGACCAACCGCGCACAGTGGCGAGATTGGTGAGATCGTAGGTCGCATAGGCGAAGACCCCGAACAGCGCTCCGGCCCACAGCGCCCGGGTCCAGGATTCCGAGCGCATCGCCGGCGCTACCGCGAAGACCACGACTCCCACCGCATAGACGAGATAGAACAGCGCCGCCGCCCACAGCACCGGCCGGTCGAGCAGCAGCGCGCCGAGCCGCGGCCGGTAGACGCTCGCGCCCACCGTGCTGAGCCACGCCATGTCGAAGACCAGAAGGACGACGAGGGTCGCGCCATAAGCGGCGAGGTATGCCCGCATGATGCAACGACCCTAGCAACTCGCGCGCACGAGCGCGACATCGAAGCGCGCGCCGCGAGGTGTTAGAGTGGCGCCATGCAAGCGCCCAGCCGCCAGACCATCGTTCCGCTGATCGTCGCCTGCTCGCTCTTCATGCAGAACCTGGACTCGACCGTCATCGCGACGGCGCTGCCGCCGATCGCCGCCTCGCTCCACGAGGACCCGCTGCGACTCAACCTCGCCATCACCTCGTATCTGCTGAGCCTTGCGATCTTCATTCCGCTGTCGGGCTGGACCGCCGACCGCTTCGGCACGCGCACCTTGTTCCGCGCCGCGATCTTGATGTTCACGCTGGGCTCGATTCTGTGCGGCCTGGCGCAGAACCTGCCCGAGCTGGTGGTGGCGCGGATCGCGCAGGGACTGGGCGGAGCGATGATGGTGCCGGTGGGGCGGCTGGTGCTGCTGCGCACGGTGCCCAAGTCGGACCTCATTCGCGCCATGTCGCGACTCGCGCTGCCGGCGCTGATCGGGCCGGTAATGGGGCCGCCTTTGGGCGGGCTCATCGTGACCTATGCGTCGTGGCGCTGGATCTTCTTCATCAACGTCCCGTTCGGACTTTTGGGCGTTGTGCTGGTCAGCCGCTTCATCGACGAGTTCCGCGAGCCGGCCGTCTCGCCGCTGGACTTGCGCGGGTTCGTGCTGCTGGGCGCGGGCCTCGCCGCCGTGATGTTCGGCCTCGAGACCGCCGGCCGCGGCATGCTGGCGCCGCAGACCGCCGCGATGCTGCTGGCGGGCGGCGCCGTGCTGGTGGCGCTTTACGCCTTCCACGCGCGCGCGGTCGCGTCGCCGATCATCGATCTCGCCCTGATGCGCATTCCGACCTTCTCGGCCGCGATCCTGGGCAGCGGCATCTACCGCGTCGGCATCGAGGGCCTGCCCTTCCTGATACCGCTGCTGCTGCAGCTGGGATTCGGCTTGTCGCCGCTCCAGTCCGGCATCCTCACCTTTGCGACCTATGCCGGCGCCATGACCATGAAGGCCTCGGCCACACCGATCATCCGCACCCTGGGATTCCGCCACGTGCTGGTCGGCAACGTCGTGATCAGCGCGCTCTTCATGGCCAGCTACAGCCTGTTCCGGCCGACCACGCCGCATCTCGCCATTTTCGCGGCGCTGCTCGCGGGCGGGTTCTTCCGCTCGCTTCAGGTGACCTCGACCAACAGCCTGGTTTTCGCCGACGTGCCGCCGGCGCTGATGAGCCGCGCCACCAGCTTCGCCAGCATGGCCCAGCAATTCTGGATGACGCTTGCCGTGGGGGTGAGCGCGCTGCTCTTGAACCTGGTGCACGTGATGAGGGGCGGCGGGGCGCTGGCGGCGGCGGACTTCGCGCCGGTCTTCCTTATCAACGCCGTGCTGTCGGTCATGGCCATCGCCGTGTTCGTGCGGCTGGCGCCCGAGGCTGGCGCGGAACTGAGCGGCCACCGCGCCGCGCGGCTCTCCAGCCCGGGCCGCCCGGCCGAGTGAAATTTTTTACGGCGATGTGAGCCCGTTCACAAAACCTTTAGCGATTCACGGTTAAGATCCCCCCGGCAACGAATTCAGCAGGGGATGTGACTTCCATGATCGATCCGGATGCCCGGCAAGGGTCGGGTGGGCAGGCAACCCGCGGGTTCCGCGGCTTCTGCCACCGCGTCGACCGGGCCTGCGCCACGTTGAACAGCGGCCTCGCCGCCGCCGCCATCGTGCTCGCCGTGGTGGTGTTCGTCACCGCCGCGGTCCGCCTGCCGGTCATGCTGACCGACGCGCTGCCCACCGACGTGCCGTTGGAGCAGGCGGACCAATAGGGACGGCGGCCCCGGCGCGCCGACAGCGGCGCGCCTTGACAAGCCTTCGGGGGTTCATGATGGTCTGACGCCAACCTGTGGAAGGCGTCATCATGATCGTCCGCAAGGAAGCGAACGGGTCGCAGCGTCTCGTCGGCCAGACCGACCATTCCCGCCTCGTCGGCCAGTTCGCCGCCCATTGGGGCAATGACCGGTTCGCCGCGCCCGATCCCTACGAGTCGGTGGTGCGGGCCGCGACCTATCACGATTACGGCTGGCTTAGCTACGAAACCAATCCGATCGTCACCGACGCCGGCGAGACCCCCGATTTCCGCCAGGTCGGCGGGCGCAACCTCGCGTCGTACCAGTGGTGCGTCGACTGGATGGCCGGCATCGACCGCTATTCCGGCCTCATCGTCAGCCTGCACCGCACCGGGCTGTGGCGCAACCGCTATGGCTCTATCACCCATCCCAACACGTTCAACCCGCGCGTGCTCAGCGCCGAGACCGAGCAGTTCATCGCCCGCCACGAGGCTTGGCAAGAAGAGCAGCAACGCACCCTCGACCCGGCGCAGGTGTGGACCAACTACCGCCTGCTCCAGGTGTGGGACCTGCTCGGCCTCTATTTCTGCTGCCAGGACCCGGCCGAGGATTCGGTCGAGCCGGTGCCGGTCTCCTATGGCGGCGGCCGCATGGAGGGCATCCGCCTCGCGCTTACGCCCCAGACGCCGCGCCGGGTGGCGCTCGATCCCTATCCCTTCGATGTGCGGCCGCTCACGGTTCAGCTCACCTCGAAACGTCTGGCGGCGACGCGCTTCCCCGATCTCGCGAGCTTCCGGCGGGCCTACTTCCAGGCCCCGACCGAGCTGATGGAATTCGAGCTGGTGTGAGGTGCGGCACTTGAGCACGGCGAGACAAGCCTATCCCGACCTCCACGAGCACATCGCCGAACTCGAGGCGAAGGGCCTGCTGATCCGCATCGACCGTCCGATCGACAAGGATTCGGAGCTCCATCCGCTGGTGCGGTGGCAATTCGTCGGCGGGCTCGACGAGCCGCAGCGCAAGGCGTTCCTGTTCACCAACGTCATCGACGGGCGCGGTCGCAAGTACGACATGCCGGTGGTGGTCGGCGCGATCGCGGCCAACCGCGCCATCTATGCCGTCGGCATGGGCGTGCCGGTGGACGAAATCCAGGCCAAGTGGGACCGCGCCATCGCCGCGCCGATCAAGCCGCGCCTCGTCAACCAGGCGGTCTGCCAAGAGGTAGTGATCGAGGGCGACGCGCTCCTGGGCGAGGGCAACGGGCTCGACATGCTGCCGATCCCGATCTCGACCCCGGGCTTCGACAGTGCGCCGACCTTGACCGCCACCAACGTCATCACCCGCGACCCCGACACCGGCGTGCAGAACATGGGCACATACCGCGCGGCGCTGAAGGCGCCCGACCGGCTGGTGGTGCGCATGGCGACGCGGGTCGGCGGCGCCGGGGGCTATCAGCACTATCTCAAGCACCAGAAGCGCGGCGACAAGACCATGCCGTGCGCCATTGTGCTGGGCTGTCCCCCGTGCGTCGCCTTCCTCGGGCCGCAGAAGCTGCCGCTCGATGTCGACGAATACACGGTCGCGGGCGGGCTTGCGGGCGCGCCCATCAACGTGGTGCGCGCGCGCACCGTCGATCTGCTGGTGCCGGCCGAGGCCGAGCTGGTGATCGAGGGTTTGATCGACACCGAATATGTCGAGCCCGAGGCGCCGTTCGGCGAATCGCACGGCCACGTCGCGCTCGAGGAATTCAACATGCCGATGCGGGTGACCGCGATCACCCATCGCAAGCAGCCGATCATCCCCTCCTATATCAGCCAGGTGGCGCCGTCGGAATCGAGCGTCATCAAGCGCGTCGCTTACGAGCCGTTGTTCCTCGCACACCTGAAGGACACCCTCGGCATCAAAGGAGTGAAGCGCGTGGCGCTGCACGAGCCGCTGACCGGGCTGCTGCGCGTCACCACCGTGATCGTCGAGCGCGACACGCCGTCGACCGAGGTATGGCGCGCGCTGCGCGGCGCCGCCTCGTTCAAGGGCGATTGCGGCAAGATCTGCATCGCCGTCAACGACGACATCGACCCCGACAATGCCGACGCGATCCTGTGGGCGATGGCATACCGCACCAACCCGGTCGAGGACGTCGAAACCCAGAAGCATCGCGGCCAGGGCCACGGACCCAAGCGCGAGCACGGCGGGGAGGAAGACTCGACCCTGCTGATCGACGCCACCATGAAGGGCGACATGCCGCCCTTGGCATTGCCGAAGCGCCAGTTCATGGAGCGGGCGAAGACGCTGTGGGACGAGCTGGGATTGCCGCCCTTGCGGCCGCAGCCGCCGTGGTTCGGCTATTCGCTGGGCGACTGGCTCCCCGAATGGGACGCGGCGGCCGAGCGCGCGGTCAAGGGACACTATCTCGAGAACGGCCGCATCAGCCACAAGCAGCGCCGCAAGGGCGTCAAGCCGGAGACCAAGTTCCGGCCCGATCACGCGCGCCGCAAACCGGGCGACGTGGCTTAGAGCGCGGATCGCCTCACCGGCCGAGCACTTCGAGCACCTCGGCAATGATCTTGGCGCGCTGGTTCAAGGCCCAGTCCTCGTTGTACTGGTCGAGATAATTGACGCCCGGCTTCGGCACCGTGAAATCGACGATCGACGGATCGTGGACGTCGATGCGACGGCTCGGCTGCTTCTCGACATGCGAATAGACTTCCTGGCCGGGCCGGCTCGCGATCCAGTTGAGGAACACGGTCGCGGCATTGGGATGCGGCGAACCGTTCGGCACGAGCGCGACACTGAAGCCGCCGGAGATCGAGCCGGGTCCGTCCTTCAGGCTCGAGACCCTTAGATTGGCGATGCCGGCGTCGTGGAGGCGCACATAATCGGGCGTCAAGACGCCCAGCGCGATCGCATAGGCGCCGCGCCCGAGCCACTCGGCCATCTGCCGGCTGTCCTGCGAATAGACGACCTTCTGCCCGATATAAAGCGACTTGAGGAAATCCATCCCGAACAGCGCGCCGATATAGCCCACCATCTGCTGGCCCGGCCCGCCGCTGCGCGGATCGTAGACCACGATCTTGTCCTTGTATTTCGGGTCCAACAGATCGCGCCAACTCGCAAGACCGCCGGGCCCCACCGCGTCGGCGTCATAGAACGGCGTCGAGGTCACCGATTCCTGCGTCTGAAGCATGTATTTCTGATCGTTGTCGACCCATTTCAGCTTGCCACCGGCCCAGTTCTTCGGGTCGGAAGCGCCGGGCAGGACGAGGCGCGATTTCTCGTCCGCGAAAAACCCCCGCTTCACCAGGGGAAGCATCGCCGTTCCGGTGAAGATGAAGTCGATGGTGACGTTCTTGGCCTGAACCTCGCGCGTGACGCGGCTTTCCGACATGCTGGCCACGGCCCCAGGAACTCGACCTTGATGCCGGTATCGCGCAGGAAGCCCGCGGCGATCGGATCGGCCAGCTCGGCCGGGCCGGTGACGACGACGCTGCCTTCTTTCTTCGCGTCGGCGAGGATGCGCTGCCAGTCCGGTCCCGCGCCTTCCTGCCAATCCTGGGCCGAAGCGGACCATCCGCCCATCGTCGCGGCGATCGCGGCCAGAAGCCCAAGGATGGGAAATCGCACGTGACGCCGGCTCATCGTGTCACGTTCTCGAGCCGGGGCAGCAGCCGCCAGGCGTTCTCATATTCGATGGCGCGCAGCTCGGCGTCGGTGAAGCCGCACTCCGTCAGGCCGCGCGCATCCGCTGCGGCATTGCCGAAAGGAAAATCGGTGCCGAACATCAGTTGCGACACCGACACGAGCTTGGTGAACGATGCCATCGCATGGACGTTGGCGCAGTTCGCCGTGTCGTAATGGAGCTTGTTCAGCGCCGGGACCAAGCCGTCCGGCATCCTCGCCTTGATCTCGTCGCGCGCGTTGCGGTATTGGCGCAGGAAGCGGAAGGCGAGGTAGGGCAAGGTCCCGCCCGCGTGGGAGAAGATGAACCGTATCCGCGGATAGCGGGCGGCCGAGCCGCCGAACAGCACCTTGCCGATCGCGCGCGTGGTGTCGGCGCCGTACTCGATCACCGAATCGTTGAACTCCTCGATCAGGTCGCGGCAGCAGTTGGGCGCGACCGGGTGCGTGTAGAGCACCGCGCCGCGCCGGTTCAGCTCGGCGAAGACCGGCGCATAGTGCGGATCGCCCAGCCACTTGTCGCCGATATTGGTCATCAGCGCGATGCCATCGGCCTTCAGCGTGTCGAGCGCATGCTCGATCTCGCGCAGGCTGCCATCGATGTCGAGGATGGGGAGCGCCGCGAAGACGCCGAAGCGGCCCGCATGGTCGGACGCCATCCGCGCCATGAACTCGTTCCAGTCGCGCGCCAGATGGCGCCCTTCCTCGACTTTCTCCGGCCAGATCTGTACCGCGTGCGGCAGCGACAGGATCGCCGTCGCCACGCCGCCGCGGTCCATGTCCTCCAAGGACCGCGCCACGCTCCAGTTCTTCTGTTGGCCGTATTGCTTGTCCCGCTCGAAGCGCGCGCTGAGATAGCTCGGCGGTGACGGGTGATGGTGAACGTCGATGCGGTGCGGTTTTGCCATGGCGGGAGAATGCGCGGATTCGGCGGAGGCCGCAACGGCATCCTGCGCCCATTCGACTACGCTTCGCTCCGCTCAGGGTGAGGTAGAATTTTCGCCTCATCCTGAGCGGAGCAAGCGAAGCTTGCGCAGTCGAAGGACGCACGGACCGCATTCCAGCCAAACGACATTGCCGCAAGCGACGCGCCCTTGTTGGCGCCCGCGAGCCGGCGCACAATGAAGCTTGGGAAGCCGCCAGGGAGCGACCGCCGTGCTGCTCTACTACTCGCCGACCTCGCCCTATGTCCGCAAAGTGAGCGTCACCGCCAGCGAACTCGGCATCGCGCTCGATCTCGAACGCGTCGCCGTTCATGCCTTCCCGTCCGACTACGGCAGAATCAATCCGGTCAACCGCATCCCGGCGCTCCGGCTCGACGACGGCTCGATGATGTTCGACAGCCGGGTGATCTGCGAATATCTCGATACGCTCAAAGGCAGCCGGCTGCTGCCGCCGACGGGGCCGGAGCGCTGGCAGGTGCTCAAGCGGCAGGTGCTCGGCGACGGCATCCCCGATGCGGCGGTGCCTCGCATCGGCGAAGTGATGCGGCCGCCGGCGCAACAATCGCCTGGGCGGCTCGCCGAGTACGAGCGCTCGATCCGCCAGACCTTGGACGCGCTCGAGATGAGCGCCGGCGATCTCGACCGGCTCGACCTCGGCACCATCGCCATCGGCTGCGGCTTGGGATATCTCGATTTCCGCTTCCCGAAAGACGAATGGCGGAGCGGCCGGCCGAGCCTCGCCGGTTGGTACGCGGAATTCGCCAAGCGGCCCTCTATGGCCGCGACAATCCCCAAGGCATGATTCGCGCGTCGCGGTGGAACCTTTCGCGTCCGGCCGCGTTAAGGGGCCGAATCCTATCCGGAGATCCCGCATGCGCGCCGCTGCAGTGATGTTTGCCGCCCTCCCGCTTTTCGTGCCTTGCGCCGTCCTCGCCCAAGGCGCAACGGCGCCGCTCCCGGCCGCGTCGTCCGCGGCTCCGGACACGGCTGCCCCGCCTGCGGGCGCGGCCGCCACCAAGCGCGGCGGGATAACATGCGCGCAGATTCCCGATGCGCAGCGCTTCGTCGATGGCCTGCGGCCGGGACCGAATACACGCGAGGCTCAGCGCCACCTCGATGCCGCCAAGAGCGCCACGTCCGACCGGCAATGCGTCGCGGAATTGCGCCAGGTGAACGTTTACGCCAGGCGGTCGAGCGCGGCTGACAAGCGCCTGGCTGCCGGCGAGCGTCACCCCCACCGCCGGATCCTCTGCGCCGACCCGCTCCATCAAAACCGGCCCGGCGGCACGGACTACAAGGGACCGCCCGTGACAGGCTGCCCCGCGCCCCGGGTGTGAACCGGGGGCGGCTTGCCCATATCCACTTTGCCGGGTCTTTTGTTGCAAAAGCCGGTCATCCTCGTCGCTTCGATGAGAGCGGGAGCTTGGCAGGGCCCGGCCCGGCCCGGCCACGCGTTGTCGCTCCCGGTCAGCGCGGCAGTTCGCGGGCGACGCGCTCGAGCACGCTTTCCCAATCGTCAATCGCCGATTGCCGGTACACGCGCGCCGTGGGATACCATGGGCTGTCGTCGCGGTCGGTAAGCCAGCGCCAGTCAGAGGCAATGAACGGCAGCAGAATGAAGATCCGCTTGCCCAGCGCGCCGGCAAGATGGGCCACGGCGGTGTCGACCGAAATCACGCTGTCTATCAGGCTCGTCAGCGCTGCCGTGTCGGCGAAATCGCGCAACTCGCTGCCGAAGTGATGGATCTTGTGTGAGTCAAATCCTTGCCGGTCCTCGTCGCGCAGGCTGTTTTGCAAGCTCACCAGCGTCGCGCCGTTGTCGAGGAACGGTGCGAGGCGGCTCAACGCGATCGACCGGTTGCGGTCGTTCTGGTGTCCGGAGCTGCCGAACCAGACCAGGCCGATGCGCGGTGCGCGATGCTCGCCCAATCTCTGCCGCCACTTCTCGACCAGATGAGGGGCGGGTTTCAGATAGGGCACCCGCGCCGGAACGGTGGTCAGCGTGGTCTTGAACGCCAGAGGCAAACTCATCAGCGGGCAATGAAGGTCGAACGGCGGCAGCGTCTCGCCCCTGGCGACAACCCGCTCGACGCCGTCCAGTCCCGACATCAGCGCCTTCAGCGCGCCCTGAACTTCGAGCACGACGCGCGCGCCGCGCTCGGCCGCAAGCGTCGCATAGCGGCAGAACTGGATGGTGTCGCCGAAGCCCTGCTCGGCATGCAGCAGCAGCGTCTTGCCCGCCAGGTCTTGGGCACCGAGCCACAGCTTTTGGGTGAAATCCCGCGGCGGAACCGGCAACGACTGCCGGCGCCACCGCCACTCGTATTTCTCCCACCCGCGCGAGAAGTCGCCGGCCAGCAGATGACACAGGCTTTCGTGCCAATGCGCATCGGCATCGTCGGGCTTGATCTCCAGCGCACGCGCATAACTCGCCAGCGCCTCGTCGACCCGCCTCCACTCCGCCAGCGCGTTGCCGCGATTGGTCAGGGCCTGAAAATAGTCGGGTCTCAGCGCCACCGCCCGATCCCAGCTCGCCACCGCGTCGTCCAGCCGCCTCAGCTCGAGCAGCGCATTGCCCCGATTGTTGAGCGCCGCGACATAATTGGGATCGTTCTCCAGCGCCCGGTCGAAGCTGGCCAGCGCATCGTCCGGCCGCTTCGCCTCCAACAGCGCATTGCCCCGTCCATTCAGCGCCTCGGCAAAGTCGGGCCGTATCGCCAGCGCCCGCTCGAAGCTCAGCAGCGCTGCGTCCAGCCGCTGCAGTGCCATCAACGCATGGCCGCGCTGGCACAGCGCTTCCGGAAAATCGGGCTTGAGCGCCAGCGCTTTGTCGAAGCTCGCCAGCGCTTCCTCCGGCCTTCTCAACGCCATCAGCGTGGTGCCGCGATGAAACAGCGCCTGGACAAAATCGGGCTTGAGCGCCAGCGCCCGGCCGATCAGCCGGGCGGCATCGTCGAACCGGCCCCGCTGATACGCGATGACGCCCAGAAGATGGAGCGCATCGACGTGGCCGGGTTCGCGGTCGATGACCTGGCGATAGAGCCATTCGGCCTGTGCCAGGTTGCCCTGCCGGTGCAAGGCCAGCGCGCGCTCGAACTTGGCGGCGATGGCGGACGCGGGCCGGGCCGGCATCGGGTTGGGAATCCGCGGCGGCGGCCGCTCATTTTTCGCCATCGGCGCTCACGTCACTGTTGCGGGTCGGTCTGGATCGTCGTGCCTGAATGCATGATAGATCGGAGGTAACGAAAATTCGTGGCGGACGGGGCGTTCGCGCCATATCAGAATTTCCCTTGTTGGGTCAAGGTGTTGAAGAAACGCGGGAGGCCCGCCCACAACGATCCCGCATTGATTTCGTGGATCAGGACGGACGAATACGAACGCGGCGGGCGAAGGCGAATTCGGCAAGGTGATCTTAATCCGTCCGGCCTGAGCCGGAGCACCAGTCCAGCGGTGTGTTCGCTACGTCCGATCATGCACCGAATGCCGCCGCAAATCGGAAATCGCAGCACTTCGCGTGCCATAAGGAGACTCGGACCGAGAGTTGGTCGCGGCGGTGGGGCGGATTTCCGCGAACGGGCACGCAGTGATATGATCGCGTGTCAACGGCCGGGGGAGCACGCGTGGCATCGGAGCGGGTCGAGCGCAAGCTGACGACCATTCTTGCCGCCGATGTCGCGGGTTATTCGCGGCTGACCGGCGCAGACGAGGAAGGGACGGTGCGCCGTCTGCGCGCGCTCCGCGCCGAGCTGATTGACCCGGCGATCCAGACCAATCGCGGCCGCGTCTTTCACACCGCC
>DATNID010000035.1:0-90273 GCA_035604615.1 Allostellaceae bacterium | reverse complement strand
CCGTATCACCCGTTCTCGAAGATCATCCGAATAGGCTGCCGGCATCCATGCTGGCCCCCTGCTTCCAGCAGCCAGCTTGAATCACATCCAGGCCGTCTTGGGAATCCCCTGCCGATTCCGATCCAGCGGGAAATGCTCTAGCGGCCGGGGAGTTGGATCAGGCGGCGGGGGTGAATTGCTGGGCGCGCGAGCCGAGCTCCACGGCGTGGATCCAGAACCGCTCAAGCCGGCGCAGCGTCTTGTGGGCGGCCACCAGCTCTTCCGACTGGACCACGCCCTGCATCAGCGCGGCGACATGGCGTTCGTGCATCTTGCTCAGCTTGTGATGGAGGGCGAGGCCCTTCTCGGAGAGACGGACACGCACCGAGCGCCGGTCGTGCGGCGAGCGTTCCTGGATGATGTAGCCGTTCTCCAGCATCTTCTTGACGTTGTAGGAGACGTTCGAGCCGAGATAGCAGCCGCGCAAGGTCAGCTCGCCGACGGTCATCTCGGTTTCGCCGATATTGTAGAGGATCATCGCCTGCACGTTGTTGATGTCGTGCACGCTCTCCTTGTCGAGCTCGAGCTTGACGACTTCAAGGAACTGCCGGTGCAGCCGTTCCACGATGGCGATGACGTCGAGATAGGCGGTCTGCATGAAAGCCTCGGCGCTGGCGGTAGGCGCCGATATTAGGCGAAGCGATGTTAAGAACTCCTTGATGCGGAGGCCAGTCCATCGGCCAGGAAACGGAACATCACGGAGAAATCCTTTGCCCCCAACCCGGCCTCGGCGAGACGCTGGTAAAGCCGCGCGGCCTCGGCGCCGAGCGGGCTCGAGGCCCCCGTGTCGGCGGCCGCATCGCGCGCAAGCTTCAAGTCTTTCAGCATCATGACGGCGGTGAAGCCGGGCGCGTAGTCGCGGTTGGAGGGCGCCGCCGGCACCGGGCCGGGCGCCGGGCAATAGCTCGTCAGCGACCAGCATTGTCCCGAGGATTTGGCGCTAATGTCGTACAATTTCTGGCGCTCGAGCCCGAGCCGGTCGGCCAATCCGAAGGCCTCCGACACCGCGATCATCGAGATGCCGAGCATCAGGTTGTTGCAGATCTTGGCGGCCTGGCCGTTGCCCGCGGGCCCGGCATGGATGATCGTCTTGCCCGTCGCCCGAAGCACCGGCTCGGCCCGCCCGAAGCCCGCTTCGCTGCCGCCCACCATGAAGGTGAGCGTGGCGCCGGCCGCGCCCGCGACCCCGCCCGAGACCGGCGCATCGAGCATGTCGAAGCCGCGCCGCGCCGCGCCCTCGGCCACCGCGCGCGCCGTGGCCACGTCGATGGTCGAGCAGTCGATCAGCAACGCGCCCGCTTCCGCCGCGGCGAGAACGCCGCCCGCGCCGTCATAGACCGCGCGCACCTCGGCGCCCGCCGGCAGCATGGTCAGGACGAGCTCGGCGCCGGCGACCGCGGCCGCAATCGAGGCCGCGCCCTCGCCGCCCGCCATTGCGAGCCGCGCGACGCCGGCCGGCGCGACGTCGTACCCGGCGACGCGATGGCCGGCTTTCGCCAGATTCGCCGCCATCGGCCCGCCCATGTTACCGAGCCCGATGAATCCGATGCGCATGGCGCCTCCTTCCGCGCAAGCGATAAGCCGTTTCCCGCTTTCTCCCGCAACGCTAGCATGCGCAAAAAGCGCGGTGGTTGGAAAGGTGGAACGATGCGTCGCAAACAAGCCCTTGCATGCGCCCTCGCGGTCTGGTCCGTCCTGTGCGGCGCGTGCGCTCAGGCGGCCGACAAGGTGATTGCCGGCACGCTCGGCGGCCAGGCGCCGCTATGGCCTTTCTACATTGCGCTCCACAAGGGGTTCCTCGCGGCGCAAGGGATCGACATGGAGCTGAACTTCGCGCCCAGCGGCTCCGGCGTGGTGCAGCAATTGACCGGCGGCTCGCTCGACGTGATCGTCAGCGTCGGCCTACCCGAGCCGCTGCAGGCGATCGACAAGGGCGCGAAGCTTGCCCTCATCCGCATCATCGGCAAGTCGGCGCCCTACGTCCTGATCGGCAAGGCGAACATCACGAGCCTGGCGGATTTGCGCGGCAAGACGATCTCGATCGGCCTCAGCAACGACATCACCAATGTCTATTTCGAGCGCATGATGGCGGGAACCGGCCTCAAGAAAGGCGATTACGACATCATTTCCGCGGGCGTGGCGGCGGCGCGGCTCGCGGCGCTCGAGGCCGGCGTCGCCGATGCCGCGATGCTGCTCCCGCCCCTTAATTTCCATGCCGAGAAGAAGGGCTATCACGCCGTCGCTCTGGCGGCCGATTACGTCAAGGATATCCCCTTCACCGGCATGGCGTTGTCGCGCGCCTGGGCGGAGGCGCACCGCGACATCGTACATCGCCTCCTCGCCGCGACCGATCAGAGCATCGCCTGGCTCACCGATCCCGGCCACCGCGGCGAGGCGACCGACCTGCTGGTCAAGGTCGCGCACGCGAGTCCGGAGGACGCCGAGGCGAGCTACGACTTCCTGCGCAAGATCGGTTATTTCGAGCCCAGCTCGAAAGTGTCGCGCGCGCAGCTTCAGACGCTGATCGACGAGGAACGGGCGCGCGGGCTGGTCGATGCCGGGCTTACGGTCGAGCGCCTGGTGCTGCCGGACATGACGGAGGTGACACAATGAGGGCGCTGCGCGCCGGCGCCGCGGCGCTCCTGTGCGTCGTCGCGGCGCCGGGCGCACACGCCGCGGAGAAGGTCGAAGCCGGCTTCGTCGGCGCCGCGGTGGCGCCGATCTGGCCCTTCCTCATCGCCGACAGCAAGGGTCTCTTTGCCGTCCAAGGCATTGCGTTCGAATTCGTGTTCGGCCCGACCGCGCCGGGCATCGTGCAGCAACTCGCCGCGGGCTCGCTCGACGTCGCGATCGCCGGCGCGGCCGACCCGATCCACGCCGTCGACAAGGGCGCGCCGATCGCGATCCTGCGCGTCATCGGCCAGGCGGCGCCCTACGAGCTGATCGGCAAGAAGGGCATCGCGTCGCTGGCGCAGCTCAAAGGGAAGACCGTGTCGATCGGCGGCCCCGCCGACATCACCGCGGTCTATTGGGACCGGATGGCGCGCGCCGGCGGCCTCGCCAAGGGCGAATACGATCTCATCTTCGGCGGCTCGACCGGCGCGCGGCTCGCGGCGCTGCAATCGGGCTCTGCCGACGCCGCGATGCTGATTCCGCCGGTGAATTTCCGCGCCAAGGAGGCGGGCTTCGTCACCATCGCGCTGGCGATGGATTACGCGCGCGACCTCATCTTCAGCGTCATGGCAGCGAACCGGGCCTGGGCCGCCGCCCATGCCGCCACCGCGCGCGCCCTCGACGACGCGGTGACGCAAGCGGTCGCCTGGCTTCACGACGACGCCAACCGCACCGAGGCGATCGACATCTTCGTAAAGGCGTCGCATTCGAGCCGCCCCGACGCAGAAGCGAGCTATGATTTCTTTCGCCAGATCGACTTCTTCGAGCGCACCGGCGCGGTCTCGCGCGCGCGACTGCAGAACCTGATCGACGCGCAACGCGCCCTCGGCGACATCGCGACGCCGCTCACGGCCGACCGCCTGGTGATGCAGGACGTGACGAAGCTCGCGGAGTGACGCTAGTCGAAGCGCAGCTCGCGGTCGCCTATGGAGGCGAAGTAGCTTTCGACCTCGGCCGCGCTCACTTCGGCGAGATCGCGGTGCTGCCAGCTTGGATTGCGGTCCTTGTCCACGAGGAGCGCGCGGATGCCCTCGTAGAAATCGTGACCTGCCATGCAGTGCTGCGTCATGCGGTATTCGAGCGCGAGCGCGGCCTCGACATCCATGCCGACGCCGAGCCCGAGCTGATGGAACGTGATCTTGAGGCTCAGCGGCGATGCGCGCGCGACGGCCTCGCGTGCTTCGGCGCCCCAGGGCGCGTCCTCACGCGCGAGAGCCGACACGATCGCCTCGACGCTGGCGCCGCCAAAGCAGCGGTCGATCGCGGCACGCAAAGCGTCAAGCGGCGCGGGGCCGGGGTCGGCGGCATGGAAGGCGAGGACGGTTTCGATGTCGGAGGCGGGAGCGGCGAGCGCCTCGGTCAGCGCCGCGAGCCGCTCGTGCGGCACGAAATGGGTTGCGAAGCCGCACAGGAGCGCGTCGGCGGCGCCGATGCGCTTGCCGGTAAGCGCGAGATAGAGCCCGATCCGTTCCGGACAGAGATTGAGGAACCGGCTCGCGCCGACATCGGGAAAGAGGCCGATATGGACCTCGGGCATGGCGAGAAGCGTGCGCTCGGTCGCGATGCGGAAGCGCCCGTTCACGGAAACGCCGACGCCGCCCCCCATGGTGACGCCGTCCATCAGCGCGATCGCCGGCTTGGGCAGGCGGTGGATGCGGCGGATGAGTTGGTATTCCTCGCGGAAGAAATCCGCCTTGTAGTCGCCCGGCCCGGCCTTCTGAGCGCGCGCGTGGTAGACCGTGACCACGTCGCCGCCGGCGCAGAAGGCGCGCTCGCCCGCGCCTCGCACCACCACCGCGCGCACGCCCGGATCGCTTGCCCACGCGGCGATCGCCGGATCGAAGCGGCGATACATGCCGAGCGACAGCGTGTTGAGCGCCTGCGGCCGGTTCAGGGTGACGATGCCGAGCCCGCCCCGGCGCTCGAGCAGGATCTCGTCGTCGCTCATTCGCCCAGCAGCCGGCGGGCGATGATGACCCGCATGATCTCGTTGGTGCCTTCGAGGATCTGGTGGACCCGCACGTCGCGTAGGATGCGCTCGACCGGGAAATCCTTGAGATAGCCGTAGCCGCCGTGGAGCTGCAGCGCCTCGTTGGCGATGTGGAAGCACGCGTCGGTGGCGAAGCGCTTGGCCATGGCGCAGGCGAGCGTCGCTTGCGCCTCGCCCGCTTCGAGCGCGTGCGCCGCGCGATGCACCATGAGCCGGGCCGCCTCGAGCTCGGTCGCCATGTCGGCGAGGCGGAACTGCAAGGCCTGGAACTCGGCCAGGCGCTTGCCGAACTGGCGCCGCTCAAGGAGATGGGCGCGCGCCGCCGCGAACGCGGCCTTGGCGCCGCCCAGCGAGCATGCGGCGATGTTGATGCGGCCGCCGTCGAGCCCCATCATCGCGATCTTGAAGCCGTCGCCCTCGGCGCCCAAGCGGTTGGCGACGGGCACGCGGCAATCCTCGAACACGACGGTGGTGGTGGGCTGGCTGTTCCAGCCGAGCTTCTTCTCCTTGCGTCCGAAGGAAAGACCGCGCGTCCCCTTCTCCACGAGGATGCAGGACACGCCCTTGGCACCGGGGCCGCCGGTGCGCGCCATCACGACGTAAAGATCGCTCGCACCGCCGCCCGAGATGAACGCCTTGGCGCCGTTGAGGACGTAATCGTCTCCGTCGCGCGCCGCGCGGGTCGCGAGCGACGCCGCGTCGGAACCTGCGCCCGGCTCGGTCAGGCAGTAGCTGGCGAAATGCTCCATGGTGACGAGGCGCGGCAGGAAGCGCTGGCACTGCGCCGCGTCGCCGAAGCGGTCGATCATCCACGCCGCCATGTTGTGGATGGTGAGATAGGCCGCGGTCGAGACGCACCCCGCCGCCAATTCCTCGAAGACGAGCGCCGCGTCGAGCCGGGTCAGGCCGCTGCCGCCGGCCTCCTCGCGCACATAGATCGCGGCGAAGCCCAACGCGGCGGCTTGGCGCAGGGTGTCGACGGGAAAGACCTGCTCCTCGTCCCAGCGCGCGGCATGGGGCCAAAGCTCGCGCGCGGCGAATTCCCGCGCCGTGTCCTGGATCGCGCGCTGCTCCGCGCTGAGGGAGAAATCCATGGGGAGATCATATCGGCGCCGCGTTCTCGCGCGCAACCGAGGCGCGATTGCGCCTCCGCCCGCCCGTCCCTATCATCGTACGCAGTAAGGATTTGCGAGGCCAAGCGTGTCGTCCCCGCCGTTCCAGCCGCTCGGAGCCTTTCCCCGTATCCGCATGCGCCGCAACCGGCGCGACGCATGGTCGCGCAGCCTGGTGGCGGAGAACACGCTGAGCGCTTCCGACTTCATCTGGCCGGTCTTTGTCCACGACGCGGCCGCCGCGCGCGAGCCGATCGCGTCGATGCCGGGGGTGAGCCGGCTGTCGATCGCGGCGCTGGTCGATGCTGCCGGCGAGGCGAAGTCGCTCGGCATTCCGCTGGTCGCGCTCTTTCCCGCGACGCCGGCCGAGCGCAAGACCGCGGACGGCGAGGAAGCGGTCAACCCGGACAACCTCGTGTGCCGCGCCGCGCGGGCCGTGAAGCGCGCGCACCCGGATCTCGGCGTCATGTGCGACGTGGCGCTCGATCCGTTCACCACGCACGGCCATGACGGCGTGGTGCGCGACGGCCAGGTGGCCAACGACGAGACGGTCGCAATCCTCGCCCGCCAGGCGCTGGTCCAGGCCGAGGCCGGCTGCGACGTGATCGCGCCGTCGGATATGATGGACGGCAGGGTCGGCGCCATCCGCGACGCGCTCGACGCCAACGGGTTCGAGCGGGTACGTATATTGTCCTATGCGGCGAAATACGCGTCGGGATTCTACGGGCCGTTCCGCGACGCGGTCGGCTCGAAAACGGCGCTCGGCAAGGCCGACAAGCGCAGCTACCAGATGGACCCGGCCAACGGCGACGAGGCCTTGCGCGAAGTGGCGCTCGATCTGGCCGAGGGCGCCGACATGGTGATGGTGAAGCCGGGCATGCCCTATCTCGACATCGTGCGCCGCGTGAAGGAGCGCTTCCTGGTGCCGACCTATGTCTACCAGGTCAGCGGCGAATATTCGATGCTGCGCGGCGCCATCGAGCGCGGCTGGCTCGACGAGGCGGTGGTCATGGAGACGCTGCTCGGCATGAAGCGCGCCGGCGCCGACGGCATCCTGACCTATTCCGCGGTCGACGCGGCCAAGCGCCTCAAGGCGGGCTGAACGACGTCTCGAGGAAGCGCGCGATCGCGAGATCGCTCCACGGCACGCGCCGGTCCCGGCCCTGGAACCCGACATGTCCGCCGCCGCTCGCGAGCAGCGGCAGAAGATGGCGGTTGCCGCCCCAGTCGTGCATGACATAGGCATAGCCCGGAACCCAGGGATCGTCGAGCGCGTGGATGACCAGGGTCGGAACCCTGATGCCGCCGAGAAAGCGCCGCGCCGAGTTGCGCGCGTAATAATCTTCCGCGCCGGCGAAGCCGTTGCGCGGCGCGCTGAAGGCCTCGTCGAACGCCCAGATGGTGCGCGCGGTGAGCACCGCGCGGCGCTCGGCGGCGCTGAGGTCCGAGATCGGCGCGACCGCCTCCTGCCGGATGTTGCGCATGAGGTAGGACTGGTAGGCGAAGTTGCGCAATCGCAGCATGCGCCGCGAGGTAGCGGCCAGGTCGATGGGCGCCGAGACCGACACCGCCGCACGCACCGGCGCCGCACCGCCGCGCTCGCCCAGGAACTTCAGCAGCATGTTGCCGCCGAGCGAATATCCCACCGCAGCGATGCCGTGCGCCGTTAGTGCCGCCGGGAGCGCCGCGAGCGCCAGGGCGAAATCCTCGGTGCGGCCGGCGTGATACTGGAACCGCGACAGCTGCCGAGACGGTCCGGCGCCGCGCAGATTGACGCGCAGCACGTTGTAGCCGCGCGCGAGCAAATTTGCGGCGCTGCGCCGCATGTAAGTGCTGTCCTCGTCGCCGCCCAGGCCATGGATCAGCACCACCAGCGGCCGCCCCTCGCCCCCCGAAGCCGGATGGTTCAATGCCGCCGACAGCCGGTCGCCGCTGCCGTCGCCGAGCGGCAGGACCAGGCGCTCCTGCGCGTAGGCATCGAGCGACGCGCGCGGGCGGAGGTAATTGCTCAGCGTCTGCAGATCGGCGCCCCACCATGGTGCGCGCGGGGCGAATGGCGCGATGCCGAGATCGGCAGGTGTCTTCACGCGAGCTTCGTCCATGTCAGCTCGTGCTTGTTGTGGTGGAGATGCAGGAGGCGCGCGCCCGGGATGGCGGCGAAGCGGCTTGCGATGTCATGGTCGGTCGCGCCCTGGAACTTGATCGTGCAGACGAAACGCCGGCAATTCCCAGAATCGAGCCATCGCTCCACCAGCCGCAGCAGCCTCGAGGGATAGCAGACCACGTCGGAGAAGAGCCAATCAACTTTCGGAAAGAGGCCCGGATCGAGCGCGAAGGCGCTCTCGCGCCGCCATTCGAGGCCGGGCAGCGCGGCGATGCGCGGCTCGAGCGGCGCCTTGTCGACGCTGACGACGCGCGCGCCGAGACCGGCGAGGACCCAACTCCAACCGCCCGGGCTGCTGCCGAGATCGAGGCAAAGATCGCCGGGCGCCGGCTGCACGCCGGTCACGGTGAAGAGTTCCCACAGCTTGAGATAGGCCCGGCTCGGCGGCGCCGTCTTGTCCTCGACGAAGCGCACCTCGCCATTGGGGAAGGCGCTAGTGCAGCGCGGCGATGCCAGAAGCGTCGCCGGATCGATGAGCGTCCAGGAGCCAAGCGGCGCGGTGGGCGGCTTCGCGCCGAACGAAAGCGGCTTGGCCGAGACCTTGGGCAAGGCGTCCCGGATCAGCGCGGCGCGGCGGTGATGCACGTGCGAATAGAGCGCCCAGTTGCGCTGCATCGCGCGCAGCTTGCGCGCCGCGTCGGCAATCGAGGCGATCGCGATCCGCGCCGGATCGAGCCAGACATTGGCGACCCACGCGGCCGGGCGCGGCGGCCCTTGGGCCAGCACGAGGCGCCCATGCGTCTCGAGCACGGCGTCGCCGAGTTCCTCGACCAGTTCGGCGACGAAGCCCTCGGGCGCGAGATAGCCGGTGATTGCTGACGCCTCGTCCAAGTCAGTCGCGGAGGAAGTCGCGGACCAGTGCGATCTGGTCCTCCGCCATCAGCGCCGGCGCGTGGCCGATTCCGGGAAGCTCGACGAGGCGCGCGCGCGGGCCGCGTTCGGTCATGGCGACGGCGTCGTCGTGGCGCAGGATGTCGGAATCGGCGCCGCGGATCACCAAGGTCTCCGCCGTGATCGGGGCCCAGCTCGCCCACAAATCGATGTCGTTGGGCTCGGCCTGAGGCCCCGCCGTGGCGATGTGCGGATCGTAGGCATAGCCGAGCGTGCCGTCTGGCCGCCGCCGCGAGCTCACGCGCGCCAAATGGGCCCAGTCCACGGGCCGGAGCGGTCCGAACGTCGCCGCGATCCGGCGCAGATCGGCCTCGAGCGCAGCGAGATCGGGGAAGCTCGGATCGGCGCCGACATAACTCGCGAGCCGGCGCAGGCCCTCGGCCGCGATGAGCGGACCGATATCGTTGAGGACGAGGCGGCGGATCGGCATCCCCGGCAACGCCGCGAGAAACATGCCGATGATCCCGCCCATCGAGGTGCCGACCCAGTCGATCTCGGCCCCGTCGAGCCGCGCCAGCAGTGCCGCGACGGCGGAGAGATAGGTCGGATAGCCGTAATCCTCGGCATGGTCGAACCAGTCGCTCTTGCCGCGGCCGGGCATGTCCGGGCACAGGACGGGGCCGCGCGCGGCGAGCGATGCTGCGAGCCGGTCGAAATCGCGCCCGTTGCGCGTCAGGCCGTGGACGCAGACGGTGACCCGCCCTTGCGCCGGCCCCGGCCACTCGAAATAGGCCATGCGGTAAAAGCCGTGCGGCCCGAGGCAGCGAATCTGGCGCTCGATCATCGCGCGACCATCCCGCAACGCGCGGCCCGGCGCAAGCGATTGCCGCCGCTTAGACGGCGATGCCGTCTTGCCGTAAAATCGGCAAGCATGACGCGACGCGGCAATCTCGATCCGGCGCAGGCGATCCGTGACGCGCTGGCGCATCTCAAGACCGGCAACGCGGCGGCGGCCGAGCAAATCTTCGAAACGCTGCTGCGGCAGGAGCGCGACAATTTCGACGCGCTCCACAATCTCGGGGTGCTGCGCTACCAGGCAGGGCGTTTTGACGAAGGCTTGGCGCTCGTCCGCAAGGCGCTGCGGCGGCGCCCGAACTCAGCCATGGCGCATAACACGATGGGCCTCATGCTGCGCATGCGCGGGCGGGCGGAGGAGGCGCTGGCATGTCACCGGCGGGCGATTGTGATCGAGCCGGGCTATGCCGAGGCCCATCACAATCTCGGCAACGCGCTCTACGCCCTCAACCGGTTGGAAGAGGCTGCTTCATATCACCAGGCGGCGCTCGACCTCAAACCGGGCTTCGCGGAGCCCCATATCGGGCTCGGCGGCGTGCTGCACGGGCTGCGCCGCTATGACGAGGCGCTTGCCCATCACGAGACGGCGCTCGCGCTGCGGCCCGACTTGGCTGAGGCACATTGCAATGCGGCACTCGCGCTCAATGCGTTAAACCGCCCGCACGAGGCGCTCGCGCATTACCGCAAGGCGCTGACGCTCAAGCCGGGTCTCGTCGTGGCCCAGCTTGGAATGGCGAGCGTGCTTCGCGAGCTTGGCCGGATCGCCGAGGCGGAGCGAATCTGCGAGACGGTGATCGCGAGCGCGCCGCGCAGCGCCGCCGCCTACCACAGTCTCGGCCTGACCAAGCGCTTTGCCGCCGGCGATCCGCATATCCAGGCGATGCAGGCGCTCGAGCGCGACGCGACCCTGTCCGGCGAGGATCGCATCCGCCTCCTCTACGCCCTGGCCAAGGCCGACGCCGACCTGGGCGAGCACGCGCGCTCATTGCACCGGCTGATCGAAGCCAACGCGATGAAGCGCAAGACATTCGATTACGACGAGACGATCGCGCTCGGCGCCATGGAGCGCAGCCGCGCGGTGTTCACACCGGAGCTGATGCGCGCGAAGTCGGGCCTCGGCGACACCTCGGACGTGCCGGTCTTCATCGTCGGCATGGCCCGGTCGGGCACGACGCTGGTGGAACAGATCCTGGCGAGCCATCCCGCCGTCCACGGCGCCGGCGAGCGCTGGGACTTCGAGAAATCCATGACCGATGCCATCCGAGCAGCGGGCGTCGAGGGCAGGCTCCCCGAGGCTGTCGCGAGCCTGTCGGGCGAGCAGATCGCCGGGATCGGCAGGACCTATCTGCGGTCGCTCGGCGCGGCCGCGCCGAAGGCGGCGCGGATCACCGACAAGATGCCGGATAATTTCCATCATCTTGGCCTCATCCATCTCGCCCTGCCGAACGCGCGCATCATTCACGCCTGCCGCGATCCGCTCGACACTTGTCTCTCCTGCTTTGCACAACTGTTCGACGCGGGATATCAGCTCCACACCTACGACCTTGGCGAGCTCGGCCGCCACTACCGCGCCTACCGCACGCTGATGGCGCATTGGCGCGATGTCCTTCCCGACGGCGCGATGATCGATGTGCGCTATGAAGACGTGGTCGGCGATCTCGAGGGGCAGGCGCGCCGCATCGTCGCCCATTGCGGCCTCGCGTGGGACGATGCCTGCCTCGCCTTCCACCGCAGCGAACGCCCGGTCAACACCGCCAGCGTGGCCCAGGTGCGCCAGCCGATCTATAGCAGCTCGGTCGGACGCGCACAGGGCCTCGAGGACCAGTTGCGGCCGCTGATCGAGGCGCTGGCGTAAGTGGTAGGGACGATTGCCGCTCGATGCGCGCCGGTGTATGAACGCGGGCCGACCCTCATCTCGAGCAAGAGGCGCATGAATGGCCGCACAGGGGCCGCTTTCGGGCATCGTCGTCGTCGATCTCTCGCGCATCCTCGCCGGTCCCTACTGCACCATGCTCATGGCCGAGATGGGCGCGCGGGTGATCAAGGTCGAGCAGCCCGGCAAGGGCGACGACGCGCGCGAATACGGGCCCTTCCGCAACGGCAAATCCACCTATTTCGCGTCGGTCAATCGCGGCAAGGAATCGATCGCGCTCGACCTCAAGCAGCCGGGCGACCGCGCCATCTTCGAGCGGTTGCTTGTCAAGGCGGACCTCGTCGTCGAAAATTTCAGGCCCGGCACGATGGAGAATCTCGGCTATGGCTGGGAGGCGCTGCATGCGAAATATCCGCGCCTCATCTATGCCGCGGCTTCGGGCTTCGGCCAGACCGGACCCTATGCGCGCCATCCCGCCTACGACATGGTGGTGCAGGGACTGGGCGGCGTCATGAGCATCACGGGCTATCCCGGCGAGCCTCCGGCGCGGGTCGGGTTCTCGATCGGCGATATCGGCGCCGGTCTCTACACCGCGATCGCGGTCAACGCCGCCCTCCTCCATCGCGAGCGCACCGGCGAGGCGACCAAGATCGACATCGGCATGCTCGACTGCCAGATCGCGCTGCTCGAGAACGCGGTCATGCGCCACACCGTGCTGGGCGAGATCCCCGGCCCCCTGGGCGCCCGCCATCCCACCATCACGCCGTTCCAGGCGCTCGCCACCGAGGACGGCAACATCATCATCGCTGCCGGCAATGACGGGCTGTTCGTCCAGCTCTGCGCCGCGCTGGGGCGAAAGGACCTCGCCGACAGCCCGCTCTATGCCAGCAACGATCTGCGCCAGCAGAACCAACCGAAGCTCCAGGACGAGCTCGAGCGCACGCTCAAGACCAAGACCACGACCGCCTGGATCGCGCTCCTCGAGAGGGCGGGGATTCCGTGCGGGCCCATCAACAACGTGGCGCAGGCGCTCGCGCACCCGCAAGTGAAGGCGCGCAACATGCTGATCACGGTCGAGGACAAGGTTGCGGGCAGGCTCGAGCTGGCCGGCAACCCGCTCAAATTCTCGGTCTTCCCCGACCCGCCGACCCGCCCGCCCGCCCCCGACCTCGACGGCGACCGCGCGGCGATCCTGAAAGAGCTGGGGCTCTAACCCCTGCTCACTTCGTCGCCATGAGGGCGTCGAAATCGGCTTGCTTGCCGGAGCCGCCATGGCCGCCGGCATACCATTCCGGCGCGATGCCGAGCTTCTTGACGGTAGCGTAGAACTCGGCCGCCTGGTCGGTCTTGACCTTCTGGCCGGGCGAATAGAGGTCGGTGACCCAGACCAGCTTCTCCGGCTTGACGAAGCCGATCAGCATCCCCTCCGCGTGGGGATTGGCGATGCGGAAGATGTCGATCTCGCGGCCGCCGTCCTTGAGCGCCATGCGGTCGCCGACCTCGACCACCGAGGCGTGGCGCGGATGCTTCTGCAATTCGTCGGGATGCATGGTGTGGGGCGCGGCGGCAACGCGCTGAATATGGGCCTTGTCGGGCTTGCCGACGATGATGGTCGCGCCCTCGGCGACATAGGTGCGCATGCCGCCGATATGGTCCATGTGGTGATGGGTGAGCACGAGGTACTTCACCGGCTTGCCCGGATACTTCGCCTTCGCCGCGTCGATGGTCCAGCGCGACTGCGCCTCGCTCAGGGGAGAGTCGAACACCACGAGGTAGGTCGGCATCGCGACGATCAGGCTGTTGTGGCTGCGGCCCCTCGCGTGCTGGATGTTCGGCGACAGCTCGTTGAGCTTCATCACCATGCCTGCCTGCTCGTTTTTCTCGGCTTGGAGATCGTCGAAGCGGCCGAAACTCTGCTGCCCCAGGATCTCCTGCCACGGCAGGTCGCCGCTGCGCGGGCCTTTCGCCGCCTGCTTCACTGCGTCGTCGATGGCGAAGCTGTCGCCGGGCAGCGCCGGATTGGCGGACGCCTGGGTGTAGGTGACCTTGAGCTTGTCGAGCCCGTTGAAGGTGTAATGCAGCGAATGGGCGATCTTGACCCCGCCGACATCCTTCCACTCGGCCAGCGCCATGTCGTAATGCCCGTCGCCATGGACCAGATCGTCCTCGAGGGTGCGGATCGCCGCGGGAAGATGCGACTTGCGGTCGAACAGGATGATGAACTTGGTGCCGCCGTCGGCGAACGCGACCGCCGGCAGGCTCGCCTTGCCGAGCTTCTGGTCGGGCATCGCCGACACGTTCTTCGGTTGGTCCATCGCCGACAGCAGCAAGAGCGGCGAGGCGCGCTCCAGCTCGCGCAGGTCGAAAGCGAGGCGCGCGCCCGACATCGCCCGCTGGCCCTTGTCGGTGACCACCGCGCCCATCGCAGGCGTGACGATCTCGCTGTATTTCTCCTGGCCGGCCAAGAAATAGAGGATGGTGTGGTCGATGTCGGCGCGCTCCATGCCGTGCTCGAGGTCCCAGCGAATCGAGATGTTGGAGCGGCCCAAGGGACGCGGCGGACCGTCCGCCACCATGCTTTGCTCCGGCTCCCAAAGCGTCTCCTCGGCGGTGATCGAGAGCCGCTTCAGGGCGCGGAGCTTGTCGGCGCCGCCTTCGGCCGCGACCGCCTGTTTAACCAAGTCTGCGGGCGAAGATTTCTGCGCCAGGACCGGTGGCGCGGCGACGGCCAGCAGGATCGCGGCAAGACCGATGACGTTTTTCATGGCACCCCTCCCCTTATGGTTGCAACCATGGTAACGCGCCGCGCCGCCCCGGCTTGTTAAAACTTCCGTGAAGTCGGGCGATGCGGTACATCACGGCCCGGGACGCGACGCCGAGGGAGGGCGCGATGCAGGTCAACCGCTTGGAGCCGGTTCTCGATCCGCGCGCGCTGGCGCGGCAGCTTTCCAACCAGCTCCTGATCGACGGCGCGATGGTGCCGTCGGTGACCGGACGCACCTTCCCCGTCGTCGATCCCGCCACCCAGGAGCAGGTCGGCGACGCGGCCGACGGCAATGCGGCCGATGTCGACGTCGCGGTCAGGGCCGGCGCCAAGGCGCAGAAGGGCTGGTCCAAGCTCGCCGCGCGCGAGCGCGGGCGGCTGGTCCAGGAATGCGGCCGCCTCCTCAACGACCATGTCGAGGAGCTGGCCCGGCTCATTACGCTCGAGACCGGCAAGGCGATCCGCACCGAAAGCCGGGTCGAGGCCGGCGTCTTCGCCGACGTACTGATCTTCTATGGCGGGCTCGGCTCGGAACTGAAGGGCGAGAGCGTGCCGTTCAAGCCCGGCTCGATCACCATTACGCAGCGCGACGCGATCGGCGTGGTCGGCGCCATCATCCCGTGGAACGTGCCGCTGCTGCTGATGGCGCTCAAGATCGCGCCGGCGATGGTGGCGGGCAACAGCGTGGTGGTGAAGTCGGCCGAGGAGGCGCCGCTCGCCGTGCTGCGCGCGTGCCAGGTGATGAACCAGGTCCTGCCGCCGGGCGTGCTCAACATCCTGTCGGGCGACGGACCGGGCTGCGGCGCGCCGCTGGTCGCGCACGAGGGCGTCGGCAAGGTGACCTTCACCGGCTCGGTCGAGACCGGCAAGATGGTCTACAAGAGCGCCGCGGAAAAGCTCATCCCGGTGACGCTGGAGTTGGGCGGCAAGAGCCCGATGATCGTGATGGGCGACGCCGATCTCGACAAGGCGGTCGACGGCGCGGCTATTGGCATGCGCTTCACGCGTCAGGGCCAGAGCTGCACCGCCGCGAGCCGCATCTTCGTGCAGGACCAGATTCACGACGCCTTCCTCGACCGGCTCAAGGCCAAAGTCGACGCCATGAAGATGGGCGACCCGCTCGACGAGGCGACCGACATCGGCACCATCATCTCGAAGCAGCAATTCGACAAGGTGGTGTCGTACATAAAGCTCGGCGAAGCGGCGGCAGGGGCGCGGGCGCTGCACTGCTCGGCGATGCCGAAGGACGAGCAGCTGGGGCGCGGCTATTTCGTGCGGCCGGTCATCTTCACCGGCATCGCCAACGACCACCGCCTGGCGCGCGAGGAAATCTTCGGGCCGGTCACCTGCGTCATCAAGTTCAAGGACTACGACGACGCGATCGCGCAGGCCAACGACACCGAATATGGCCTCGCCGCGACCATCTGGACGCGCGATCTCAAGACCGCGCTCGACGCGACGCAGCGGCTCGAGGCGGGCCTGGTGCAGGTCAACCAGAACATGGTGGTCCAGGCCAACATGTCCTATGGCGGCATCAAGCAGTCCGGCCTCGGCAAGGAAGCCTCGCTCGAGGCGATGCTCGAGCATTTCACGCGCAAGAAGACCATCATCGTGAATCTGGCCTGAGACGCAGCGGTGCGACGGACGCTGGCGCGCGTCTTCTACGCCGTCATCCTTCTGCTCGTGGCGGGCGCCGGTTCGGCGGCGCTGTTCCTGCATTCGTCGCTGCCGCAGACCGACGGCACGATCGCGCTGCCCGGCCTCGAGAAGAGCGCGCGCGTCAGCCGCGACGCGCACGGCATCCCCACCATCGCCGCGGCGAGCGAGCACGACGCCGCTTTCGCGCTCGGCTTCGTCCACGCCCAGGACCGGCTGTTCTCGATGGACATGATGCGGCGCTACGGCGCGGGGCGGCTGTCGGAATGGTTCGGCGCGCGCACCCTGCCGATCGACCGGACAGTGCGGACCCTGGGTCTCTATCGCGCCGCCGCCGCGCAATATGCCGGGCTGTCACCGGAGGTGCGCGGGGCGCTCGACGCCTATGCCGCCGGCGTCAACGCGTTCCTGGCGACGCGCACCGGTGCGCTGCCGCCGGAATACTACCTCCTCGACGCGCGGCCGGAGCCCTGGAAGCCCGCGGACTCTCTGGTGTGGGGCAAGATCATGGATTTGCAGCTCACCGGCAATTTCCGCGGCGAGCTGTTGCGGGCGCGGCTTTTGACGCGCCTCTCGCCCGACGAGCTTGGCGTGCTCTATCCACCATACGAGAAGGACGCGCCGGTTGTGCTCGGCGCGCGGGAGGTCGACGCTCTTTATGCGATGCTGCCGCCCGGAATCGGACCAGAGGCCGCGTCCAATGACTGGGTGGTGGACGGCGCGCATTCGCAATCGGGCAAGCCGCTGCTCGCCAACGACCCGCATCTCGATTTCTCGGCGCCGGGCGTGTGGTATCTCGCGCGCATCAGGACGCCCGGGCTCACGCTCGCCGGCGTGACCGCGCCGGGCACGCCGTTCCTCATCATCGGCCACAACGACCGCATCGCCTGGGGCTTCACCACCACGGGAAGCGATGTCGAGGATCTGTTCGTCGAGAAGCCAGACCCGGCCGATCCCGCGCGCTACCTGACGCCCGACGGCGCGCGTGCCTTCACGACGCGCGAGGAGACGATCCGGGTGCGCGACGGCGCCGACGCCGCGCTCACCGTGCGCGCGACGCGGCATGGGCCGGTCGTGTCCGACCTCGCGAATTATTCCGCGGGCGGCGACATTCTCGCGCTCCAGACCACCTGGCTCGGCGCCGACGACCGCACGCCCCAGGCGATCTGGGAGATGGCCCGCGCGCGCGACTGGGGCGAATTCCGCGCCGCGCTCAAATCCTACGCCGCGCCGCAGCAGAACATCGTCTATGCCGATGTCGACGGCCGGATCGGCTTCATCGCGCCGGCGCTGGTGCCGATCCGCGCCGGCGGCGACGGCTGGCTGCCGTCGCCGGGATGGAGCGGCGACCATGACTGGACCGGCATGATTCCCTTCGACGCGCTGCCCATGGCGAGCGATCCGCCGCGCGGCCGGTTCGTCACTGCCAACAACAAGATCGTGGCGGACGACTATCCCTATTTTCTCGCGCGCGATTGGGAGCTGCCCTACCGCGCCGAGCGTATTGCTTCCCTGCTCGACGCCACGCCGCGCCAGTCGCCCGACGCGATGGCCTCGATCCAGGCCGACGAGCTGTCGCTCGCCGCGCGGAGCCTGCTGCCGTTGATGCTCGCCATCAAGCCCAAGGGCGACGACGCGGCCACCGCCGCCGCGCGGCTTGCGCGCTGGGACGGACTGATGGCACCGGGCGCTGCCGAGCCGCTCATCTTCATCGCCTGGCTGAGGGAGCTGAACCGGACGCTGCTGGCCGATAAGCTCGGCCCGGCATTTTCCTTTTATTCCAGCCTCAGGCCCAACGTCACCCGCCTGATCCTGACCGAGCACAAGGAGTGGTGCGGCGCGAGCGGCGATTGCGGCGACGCGCTCGCTTCGTCGCTCGACCGCGCGCTGGGCGAGCTCAAGTCGCGCTATGGCGCGGACAGCGCGCAATGGCGCTGGGGCCGCGCCCATGAGGCCTCGTTCGCGAGCCCGGTGTGGTCGCAAGTGCCGCTCTTCGGGCGCTGGTTCGATCTTGCGATCGCGGTCGGCGGCGGCGATGACACGGTCAATGCCGGCGTCATGTTCATGGGCGACGACGCCGCCCCGTTCGCCGACCGGCACGGGCCGAGCCTGCGCATGATCGTCGATCTTGCCGCGCCCGGCGACGCGCGCTTCATGATCACGCCGGGCCAGTCGGGCAACCCGCTGTCGCCGCATTGGGGCGATCTGCTGCTGCCGTGGCGGAACCTTTCCTACCTCACTTTCGACGCGGACGAGAGCGATGGCATCCTCACGCTCGATCCCAAATAACGCCGCCGCCAAATGCGGCCTTGAATCGCGACGCGATTCGCGCGTCAATAGAGGATCATTGCGAGGCCAGGAGAACGCACGATGAAGCTCGTATTCTTCAACGATTTCAAGCTGGGCGTGGTCAAGGGCGACACCGTCGTCGACGTCAGCGCGGTGGTGAAGGACATCCCCCACACCGGGCCGGGCAACCTGATCAGCGGGCTGATCGAGCGCTTTTCCGACTACCGGAGGCAGCTCGAGGACGCCGCCGCCAAGGGCCAAGGCGTGCCGCTGAGCTCGGTCAAGCTGCGCCCGCCGCTGCCGAAGCCCGGCAACATCGACTGCATGGCCGTCAACTACATGGAAGACGGCACGCGGTCGGAGCCGGCGCCGATCAACGGCTTCCACAAATCCCCCAACGCCGTCATCGGCCAGGACGACACCATGATCCTGCCCGACGTGCCAGCGAGCATCTTCGAGGGCGAGGCGGAACTCGGCGTCGTGATCGGCAAGCGCGCCAGCAACGTCAAAGCCGCCGACGCCATGGATTATGTGTTCGGCTATATCAACTTCATCGACGGCTCGGCGCGCAACCTGCCGCCGGCTGGAAACACGTTCTACCAGATGAAGTCGCGCGAGACGTTCGCGCCGATCGGACCCTTCCTCGTCACCAAGGACGAGATCAAGGACCCGCACAAGCTGCAAGTGAAGCTGTGGAACAACGGCAAGCTCATGCAGAACTACAACACCGACGACATGGCGCACAAGATTCCGCGCTGTATCGAATGGGTGAGCTCGCTGCACACGCTCGAGCCGGGCGACATCCTGGCGAGCGGCACCAACCACCGCGGCCTCAACGCGTTCCAGAACGGCGACAAGATCGAGCTCGAATGCGAGGGGCTTGGCCGTTTGCGGTTCAATATCCGCGACGACCTGAAGCGCACCTGGGGCCGCGACACCCGCCTCGAGCACCACGACAAGAAGCTCGAAGGCGTCCACACGCCGCAGCTCACGGGCAAGTACGCGGGCGGCAAGTAGCGCGCCGCTCCGCCCCCTCCCAACCCTCCCCCGCTTGCGGGGGAGGGCTAGGGTGGGGTCACCCCTTCAAATGCGGCATCACGTCGGTGTGGAACAGCTCGATGCTGCGGCGCGCGAGCTCGTCCGACAGCACGCCGAACTGGAACATGCCGATGAGGATGTTGAAGCCGGTCTTCTCGCGCAGGGCCTCGATCGCCGCGCGTACCGTCTTGGGACTGCCGACCACCGCCGTGCCGCCTGACACCAGGTTCTCCGCCGTCATGTAGCTGTCGCGGGTGGCGTAGTTCTGCCGCATCTTGAAGAAGGCCTTGGTCGAGGACAGCGACGTGTAGCCGGGCGGGATCAGCATCTCCGACGTCATGCGCAGATAGTTGTTGAACAGCGTCTCGAGCCCGCGCTTCGATTCCTCCCGCGCGCGCTCGTCGGTGTCGGCGACATAGATCGGCGTCGCCCAGCCGAGCTGATCGCCCGAAGGCTCATAGCCGTATTTCCGTGCCTGGTCGCGATAGGAATTGAGATAGCGCGTCACCAGCTCGCCCGGCGAGAACGTCACCAGGAACGGATACTTGCGGTCGGGATGCGACGCCCACACCACTGTCTCGCTCGAGCCTTGCGACGGGATCCAGATAGGCAGATGCGGCTTCTGGTAGGGCCGCGGCCACAGATTGACGTAGCGGTTGTTGAAATGCTGGCCGTCGAAGTTGAACGGGCCGGGCTCGGTCCAGGCCTTGACGATGAGGTCATGTGCCTCGTGGAAGCGCTCGTGCGAGAAATAGGGATTGGTGCCCGACGAGTGATACTCGGCGCCGATGCCGCGCACGAAGCCGGCGATGATGCGGCCCCTGGACAGGTTGTCGAGCATCGCGAACTCTTCCGCGATGAAGATCGGGTTGTTTGTGAGCGGCAGCGCCCGGCCGAGGATCGCGATCTTCGCCGTCTTGGTGCGGGCGATCAGCGTGCTGGCGATGAGATTGGGCGCCGGCATCATGCCGTAGGCGGTCTGGTGATGCTCGTTGACGCCGAGCCCGTCGAAGCCGAGCGATTCCGAATGCACCAGGAAGTCGATATGGCTCTGATACTCGTCGGCGCCCAGAACCGGGTCGTAAAGGCTGTTGGGCAGCACCACCCAGGCCGAGCGGTGCTTCGCCGCCGCCTCGAAATCGAGATGCCGGTAGGGCATCAGGTGGAAGGAGAGGAGCTTCATCGCGCGGCCTCCTTCAGGAATGCGCGGACGGCGGGGATCACCTCGCCGGCCTTTTCGGTGTGGGGCGCGTGGCCGCATTTCTCGACCATGAGCAGGCGCGCGCTGGGCAGGCGCTCGATCCACAGATCGGCGTATTGGTGCGGGAAGATCTTGTCCTCGCGGCCCCACACCACGAGGGTCGGCAGCTTCAAGCGGTGCAGCCACTTCTCCAGATCGGGATTGAGCCAGCGCGGCTGCCAGCCGAACTTGGTCGCGGTGAAGCGGTTCTTGAGCAGGATGTCGAGCTGTTCCTCGGTCGGCTTGATCGCGAGCACCTGGTCGGCCAGCGCCTGGTCGTAATAGACGTTGCGCACGGTCTCCTCGGGTCCCCAGATGAAGAGATCGCCCGAGGGCAGTCCCTTGACGCGAATGCCCGCCGCCGACATCAGCGTGAGGCTCAGAAGCCGCGAGCGGTCGCGGATCGCGATCTCGGCCGCAAGCCACCCGCCCAGCGAATGGCCGATGAGGTGGAACCGCTCGAGGCCCATCTCCTCGATGAAGTCGAGATAGAACATGGCGAGATCGGGGATGTTGCGAATCCAGGCGGGATCGTCCGATCCGCCGAAGCCCGGATGCTCGGGCACCAGCACCTCGAATCCGTCCGCGATCGCATCGAAGAACGGCAGCCATTGCGGCAATCCGTTGGCGCCGTGCAGGAACAGCACGGTCGGGCCGCGCCCGACCCGGTGCAGCTTTATGTTCACGTCCCTGATCTTGACGCTCGAGACCTGAGCGGGCATGCGCGTCACTCCCAGCTTGGGCGGCAGGCCCCTACCCTACCGCCTGGCGCGCCCGCGACCAAGCTTGCCTTGGGGCGTCGCCTGGCCCAGCCTGGGGCCATGGAGTCGATCCACCACAGCGTGCTGGACAGCATCGGCAACACGCCGATGATCGAGATCACGCGGCTCGACACCGGGCGCTGCCGCCTCTTCCTCAAACTCGAGAACGAGAACCCGAGCGGCTCGATCAAGGACCGGATCGCGCTGGCGATGATCGCGGCGGCCGAACGCGAAGGGACGCTCGCGCCCGGCGGCACCGTGGTCGAGGCCACCTCCGGCAATACCGGGCTCGGCCTCGCGTTGGTGGCGGCGCAGAAGCATTATCGCATCGTCCTCTTCGTGCCCGATAAGATGAGCCAGGAGAAGGTGCTGCATCTGCGCGCGCTCGGCGCCGAGGTGCGGCTTACCCGCTCCGATGTCGGCAAGGGCCATCCCGACTACTACCAGGACATGGCGCAGCGCTTTGCCCGCGACCTGCCCGGCGCGCATTACATCAACCAGTTCGCCAATCCCGCCAACCCCCAGGCGCACGAGACCACCACCGGCCCTGAGATCTGGCGCCAGATGGAGGGCAGGCTCGACGCCGTCGTATGCGGCGTCGGCTCGGGCGGGACCTTGGCCGGCTTGAGCCGCTTCTTCGCGCGCACGGCGCCAGCGGTTGAGATGGTACTGGCCGATCCCGAAGGCTCGATCCTGGCGCCGCTGGTCGAGACCGGCAAAGCGCCCGCGCCCGGCGCCTGGCTGGTCGAGGGCATCGGCGAGGATTTCGTGCCGCCCAACTGCGACCTGTCGCGGGTGGCGCATGCCTATGCCATCGCCGACCGCGACAGCTTCGCCGCCGCGCGGGCGCTGTTGCGCGAGGAAGGCATCCTCGCCGGCTCGTCGACAGGGACCTTGCTCGCCGCCGCGCTGACTTATTGCCGCGAGCAAGCAGTCGAGAAGCGCGTCGTCACCTTCGTGTGCGACACCGGCAGCAAGTACCTATCCAAGATGTTCAACGACTTCTGGATGTTCGATCAAGGCCTGCTGGATCGTGCAACCGAAGGCGACCTCACGGACCTGATCGCGCGGCGCCAGGCCGATGGCGGCACCGTCAGCGTTGCGCCCGACGACACGCTCGCGACGGTGCTGCGGCGCATGAAACTCTATGACGTCTCGCAGCTTCCCGTGCTCGCCGGCGACCGCCTGGTCGGCATCATCGACGAGAACGACATGCTGATGGCGCTCTACGGCGATCCCGCCAAGTTCACCGCGCCGGTGAAGGAGGCGATGGTAAGCAAGGTCGAAACGCTGCCGCCCGACGCCCCGCTCTCGGCGCTGATGCCGATTTTCGCCAAGGACCATGTCGCGGTGCTCGAAAAGGACGGGCGCTTCATCGGCCTCATCACCCGCATCGACCTGATCAACCACCTCCGCCGCCGCATGCCGGCGTGAGCGCGCCGCTTCGGCTGGCATTCGCGGCGCTTCTCCTTTACCCTTCGCGCGCGACGCGTCATCCGATCGGAGGGCCAGACATGAGCACGATCACACTCGACGGCGCATCGGGCTTCCTGGCCAAGGCCAAGCACCCGCATGCCGGGGTGCTGCTGTTGCCCATGATCTACGGCGTCAATCGCTTCGTGCAGGATTACGCGGCCTCGCTCGCCGAGCGCGGCCTGACGACCTTCGTCTGGGACCCCTATCCCGACGAGACCTTGCCCGAGGGCCGCGACGCCGCGCTCAACCTCGCCAAGGAGCTGCGCGACGGGCCGTCGCTCGACTCGATGGCGATCTGCATCGACTTCCTGATGGGCGAGCTGCGCCTCGACCAGATCGGCACCATCGGCTTCTGCCTCGGCGGGCGCTATTGCCTGATGCTGGCGGCGAAGGAGACGCGGATCGGCGCCTGCGCCGCGGTCTATCCGACGATCGAGATGCCGCGCCGCGCCAACCAGGACGAGGATGCGGTGCTGCGCGCGGGCGAGATCCAATGCCCGGTGCAGTTGGTCGTCCCCGGCCACGACCACGTCACCAACGCCGAGACCTACGAGCGGCTCCAGACCGCGCTCGAGCGCCGCTCCGCCTACACGCTGGTGCAGCGCCATCCCGAGGCGCAGCACGGCTTCATGCACACGCCCGATCCCGCCAATGCGCTCGCCACCAAGCGCTCGCGGCCGGTGCTGAGCGCGTTCCTCGAGGCCTGCCTGACCTAGCGCGATGGCGAAGCGGAGCAACCGGCGCGGCCTGGCGACGCGCGGCATCCATGCCGGCCAGGCGCCCGATCCCACCACCGGCGCTATCATGATGCCGATCTACGCCACCTCGACCTTCGTGCAGTCGAGTCCCGGGGTCCACAAGGGCTACGAATACGCGCGCACCCAGAATCCCACGCGCATGGCCTATGAGCGCTGCATCGCCGATCTCGAGAGCGGGACCACGGGTTTCGCCTTCGCATCGGGGCTCGCCGCCGAGGCGACGGTGCTGGACCTGCTCGAGAGCGGCAGCCACGTCGTCGCGTCCGAGGACCTCTATGGCGGCACCTACCGCCTCTTCACCCGCGTGCGCGCCCGCTCCGCCGCGCTCGATACCAGCTATGCCGATCTGCGCGACCGCTCCGCGCTCGAGGCGGCGATCCGGCCCGACACCAGGATGATCTGGCTCGAGACGCCGTCCAACCCGCTCCTGCACCTGATCGACCTGGCGATGGTGGCGGAGGTGGCGCGGGCGCATGGCATCCTCGCCGTCGCCGACAACACCTTCGCCAGCCCTTGGGTGCAGCGGCCGCTGGAGCTCGGGTTCGACTTGGTGCTGCACTCTGCGACAAAATATCTCAACGGCCATTCCGACATGGTGGGCGGCGTGGTTGTGGTCGGCGAGAACCAGGACCTGGCCGACCGGCTCGCCTTCCTGCAGAACGCGGTCGGTGCGATTGCCGGGCCGTTCGACAGCTTCCTCGCGCTCCGGGGATTGAAGACCTTGGCGCTGCGCATGGAGCAGCATTGCGCCAACGCGCTCGCCGTCGCCGCGCATCTCGCCCGCCACAAGCGCGTGCGGCGGGTGCATTACCCGGGCCTGCCGAGCCATCCGCAGCACGAATTGGCGCAGCGCCAGATGAACGGCTTCGGCGGCATGGTCACGGTCGAGCTCGAAGGCGGGCTCCTGGAGGCCAAGCGCTTCCTCGAACGGGTCGAGCTTTTCGCCTTGGCCGAGAGCCTGGGCGGAGTCGAGAGCCTGGTCGAGCATCCGGCAATCATGACCCACGCCTCGCTCCCGCCGGAGCGCCGCGCGGCGCTCGGGATCGGCGACAGCCTGGTGCGGCTGTCGGTCGGCATCGAGGATGCGGCCGATCTCATCGCGGACCTCGATCAGGCACTTGATTGAGGCGGCGTTAACCACGCCGCGAAAGGGAACATTAACCCGAATCCAGCACTCTTGCGCCGCACAAGCAGAACGCGCGGTGTCATGTTCGTCATCATTGGATCGGTGATCGTCCTCGCGAGCGTCTTCGGCGGATATCTCGCGAATGGCGGCCATTTCGAGGTCCTGATCCAGCCCTTCGAGGTGATCATCATCGTCGGGGCCGCGATCGGCGGATTCATCATTTCGAACCGCAAGCCGGTCCTGAGCGCCACCGCCAAGGCGGTTCCCGGCCTGATCAAGGCCGAAAAATACGACAAGGAAGCCTTTCTCGAGCTGCTGAGCCTGCTTTATTCCGTGTTCAAGCTGGCCAAGACCAAGGGGGCCCTCGCCCTCGAGCAGCATGTCGAGAAGCCGGACGAAAGCTCGCTGTTCCAGCGCTTCCCCCGCTTCAACGCCGACCATCACGCGATGGTCTTCCTGTGCGACTATCTCCGCCTCCTCACCCTCGGCACCGACAACCATCACGAGATGGAGACGCTGATGGACGAGGACATCGAGATCGCCGCGGCCGAGCATCACGCGGTGGTCTCGGCGGTGCAGTCGACCGCCGACGCGCTGCCCGCGCTCGGCATCGTCGCCGCCGTGCTGGGCGTCATTCACACCATGGGCTCGATCACCGAGCCGCCCGCCGTGCTGGGCCATTTGATCGGCGGCGCGCTGGTCGGCACGTTCCTGGGCGTGCTGCTCTCCTACGGCTTCGTCGCGCCCATCGCCTGCGCCATCAAGGCGCGCGGCGAGGCCGAGGAGCGCTACTTCCTGTGCATGAAATCGGGCATCCTCGCCTTCATGCAGGGCTACGCGCCGTCGGTCGCGGTGGAGTTCGCGCGCAAGGCGCTCAATACCGACATGCGGCCGACCTTCTACGAGGTCGAGGAAGCGGTCGAGAACCTGCCCGCGGCCGCGTAAGCCATGGCCAAGCACAACGCCGCCCCGGTCATCATCAAGAAGGTCAAGGCGACCGCGCACGCGGGCCATCACGGCGGCGCATGGAAAGTCGCCTATGCCGACTTCGTCACTGCCATGATGTCGTTCTTCCTGCTGCTGTGGCTGCTCAACGTCACCACCGACGTGCAGAAGCGCGGCATCGCCGATTATTTCGAGCCCACCATCAGCTCCAAGTCGCAGAGCGGCGCCGGCGGCGTGCTCGGCGGCCTCACCATCGGCAGCCCAGGCAGCCAGTCGATCCCCCTGTCGCAGCCGGCGCTGCAGATGGCGCGGATGGCGCTGCGCCAGCCCGAAGAGGGCGACGACGGCAATGACGGCGGCACTGCCGGCACCGACCCCAAGCAGCAGGAGCAGAACGCCGGCTCCCAGTCCGACGTCAAGCCGATCGACGACACCGACCTCGAGAAGCGCTTCGCCGAGCGCGAGCAGCGCCGCTTCCAGGCGGCCGAGAACGCGCTGCGCGAGGCGATCAAGGACACGCCCGAGCTCGCCAAGCTGGCCGACAACCTGATCATCCAGAACACGCCCGAAGGGCTGCGCATCCAGCTCGTCGACCAGGACCGCCAGCCGATGTTTCCCTTGGGCTCGGCCGAGATGCTCGAGCCGGCGAAGAAGCTCATGGCGCTGGTGGCCCAGGCGGTGCAGCGCCTGCCCAACAAGATCGCGATCACCGGTCACACCGATTCGGCGAGCTATCCGATGGGCGGCAAGTACAGCAATTGGGAGCTGTCCACGGACCGCGCCAATGCCAGCCGGCGCGAGTTCATCGCCGACGGCGTGCCGGCCGGCCGGGTCTCGCGCATCGCCGGGCTCGCCGACCGCGAGCCGTTCGTCCCGGACAACCCCGCCTCGGCCGAGAATCGCCGCATCAGCATCGTCCTGCTGCGCGAGGCCAAGGAACTGCCGTCCGATCTCGCCGGCAAGTGAGGCAACGGGCCTTCTCCCCTCTGGCGCTTTCCCGTCCGCCTCGTCCATAATCGACCCAGCGACGAAGTCTAGCGAGGAGGGACATGCCGGAGGGCAATGGCACGGCGAATCCGACGATCGCACCCGCCGCCCGCGACGCGGTGCGGGAGCGGACGCTCGTACTGCCGCCGCAGCAATTCTATCGCACCGCCGCCCTCCCCTGCCCCTACATAAGCGGGCGGATCGAGCGCAAGCTCGTCACCGAGCTGTCCGGACGCGCCGCCCCGGAATTCTACAACGCGCTGTCGCGGGCCGGCTTCCGCCGCAGCCATAATCTCGCCTATCGCCCGGCCTGCGCCGGATGCTCGGCCTGCCTGCCGGTGCGCATCCCGGTGGCCGAGTTCGCCTTCACCCGCTCGCTGAAGCGC
This sequence comes from Allostellaceae bacterium, assembly GCA_035604615.1. Taxonomy (GTDB): domain Bacteria; phylum Pseudomonadota; class Alphaproteobacteria; order ATCC43930; family CGMCC-115725; genus DATJLY01. Next base: position 63,310 of record DATNID010000035.1, on the reverse strand, counting down.
ATCCGCAACCTCAATCGCGACCTGAGGGTGCGCGTGGTGCAGCCGGTCGTGACGGTGGAGCAGTTCCGCCTCTTCCTGCGCTACCAGCGCTCGCGCCACACCGACAGCGACATGGCGGCGATGACCTATGGCGATTATCGCGCCATGATCGAGGACAGCCCGGTAACGACGCGGCTGGTGGAGTTGCGCGGCGCTGACGGCACGCTCGCGGGCGCATGCCTCACCGACATGCTCGATGACGGGCTCTCGGCGGTCTATAGCTTTTACGATCCCGACGACGGCAATCGCAGCCTCGGCAATCTTCTGGTGCTGGCGCTGATCGACGAGGCGAAGCTGAGGCGCCTGCCTTACGTCTATCTCGGCTATCTCATCCGCGAGAGCCCGAAGATGGCATACAAGGCGCGATTCCGCCCGCTCGAGTCGCTTGGGCCGGAGGGCTGGCGCCGGATGATCGGATGAGGCCGCGCCGCACTCCCGATCCGCCCCTTCCCGCAAGCCGACCGATCGGCGACGAAGTCAAAGAAACGACCTGCTACATGTGCGCCTGCCGCTGCGGCATCAAGGTGCACCTGAAGGACGGCGGCATCCGCTACATCGAGGGCAACCGCGACCATCCGGTCAATCGCGGCGTGCTGTGCGCCAAGGGCGCGGCCGGCATCATGCAGCACTACTCGCCCGCGCGCCTGACGCGGCCGCTGCGCCGGGTGGGCCCGCGCGGCAGCGGCGAGTTCCGCGAGATCGACTGGGACGAGGCGCTCGAAACAGCGACCGAATGGCTGGGCGCGATCCGGCGCGACGACCCGCGCAAGCTCGCCTTCTTCACCGGCCGCGATCAGTCGCAGTCGCTGACGTCGTGGTGGGCGAGCCAGTTCGGCACGCCGAATTATGCCGCCCATGGCGGCTTCTGCTCGGTCAACATGGCGGCGGCCGGGTTCTACACGATCGGCGGCTCGTTCTGGGAATTCGGCGCGCCGGATTGGGAGATGACGCGCTATTTCCTGCTGTTCGGCGTCGCCGAGGATCACGATTCCAATCCCATCAAGATCGGGCTCGGCAAGCTGCGCGCGCGCGGCGCCAAGATCGTCTCGGTCAACCCGGTGCGCACCGGCTATTCCGCGATCGCCGACGAATGGCTCGCGATCCGCCCCGGCACCGATGGCCTCTTCGTGCTGGCGCTCGTCCACGAGCTGCTGCGCGCGGGCCGCGTCGATGCCGCCTCGCTGGCGCATTTCACCAACGCGCCGTGGCTCGTCATCGACGATCCCGGCGCGGCCGATCACGGTCTCTTCGCCCGCGACGCGCGCGGCAGGCCGCTGGTGCGCGACCGCGTCACCGGGCGCGTGGTCCCCGCAGCCGATCCCGAAGCGCAGCCTGACCTCAGGGAGCATGCGACGCTTGCCGATGGCCGCCGCGCAATACCTTCCTTCCGCCTCGTCGCCGAACGCTATCTCGATCCGAAATACGCCCCCGCGTCGGTCGCGGCCGAGACCGGCCTCGACGCCGCCACCATCAAGCGCATCGCCGCCGAGCTGGCGCACGCCGCGTTCGAGCACGACATCGCGGTCGAGCAGCCCTGGACCGACGCCTATGGACGCCGCCACGAGCGCATGGTCGGGCGTCCGGTGAGCATGCACGCGATGCGCGGCATCTCGGCGCATTCCAACGGGTTCCACACCTGCCGCGCCATCCACCTGCTGCAACTGTTATTGGGCAGCATCGACGCGCCGGGCGGGTTCCGCTTTCGCCCGCCCTACCCCAAGCCGATCCCGCCGCCGCCCAGGCCGGCGGGACAGATGGGCGAGCTGGCGCGGGGGCTGCCTTTGCCGCGTTCGCCGCTCGACGGCGCGCCGCTCGGCTTCCCGACGGGCCCCGAGGATCTGCTGGTCGAGGAAGACGGCACGCCGGTGCGCATCGACAAGGCATTCTCGTGGGAAGCGCCGCTCGCCGCGCACGGGCTCTTCCACATGGTGATCCACAACGCGTTCGCCGGCGATCCCTACCCGATCGACACGCTCTTCCTCTACATGGCGAATGCGAGCTGGAACTCGGCGATGGACAGCGCCGGCACCATGGCAAAGCTCGCCGCGCGCGATCCCGAGACGGGCCGGCTGCGCATCCCGCACGTCATCTATTCCGACGCCTACTACTCGGAAATGGTGGCGTATGCCGACCTGGTGCTGCCGGACACGACCTATCTCGAGCGCTGGGACTGCATCTCGCTGCTCGACCGGCCGATAAGCGATCCCGATGCCGCCGCGGACTCGATCCGCCAGCCGGTGGTCGAACCCCATCGCGACGTGCGGCCGTTCCAGGACGTGCTGATCGAGCTGGGCGCGCGGCTCGAACTGCCGGGCCTCGTCCATGCCGGGGGCGCGCCGCGCTATCCCGGGCTCTATCGCGACTACATCGTCAACCACGAGCGCAAGGCCGGCATCGGCTCGCTCGCAGGTTGGCGCGGCAGCGGTGGCGACCGGCACGGCACGGGCGCGCCCAATGCGCGCCAGCTCGATGCCTACATCGCGCATGGCTGCGTGTGGCGCCACGAGGTGCCGCCGCAGGCGCGCTACATGAAGCACGTCAATCGCGACTATCTCGAATGGGCGACGGGCATGGGCTTCATCGACGCGCCTGACCCAATCGTGCCGCAGCTTTACAGCGAGACAATGCAGCGCTTCCGCCTCGCCGCCGAGGGCAAGGGCGAGACCGTACCGCCGCCGTCGCAGCGCGCCCGCATCGCCCGCTATTTCGATCCGCTGCCGATCTGGTATCGGCCGTTCGAGGAGGATCAGATCGCGGAGGCCGAATATCCGCTTCACGCCATCACGCAGCGGCCGATGGCGATGTATCACAGCTGGGGCTCGCAAAACGCTTGGCTGCGGCAGATCCACGGCGAAAACCGCATCCATCTGCACCGCGACCTCGCAGTCTCGCTCGGCATCGAGGACGACGATTGGATCGAGCTCGTGAGCCATCACGGCCGTATCACCGCGCAGGCGAAGCTCATGGATGGGGTCAACCGCGACACGGTGTGGACCTGGAACGCGATCGCCAAGCGGCCCGGCGCGTGGAACCTCGCGCCCGGCGCGCCGGAAAGCGAGCGCGGCGTTTTGCTCAACCATCTCATTTCCACGCTGCTGCCGGCGCGAGAGGATGGACTTCGCTACGCCAACACCGATCCCGTCACCGGACAGGCGGCGTGGTACGACCTGCGCGTCCGCATCGCCAAGGTCGCGCCCTCCGCTGTGACCGAGCCGCGCTTCCCGCCGCAAGCCGTGCCGGCGAGCCTGCCGGAACGCCCGGCGGTGCTGCGCTTCGGCCTCGCGAGGACGCGGCGATGACCGCGCTGCCGCCACCAGGCGACAAGCGCCTCGGGCTTGTCATCGATCTCGACATCTGCGTCGGCTGCCACGCCTGCGCCGTCATCTGCAAGGAATGGAACGCGCCGTTGAGCGATCTCGATCCCTATGGCGCCAAGCCCGACGGCGTCTGGCTCAACCGCGTCCACAGCTACGAGGTCGGCGAGGGCGCAAGCGCGCGCACCGTCCATTTCCCGCGCTCGTGCCTTCATTGCGCCAACGCGCCCTGCGTCACCGTGTGCCCCACCGGCGCCAGCTACAAACGTGCCGAGGACGGCATCGTGTTGATCCAGGAATCGTTATGCATCGGCTGCGAGCTGTGCGCCTGGGCCTGCCCCTATGGCGCGCGCGAGTTCGACCGCGATGCCGGGGTGATGAAGAAATGCACGCTCTGCATCGACCGCATCTACAACGACGCGCTCGATGAGGCCGATCGCGTGCCGGCCTGCGTCAAGACCTGTCCCGCCTCGGCGCGCCATTTCGGCGATCTCGGCGATCCCGGGTCCGAGGTGTCGCTTCTCGTCGCCGCGCGCGGCGGCTACGACCTCATGCCCGAGCTCGGCTGCGCCCCCACCAACAAGTACCTGCCGCCGCGTCGGCAGGATGAGCGTGTTGTGGCGCCCCTGCCGGATGCCGCTCCGGCGGGCGGGTTCCTCGCCTGGATCGACCGGTTGCTCGCCGGCTGAACCGTGCGTCCAGCGCTGTCGATCGTCGTCTTCACCACGCTCACGGGCGCGGGCTATGGACTCCTGTTCTGGCTCGGGCTCGGCGCGGCGGCGGGGCTGCTGCCGGCGGAACGCGCGTTCGGCGCGGTGTCGCTCGCGCTTGCGTTCGCCGCGGTAAGCGGCGGCCTGGTCAGCTCGGTGTTCCATCTCGGCCGGCCCGAGCGCGCCTGGCGCGCGCTGTCGCAATGGCGCAGCTCGTGGCTGTCGCGCGAAGGCGTCGCTTCGCTCGCGACTTACCTGCCGGCGCTGCCGTTCGCCTGGGGCTGGGCGGTGCAAGGGAGCCTGTCGCCGGTCTGGGCGGCATGCGGCCTCGGAACTGCCCTATGCGCCGTGGCGACCGTGACCTGCACCGCCGCGATCTACCACACGCTCAAGCCGGTGGCGCATTGGAGCAACGTCTGGGTCCCAGCGAATTTCCTCGCGCTGGGGGCGATGACGGGCGCGTTGTGGCTCGCCGCGATCTGCGCCGCATTTGGCGCGGCGACGCGCGAGACGGCGTGGCTCGCGGCCCTTGCGATCGTCGTCGCGTGCCCGTTGAAGCTGCTCTATTGGCGCCACATCGATCGCAGCCCCGGCGCGGTTACCGCGGAGAGCGCGACCGGGCTCGGCGCGATCGGCCGGGTGCGCAGCCTCGCGGCGCCGCACACGGAGGAGAATTACCTGCTGAAGGAGATGGGCTTCGCCATCGCGCGCAAGCATCGCGCGACATTGCGCCGCATCACGCTTCAGCTCGGGTTCGCGATTCCGCTGCTGCTCCTGCTGATCGCGCATTTCTCGGGCGGCTGGGCGCAGCTCGCGGCGCTCCTGCTGGCGGCGCCGGTCGCGACCGCGGGCGTCCTCGTCGAGCGCTGGCTGTTCTTCGCCGAGGCCAAGCACACCGTCACCCTCTATTACGGCGCGGCGCGCGCCTGAGGTCTAGGACCATGGATTCGGAGCATCCCGCGCCCCCCATTCCCGCCGTGACGGGCAGCCGGCGCTGGGCCATCGCGTCGGTGATGGCGACCATGTTCATGATCGCGATCGAGGGCACCATCGTCGCCACGGCGATGCCGACGATCGTCGGCGATCTCGGCGGGTTCGACCTCTTCAGCTGGGTCTTTACGGGATATCTCCTGACGCAGGCGGTGACGATCCCGATCTATGGCCGGCTCGCCGATCTCTTCGGCAGGAAGCGCGTGCTGTTTTTCGGCATGGGCGTGTTCCTCGCGGCTTCGCTGCTGTGCGGCTTGGCCTGGGGGATGGTGCCGCTCATCGTGTTCCGCATGATCCAGGGCGTCGGCGCCGGCGCGATCATGCCGGTGGGCATGACCTTGGTCGCCGATCTCTATCCGCCGGCCGAGCGCGCCCGCATCCAGGCCTATGTCTCGAGCGTGTGGATCATCGCCGCCATCATCGCGCCGGTGATCGGCGCCTTCCTCATCGCGCACACCGGATGGGCGATGGTGTTCTGGGTCAATCTGCCGCTCGGACTGATCGCCTGGGTGATGCTCGCCGTGTCGCTGCACGAGCGCGTGGTGCGCCACGCGCGCCGCATCGATTATCTCGGCTCGATCCTGATGGTGATCGGCTCGGGCGCGCTCATGTTCGTTCTGGTCGAGGCGAGCAAGCTGTCGCTCGCCACCGTCATCGTGACCGGAGGCTGCGCCGTCTCGATCATCCTGGTGATGCTGCTCTACGAATTCCAGACCCGCGAGCCGATGCTGCCGCTGGGCCTGTGGCGCGACCCGGTGGTGGTCGGCGGCAACCTGGTCAATCTGCTGCTCGGCGCGATGCTGATGGGCGTGACCGCGTTCCTGCCGCCCTATGTCCAGACCGTGATGGGACGCACCGCGCTCACCGCCGGCTTCATGCTGACGGCGATGTCGGCAAGCTGGCCCACCGGCAGCGCCATCGCCGGGCAGATCATGCAGCGCACCTCCTATCGCAGCACGGCGATCGGCGGCGGCCTGCTGTTGGTGCTCGGCAACGCGCTGATGGTGGCGATCGCGCCCGAGAGCAGCGTCATGTTCGTGGCGACGGCGGCGCTCATCGGCGGTCTCGGCATGGGGCTCGCCAACAACAGCTTCCTGGTGGCGGTGCAATCGACCGTCGCGGCCGAGGATCGCGGCGTCGCCACCTCGTCGGTCGTGTTCATGCGCATGGTCGGGCAGTCGATCGGCACGGCGGTGTTCGGCGGCATCGTCAACCAGCAGGTGGCGAGCCGCATCCCCGGCGGCGGCGACATCGTCGACCGCATGCTGGCGCCCGGATTTCGCCAGACCCTGCCGCTCGACCGGCTGATGCCGCTGCTGCACGAGTTCGCGGCGGCGCTGCACAACGTGTTCCTGATCGATCTCGTCCTGGCGATGGCCCTGGTCGCGTGCTGCGCGCTGCTGCCGCCGGGACTGAGCCCGGTCCGTCCGGCGCGCCGGCGGTAGAGCGGCCCTATTCCGCGGCTTGCGCCTCGCGCCGGCCGAGCCGGCGCAGGCAGCGGTCGACCCACTGCTTGTTGAGCTTCTCCTGCACCGCGTTCTGGCCCAGGCGCTCGTGCAGGACCCGAAAATCGACTTGGTCCAGCGGCTGGTCCTGGTTGAAGCAGGAGAACACCACCGTCTCGGCGCCGGTCACCGGGTCCTTCTGCACCTGAAGGCACTGGGCGCAGATTTCCTTCATCATGCATTGCATCGGCGAATTGATGGACGCGATCGCGCGGTGATCGGGCTTCAGGAACGGCTTGAGCACGTCGTGCCGCGCTCGTCCCACCGCCGCCATCATCACGTCCGAGCCGATGACGACGAGCCGGTCCACCTCGGCAAGCGGGATGCTCTGCGGCCCCAGCGCGCCCGTGCCATACTGCACCATCGCCTGGACGATGTTGCCGACGAAGCTGCGGTCCTGTGCGCGCCCCGGCGCGAAGCCCGGCGCCTCGTCGCAGCACCACACCACGAGGTCGGCGGCGCGCTCGATCTCCTCGGCCTTGTAGCGATCGGCGATGCGCTTGTAGCCGGCGAAATAGAGTACGCGCGAGCCGTTGGCGCGCAACGCCTGGCCGATCGAGAACAAGACCGCGTTGCCGAGCCCGCCGCCGGCCAGCAGCACGGTCTCGCCGCCCGGCGTCTCGGTCGGCGTGCCGGTCGGCCCCATCAGGATCACCGGCTCGCCCGGCTGCAACAGCGTGCAGAGATCCGACGAGCCGCCCATCTCGAGCACGATGGTCGAGAGCAACCCCGCCTCGCGGTCCACCGACGCGCCGGTGAGCGCCAAGCCCTCCATTGCCAAGGTCGTGCCGTCGATGCGCGCGGCGTTCACTTCGTAATTCTGCAGGCGATAGAACTGTCCGGGATGGAACGCGCGCGCGGCCTGGGGCGCGCGCACCACCACCTCGACGATGGTCGGCGTCAGGCGCAGCACCTGGTGGACTCGCGGGCGCAGCTCGTCGTTGAGTTGCGCGATGAGATCGACGGGCGCCGGCGCGCGCGGCTTGAGCTTCGCCAACATGCGGCTGACCACCGGATAGCCTTGCTTGGCGCCGCCCATCGCCTTCACCACGTTGCCGGTGAAGGAGGGATGGAGATCGCCGAAGAAGCTGATCGCGCGCCGGTCGGGCAAGAGGCTCATCAGCACGCGCACCGCCTCGGGCTTGGCGACGCGCTCGGGCCGGACCGGCTGGCCCGCTTCGTCATAGGCCTGGAAATAGCGGCCATCGAGCGCGACATGCACGGGGTCCTCGCGCGCCAGCACAGTGTTGGGCTGGGTCCCGGCCGCGACCAGGATGGTGTGCGCCGGCAAGGTCACGCGCTCGCTGGGCTCGAGCCGCTTGCCCGTCGCCGCCTCGATGGGATGGCGCTCTAGCGTCAGGGCGTTGGCGTGGCCCCAGCGATTGACCTCGACCGCTTCGGGCGACAGGCCCTCGGCGAAGCGAATGCCCTCCTCCATCGCCTTGGCCACTTCCTCGTGGTTCAAGGTGTAGCTCGGCGCGTCGATCATGCGGCGGCGATAGGCGATGGTGACGCCGCCCCAGCGGTCGAGCAGATCGACGATGCGCGGCGCGCGGCCGTCGCGCGCGGCGGCGTGGCGTTCCTGGCGCAGCGCGCGCGCGTGGTCGATGAATTCCTCGGCGGATTCCCGCTCCTCCTCGCTCCAGTCGGCGCGCACGGAAGCCTCGCCGCGTTCCTCGACCAGCGTTTCGTAGCGGGCCAGGAACTTCTCCACCTGCACCGGATAATAGGCGAGCGATTCCGTTGCCGTGTCGATCGCGGTGAGGCCGCCGCCGATGACCACGACGGGAAGCCGCACTGTCAGATTGGCGATGCTCTCGGTCTTGGCCGCGCCTGTGAGCTGCAGCGCCATCAGGAAGTCCGAGGCCTGGCGCACGCCGCGCGCGAGGCCGTTCTTCATGGCGACGATGGTCGGCCGCCCGGCGCCGGCGCACAGCGCGATGTGGTCGAAGCCCAGCCCGAACGCGCTCTCGACATCGAGCGTGCCGCCGAAGCGCACGCCGCCGAACATGGCGAACTCGTGGCGCCGCTCGATGATGAGCCGCACCAGCTTGAGGAAGTTCTTGTCCCAGCGCACCGTGATGCCGTACTCGGCGACGCCGCCGAAGCCGGCCATGGCGCGGTCGTCGAGCCGCTCGTAGAGCGCCTGCGCGTCGCGGATCGGCGTGAACGGGACGCGCGTCCCCCGCGGATCGACGCCGGAAATCTCGGGCGGCAGCGGCTCGATCTTGAGTCCGTCGACCGCGGCGACCGCGTGGCCGTCATTCATCAAGTGATGCGCGAGGGTGAAGCCGGCGGGGCCGAGCCCGACCACCAGAACCTTGTAGCCGCTCGCTTCGCGCGGCAGCGGCCGGCGCAGGTCGAGCGGGTTCCAGCGCGTCAGCAGGGCGTAGATCTCGAAGCCCCACGGCAGCGACAGTACGTCCTTGAGCGTGCGGGTCTCGACCTGCGGGATGTCGACCGGCTCCTGCTTCTGGTAGATGCAGGCCTTCATGCAATCGTTGCAGATGCGGTGGCCGGTGGCGGCGACCATCGGATTGTCGATGGCGACGATGGCCAGGGCGCCGATGCTGTTGCCGCGCGCCTTCACCAGGTTCATCTCGGAGATTTTCTCTTCGAGCGGGCAGCCGGCCAAGGTCACGCCGAACGCGCTCTTCTGGAACGCGCCGGTCTTGCGGTCCTTGAGGCCGCGGGAACAGCTGTCCTTGCCCTGGTTGTGGCACCAGATGCAGTAATTCGCCTGGTCGAGCGCACCGGTGAGGTCGGTGCCGGCATCGGTCAGCGCGAAGCCCTCGCGCAGGCGGCGATCCTCGGGCGGCAGGCGCAGCATGGTGACGCCATGCTCGACCACCGTCTCGGTCGCGACGAGATGGTGCATGTCGAGCCGGTGCGGAACCTTGAAAAGCACGCCCTTCTTGTGCCGCGCGCGGCCCTCGGGCGAGAGCGTTGCCCAGGCGGCATAGCGCGACGCGAGATCGAGCGACGCTTCGTTCGCCGCTTCGTCCGCGAGCCAGCGATCGACCGCGGCGGCGAAGCTCGCCTCGGTCAGCTTGCCGCCAATCAAGGGTTCGAGCGCGCGCGCCGCCGCGTCGCCGTCGATCGCGGCGGCCTGCTCCGGCGTCACGCCCTTGACCGCGCGGCGCTGCACGAACAGGCGCTTCACCGAATAGAGCGGCGCGAGCGCGTCGTGCCGCGCCTGGAGCGCGCGGACCTCGGACGCGATGCCGAAAAGGTCGCCGACGAAATCCTCGACATGGGGCGCCAGCTCGACGAGCAGATCGGACTCGTCCTTGGCCTCGAGTGCGCCCGGCTCGCGCCGCGCCGTCACCAGCCGGCCGTGTAGCGCGACATCGGCGGCGGCGAGATGCGCGACGAACGCGGCATCGAGCCGGACCAGCCCGTCGCGGGTCCAAAGCTCCGCGAAGGTCAGGCCGTGTTGCAAGGCAAGCTCGGTCATGGCGCCATGATAGGGCGTGCGCCCATTCTTTTGAAATCCATATTATTCAATGGGTTATTTGGCGTCTTTGGGAAACAACTAGGTTAACGTATCATGACGCATGATTTAGAAAGCGGCATTGTGAACGTCTCGCCGGAAATCGAGGCCACACCCGAGGTGGTCGCGGCTGGTGAAGCCGTATATCACCGGAATGTGCGCCAAGACGGTGATGCCGGGTTCGACGTCATGGTGTGGGCGAATTTCTGCGACATGGTGCGTGCGCCCCCACAACTCAGGCACATTGAGGTGGTGGCCTTCGCGTAATCGCTTGATAAAACCCGGCGACCACAAAAAGGTTGTGAGAAGTGACTTCACAAGTCTGCCGATAGCGCTCCCGAGCAGGAGGTTCATTGAGCGAAGCCAGCGCCCCTACGGCCAGAGGCGGGATCAGCGCTGGAGGGTGAAGCAGGTCACAAGCGTCTACGATTTCCGTTGTCTCAAATGACAAAGGCACTATTGCATGTGCAAAAGCGTTTCTGATTCGGCGAACTATGTCCAAATTCGACCGCGTGGCCTCTGTGATAATGCCTATAGCCTTAGCCATGCGAATCTTCCGGTCGAACGTCCCCATTGGGCTGTCGAAGCCGAACAGGTCAGCACGATTAGAGCGGGCAATTTTTAGGGAATTATCACCTTGACTCAGCAAGCGCCAAAGCATAGTATTTGCCTACGTTTTGAGGATGCCGGTCATGGCTACGAACCAACTCTCGAACCCCACGTTCCAGGATGCCGACAAGGCCCGCGAATGGCTTGAGGCGCACCTTTGGGCGCAGGGCCGCACCTGTCCGTTCTGCGGCACCGTCGAGAACTCCACCGCCATCACCGGGCGCGCTGGCCTCTACCAGTGCAACGCGAAGGACTGCCGCAAGCAATTCACCGTGACGGTCGGCACGCTGTTCGAGCGCAGCCATATCGCCCTCAATAAGTGGTTGCTGGCGGCCTTCCTGATCGCCTCTTCCAAGAAGGGCATCAGCACCCATCAAATGCACCGCATGATCGGCGTCTCGTACAAGTCCACCTGGTTCATGTTGCACCGCCTCCGCGAAGCGGCCCGCGACGGCACGCTGCCTCCCGCGCTCGGCGGCCAGAACAAGGTGGTGGAAGCGGACGAGACCTACATCGGCGGCAAAGAGACGAACAAGCACAAGGCTAAGCGTCAGCCGGGCCGTCAGGGCGGCAAGGGCAAAGCGCCGGTCCTGTCGCTGGTGGAGCGCGGCGGCAAAGTCCGCTCGCGCCACGTTGGCGACGTTTCCGCCAAGACGCTGCGCGACGCGATGGTCACTCAGATCGACCGCGCCTCCTACATCATGACGGACGAAGCCGCCGCCTACACGAAGGCGGGCGAGGAATTCGCCGGGCACGGGAGGGTCAACCACTCGGCCGAAGAATACGTGCGCGCGTTCTTCTGGCACACCAACACGGTCGAGGGCTATTTCAGCATCCTCAAGCGCGGCGTCATGGGGACGTACCACCACGTTTCCGAGGCGCACCTGCACCGCTACCTCGCCGAATTCGATTTCCGTTACAACGAGCGCACGGCCCTTGGCGTCAGCGATAGCGAGCGCGCCGAAAAGCTGTTGGCTGGCATCGTCGGGAAGCGCCTCACCTATCGGCGGACTGGTGAGCGGGCGCACGAGCAAGCCTAGGCTCACGCGCAACCAATTTCGATTGCTCTTGGCGCGACTCGCGCGCGGCCCCTAACGTGGAGAGGACCGAGGTTGCCGCCTCGGTCCTCTCAGCATTTCACCCTTGAGAAGGAAGGATGAACGCTATGGCCGATGATCTTACCCCGACCGATGGCCTCTCCAACATCTGGATCGAGTTAGACGGCTTCGACAAGCACCTCAACAGCGGCGACGCCGATATACGGTTCCGCTTTGTCCACAAGCACGGCGGCAACGAGGCTACGCTGGCTGTGCTTGCTTTGCCGATAATGGCGTCAACGGACGGGTTTTACGGGATGGTTGCACGCGCTTACGATGACCTGATCGCGATACTTCGCCAGGGCCTTTTCGTTTCAGACAAGATGCGGACGCACTACAGAAGCGAAACGGCGAAATGGAGCAGGCCGTAAACAGGGCGACGCAATCTCGGCAATCCGCATCCATCATGGGCGAGACTTTCCTTTGCGGACGCGCTCCTTGCTCGCGGGCCGCGCCTTCTTCGGCGCGGTGCGATGCTGCGGTCCCCCCTTCGCGACTTGCGTAATGAACCGCTCGAAGCGCGGCCACGCGTCTTCGTGAAGTTCGATGTCCTCGCTCGGTTTCGTTGCCTTCGCAACCATGAGGATCCCCATGCCGCTGAAAATTCCGCCCAAACGCGAACTCAAGCCCGGCGAGGACGTTGAGCCAAGAATCTCTGATTTTCAACTAGAGATGATTGGGGCGGTTACGGCGCACTGGGCGAGGCTAGAAGGGGCGCTCGAAGATACGATCTGGCATTTCCTGAAGCTCGACGGCGAAGATGGGCGGCTCGTGACGGCGCGCTTAGATGCGCGACCGAAGGTCGAAATACTGGGCGCGCTGGGAAAGCGTTACATCCCGGCCGGGCACATCCTGGAGAAATTCAAGAAACTCCTCGCGCACATCAGCGACCTTGCGGCCGACCGAAATTTCATCGTGCACGGTATATGGGGGACGCTGACGCCGGACAACGTGCCGATTGCATCATCGCTGCGGCCGAAGGCCGACCCTTGGATGGCAAGAGCCGAGGCGTTCACCGACGAGCGGATGAGGTGGACCATCCGCGAAATACTGACCGCCGCCAGGGCGCTCAACGATCTTCCTGCTGCGCTCGCTGCATCGCGCGGAAAATCGCCCCCACAACCTCATCGCTCGGCTGCCATCCTTCGGCGAGATCAACGAGCGAAAACTCGCGTAGCGCGTCGCGCCCGGCCTCGATCATCCTAGGCGTAACCTCGGCAATGGAAGGGTCGCGACGTTCGCGGGGCATGGCATACCGCCGATTCGTGCTGAGTTAAGGTGATAATTCCCAATTTTTAGGCGACGCTCAAGTGTTACTTCTAATGCATTCTCAACGTGCACCGCTAGAAGGATCGCGGCGCCCCGTGGGTTGGCAACTTCGATAATCTCCCTCTGGTACGCGTCTATCTGTTTTATTGACAGCTCGACGGTTGAGATGTGAGACAGCCTGTCTAGGACACCTTTCTTGTCGACCATCGCTTTTTCCTTGCGGTTACGGTGACGTGGATTGGCGGCGCGGCCCGGCGGTATAGGCGCCCGTGCCATGTCATTCTCCCTCTGTGAGCGACCGCGCAGACCCCGAACAGAGACGGTCGGACGCCGCGTTACTGCGGTAACTGAAAACGTTGTCCCAGCGCCGCTCCAAGCGAGATCGCAGCGTGGGAAAGTCGACGTGCGGAAAGCGCGAGAGCCATGAATCAACAACTGGCCTTGGCGGCGTGTAGTTTAGAAGCTCGCTGCCGCAGCCCCAAAAAGGAATGTTGCCGTTGATCCGTCGGTAAGGCGCACCGTTCCCGACCCGGATGTGCCGCTGTTGTCTCGTGTCGCGATTACGATGCCACGCCGTCCGTCCGAACAAGTCACCGCCATAGAGATCGTGGGCGACATGTCGAGACTGTTATAGGTGCCAGCGCACGTCAGCTTGCCATCTGTTGCGGTAAAAGATCCGCTGGTAAGGGTTGCAGTCGTGGTACCACGCAGTATTTGTCCGTTTTGCCCGATCACAACGACCGGCTCAGTGATGGTACAGCCCAAAAGCAACAGGGTGGCACAAAGCGCAGCTGTCCTCGAAAATTTCATTTCACTATCCTCTGTTTGAGACGAAAAATGACACGAAATGAAGGGGCTATCCACTGATCTGATCCGCTGAAACTCCTCCGGATTTGGGTAGAGTCCGTCGGGGGAGTTGAGCCTGCCCCCGACCTTCAACCACCTGGCCGCTGAAAACTGTGGCATCATCGCGCAACCGGCCGGCCGCGGCCGTGGTCAATACCCCAGCGCGCACCCATCCTTGCGCGGGTCGGAGCCGCCGATCAGCACGCCCTTGGCGCGATCGATCCAGATCGCCTGGCCGCCGCCGAACGGGCGCTCGGCGAAGCCCACGCGGTGGCCGCGGCGGCCGAGGTCTTCGGCGACGGCGCGCGGCATGGTGCGCTCGAGGCCCAGCACGCCGTCGAAGGCGAAGCTGCGCGGCGTCTCCAGCGCCGCCTGCGCATCGAGGCCGCGGTCGAGCATGTGCGTCAGAAGATGGGCGTGGCCGGTCGCCTGGTAGTTGCCGCCCATCACGCCGAACGGCATCTGCGCCTGCCCGTCCTTGGTCAGCATCGCCGGGATGATGGTGTGCAGCGGCCGCTTGCCCGGCGCGATCGAATTGGGGTGGCCCGGCGTGGTGCGGAACATCGAGCCGCGGCTGTGCAGCAAGACGCCGCTCTCCGGCGCCATGATGCCGCTGCCGAACTCGTGGAAGATCGAGTTGATGAACGAGATCGCGTTGCCGTCGCGGTCGACGACGCAGAGATAGATCGTGTCCCTGTGCTCGGCCTCGTCGTAGCTGGGCGTGGGTCCCGCGCGGTCCATCCGGATTGCGGCGCGAACCGACGCCGCGCGCTCGTCGGAGAGGAGACGCGCGACCGGCACGGGCGCGAATTTCGGATCGCCCACCAGCGCGTCGCGCGCCGAATAGGCCGCCTTGGTCGCCTCGGCGAGGAGATGGATGCGGTCGGCGTCGGAAAATTTTTCTCCGGCAAGATCGTAGCCGGCGAGGACGCGCAGGATCATCAGCGCGGCGACGCCCTGGCCGTTGGGCGGGCATTCGTGGACGTCGAAGCCGCGATAGGGCGCGGCGATCGGCGTCACGTACTCGCAGCGCTGCAGCGCGAAATCGTCGAGCGTGTGCAGGCCGCCCAGCGCGTTGAGCTTGGCGACGATGTCGGTCGCGACCGCGCCGTCATAGAACCCCTCGCGCCCCTCGCGAGCGATGCGCCGCATGGTGGCGGCGAGCGCCGGGTTCTTGAGCCGCTCGCCCAGCGCCAGCACGCGGCCCTGGGGCGCAAACACCTTGGCGGCGGCGGGGTCGAGCATCGGCTTCATGCTGCTATCGGCGAAATCGGACGCGACGCGCGGCGTCAGCGCACAGCCTTCCTCGGCCAGCGCGATCGCGGGCGCAAGCAGCGCCGCCATGTCCCTGGTGCCGTGATCGGCGGCGAGCCTGCACCACGCATCGACCGCGCCCGGCACGGTCACGGCGTGCGGCGATTCCGGAGCGATCGCACCCATGCGCTTGGCCTGATACCACGCGACCGTCGCCTTCATCGGCGCGCGGCCCGAGCCGTTGAGCGCGATGGGCGCGGCGCCCTGCTTGGCATAGATCGCGAAGCAGTCGCCGCCGAGCCCGGTCATGTGCGGCTCGGCCAGGGCCAGCACCGCCGCCGCCGCGACCGCCGCATCGACCGCGTTGCCGCCGGCGCGAAGCTGATCCAGCGCGGCGAGCGTCGCCAGCGGGTGCGAGGTCGCGGCCATGGCGTTGGCGGCGATCGCGGCGGAGCGGCGGGGCAATTGGAAATCGCGCATGTGAGTCCTTTGCGTACCCGGCAAACCGCTTGTCGCGCGCCCGGCCATTGCCTAATTTGCCCGAGCGCCCATGAAATACAAGGCCGCCTTCCATGCTCGACGCTTATGTCTATGACGGATTGCGCACGCCTATCGGCCGCCACGCGGGCGCTCTGGCGCCGGTCCGGCCGGACGATCTCCTCGCCGGCGTGATCGCGGCGGTGGTGGCGCGCAATCCTTTCAAGCCCGGCGATTACGAGGACGCGGTGGTGGGCTGCACCAACCAGGCGGGCGAGGACTCGCGCAACGTCGCGCGCCACGCCTCGCTCCTGGCGGGGCTCGCGATCGAGACCGGCGGGCAGACCGTCAACCGCCTGTGCGGCAGCGGCCTCGCGGCGATGCTCGACACCGCGCGGGCGGCGAGCTGCGGCCAGGGAAGCCTTTTCATCGCCGGCGGCGTCGAGAGCATGAGCCGCGCGCCCTTCGTCATGGCCAAGGCCGAGAGCGCCTATAGCCGCGACGCCAAGATCTTCGACAGCACGATCGGCCCGCGCTTTCCCAATCCGAAGATCGCCAAGGGCTTCGGCATGGATTCGATGGCCGAGACCGCCGATAACGTCGCCCGCGAGAACGCCATTACCCGCGTCGAGAGCGACCAATTCGCGCTCGCCTCGCAAGAGAAATACGCGCGCGCCAAAGCGGCGGGCTTCTACGACGAGGAGCTGCTGCCGGTGACGGTGCCGGGCGCGCGCAAGGGCGCCGGTACGCTCGTCGACCAGGACGAGCATCCGCGTCCCAACACCACGCTCGAGCGGCTCATGGAATTGAAGGCGCTCAACGATGGCGGCGTGGTCACGGCGGGCAATGCCTCGGGCATCAATGACGGCGCCGCGGCCCTCATCGTCGGCACGCGCGCGGCCGGCGAAAAGACCGGTGCCAAGCCGCTGGCGCGCATCCTTTCCGGCGCCATCGCCGGCGTGCCGCCGCGGGTCATGGGGCTGGGGCCGGTGCCGGCGACGAAGAAGGCGCTGGAGCGCGCCGGGCTCAGGCTCAAGGACATGGACGTGATCGAGTTGAACGAGGCGTTCGCAAGCCAGGTGCTGGGCTGCCTCAAGCTGCTCGAGATCGATTTCGCCGACCCGCGCGTCAATCCCAACGGTGGCGCCATTGCCATTGGCCACCCGCTGGGCGCGTCGGGCGCGCGGCTCGCTCTGACCGCGATCCGCCAGCTCCACCGCACCGGCGGGCGTTATGCGCTCGTCACGATGTGCATCGGCGTCGGCCAGGGCATCGCCTGCGTGATCGAGCGCATGCAGTGAGCAGCGCGCGCGCCGGCGACGAGCTCGACGCAGCGCTTGCGCTCGTCGCCGACGGCGCGATGCTGGCGATCCCGGCGGATTATTCCGGCGTTCCGATGGAGGCGGTGCGCGCGATCATTCGGCGCGGGGTACGCAATTTGCACCTTTTGACCGTTCCCGCTTCGAGCCTGGCGGCGGACCTGCTGATCGGCGCGGGCGCGGTCGCGACGGTCGAGACTTCGGCCATCGGGTTCGGCGAGCTGGGGCCGGCGCCGCGTTTCTCGGCGGCGGTGCGCGAGGGACGCGTCAGGGTCAAGGACGCGACCTGCCCGGCGATCCATGCGGCCCTGCGGGCCAGTGAGATGGGCACGCCCTTCGCGACGCTCCGGGGCATCATCGGCTCGGACATCCTGGCGCAGCGGCCGGACTGGAAAGTGATCGACAACCCGTTCCAGCCGGGCGATCCGATCGTGGCGCTGCCGGCGCTCAAGCCCGACGTCGCGCTCTTCCATGCGCCGATGGCGGACCGGCGCGGCAATGTCTGGGTCGGGCGGCGGCGCGACCTCTTCACGATGGCGCATGCCGCGAAGACCAGCGTCGCCACGGTCGAGCGCATCGTCGCGGACGATCTGCTGCTCGACGAGACGCTTGCGCCGGCAACCATTCCTGCCTTCTATTTCGGTGCGGTCGCGGTGGCCGAGCGCGGTGCCTGGCCGATGCGGCTCGACCAGCCCGAGGACACCGCGCACCTGCGCGAGTACCTGGCGCTGGCCGCGACCGAGGACGGGTTCCGCCGCTATCTCGACCGCTTTGTCCATGCCCGCCGCGCGGCTTGAAATCGCGCCCGAGGAGGTGTTGATCGAGACGGTGCGCCGCCTCCTCGCCGGCGCGCGCCATGTCGCGGTCGGCGCCAACTCGCCCATTCCCGCCGCCGCCGCCTTCCTCGAGCGGCGCCGTACCGGCGGCACGCCGCTTGTGTCCCTGCAGCAAAGCCCGGAGCACAATCTCTTCACCGACGGGGGGCGCGAATTGTTCGACGCCGCGGCGCAGGGCCGCATCGACGTGTTCTTCTTTTCCGGCGCCGAGATCGGCGGCGACGGCAGCATCAATCTGGTCGCGATCGGCGACTATGCCCGGCCCAAGGTCCGCTTCGCCGGGTCCTACGGCTCGGCCTTCCTTTATTTCGCGGTGCCGCGCATCATCCTCTTCCGCACCGAGCATTCGCGTCGCACTCTGGTCGAGAAGGTCGGGTTCGTCAGCGCGCCGGGGACCAGCCCGCCCAACGTATGGAGGCGCGGCGGCCCCGTCGCGCTGGTGACGCCGCTTTGTCATTTCGCGTTCGACGCCATGCGCGGCCGCTTCCGGCTCGAGACCATCCATCCCGGCCACACGCTCGACGAGGTGCGCGACAACACCGGCTTCGCGTTCGATTGTCCCGAGCGCGTCGGCGCGACGCCACTGCCCGATGCCGATCTCTTCGCCCAGTTGCGCGGTCCGGTGGCGCGCGAGCTGGCGTCGATCTATCCCAAATTCGCGGCCGAGATTTTCGGCGTCACGGAAAAGGTTCGAGCATGAGCGAGACGATGGGCGCATTGACCGGGATCCGGGTGATCGATCTCTCGCGCGTGCTGGGCGGCCCCTTCTGTACGCAAATCCTGGCCGATCACGGCGCCGACGTGGTCAAGGTCGAGCCGCCGCAAGGCGACGAGACGCGCGGCTGGGGTCCGCCGTTCCAGGACGGCACGGCCTCCTATTTCCTCGGCATCAACCGCAACAAGCGCGGCATCGCGCTCGACCTGGCGAAGCCCCAGGGCCGCGAGGTGCTGTTCCGCCTGCTCGCGCAGGCCGACGTGATGATCGAGAATTTCAAGACCGGCACGCTCGAGCGCTGGGGCATGGGCTATGACGAGGTGCTGAAGGAGCGCTTCCCCCGCCTTATCCATTCGCGCATTTCCGGCTTCGGCGCGGACGGGCCGTTGGGCGGTTTCGCCGGGTATGACGCCTGCGTTCAGGCGCAGTCAGGGCTGATGAGCCTCAACGGCGAGAAGGGCGGCGAGGCGCTGCGCGTGGGCTTGCCCGTCGTCGACCTCGCCACCGGCTTCAACGCCGCCATCGGCATCCTCATGGCCTTGAACGAGCGCCAGCGCTCGGGGCGCGGCCAGTTCATCGAGACCACGCTCTACGAGAGCGGGCTGATGCTGAGCCACCCCTACGCCACCAACTTTTTCCTCACCGGCAAGGCGCCGACGCGGCTCGGCAACGGGCACCCCAACCTCTATCCCTACGATCAGTTCCCGACCATGACCAAGCCGATCTATCTGGGCTGCGGCAATAACCGGCAGTTCCAGCGCCTGTGCGCCGAGATCGGCCGGCCCGATCTCGCGAGCGACGCTCGCTTCACCGACAACGCCGATCGCGTCACCAACCGCGCGGCGCTGCGGGCGGAGCTCGAAGGCATCCTCGCCTCGCAGGACGGCGACGCGGTGTGCGCGCGGCTGTTGGAGCGCGGCGTGCCCTGCGGCGTCGTCGAATCGATCCCCGACGTCTTGTCGCATCCGCACACCAAGGCACGCGGCGACATCGTCGAGATGGAGGAATACAAGGGTGTCGCCAACGCGATCCGCATGTCGCGCAGCCCCGCCGCCTTGCGCCGCAAGCCGCCTCGTTTCGGCGCCGCCAACCGCGAGGTGCTGGAGGAAGCCGGCTACAGCCGCGCCGAGATCGACGCGCTGGTAAAATCCGGCATCGTGTTCGACGAAATGCGCGCCGCACCGGCGGATTAGAACAGATCGCTTCGCCGGAATCGCCGCTGAAAGCCCTCTCCGCCCGCTTGCGAGGGAGAGGGTTGGGAGAGGTGGGAGGCAACGGCGTACGCAATCGTGCGGTTGAAAGACACCCTCCCCGTCGCTGTCGCGACGGGCCCCTTCCCTCTCCCCGCTCTGCGCGGAGAGGGACAGAAATGCAAACTCATCCTACGCCGTCACCTCCTGCCCGCCGCCGCTGACGCGGCGGCGCTTCATCGCCGGATAGGGATAGGCCCCGAGCGGCGCCACCAGCACGCAGGTCAGCACCAGCAGCCCCTCGAACAGCATGAAGGCCGGGCCGTAGGCGTGATAGCGGTCGAACGACATGCCGGCGATGGTGGAGCCGATACCGTTGGCGAAGCTGAACACGGCGAACATGGTGCCGTAGATCTTGCCGTAGGAATGAAGCCCGAAATAGCGGCTGACGAAGAACGCCATCAGATCGACCTCGGCGCCGACGCCGAGGCCGCAGAGGGCCGCCCCGGCCAGCGGAACCAAGCCGCCCGCACCGCTCGCCAGCAGCCCGATGCCGGCCATCGGCACGATGAAGAAGCCGATCGCGACCAAGGGACCGAAGAACCGGTCGAGGCACCAGCCGCAAATGACTCGGCCGAGCAGGAGCGCGACGCCGGACGCGGACAGCGTCGCCGTCGCCGCCTGCACCGAAATGCCGCGGTCGGTGAGGAACGCGACCATGTGGGTGAGCGTCCCGTTGATCGAGGCGATGGCGATGGCGAACGCGCCGGTCAGCGCCCAGAAGCGCCAGGACCTGAGCGCCTGCCAGACCGTCACCCCGGCGAGCGCGATGCCGCGCGGCGCATCCTGGTGCCGCACCAGGTCGCGGTCGCGCGGCTCGCGCACGAAGAGGGCGACCGGCAGCCAAGCCAGCGCGAAGATGGTGATGCCGAGACCGACGAAGCCGTGGCGCCAGCCGTAATGGCCGATCAGGAACACCGCGATCTGCGGCACTAGCGCGACGCCGAGTCCGACGCCGGCGGTGGCGATGCCGATCGCCAGCCCGCGCCGTCCGTCGAACCAGCGTGACAGAACCGCGCCGTAAGGCACCGGCGTGCCGATGCAGCCGAACAGGCCCGCGACCGCGAACACGGTCAGGATCACGGCGGGGTCGGCGGTCAGGAAAGACTTGCTCGCGACGCCCAATGCGAAGAGCGCGATGCCCGGGATCATAACCTGCCGCGCACCCCAGCGGTCGAGCATGTAGCCCAGCGGAATGAGGCCCAGCCCGCTCAAGGTCGTGCTCATGATCAGGCCGGACGACAAGGCGCCGCGGCCGATCCCGAGATCCTCGGTGACCGGCTTGAGGAAGACGCCGAAGGCGAAGATGTTGACGGCGCCGCCGCCCACGAGAAGGCCGCAGATCGAAGCGAACACCACCCACCAGCGATTGCGAAAGAAATCACCCATGGCGCAGCTCCCTGTCGCTTGCGATTATTCGCGCGAGTTCGTCACCTCTTCTCCAACGTCATCATCATGCCATGGCGGGGGCGGAGCGTGATGAGCCCGTGGGGTTCGATGGTCTGACCGGGGACGAGCGCCGGGCGGAAGCGCTGCGCCAACGCCGCCAGCACCACGATCGCCTCGGTCAGGGCGAAGGCCGCGCCGATGCAGACGCGCGGGCCATCGCCGAACGGGAGATAAGCCCAGCGCGGCCGGGCCGCGCTCTGTTCGGGCGAAAACCGTTCCGGCACGAAGGCGTCGGGATTGTCCCACAGGCGGCGGTGGCGATGCAGCACCCACGGCATGACGAAGACGATCGCGCCTTTCTTGACGCGCCGCCCGCACACCTCGTCGGGGCCGAGAGCCTGGCGCGAGATGGTGTGCGCCGGCGGATAGAGGCGCAGCGCCTCCTCCATCACCATGCGGGTGTAGGCGAGGTTGGCGACATCTTCGTGACGCGGGGGCCGGCCGCCAAGCACGGACGCCAGCTCGGCCTCGAGCTTGGCCTGAGCCGCCGGATGCTGCGCCAGGAGATACCACGCCCAGGTCAGCGCCAGCGAGGTGGTCTCGTGTCCGGCCATGAAGATCGTCAGCACCTGGGCGCGAATTTCCGAAGCGGTGAGCGGCACGCCGTCGTCGCGCGCGGAAAGGAGGCGCGCCAGCAAATCCGGGCGCGCAGGCTCGGGCGCGGCGCGCCGCTCGGCGATGATCCGGTCGATCGCCACGGTGACCTCGGCGAGCGTGGCGCGCGCCAGGTGTTTCTGGCGCCACCTCGGCAGCCATTCCGGCAATCCGAGAAAATCGAGCAGGCTGGGACGAAGCTGGGTCTGGTAGCGCTCGACCGAGCGCTCGACCAGCGCCTCGATGTCGCGGCTGTCGGCCGAGAACATGGTGCTGGCGATGATGCGCAGCGTGGCGCGCCGCATCTCTTGCGCCATGTCGATCACGGTTCCGGCGGGGAGCGCCTTCCACCGCGCGACCAGATCGCCGGCTGCCTCGGCCATCGAAGGCACGGCGGCGGCGATGCTCTGATAGTCGAATGAAGGCGCCATGATGCGGCGGTGTTTGCGCCAGGTCTCGCCTTCCATGGTGATGAGGCCCTTGCCGAGCCCGGGCTCGAGCAGGCGGCGCGCGATCGCGGTTTTGGAATAATTGGCGGCGTTGTCGAGCAGCACATGGCGCACGCCGGCCGGATCGCTGATCACGAGATTGCGCCGCCAAAGAATGCGGCGCTCGATCACCTTCTCCTCGTAGGCGTCGGCGCCGAAGCTGCCGATCCAGCTCGAGCGCGCGCGCAGCAAGAGATGCAGCGCCCCGGTCCGTCGGACCGGCGCCTTGGGCGCAGCGACGGTCGCCCCGCGCATGCTCACGCCTCGGCGATGATGATGGCGAGATGGTCGATCATGGCAAACATCGCGGACGCTCCTCCTGCGCCGGAAAGTCTATCGGCCATTCCGCGCCCGATCCACGGCGATTTCGCTGGCATTCGCAACGCGGATTGGCGAGAAATCCGCGCATGAACGACGAGCCCGCGCCCATCGAAACGCGGCCGCAGGAAACGGCGGTCGAGTTGTTCCGCGCGCTGGTCCGGGTCATTGGCGAGGGGCGGGTCACGCTCCGCCTCGATTTCAAGCGGCTGCAGCACATCGACTGCCCGGTGGGCTCGGAGGCCGACGGGAACATCTGGGCCTATGGCGTGCTCGCAGCGACGATCCTGGCGCTATGGCGCGGCGGCTTGTGGGCCGCGCTCGCGATCGCTGCGGTCGGTGTCGCGCTCTATTATTCGCTCGGGCACGCCTATATGCGGCGCCGCATCAGGCGCCGGGTCGAGGAACAAGCGCTGACCAGCCTCGATGTGTGGCAGCGGCTGTGGCGCTTCGGCGGCATCGCTTTGGTACCGCAGGGCGGCCAACCGTGCCAGGCGCCGCAGGGAAACTGGATGGCGCTGGTGCGCGAGGTCACAGCGCCGGCGCGCTGAACCGCTTCCAATCGTTGGCGAGGATGAGCTTGGGCTCGGTCACGTCCTGGAGCGATGCCAGGTCCAACGCTTCGATCATCTCGCGCACCACCACGCCCTCAGCGGTGATGTCGAGGACGGCGAGGTTGGTATAGACGCGCTTGACGCAAGCGCGCGCGGTGAGCGGATAGACGCAATGCCTGCGGATGCGGGGCGCGCCGTCCTTGGTGGTGTGCTCCATAAGCGCGCGGACTTCCTTGGCGCCGACGGCGAGGTCCATCGCGCCGCCGACGCCGGGCGCGAACGCGGGATCGTCGGTGGTCCAGTTGGCGAGGTCGCCGTCTTGCGACACCTCGAACGCGCCCATGATCGAGAGGTCTAGATGCCCGCCCCGGATCATCGCGAAGGCGTCGTTGTGGTGGAAGAACGCGCCGCCTGCGAGCAAGGTGGTGAGGCCCTTGCCCGCGTTGATGAGGTCGGGGTCCTCGGCGCCCGGCCGGGGCGCGCCGCCCATCCCGAGGATGCCGTTCTCGCTGTGCACCACGATCTCGCGCCCCGCGGGCAGATAGTCCGACACCAAGGTCGGCATGCCGATGCCGAGATTGACATAGGCGCCATCGACGATGTCTTGCGCTGCGCGCCACGCCATCTGGCGCCGGGTCAGCGGCTTCAAGGCGCGTTCCTCACGCGACCACGACGCGATCGACGAAGATGCCGGGCGTGTGGATCGCTTCGGGATCGAGCGTACCGAGTTCCGCCATCTCGCGCACCTGCGCCACTGCGAGCGCTCCCGCCGGCGCCATCACCGGGTTGAAGTTCCGCGCCGACTTGCGATAGACGAGATTGCCCCAGCGGTCGCCGCGCTCGGCCCGGAGCAGCGCCACGTCGGCCTTGATCGGGCGCTCGAGCACGTGGAGCGCGCCGTCGATCTCGCGCGCCTCCTTGCCCTCGCCGAGCCGCGTCCCGGCCGCGACGCGGGTGAAGAAGCCGCCGATGCCGGCGCCACCGGCGCGGATGCGCTCGCTCAAAGTGCCTTGCGGCACCAGCTCGAGCTCGATCCGACCGGCCTTGAACTCGGCCTCGAACACGTGCGGGTCGGAGGTGCGCGGATAGGAGCACACCACCTTGCGCACGCGGCGCTCGCGAATGAGGAGCGCGATGCCGCGCTCGCCGGTGCCGGCATTGTTGGAGACGATGACGAGGTCACGCACGCCGAGCGGGAGCAGCGCCTCGATCAGCTCGATGGGCTCGCCGACAGTGCCGAAGCCGGCGCACAGCACGGTCATGCCGGACGCTATGCCCGCGACAGCCGCGGCCAGGCTCGGGACCCGCTTGTCGATCATCAGAACGCGACCCGGTCGCCGCCCTTGAGGTCCAGCATGACCCGCGCCTCGGCCGGGGTGGCGATGTCGAGCGACAGGTTCTCCAGGATGGTGCGGATGCGGGTCACCTGCTCGGCGTTGGATTTGGCGAGCTGGCCCTTGCCGAGATAGAGCGAATCCTCCAGCCCGACCCGCACATTGCCGCCCATGATCGCGCCCATGGTGATGAGCGGGATCTGGTGACGTCCACCGGCAAGAATCGACCAGTAGTAGTTATCGCCGAACAGTTTGTCGGCGATGTGCTTCATGTGGGTGACGTTCTCGGGGTCGGCGCCGATCCCGCCCAGGATGCCGAAGATGGTCTGCACGAAGAGCGGCGGCTTGACCAGCTTGCGGTCGAGAAAGTGAGCCAGATTATAGAGATGCCCGACATCGTAACATTCGAACTCGAAGCGCGTGCCGTGCGCCTCGCCTAATTCTTTTAGGACATGTTCTATATCCTTGAAAGTATTTCTAAAAATGAAGTCACGAGTCATTTCGAGATGGTGCCGCTCCCAGTCGTGCTTGAACGCCTTGTAGCGGTTCAGCATGGGATAGAGGCCGAAATTCATCGACCCCATGTTGAGCGAGCACATCTCGGGCGCGACCCGCAAGGGCGCGGCGAGGCGCTCTTCCAGGCTCATGCCATGGCCGCCGCCTGTGGTGATGTTCACCACGGCGTCGCAGGCCTGCTTGATCTGGGGCAGGAACTGCATGAAGACGGCGGGATCGGGCGTCGGTCGCCCGTCCTTGGGGTCGCGGGCGTGGAGATGGAGGATGGCGGCGCCGGCCTGGGCCGCGCCTATTGCCTGCTCGGCCACCTCGACCGGCGTCAGCGGCAGATAGGGGCTCATCGACGGGGTGTGGATCGATCCCGTGACGGCGCAGGTAATGATGACTTTTCCGGACCGGGCCATTTGCTCCTCCTGGGCGCTGCTGTCGCGGCGCCGGGGCAGGAGCCGGCGCCGGTCAGCCGTGGATGCGGATGAAGTCCCGCACCCGGGGATAGATCTCGCCGCGCCAGCGGCGGCCGTTGAAGACGCCGTAATGGCCGACCTTCGGCTGGACGTGGCGCTGCTTCTTCGCGGTCTCCAGGCCGGACAGGAGCGCATGTGCCGCGCCGGTCTGGCCCACCGCGCAAATGTCGTCGTTCTCGCCCTCGATGGTCAAGAGCGCGGTGCGGGCGATGGCAGCAGGCTCGACCAGCCGGCCGCGGCTCTCGAAGGTGCCGCGCGCCAGGGCCTGGTCCTGGAACACCCGCTTGATGGTCTGGAGATAGAAGTCCGCCGGCAGGTCCATCACCGACATGAACTCATCGTAGAAGACCCGCGTCGCCTCGGCGCTCTCGCCGTCGCCGCGCACGAGATGGTTGAACATGTCGACATGGGCGGTGATGTGGCGGTCGAGATTCATGGTCATGAACCCGGCGAGCTGGATGAAGCCGGGATATACCCGCCGGAAGCCGCCGGCATAACGTGGCGGCACGGTGGCGATGACGGTGCGCTCGAACCACGCGAGCGGGCGCGAGGTGGCGAGCAGGTTGGGTGCGGTGGGATTGACACTGGGATCGATCGGGCCGCCCATCAGGATCATGGTGCGCGGCTGTGCCGCCTCGTCATCGGCGGCCATCAGCGCCACCGCCGCCAGCACCGGCACCGAAGGCTGGCACACGGCGATGACGTGGACGTCGGGCGCGAGGAAGCGGATGAACTCCCGCATCAGGTCGATATGGTCGTCGAGATCGAAGCGGCCGTGCAGCATCGGCACGTTGCGCGCGTTGATCCAGTCGGTGATGTAGACGTCGTGGTCGGTGAGGAGACGCTCGACGGTGCCGCGCAGCAAGGTCGAGAAATGGCCGGACATCGGCGCCACCAGCAGCACGCGCGGCTGGTCCTCGCACCCGTCCTTGGCGAAATGGAGCAGATTGCAGAACGGCGTCGAGACGACCACCTGCTCGGTTACCGCGACACGGCCGCCGTTCATCTCGATCGACGGAATCCGGAAGCTCGGGCGCTCGTGCCACATGCCGGCGCGGGCCACCATTTCGCAGGAGGCGGCGGCGCTGCGCACCAGCGGATGATGCGCGAGGTGCGGCCAGGGCTGCTGGTTGAGCATGCGCTCGGTGACGCGCGCCATCCACCGGAGGGGCGCGAACGCGTCGGCGTGCGCCTGGTAGGCTTCATAATAGAACATTTTATTGCGCCAATCGGGGTCCAGTTGAAGCGAGGGTCGCGTCAGGATCGAGCGGAACCCTCATCACCACCGGATCGAGGAGGGAAGTGTTTCACGCAGGCCATTTACGGATGGTGAATCGCGCGGTCAAGATTAAGCGGCGCGAAATGCAGAAAAATTGTCCTTGATTTTAGCGATCGTTTTTGACGTAGCGGAGTCGCGCTCAAAACGTTCCAGGATATTGTCCGCCGTCGACGAGAACGTTCTGCGCCAGGACATAGCTTGCTTGCGCGCTGCACAGGAAAGCGCAGACCGCGCCGAATTCCTCCGGTGTGCCGACGCGGCCCGCGGGAATCGCCTGGAGCCGCTGGGCGTTCACCTCCGCGACGGTGATGCCGCGCCCCTTGGAGAAGGCCTCGGCATTGGCCCTGAGCCGCGCGGTCTCGATCGCGCCCGGCAGCAGGTTGTTGATGGTGACGTTGTGGCGCGCCACTTTCCGCGCCAATCCGGCGATGAAGCCGGTGAGGCCGGCGCGCGCACCGTTGGAGAGGCCGAGCAGGTCGATGGGCGCCTTCACCGCCGCCGAGGTGATGTTGATGATGCGGCCGAACCGGCGCTCGATCATGCCGTCGACCGTCGCCTGGATGAGCGCGATCGGGGTCAGCATGTTGGCGTCGAGCGCCTTGATCCAGACGTCGCGGTCCCATTCGCGGAAATCGCCGGCCGGAGGCCCGCCCGCATTGGTGACCAATATGTCGGGCGACGGCAGCGCCGCGAGCGCGGCGGCGCGGCCTTCCGGCGTGGTGATGTCGCCCGCCACCGCGGTCACCCTGACGCCGGTCGCGGCATGGATTTCGGCGGCGGTTTGGGCGAGCCTGTCCGCGCCGCGCGCGGTGATGACGAGATCGACGCCTTCCCGCGCCAGCGCCATGGCGCAGCCGCGCCCCAGCCCCTGGCTCGCCGCGCATACCAGCGCCGACTTCCCCGCGATTCCCAAATCCATGCTGTCCGTCTCCCAGGCGACCCGGCCGCATCATAATCAGCCGGACAGGGACCCGCGCGCTATTTTCCGGTGGCGCGAAGGGGCGGCAGCGACTTGACGTAGACCGCGATGGCGCGGCGGTCGGCAGCGGTGAGCTTGGCCGTGCCGTCGACCACCAATCCCATGCCGCCGCTCACCGAGTCGTGGTCCGGCGTCTCGCCGGAATCGAGCACCGTTTCAATGTCGTCGACACTCCATTTCCCGATTCCGGTGGCGACATCGCTGGTGATGTTGGGCGCCTTCTGTCCGTCGGGGCCCTGGGGATTGCCGGCGAAGCCGCGGGCGCGGTCGAGCGCACCCATGAAATTGCGCGGCGTGTGACATTCCTCGCAATGTGCCACGGCCTCGGCGAGATAGCGCCCGCGGTTCCATTCCTCGCTCTGCCCCGCCACCGGCGCGAGCGGGCCTTCGGTGAAGAACAGGGTGCGCCAGAAAAAGAGGAGCCGGCGGTAGCCGAACGGGAATTTGACCTCGTGCCGCTTGTTGCGCTGCGCTACCGGCTTCTGCGCCATGAGATAAGCGTAGAGATCGGCGATGTCGGCGTCGCTCATGCCGGTATAGGAGGGGAATGGAAAGACGGGATAGAGAAACTGCCCGTCGTCGTCCTTGCCCTCGCGCAGCGCGCGGCGGAATTCGTCTTCGGTCCAGTTCCCGATCCCGGTCTTCTTATCGGGCGTGATGTTCTTGCCGTAGAACACGCCAAACGGCGTGTCCAAGGCACGACCGCCCGCGAGCGGCGGACCGTCGTGCTTGGTGTCCGTGTGGCACGTGGCGCAGCCGGCGGCATTCAAGATGTAGCCGCCGCGCGTGACCGCCGCCTCATCCGCCGAGAAGGCCGACCAAGGTGCGAGGAGAACGATCGCGGCGGCAGCAAATCGTCGCACGACGCCTCCCCGCGAGACCGCGAACGTCAGATCAGGATTTGGGCGCGCGATACGGAGTGTGGCATCCGTTGCAGTTCTCGCGGTAAATCGTTCTCATCGTCTCGCCCACTTGTTGGGGAGTGCCGGTGTCGATCGTCCCGACGAGTTTTTCCTCGGCAGCCTTGAGGCCGTCAGGCATCAACTTCGCCTTGTCCCACTCCGCCCAGATCTCCGGCTTGGCCTTCGTCTTGTCGGGAAATTCCTTCATGCTGGTGCCGGGCGGAAATTGGTCGACGATTTTGGGAGCGCGGGCGATCAGGTCCTTGAGCTTGTCGAGGGCCGTCGCCTTGTCCCCTTCGCCCTTGGCGTAGGCATTGATCGCGTTCACGTCCTTCTGCTGGGCCTCCATGAAGTCCTGGCGCGCCTTGATCTGCGCCTCCTTGTCCTGGGCCGCACTCAGGCCGGCCCCGGCCATCAATAGGATGGCTGCCAAGGCGACAATGGTACCGCTCCTCATCATGCGCTCCCTCCAAAGGCTCCAGGCCGGTCTGGCATCGCCGGTCGGCAGCGATCATAAAAGTCCCGCCGGTCGAAAAGCGTCACGTTTGCGTGAGGCCGGCCATGATCACGCCATCGGCGTTGCGATGTGCTCGACGAAGCCGGGCCGCGTCTTGACGCGCTCGTACCAGGCCTCGAGGCGCGGCATCGGCGGCCGCTCGATCGGGAACGCGAACCAGCGCCGGGCGAAGATCGCGACCGGGATATCGCCGATGGTGAAGTCCGCGCCGGCGAGGTAGGGCCAATTCTGCCGCTCGAGCCAGTTCTCGACGATGCGCCAAACCGGGATGCAGTCGCGCCGCGCTCGCTCCAGCGCCGCGGCGTCGCGCTTCTCGGGCGGCGTGCGCACATAGCCCATGAAGAGCGGCGTCACCATCGGCCCGCCGTGAGCGAGCTGCCAGTCCATCCAGCGCTCGACGTAGGTGCGGCGGCCGGGATCGCTTGGGTAGAGCGTCTCCGCCTTGCGTGTGGCGCAGAGATAGCGCACCACCGTGTTCGATTCCCACATGATGAGGCCGTTATCCTCGACCGTGGGGACGCGGCCGTTGGGGTTCATGGCGCGGTAGCTGGGGTCGTCGTTGCCGCCGTAAGGGCCGCCGACATCGACCCGGTCATAGGGCTCGCCGATCTCGGTGCAGCACCACAGCACTTTCATCACGTTGGCCGAGGTGGCCCGGCCCCAGATCTTCAGCACAGCAATCTCCCGGCTTTTCCAAATACTATCCGCGCGCGAAAGCGTGATGCAAGCCGAGCGGGTTGCGGGTAGCGGCGGCGCCGGGCGGCGGGCTATGATCGCGTCTCGTCAACGATTCACAAGCGAGGGAGCGAAGATAT
Organism: Allostellaceae bacterium; assembly: GCA_035604615.1. Lineage (GTDB taxonomy): Bacteria > Pseudomonadota > Alphaproteobacteria > ATCC43930 > CGMCC-115725 > DATJLY01. Next base: position 33,378 of record DATNID010000035.1, on the reverse strand, counting down.
GCGCAGCGCAATGTCTCGACGGGCAGCAATCGTCATGGCCGGCCTCGCGTCCGTCGCGTGGGCGGGCCTCGCGCACGCGGCGCCTAAATCCTTCACCGTGGCGCTCACCGGCGCCGAGGAAGTGCCGCCGGTCGATGCCGCCTCCAAGGGCAGCGCCGCCATCACTTACGACCCGAGCACGCACGTCGTCACGTGGACGGTCACGTACAGCGGAGTCACGGGGCCCGCGACGATGGCGCATTTCCACGGACCCGCGGAGAAAGGCAAGAACGCCGCGCCGGTCGTATGGCTGACCACGAAGGGCACCGCGGCGGAGAGCCCGTTCAAGGGCGAGGCGACGCTGACCCCCGAGCAGGCGCAGCAGTTCGAAGCCGGCATGTGGTACGTTAACGTGCACTCGACGGCCCATCCGGGCGGCGAAATTCGCGGTCAGGTCGTCCCGCCCAAGAGCTGACCGGCACTCACAGGAAGTTGGCCAGCGCGGCTGCGGCAAGTGCGCCGCAGCCGAAGAGGAGAGCTGCGCGCATCACACCCTCGATGCGCGGCTGCTTTACGCTAGTAGGCAGCAGCTTCGTTCCGGTGATCATCGGCGTCACGAGGTTGTGCCGCTTGGCCGCGGCATAAACCAGGATCGCCGCGAGATGCAGGCACACGGCCGCCAGCAGCACGTACCAAAAATACTGGTGCAGATCGGTGATGAGATTGGCGACCGGCGCCGGCACCAATGGGGTGAGCGGCCCGTGGTCCGCCACGTCGTTGTCAACATAGATGCCGGTCACGGTCTCGCCGAAGAGCAGCGCGAGCAGCAGCACGACCATCCATGCGCCGGCCGGATTGTGGCCCACCTGGCGGTCTGGCTCGCGGCGGAACGCGGCGGCGAGATGATGCGCCGCCGCGCGCGGCGAGGCGAGAAAGGACGAGAACCGGGCCGTCTCGCTGCCGAACACGCCCCACAGCAGCCGGAACAGCAGGAGAGCCAGCACCGCGTCGCCGCTCCAGGCGTGCCAGTCCATCCAATTCATGCGCTCGGTCACATAGGCCGCGAGCACGAGCGCGGCGACGAGCCAGTGAAAGATGCGCGTGGGAAGGTCCCAGACCAGAACCTTGCGCGAAAGCGCCGCGTCCGGGCCGGGGCTGCTCATGTCAGGAGGGACCGCCGGCTTACATCAGGCCCAGCTCGAGCCTGGCTTCCTCGCTCATGCGGTCCTGGGTCCAGGTCGGGGTCCAGACCAGCTTGACCCGCGCGTCGGTGACGCCGTCGACCGCGGCGATCGCGTCCTTGACCTGACCCGGCAGCGCGCCGGCGACCGGGCAAGCGGGCGTGGTGAGCGTCATCTCGACGAACACGGTGCCGCCGCGAGTGACGATCAACTCGTAGATGAGGCCCAAATCCACCAGGTTCACCGGGATCTCGGGGTCGCGCACCGTCTTCAGCGCCTCGACCACGCGTTCCATCAGCTCGGGATCGGGATCGCCGGGCTCGGGGCGCTCGACGTCCTCGCTCTCCGGCGGGGGCTCGAAATCGAACGGATCGTCGTCCGTCTGGTGCAGGGGTTCGCTTGCCATGATCTACTCGGTCTTGACGGTGGCGCCGACGGCGCCGCTCTGCAATGCCGCCTCGAAGGCGTGCCAGGCCAAGGTCGCGCACTTGACCCGGGCGGGATAGCTCCTGACGCCGGAGAGCGGCGCGAGCCGGTCCATCTCGTCCTCGAGACCCGGCGGCGCGCTGGCGTCGCCCTCGCCCGTGACCGCGGCCCGGAAGCGCTCGAACAGCGCCTGCGCCTCGGCCAGGGTCTTGCCCTTGAGAATTTCCGTCATCAGCGACGCCGAGGCGGTCGAGATGGCGCAGCCGCGGCCCTCGAAGCTGACATCCTTGATGCGGTCGCCGTCCATGGACACGAACACGGTCACGCGGTCGCCGCACAGCGGATTGTGTCCGTGCGCGAAATGGCTCGGATGCTCGAGCTTGCGAAAGTTCCGCGGATGGCGTCCGTGGTCGAGGATGATGTCCTGGTAGAGCTCGCGCGGGTCCATGGTTCCGTTCCCTAGCGCGTGAACATGGCTTGCGCCGCCGCGATGGCGGCGCACAGCGCGTCGATGTCGGATTCGTCGTTGTAGACGCCAAGCGAGGCGCGCGTCGTCGCCGCGAGCCCGAGCTTGTCGAGCAAAGGCTGCGCGCAATGATGGCCGGCACGCACGGCGACGCCGTGCTGGTCGAGCACCTGCGCCAGGTCGTGCGGATGGATGCCGGCGACATCGACCGAGAGGATGCCGAGCCGGCGCTGTCCTGCGCCCACCAGGGTCACGCCATCCATGTGCGACAAGCGGTCGACAGCGTAGCCGGTCAGCTCCGCCTCGTGCGCGGCGATCGCGTCGCGGCCCAGCCCCTCGATGTATTCGAGCGCGCGGGCGAGGCCGATCGCGCCGGAGATGTCGGGCGTGCCGGCCTCGAAGCGGTGCGGCGGCTCCTGGAATGTCGTCTCGGCGAAGGTGACCGACAGGATCATGTCGCCGCCGCCCTGGAACGGCGGCATGGCGTCAAGAATGTCCTTCCGCGCCCACAACACGCCGATGCCGGTGGGGCCGTAGGTCTTGTGGCCGGAAAAGACATAGAAGTCGCAGCCGAGCGCCTGCACGTCGACGGGAAGCCTGGGCGCCGCCTGGCAGCCGTCGACCAGGACCAGGGCGCCGCGCTCGTGCGCGAGGCGCGCGATCCCTTCCACCGGCACCAGCGCGCCGGTCGCGTTGGCGAGCTGGGTCACCGCGACGAGCCGGGTGCGCGGGCCCAGCAGGCGCTCGAACGCCTCCATGTCGAGCCCACCGGTCGCGTCGATCGGCGCCGCCACGAGCTTCAGCCCGGTGCGCTCGCGGATCAACTGCCACGGCACGATGTTGGCATGATGCTCGAGCTCGGTGACGAGGACCTCGTCGCCGGGACGCAGATTGGCGAGGCCCCAGCTATAGGCGACCAGGTTGATCGCTTCGGTCGCGCCGCGCACGAACACGATCTCGCGCGTGTCGGCGGCGTTGAGGAAGCGCCGCACCGTCTCGCGCGCGCCCTCGTAGCGCTCGCTCGAGCGCGCGCTCAGGCGATAGACGCCGCGATGCACGTTGGCATAATCGGTGCGATAGAACTCTGACACCTCGTCGATCACGGCGTCGGGCTTCTGCGCGCTCGCCGCGCTGTCGAGGAAGACGAGGCCTGGATTGCGCGCGAAGATGGGGAAGTCGCGCTTGACGCGGCGCGGGTCGAGGCTTGTCGTGCTCGGGAGCGATTGGGTGGCATGCGACTGGCGATCGGGCATGGCTATTCGCCCTTCCCGAGCCAACGCGCGAGATGCGCTGCGGCGTGGGCGCGCAGGGCCTTGTGCTCGATGCGCTCCAAGGTCTCGGCGGCGAAGGCTTCGATCAGCAGACGGCGGCTGTCGTCCTCGGCGATGCCGCGCGAGCGCAGATAGAACATCGCCTCCTCGTCGAGATCGCCGACCGTGGCGCCGTGGCTGCATTTCACGTCGTCGGCCAAGATCTCGAGCTCGGGCTTGGTATCGATCGCGGCGCGCCGGCTCAGCAGCAGGTTGCGGTTGACCTGCTGCGCGTCGGAGCGCTGCGCGTCGGGCCGCACCAGGATGCGGCCCATGAAGACGCCGTGCGCGTGGTCCTCGACCACGCCCTTGTAAAGCTCGCGCGTGACGCAGCCGGGGACGGCGTGATCGACGAAGGTGGCGGTGGTCGCCTCCTGCTCGCGGCGGAGCAGATAGGCGCCGCCGAGATGGCATTCGCCGTCCTCGCCGTCGAAGCGCACCTGGATGTCATGACGCGACAGACGCGCGCCGATGGTGAGGCTGTAGGCGTCGTAGCGCGCCTTGCGCGCCAGGGCCGCGCGCAAAAGCGATAAATGGATGGCGCCCTCGCCTTCGTCCTGGATGCGGACATGGGCGAGCGCCGCGCCGTCGCCGAGATCGAGCGAGGTGACCGCGTTGGTCCAGTATTCGCCGGCACCGGCGAAGCTTTCGACCAGTGTCGCGCCGCTTCCCGGCGCGAGCAGGATCGCGTTCCTGACATGAAACGAGCGCGGCTCCGTAGCGCGGCCCAGGTGGATCACCTCGACGGGACGCTCGAGCGCGACGCCGTCGTCAAGAGCCAGAACGTAGCCGTCGGCGAAGAGCGCTGCGTTAAGCGCGGCGAACGGCGCGAGCGCGTGCTCGTTCTCGGCCAGCGCCTGCTCGACCAGCTCAGGCCGTTCGGCCAGCGTCGCCGCCGTGCCTGCAAGCCACGCGCCGGCAGGAAGCCGGCCGATGTCGGAGAGTTCCGGCGCGATCACGCCATCGACGAAGACGAGACGGTGCGACGCGCCGGCGAAGCGCAGCGGCACGATGGCCCCGGGCGCGGTGCGGCCGGGCGCTGCGGCGGGCGGAAATGACGTGCGCTGCAACGGGCGGAGATCGGTGAAGCGCCAAGCCTCCTCACGCCGCGTCGGAAATCCCAGCTCGGCGAAGCGCGCCAGCGCGGCCGCACGCGAAGCCGTGACGCGCGCCGGCTCGCGCGCCGCCGGCCGGGCGCGGAAGGCGTCGAGATAGGGTGCGGTTTCGGACTGGCTCACCATGGCCCCCTCAGGCCGCGTCACCAATGGTCGCATAGCCGTGCTTCTCGAGCTCGGCGGCGAGACCCTTGTCGCCCGAGCGCACGATGCGGCCCTCGCTCAGCACGTGGACGCGGTCGGGCTCGACGTAATCGAGCAGGCGCTGGTAATGGGTGATGAGCACGATGGCGCGGTCGGGCGCGCGCAGCTTGTTGATGCCGTTGGCGACGAGGCGCAGCGCGTCGATGTCGAGGCCGCTGTCGGTCTCGTCGAGGAGCGCGAGCTTCGGCTCCAGCATCGCCATCTGGAAAATCTCGTTGCGCTTCTTCTCGCCGCCGGAGAACCCCACGTTGACCGCGCGCTGCAGCAGGTCGTCCTCGATCTCCAAGGTCTTCAGGGTCGCGCGCACGGTTTTGAGGAACTGCCCCGCGTCGAGTGGGGCCTCGCCGCGCGCGACGCGGCCGGCGTTGAGCGCGCTGCGCAGGAAATACATGTTGTTCACGCCGGGGATTTCGACCGGGTACTGGAAGGCGAGGAAGATGCCGGCGCGCGCGCGCTCGTCCGGCGCCAGCGGCAGCAGATCCTTGCCCTGGTAGAGCACGGACCCTTGGGTCACCTCGTAGCCGGGCCGGCCGGCGAGGACGCCCGCGAGCGTGCTCTTGCCGGAGCCGTTGGGGCCCATGATCGCGTGCACTTCGCCCGCCGCGACGGCGAGATCGATGCCGTTCAGAATCTCGCGGCCATCGGCGATCCGCGCGTGCAGGTTCTTGATCTCGAGCATCATGGGGTATCGGTTCGGTCTTGGTTGCAGGTCAGCCGACGCTGCCCTCGAGGCTCACGGCCAGGAGCTTCTGCGCCTCGACCGCGAATTCCATCGGCAGCTCTTTCAGAACTTCCTTACAGAAGCCATTGACAATCAATGATAAAGCGTCCTCGCGCGAGAGCCCGCGCTGCTGGCAGTAGAACATCTGGTCGTCGCTGATCTTGGAGGTCGTGGCTTCGTGCTCGACGCGCGCCGAGGGGTTGCGCACCTCGATATAAGGCGTGGTGTGGGCGCCGCAGGCGTCGCCGATGAGCAGCGAATCGCACTGGGTGTAGTTGCGCGCGCCCTCGGCCTTGGGCTGGATGCGGACCAGGCCGCGATAGGTGTTCTGCCCCTTCCCCGCCGAGATGCCCTTGGACAGGATGGTCGAGCGCGTGTTGCGCCCGAGATGGATCATCTTGGTGCCGGTGTCGGCTTGCTGCATGTTGTTGGTGATGGCGACCGAGTAGAACTCGCCCACCGAATCATCGCCCTCGAGCAGGCAGCTCGGATATTTCCAGGTGATCGCAGAGCCGGTCTCGACCTGGGTCCACGAGATCTTCGAGCGCGCGCCGCGGCAGGCGCCGCGCTTGGTCACGAAATTGTAGATGCCGCCCTTGCCCTCTGCATCGCCCGGATACCAGTTCTGCACCGTCGAATACTTGATCTGCGCGTCATCGAGCGCCACCAGCTCGACCACCGCGGCGTGGAGCTGGTGCTCGTCGCGCATCGGCGCGGTGCAGCCTTCGAGATAGCTCACGTAGCTGCCGCGATCCGCGATGATGAGGGTGCGCTCGAACTGTCCCGATTTGGCGGCGTTGATGCGGAAATAGGTCGACAGCTCCATCGGGCAGCGCAGGCCCGGCGGCACGTAGACGAACGAGCCGTCGCTGAACACGGCCGAATTGAGCGCGGCGAAGAAATTGTCGCCCTGCGGCACCACCGAGCCGAGATATTTGCGCACCAGGTCGGGATGCTCGCGCACCGCCTCGCCGAACGAGCAGAAGATGACGCCGAGCTCGCCGAGCTTGGCCTTGAAGGTGGTGGCGACCGACACGCTGTCGAACACGGCGTCGACCGCGACCCCGGCAAGCGCCGCGCGCTCGAACAGCGGAATGCCGAGCTTCTCGTAGGTGCGCAGCAGTTCGGGATCGACGTCGTCGAGGGACTTCGGGCCGGCGTTCTGCTTGGGCGCGGAATAGTAGCTTTGCGCCTGGTAGTCGATCGGCGCGATGCGCAGCCGCGCCCAGGCCGGGTTCTCCATCGCCTGCCAATGGTGGAAGGCATCGAGCCGCCATTGCAGCATCCACTCCGGCTCGTTCTTCTTGGCCGAGATGAAGCGGACGGTGTCGTCGTTGAGGCCGGGCGGCGCCTGGTCGCTCTCGATGTCGGTGACGAAGCCGTATTTGTAGCCCTCGCCCAGCGTGCGGACGGTGTCGAGCGTTTCGGCGCTGCCGGTCATGGCGCCCTCGTCTCGGCGGCGCGGGCGGCAGGCTCGGCGGTGAAGGCGCGCGGCGCCAGCGCCATCTCGGCGAGCGTGACCGCCGAGAGCGCGGTGCCGATGATCTCGTTGATGCGGCGCCAGTGCGGCCGCGTCGGACAGAACTCCGAGCGCTCGCACGAATGGGCATGGACCGAGCACTGCGCGACGCCGATCGCGCCGTCGATCGCCGCAACCACCTCCGCGAGCGAGACCGATGATGCCGCGCGCGCCAGACGATAGCCGCCGCCCGCGCCGCGCGAGCCCGCGACGATGCCGGCATGAGCGAGCGTCTTCAGCACCTTGGCCACCGTGGCGCGGGGCAGCCGCGTCTCCTGGGCCAAGGTCCCGGCCGTCATCATGCGCTCGGGATGGGATGCGAGATGGGCGGCGACGATCACGCCATAATCGGCAAGCTTGCTGAGGATGATCATCGCGAGGTCGAACCGTTTTAAAATGGGACCAATTCAGTACGGTATAGGTCGGCTTTTAACCAGAGGCTTCAACCCCTGGCAACGATTATTTTTTCGGGCGGAATTATCACCTTGCCAAAGGTGACACAATATGTAGATTGCCCTGGCGTGACAGGCCGGCGCGGGCGGGTGCGCGATGAAGGCACCCCCGCTTTCGGCGGAAGCCCACGAGGTATTGCGTGCTCTCGTGCTCGGGCTGGACTTGCGGGAAACTTTCGCCGGATGGGTCTTCGTTGGGCCGTTTCAGGAGCCGTCGCGCTCTGGCGTTCAATCTGCCGTTATGGCCGAGCTACTGTCTGGTGGATTCGTTCAGCGTTGCGCCGGGTCACGCGCGCAACTTACGGAAGCTGGTATAGAGGCGCGATATCTAAGAAACCAAGAGAACCTAGAGACGGCGCTCCGATGCAACGGCTTACTGTTCGACAGCTCTTAGATTTCTATATCACGTTCGCGAAGGACGACGAGATTAGGCAGAAGCCTGATCTCGCAACCATCGTAATCAGCATCCGCGTCATTCAACATTTTCTGGGCGATCCATGGATAGCAAAGAACCTGAGCCCTTTTCTCAATAAGCCTGGATTTATGCGCATTACCTTTGGTCAAACAGCAGCTGACGAAATTCGCGGAATCCGAATCGTGGATTTGGCCGAACTGTTATTGAACCTTCAGGACATCGAAGGATTCGATCCTTTGGTGGAGCGTCTAAAAACTGCGGACCTAGAGCCTGCAATCGCGGAACTCCATGTCGGCAGGATTCTCTACATCAATGATGTGACGTTCCGTTTCATCTCGCCGCAAGGAAAAAAAGGCGATGACTACGATCTGAAAATAACTTATTCGGATGGAACGGTCGTGTGCGGAGAGACGAAGTGCAAGATCGAATCCACTGATCTTGGTGACGGGAAAACGGTAGCGAACGCGCTCCAGCAGGCACGCGGTCAACTTCCAAGTGACAAGCCCGGAATCATATTTTTGAAATTCCCGCAACAATGGCTTGAACGTGAGGCGCGTAAAAAATCGGCAGCCATCTTGGGGCGCACAGCGATTGAGTTTTTTGTTGGCACGGATAGAAGGCCAGGGACCAAGCGCGTAGTCTCGGTTAAATACTACGCTGAACCTATGTCATATGCTGATGGCTACGCAAAACATGGCCATGAGTACCTTGAGGTTTCTAACCCACACAACCGTTTCTTCCCAAACAGAATTTGGGATTTGTTTCACTACAGGCCACTGCCAGGCCAGCAAAACGCACTGCCAGAGAAATGGATTCGCTTCCACAAATTTCCCCAATGGCTGGGCAAGCATGCGCAAACCTAAAGACACCTACACCCCTGATGAAATCGAGCGCCGGGCACTTGTTATGATCCAGCGTTCGTTCTCGTTGCCTCACAAAACCAAGAACGATTTTGTAGGCAAAACGTCCCGTGCCAAGGCGATGGCACGTAAGCGCAAAGCTAAGGGTCCAAAAGCTCCATGATGCGCCGGAGCCGCGCCATATTACGCCTCTGGCGAAGTCGCCGTATGAGCAGGTCGATAGGTCAATCGCTTGCCGTCGCCGCCCTTGATCGCTTCAAGGGTCCGTTCGGTGTCGTCCATGCCACGGTTGCTCCACCGGAACGCAAATTCATCGCAGTAGCGATCAAGATGTTCCTTCGACACATGATGGAAGGAACCATAAACGCCGCGCTTCAACAGGGCGAAGAAACTCTCGACCGTGTTGGAATGGGTGTCCCCCTGCGCATATTCGTGGCGTCCGTGGTGAACGATCCCGTGGCCGCGCTCAAACTCACCGCCGATCCAGCGATACGGGGCGAAGTCGTCCGTCATAAGGCGAGCGCCCTTGTCGATGTTCTTCTTCATCGTCTCGCGAAGCGTCTTGGCGGTCACGTCGGAGACGACGTGCGCACGGGCGCGACCGTAACGCTCGACGAGCGCAACAACCGGAACCTTCTTTGTGCCGCGTCCCGTCCCGCCGCTCTTGCCGCTACGCGGGCGAGGCTTGCCGCCGACATAGGTCTCGTCCACTTCAACGGTGCCGCCGCCCGAGCCGAGCGGAGAGGTGTCGGTGTCGCGCATGCTTTCGCGGATGCGGTGACAAAGGAACCATGCCGTTTTGTAGCTCACGCCAATCGTGCGCCCGAGCTGATGAGCCGAGATGCCTTTCTTCGCCGACGCCATGAGCCGATAGGCCAGCGCCCACTTGGTGAGCGGCAAGTGCGAACTTTCCATGATACCGCCGGTGCGAACCGTAAATTGGCCGTGGCAGTCCTGGCACTCGCGCAGCCCCTCGCGTACGCCATGCTCGACATTGGCCGTGATGGCGTAAATACGGGTCGCGTTATCGTTGCCGCAATGCGGGCAAAAGACCCCATCCGGCCAGCGCGCCGCCTCGAAATAGGCGAGGGCCTTGGCTTCATCGGTGAAGATCGGATCGGTGAGGTTGACGGTCATGGCTGGCTTCCTGTTTCTGAAGCCAAAACTACCCCTAGTGCCTACCTTTGTCAAGGTGATAATTCCGTTTTCGGGTTTTGGGACGGGGCGAAACCGGGCGGCCTGGGGGTCCGAAAGGGGCGGCTACAGCGCCTTCCGCAAAGTGAGATTGATGCGGCAGCTTCCGGTCGCCTCGTGCTCGCCGTCGTCGAGCTCGTCGACGCCGTGGAAGACGAGCCGTGCCGGGCCGCCCCATACCACGACGTCGCCGCTTTCGAGCGCCACGCGGCGCGGGCGCTGGCGGCGTTCGTGCCCGCCCCACAGGAAAATCGCCGGCAATCCCAGCGACACCGACACGATCGGCGCGGCGAAGTCGCGCTCGTTCTTGTCCTGGTGCAAGGTGAGGCGCGCGCCCGGTTCGTAGCGGTTGACGAGGCAGGCATCGGGCGCAAAGCCGGGAAAACCCGCGGCAGCGGCGGCACGCTCGGCGAGATCGAGGAATTCGCGCGGCATCTCGGGCCACGGACGGCCCGTGCCGGGATCGTCGGGCGCGTAGCGATAGCCGCGACGGTCGCTGATCCAGCCGGCGGTGCCGCAATTGGTCATCGCCACCGACATGCGGAAGCCGCCCGGCGTCACCATGTGACGGAACGGCGCGCGCGCTGCGATGCGCGCGACAGCCGCGACGAGCGTGGACTCCTCGGATGCAGCGAAGCCGTGCAGCAGCATGGCGCCGGCCCCGAGCATGGTCGGCGGCCGCGCGCCGGTGCGACGATCGAGCGACAGGCTGTCATTCATTGCGCGTCGTGGAAGATGATGCCGAGGGTGCGGCGCCGGCCCGAGAGAACCCGGCTCACGCCATGGCGCATCGCGACGCGATAAACGCCGCGCGTGCCCCGCACCGGGCGCTCGTTGACCGCGAACAGCACCGCGTCGCCGAGCGCCAATGGCTCCACCTCGGCGCACGACTGCATGCGCGGGCGCTGCTCGGTGAGGACGAACTCGCCGCCGGCGAAATCCCGCCCCGGCGCGGACAGGAGCACCGTCGCCTGGAGCGGAAACGCGAGTGCGCCATAGAGATCGCGATGGAGGCAGTTGAAGTCGCCTTCGCCATAGCTCAACAGCAGCGGCGTCGGCTTCGTCTGCCCGGCGCGATGGCAGCGCTCGAGATAGAGATCGAGCGTCGCGGGAAAGCGCTCGGCCGCGCCCAGCGCCGCGCTCCACCGGTTGGCGATGCCAGCGAGATGCGGATAGAGCAGCGCGCGCAGCGACGCCACCAGCGGCGGCAGCGGATAGGCGAAATACCTGTATTCGCCGCGACCGAAGCCATGGCGCGCCATCACGACGCGGCTGCGGAACGGCGCATCGTCATCGTAAGACGAGGCAAGCGCGGCGCACGCATCGGGATCGAGCAGCGCCGGCAACGTCGCCGCGCCGCGCTCATCGAGCGAGGCCGCGATCCCGCCCCAATCGAGCGCGGCGATGCGGCCATCGAGCCCGGGCTCGATGCGGCGTCGCGCCGCCTGGCTCACGAGCGCGCCTCGCGGGCGAGGAGCGCGCGCTTGCGCTCGATGCCCCAGCGATAGCCCGCCAGGTCGCCGTCGCGGCGCACCACGCGATGGCACGGGATGGCGACCGCGATCGGGTTCGAGGCGCAGGCATGGGCGACGGCGCGTACCGCGGTCGGCGCGCCGATGCGCTGCGCCAGTTCGGTATAGGTCGTGGTCGTGCCGGGCGGGACCTGGCGCAGCGCTTGCCACACGCGCTCTTGGAACGCGGTGCCGCGCACATCGAGCGGCAGGTCGAGGCCGAGGCGCGGAGCCTCCACCATCCCCACCACCTTCGCCACCCATTGCTCGAACGACTTGTCGCCGCCGGCGAGCGTCGCCTTGGCGAAGCGGTCCTGCAAGGTGCGCACCAGCGCGTCAGGATCGTCACCCAATGCGATGGCGCACACGCCCTTCTCGGTTGCAGCGACGAGAATCGAGCCGAGCGAACATTCGCCGACGGCGAAACGGATGGTCGCCCCCTCGCCCCGAGCACGAAAGCGCGTCGGCGTCATGCCGAGCAACGCCGACGACGCCGCGTAGAAGCGCCCGCTCGAGTTGAAGCCGGCGCCGTAGATCGCCGCGGTCACAGTGCCCGGTCCCGCCAATTCCTCGCGCACGCGGCGCGCGCGATGGGCCGCGGCGTAATCCTTGGGCGTGAGGCCGGTCACCGACTTGAACACGCGGTGGAAGTGGAAGCGCGAGAGGCCGGCGGCGGCGGCCAGCGCGTCCAGGCGCGGCAGCTCCTCGGCTGCTTCGATGAGGCGGCACGCCTTCGCCACCGCTTGCGCGTGGGCATCGACGGCGGGCTCATTCGGCCGGCAGCGCTTGCAGGCGCGGAAGCCGGCGCGCTCGGCGTCGGCGCAGCTTGCGTGGAAGGCGACGTTTTCGCGCCGCGCCAGCCGCGCCGCGCAGGACGGCCGGCAATAGACCCCGGTGGTCTTCACCGAGTAGAGGAAAACGCCGTCGGCGCCCCGGTCACGGCTTGCCACCGCCTGCCAGCGCGCCTCGTCGCTCGCGTAAGGCGAAATGCTGCCCATGGTTCGTGCGATCGCGGTCATCGTGTAACTCCCCGAGAATGGGCGCAGGCCCCGTCGCAATCAATATGCGACGACGCCGGGCGGCGGACACTCCGGGCCTTGCTGCCGAATTCGGCCTCATCCCGCCGCAGCCGCACCAGCGCCTCGAGTTCGTGCCGCGCGCGCGGGTCGAGCTGGTCGAGCGCGGCGAGCGTCGCCTGATCCTCGCGCCAGCGGCTGACCGCGGAAGCGGCGCGGCTCCAAAGTTCGGTGAATGTCATCGCGTCCTCGCATCAAATGTTTGATGCGAAGAAATGTCGGCGCTCCGGGGCGGCGCGGCACTCCGCTTCTTGCCGCCGAAGCTATTTACCTTCCGGCCGCGCCACAGCGAAGCGCCGGTCGATCACCTGGTCCAGCGTGATGGGACCCTTCAGCATGTTCTGCGCAGTGAACCAGGCGAGCTGGCGCCGCATGTCGGGGAAATCGAGCCGGGCCTCGGGCTCGACATAGGGGATGGCGATGCGGATCTGCGCCTCCGGCTGGCCGGTGTATTTCTCCAGGATGGCGAGGATCTCGGGCGCGGTCGGCCCGTCGCGCCGCGAGCCGTCGGGGGCGCTGAAGGCGGCGTGAAAGTCGCGCAAGCCGCGGCGCAAGGCGCCAAGGAACCGCTTCACCAGATCGGCACGCTCGGCGAGGGTGCGCTGCCCCGCGAACACCGCGCTCGATTGCCACGGCGTCTCGTCGCCGATCCAGCCGAGCAGCTTCAAATCGCCGCGCGCCAAGGACGGCGCCACCGCCGTCACCGGGATGACGCCGGTATCGGCGGTCCCGCCGGTCACCGCCGAGACGATGTTCGGGTTCGACTGCAGCGGCAGGAAGCGCAGGCTCGCCAGCGCCACGCCGTGCTTGAGCGCGACTTGGGACGCGGCGTAATGCACGGGCGAGCCGATCTGCGAAATCGCGACCGAGTGCCCCGCGAGCTGGTCGAAGCGCGCGAGACCGGCGGCGCTGGCCGCATTCGACACGATAAACGCGTTGACCTGGTAGCCCTTGGTCTCGTGCGCCTGGCCCGCGATGATCTTGAGCGCGCCCTGGGCGGCGAGGCTGTAGAGCCCGGCAGAAACGCCGGTCGCGCCGATATCGACCGCGCCCGAGACCACCGCCACGGGCACGGCGCCGGGCGAATCGAAATCGATGAATTGCGGCTCGATCCCGGCGGCCGCGAAATAGCCCTTCTCCGTGGCGATGTAGAGCGCGCCGGCCGCCGAGGTCTTGACCCCGCCGATCTTGACTGCCTCGGCCCGCGCGGCGGTGGTCGCGAACAGGAGCGCGGCGAGCGCCGCGAACACTCTTTGACTGGCCGATCCGGCCTTTTTCCTCGTCATTGAGGCCCCCTCCCCCTTGTGATGACGCATCCGGCAGCAACGGGCCTCTAGAAACCCACCGACCCGTCATGGGGACCGACCCGCGGGTAGGATGCGGCCGGGCAGCTGCCAAGCGCGCCGCAATTGGGATTGTTCAGCGAATCATATGGCGAATAGGAATAGGGATAGTTCCCGCCGCCGCCCGGCACTCCGCCGCACCCGGCCAGAGACAGCGCCGCAAGCAATGCAAGCTGCAGTAAGACTGCGATACGGCGCGCCATGGAGTCCCTCGTTCGATCCTTCGACCGCAGGTAATTTCGGCGCCGGGGCGTCTGTGGACAAGGGCCAATCCATCCCGCATCCTGATCCGGCGGAGGCGGACCCCATGGATTTCGAGTTCTCGGAGAAGTCGCTGCGCATCCAGGCGCAGCTCAAATCCTTCATCGCCGAGCATCTCGCGCCGCGCGAGGGCGAGCGCAAGCGGCTCGAGGAAGAGGGCGTGTTTCCGCTGCCTTTCATCGACGACCTAAAGACCAAGGCGCGCGCCCAGGGCTTGTGGAACCTGTTCCTCCCCGGCCTCAGGCCGGACGAGCCCGGCACGCAAATGACCAATCTCGACTATGCGCCATGCGCCGAGATCATGGGTCGCATGCCATGGTCGTCGGAGGTGTTCAACTGCAGCGCGCCCGATACCGGGAACATGGAGCTGCTCCACCTCGCCGCGACTCCGGCGCAGAAGCAGGCCTGGCTGGTGCCGCTGATGGACGGTCGCATCCGCTCCGCCTTCGCCATGACCGAGCCCGACGTGGCATCGTCCGACGCGACCAACATCCGCACCTCGATCGCGCGCGACGGCAATTCATGGGTCATCAACGGGCGCAAATGGTTCATCTCCAACGCCGCCGACCCGCGCACCAAGATCTTCATCGTCATGGGCCTCACCGGCCCCGACCGGCCCGAGCCGCACAAGCGCCAGAGCATGGTGCTGGTGCCGCGCGACACGCCCGGCCTCACCGTGGTGCGCAATCCGCCGGTGATGCACGAACGCCACCCGCAGGGCCATTGCGAATTGAATTTCGAGAACGTGCGCGTGCCGCTCGACAACGTGCTGGGCGAGGACGGCGGCGGCTTCGCGCTGGCCCAGGCGCGGCTCGGGCCGGGCCGCATCCATCACTGCATGCGCGCGCTGGGCGCCGCCGAGCTGGCGCTCGAGCTCATGGTCGAGCGCGCGCTGGGACGCCGCACCTTCGGCCAGCAACTGTCCGAGCACGGCACCATCCGCGAATGGATCGCGCTCTCGCGCATCGAGATCGAGCAGGCCCGGCTCCTGGTGCTCAAAGCGGCGTGGCTGATGGACAAGTTCGGCAACAAGGCGGCCCGGCGCGAGGTCTCGCTCATCAAGGTGATCGTGCCGCGCATCGAGGTGCAGATCGCCAACCGCGCGATGCAAACCTTCGGCGCCAAGGGACTGACCCAGGACACGCCGCTACCCGACATCTGGACGCACGGCCGCTATCTCCAGATCGTCGACGGACCCGACGAGGTCCATCTGCGCAGCATCGCCCGCGGCGAGATCCGCGACGTCGAGACAAGGCTCGGGCGCAGGAACTAAAAGACCATTGTTCTTGTTTTGTTCCTATGCTAGCCTCGCATCCTTCGCGATGGAGGCCGGTATGAGGGACGCCGCGTTCGACCGCCAGTCCTGGGCGGTGGTGATGTTCGGATGGGCGGTAGCGCTGTGGGTGACGCTGGGCTGATCCCGCCCCGACGCTTGCGTCCGCGGCCCTTTTCCGCCGCGCCTGCGCCCGGTATGGTTCGCCGGGTCAGGAAAGCCATGAAAGTGCTCGTCATCGAGGACGACCGGGAGACCGCGGCCTATATCGCCAAGGGGCTGGGCGAGAGCGGCTATGTGGTCGACCAGGCCAAGGACGGGCGCGAGGGCCTGTTCATGGGCACCGATGCGAATTACGACGTGCTCATCGTCGACCGCATGCTGCCCGCCATGGACGGGCTCGCGCTGATCTCGGCGCTGCGCGCGGCCGAGGTACGCACGCCGGTCCTGATCCTGAGCGCGCTGGGTGCGGTCGACGACCGGGTCAAGGGCCTGCGCGCCGGCGGCGACGATTATCTGGTTAAGCCGTTCGCCTTCGCCGAGCTTCTGGCGCGGGTCGAGGCACTGCTGCGGCGCGGCGGCTCCAATCAGCCGATGACCCGCCTCGCGGTCGGCGATCTGGAGATCGACCTGTTGACGCGCAAGGCGCGCCGCGCCGGCCAGGAGATCGAGCTCCTGCCGCGCGAGTTCCGCCTCTTGGAATTCCTGATGCGGCGCGCGGGCCAGGTAGTGACGCGGACGATGCTGCTCGAGAACGTGTGGGACTATCACTTTGACCCGCAGACCAACGTCATCGACGTGCATGTGAGCCGCTTGCGGCAGAAGATCGACAAGGGCTTCGACAAGCCGCTCCTCCACACCGTGCGCGGGGCGGGCTACCGCCTCGCGGCCGAGTAGACCGATGCGGCGCTATTTGAAGACCAATGCCGTCCGCGTCGCCGCGCTCTATTTCGCGCTGTTCGCGACCTCGGTGCTGGCCTTGCTCGTGTTCATCTACGTCTCGACCGCCGACTTCTCGCAGCGCCAGACCGAGGCGACGCTCGACGCGGAGTCGCGCGGCCTCGCCGAGCAATACCAGGAGCATGGTCTCGCCGGCCTGGTGCAGGTGATCGAGGAACGCAGCGCCGCACGCCAGGGCGCGGAGCGCACGCTCTATCTCATCACCGACGGAATCCTGCGCCCGCTCGCGGGCAATCTGTCGCAATGGCCGAAGGCGACGCCGATTCGGCCCGGCTGGATTGCGTTCCCGGTCGAAGAGGCCGCCAACGGCAGGACGGTCGAGCATGACGCGCTCGCCTCGGTGTTCGTGCTGCCCGGCGGCTATCGCCTGCTGGTCGGGCGCGACCTCAGCGACGCCGCCGCGTTCCGCGCCCAGATCACCAACACGCTGGCGTGGTCGGCGCTCCTTACGCTGGCGCTCGGCATCGCCGGCGGCGTGCTGATGACGCGCCACATGTTGCGCCGCGTCGAGGCGGTCAACCGCACCAGCGAGCGGATCATCCACGGCGATCTGTCGCAGCGCGTCCCCGTCTCCGGCAGCGGCGACGAGTTCGACCAACTCGCCGCCAACCTCAACCTCATGCTCGACCAGATCGAGCGGCTGATGCTCGGCATGCGCCAGGTCACCGACAACATAGCGCACGATCTGCGCACGCCGCTGTCGCGCCTGCGCGCGCGTCTCGAAGTGACACTCCTGGAGAAGCCTGACGCGCAGCGCTATGCCGACGCGCTGCGCGACACGATCGCCGAGGCCGACCGGCTGCTCGGCACCTTCAACGCGCTCCTCAGCATCGCCGAGGCCGAAGCCGGGTCGCGGCGCGAGACCTGGGCCGCGCTCGATCTCGCCGCCATCGCCCGCAATGTCGCCGAACTCTACGAGCCGGTGGCCGACGAGAACGGGCTAACCCTCGCCCTTGCGATCGACGCCAATCTGCCGGTGCGCGGCGACCGCCATCTCCTGTCGCAGGCGATCGCCAACCTGCTCGACAACGCGCTGAAATACACGCCCAAGGGCGTGGTCAGCCTCACTGCGCATGTGCGCGGCGACGTGGTGCGGGTCGAGGTCGCGGACAGCGGTCCCGGCATCCCGCCGGACCGGCGCGAGGCGGTGTTCGACCGCTTCGTACGGCTCGAAGGGAGCCGCAGCATGCCGGGCAACGGTTTGGGATTGAGCCTGGTGCGCGCGGTGGCCAAGCTGCACGGCGGCGCGTGCTGGCTCGAATCCAACGAGCCTGGCCTGCGCGCCGTGCTCACTCTTCCGCTGGCGCGGCTCGAGCGCAGTCCCCGCCTAGCAGAAGCCCGACCCGCCACCGCTTGACCCGCCACCGCAAGAGTCGTCGCGCTGCGGCTCGTCCGCGAGGCGGTTGGCAAGATCGGCGAGACGGCGGCGCAACTCTTCCGCATCCAACCCCGCGGTGCGCATGACGCGGTCCATGATCTCGTCGTCGAACAAATCGTCGAGGCTGGGCTCGCCCGCCAACCGCCATTTTGCCATCGCCGGCCTCCTCGAAAACACGATACTAGACGAGACTGCCGGCCGAGCGTGGCTCCTTTGTGGCAAGGGCTCGTTCTTTTGTTGACGATTTTACCGGTGTTTGATGCGAATGCGGTGGTCACGCACCGCGCGGGGCGACGCCCAGGACCGATCGCACCGCTTGCCCGACGGCACCCGTTCGTCATATCCTTTTGAATATAACGAGTGGGGCAAGCATGGCGATGGAGCTTCGATCGTTCCTGGGCGCGGCCTGCTTGATGGTCCTGGCGCTCGTCGTCGCGGCGAGGCCGGCGGCGGCCGACGACGTGCTCGTGTTCGCGGCGGCGAGCCTCAAGAACGCGCTCGACGACGCCGCGCAGGATTTCGGCAAGGGCGGCGACACGGTCCGAATCTCCTATGGCGCCAGCTCGGCACTGGCGAAGCAGATCGAGAACGGCGCGCCCGCCGATCTTTTCATCTCGGCCGATCTCGACTGGATGAACGAGATCGCGGGCAAGGGCCTGATCAAGCCAGCGACGCGCGCGAACCTCCTCGGCAACACGCTGGTGCTGATCGCGCCTTCGGACAGCACGCTCGCACTTGCGATCGCACCCGACTTCCCGCTCGCCCAGGCGCTGGGCGCGGGGCGGCTAGCGATGGCCGATCCAGACGCCGTGCCGGCCGGCAAGTACGGCAAGGCGGCGCTCCAGAAGCTCGGCGTGTGGGATGGGGTCGCGGGCAAGGTCGCGGCAGCCGCGGACGTGCGCGCCGCGCTGCGCTTCGTCTCGCGCAAGGAGGCGCCGCTCGGCATCGTCTATCGCACCGACGCCGCCGCCGATCCCGGCGTCAGGATCGTCGCGACTTTTCCCGACGGCACCTACCCGCCCATCATCTATCCCATCGCCGCGCTCGCCAGCAGCAAGAGCCGAGCGGCGGACCGGTTCCTGGCCTATCTTCACTCCCCGGCCGCCAAGCCGTTCTTCGACAAACAGGGCTTCGCGGTGCTGCCCTAGAAGCCGGGGGAGCGCAATGCTGACGGACCTCGAATGGGAGACGATCTGGCTCAGCCTCAAGGTCTCGACCGTGGGCGTTGCCGCGAGCCTTCCCTTCGCGCTTCTCCTCGGCATTCTCTTCGCGCGCCGTAACTTTCCGGCGAAGGCGCTGGCCGAGGGCATCGTCTACCTGCCGCTGGTGCTGCCGCCGGTCGTGACCGGCTATGCGTTGCTGCTGCTGCTCGGGCGGCATGGGCCGCTGGGCGCCTTTCTCTTCGACACGCTCGGCGTCACCTTCGTGTTTCGGTGGACCGGCGCCGCGATCGCGTCGGCGGTGATGGGATTCCCGCTCATGGTGCGCGCCATCCGTCTGTCGCTCGAAGCGATCGACCGGCGGCTCGAGCGTGCGGCGCGCACGCTCGGCGCGGGGCGCTTACGCGTCTTCCTCACCATCACCCTGCCCCTGACGCTGCCGGGACTCCTCGCCGGCACCATGCTGTCCTTCGGCCGCAGCCTCGGTGAGTTCGGCGCAACCATCACCTTCGTGTCCAACATCCCCGGCGAGACGCGCACCTTGCCGCTGGCGATCTTCAGCTACACCCAGGTTCCAGGCGGCGACGAACCGGCGATTCGACTCGCCCTCCTGTCGGTGGCGTTGTCGCTGCTGGCGCTGATGGGCTCGGAATTCTTCAGCCGGCGCGCCACAGCGCGGGCGCAAGGGCTCTAAGCGTCATATCCAATTTGATATAACGTCAGCTGGCGCGCGCGGCCTTGTGCGGGCGGGGGGATCGCGCGGGCTTGACCGCGGCGTGGATCTCGGAGAGGTGCTCGGACACAGCCGCGTGGGCCGCGTTCTCCATGTCGCGATAGCGGCGGATCAGGCTGTGACCGAATGGCGTCAACTCGGCGCCGCCCCCTGCCCTGCCGCCGAGCTTGGTTGTGGCGACGGGCTCGCGGAAGAGATGGTTCAGCTCCTCGACCAGGAGCCAGGCGCGGCGATAGGACATGTTCATCGCCCGGCCTGCGCCCGAAATCGATCCGGTCTGGCGGATCAGCTCCAACAGACGGATCTTGCCCGGCCCGACGGCCTCGGTGTCCGAAAGATCGATGCGGATCGTGACGCTCACCATCGCGCTTCGATCCTAGCACGGGCGACGCGCGCAAGGCAGCGACCTTGAGCGCGCTCCGCACCCGCCCTATGGTGCCAGCGACCATGAGCGACGGGAGCGCACAGCATGGAAGAGCGCGTCGAATTCCAATCCGCCGGCCTCAAGATCTCCGGCATCCTGCACCTGCCCAACGGCATGAAGACGGGCGAGCGCCGGCCCGCCTTCATGATGCTGCACGGCTTCGGCAGCAACAAGCTGAGCGGAAGCTGCATCGCGCCGTGCAAGATGCTGGCCGAGTGGGGCTATGCCGCGCTGCGCTTCGATTTTCGCGGCTGCGGCGAGAGCGAAGGCACGGCCGCGCGCGTTGTCTGCCTCGAGCAGGTCGAGGATGCGCGGAACGCGCTCTCCTATCTCGCCTCGCGGCGCGACATCGATAGCACGCGCATCGCGGTCGCGGGCTCGAGCTTCGGCGCCGCGGTCGCGGTCTATAGCGGCGGCGTCGACGAGCGCTTTGCCGCGGTCATCTCGAACGGCGGCTGGGGCGACGGCGAGACCAAGTTCCGCCGCCAGCACGCCTCGCCCGAGGCGTGGGCGCGCTTCACCCGCATGATGGAAGAGGGCCGCCGCGCCAAGAAAGAAGGCCGCACCATCATGGTGCCGCGCTTCGACATCGTGCCGATCCCGCCGCACCTGCGGGGCAACCTTTCGCACGGCTCGATCATGGAATTCCCGTTCGACACGGTCGAGAGCATGTTCCAATTCCGCGCCAACGAGGTGGTGGGCAAGATCGGGCCGCGGCCGCTGCTGCTGCTGCACAGCTCGAACGATTCGGTAACCCCGACCGAGCAGTCGATCCGCCTGTTCGAGCACGCGCGCCAGCCCGCCGATCTCCATCTCTTCGCCGAGACCGACCATTTCATGTTCTCGGACGAGAACCCGCGCGTCGTCGCCGTGATCCGGGCCTGGCTCGACAAATACTTCCCCGCGCGCGTCTAGCGATGGCGGAGACGCCGACCGTGGCGGCTTCGGCGCTCGATGCCTTCGCCGCCGCGATCTTCCGCGCCACCGGCATGTCCGAGGAGCATGCCGCCAAGGTCGCCGAGGTGCTGGTGTGGGCGAACCTGCGCGGCAATGACGGGCACGGCGTGCAGCGCATCCCGCGCTACATGGAGCTGGTCGACGAGGGCAGCCTCAATCCGCGCCCCACAATCGCGGTGCGCCTCGAGACCGCCGCCGCGGTGCTCATCGACGCCGATCGCGGCGCGGGACAGATCTCGATGACGCTCGCCGCCGATCACGCCGTGCGCAAGGCGAGCGAGGCCGGCATCGGGCTCGCGCTGGTGCGGCGCACGACCCACACGGCGGCGATCGGCTTTTACACGCGGCGCGTTGCGTCCAACGGCATGGCGGCGCTGGCGGCGACGGCGTCGATCCCCAACATGCCCTATCACGGCGCGCGCGTGCCGTCGGTTTCCACGAGCCCGCTTTCTTTCGCCGTTCCCGGCGGGGAGGATGCGCCGCTGGTGCTCGACATGGCGACCAGCGTCGTGTCGCTCGGGCGGCTTTTGCAACTGCGCCGCACCGGGCAGAGCCTGCTTCCCGGCTGGGCGCTCGACGCCGCCGGCAACGAGACCACCGACGCGGCCAAGGCCGACCTGCCGCTGCCGCTGGGCGGGCCCAAGGGCGCGGGGCTCGCGCTGATGGCGGAGTGCATAGCCAGCATCATGACCGGCAACCCGATCCTCGCGCCCGCGTTGAGCGAAGGCGGCGCGGCGGCGTTACACCGGCAGAACAGCTTCATCGTCGCCATCGACATCGCCCGCTTCGGCGAGCCGGCCGCGTTCCGCGCCGGCGTCAAGCGCCTGGTCGAGGTGCTGAAGTCCCTGCCGCGCCAAGCCGGCATCGCCGAGATCCTGATGCCGGGCGAGCGCGGCGACCGCATTCACGCGGCGCGGCTGAAGCAAGGCGTGCCGATCCCGCCCGCGACTTGGGCCGAGCTCGCCCGCGTTGCCGACCGCTTCGGGATCGCGATGCCGGCAAGGCTTTAGCGCGGAGGACGCGGGGGCTGCGCAGGGGGCGCGGAGGACTTCATTTTGTTCCCGCGCCCTCTGGCGAACGCATGCGTTCGCCCTCTGCGTCTTCTGCGCTAAAAATAGTGGACGGCCAGCCAGACGGTCGGCTGCGCGCGATCGGTCCATTCGACGCGGTGGCGGCGGTGCGGAGGAATGTCGAGCCAGTCGCCGGGCCGCAGCACGCGCGGCTCGCGCTCGTCCTCGAAGAGCAGCGCGGCCGACCCGGCCAGCATCAGCACGTATTCGCCGCGGTCCTGGTCGAGCCATTCTCCGGCCGGCGTCGCCTGGCCCAACGACACGATGCGCTCGACGCGAACTCCCGGAGCCGCCAGCAATTCGCGGAACCGCTCCGACTCGGGCGAGGCTTGCAGGTCGTCGAAGATGTTGCCGGAGCGCGTCATTGCCGTGTTGCCGTTATAGCTCAATTTGCCCGCCCGACGCCGGTGTTGTAAGCACAGGTCGCGAGGAGGATTTGATGTATCGGCTGACGCGCACGCTGCCCGGAAACGCGCATTATGCCTGGGTCGTGGTCGGGCTCGTGTTCGTGACGCTGATCGCGGCGGCGGCCGTGCGGGCCTCGCCCAGCGTGCTGCTGGTGCCGCTCGAGCAGGCGTTCGGCTGGAGCCCGGCGACGGTCTCGGCCGCGATCTCGCTAAACCTGGTGCTCTACGGACTGATGGGGCCGTTCGCGGGCGCGCTGATGCAGCGCTT
Source organism: Allostellaceae bacterium (assembly GCA_035604615.1). Taxonomy (GTDB): domain Bacteria; phylum Pseudomonadota; class Alphaproteobacteria; order ATCC43930; family CGMCC-115725; genus DATJLY01. The sequence goes on along the minus strand of DATNID010000035.1, from coordinate 10,715 downwards.
CGGCATCCGCCGCACCGCGATCGGCGCGCTCCTTGTGCTGGAGATCGGCGTCTCGTCGAGCACATTGATGACAGAGCCGTGGCATCTCGTGGTGCTGTGGGGCCTGCTGGTGGGGATGGGCTCGGGCACCATCGGCCCGGTGCTGGGCGCGACCGTGGTCAACCGCTGGTTCAGCGCGCGGCGCGGCCTGGCGATGGGCATCGTCACCGCCGCGAGCGCGACGGGACAGCTCATCTTCCTGCCGATCCTCGCCGCGGTGGCGGTCGGGGATGGATGGCGGCCGGCAATCCTGGTGATCGCGCTGGCGATTGCCTGTGTCATTCCGATCGTCGCGTTTTTCCTGCCCGAACGGCCGGAGGCGATGGGGTTGCGGCCCTACGGCGAGACCAGCGACGCGCCGGTGGCGAAGCCCGTTCCCGCCAATCCGCTGGTCGTCGCCGTGAGCGTCCTCGGGCGCAGCGTCAAGACCGGCGATTTCTGGATATTCGCGACCACCCTGATGATTTGCGGCGCATCCGCAAATGGCCTGGTCGGCGCGCACCTGGTCGCGTTCTGCTTCGACAACGGCATCCCCGAGGTGCAGGCGGCGTGGCTGCTCGCCGCAATGGGCGCCTTCAACGTGGTCGGCACCACGCTCTCGGGCTGGCTCTCCGACCGCTACGACAACCGGATGTTGCTGATGTTCTATTTCGGGGTGCGCGGCCTGTCGCTCTTGTACCTGCCCTATTCGCATTTCGATTTCGCGACCCTGTCGGTGTTCGCCGTGTTCTACGGGCTCGACTGGATCGCGACCGTGCCGCCGATGATGCGGCTTCTGACCGACACGTTCGGCAAGACCGACGCGCCCATCGTGTTCGGCTGGATCTTCGTCGGCCACCAGTTGGGCGCCGGCTCGATCGCGCTCGCCGCTGGCGCGCTGCGTGCCGTGTTCGGCAGCTATCTCTTGCCTTTCATGCTGTCGGGGACGCTGTGTCTCGCCGCCGCGATGCTGGTGCTGCGGCTCGGCGGGGCGCGGCTCGCGGTCGCCGGCGCGGAATGATCCCATGACGCTCATCCTCTCCAATGACGAGGTCGCGCGCGTCCTGACGATGGCGGACCTCATCCCCGCCTTCGAGGACGCCTATCGCGAGCTCGCCGCCGGCCGCGGCGCCAACGGCCTGCGCTCGGACATCGTCACACCGACGCGCTACGGCGCCGACGCCTACTATTCGCTCAAGACCATGGACGGCGTCATTCCGAAATTCGCCACCGGCGCGGTGCGCCTCAACTCTGACATACTGAGCTTCCCCGAAGACGGCGGCGCCAAGCGGCGGGTCAAGGTGCCGGCCGCGCCCGGCAAGCGCTATGTCGGATTGGTGCTGCTGTTCGATACCGGCGACGGCGCGCCGCTGATGATCTGCCCCGACGCGGCGATGCAGAGGATGCGCGTCGGCGCGACCAGCGCGATCGCGGCCAAGCTGCTAGCGCGGCGCGAGAGCCGCAGCGTCGCGGTGCTCGGCTCGAGCGGCCAGGCGACGGCGCAGCTCCAAGGGCTCGATGCGGTGTTCGCGCTGGCCGACGTCCGCGTCTTCAGTCCCGATGAGGCGCATCGCGAGCGCTTCGCGCAGGCAACGACCGCGCTGCTCGGCAAGACGGTCCGCGCCGTGGCGAGCCCCGAGGCGGCCTGCGCCGGTGCCGACATCGTCGCTTGCGCCACCAATTCGCTGGCGCCGGTCTTCTTCAAGGATTGGGTCGAGCGCGGCATGCATGTGAGCTCGATCCGCGCCGGCGCCACCGAGATCGAGCGCGCGGCCTGGGACCGGTTCGACCGCATCGCGATCTTCAACGACACCGACACCGCGGTGGCGCTGCGCACGCATGGGATCAAGCTCGGCAGCGACCAGGGCGAGCGCCTGCCCGGCTTCCCCACGCTGCCCGACATGCTGGCCGGAAAGAGCAAGGGGCGCGAGCGCGAGGACGAGACCACTTGCTTCCTCAACAATCTCGGCATGGGCTACCAGTTCGCGGTCGCGGGCCATGTCGTCTTCGAGAAGGCGCGCGCACTCGGGCTCGGCCGCGAGCTGCCGACCGAATGGTTCACCGAGACGGAGCCATCTTAGCTAGGGAGGATGCGATGTCGACGAACCGGGTTTCGCGCCGTGGCTTGATCGGCGCAGTGCTGGCGATGATGCCGCTGGCCGCTTCGGCGCAGGGCTCGCTGCTGGAGCAGGGAGAAGGTCTCCTCAACAAGGTTCCGGGGGGCGCGGGTGCGAAGAGCTCCGGCGCGGGCGCGGGCGCGGGGCTCAGCCAGGGCGACATCGGCGCCGGCCTCAAGGACGCACTCAAGGTCGCTTCGCAGCGCGTCGTCGGCAGGGTCGGCAAGACCGACGGCTATAACGGCGACCCGTCGATCCGCATCCCGTTGCCGGAGCCGCTCACCAAGATCGAGGGGCCGCTCAAGACGGTCGGTGCGTCCGGCATGCTCGACGATCTGCAGGTCCGCATGAACCGCGCCGCCGAGCAGGCCGCGCCCAAGGCCCTCAACATCTTCGAGAACGCGGTCGCCAGCATGTCGATCAGCGACGCGCGCGGCATCCTGTCCGGCCCGCAGGACGCGGCGACGCAGTATTTCAAGCGCACCACCTCGGCCTCGCTGACCAGCTCGTTCCGGCCGATCGTGGATAGCGCGCTGTCCAATGTCGGCGCCGTCTCGACCTTCAAGTCGGTCCAGGCCAAGGCAGGCGACATTCCGTTCGCGGGGCAGGAGGTGCAGGGCTTCAACCTGACCGACTTCACCGTCGGCAAGGCGCTCGACGGGTTGTTCCACTACATGGGCGTCGAGGAAGCCGCGATCCGCACCAATCCCGCGGCGCGCACGACCGATCTCCTGAAGAAGGTGTTCGGCTGAGGCAGCGTCAGAGGACCGCTTCGGCGATCACCCGCAGCGCTTCGGTGCTGGCGTGGCCGCCGAGCAGCATTGAGTCGACGTGGCGCTTCTTGCCCGCTTCCTTCCACGCTTGCAGCCGGTCGCGGATGCGGGCGGCCGGACCGACCAGCGCGATCTCGTCGACCAGCGCGTCGGGCACCGCCGCCACCGCCTCCTCCTTGCGGCCGGCGAGGAACGCGTCCTGGATGCGGGTTGCGGCCTCCTCGTAGCCGAGGCGCTTGGCGTAATCGTTGTAGAAATTCTTCTCGCGCGCGCCCATGCCGCCGATATAGAGGGCCAAGTTCTGCTTGATCGGCAGCCGCGCTTCGGCCACATCGTCACCCATCGAGACCGGCACGAACGGACAGACGTCGTAGCTCGCCAAGCTCTTGTGATTGCCGCTCTTGGCGAAGCCGGCGTCGAGATGCGGCTCGAACAGGTCGAAGCGTTCCGGGTTCATGAAGATCGGGAACATGCCGTCCGCGACCTCGGCGGAGTTGCGGATGCTCGCGGGCGCAATGGTCGCCGTGTAGATCTTAAGCTTCGGATTGCCGTGCATAATGCTCTTCAGCGGCTTGCCGAGGCCGGTGGCGCCCGGGCCAGCATAGGGAATGTGGTAATGCTCGCCGTCGTGGGTCAGCGGCTCCTTGCGCTCGAGGATGTGGCGGATGATCGCGATGTATTCGCGGGTGCGCGGCAGGGGCTTGCCGTAGGCCACCCCATGCCAGCCCTCCACCACCTGCGGGCCCGACGCGCCGATGCCGAGGATGAAGCGGCCGCCGGAAAGCGCGTCGAGCGTCATCGCCGTCATCGCCGCCAAGGCGGGCGTGCGCGCCGGCATCTGCATGATGGCGGTGCCGACCTTGATCCGCGTCGTTCGCGCCAGCAGCCACGCCGCGGGCGAGACGGCGTCGGAACCATAGGCTTCCGAGGTCCAGACCGAATCGAAGCCCAGGTGCTCGGCCTCCAGCGCCCGGTCCATCGGCAACGAGAAATCGGCGCCGGAATAGCCGATGAGGTAGCCGAGCTTCATGGTGTCGTCCCCGTGGCGCCGCACGACTATCGGCCGGTTCGCGAGGCTTCGCAAGATCGCGCGATGCGCCATGCAGGCTTGGTTGTCAAACGCGCAGCGCCAATCCTACAATCCCCCTCGCGCACCCCGGCGGCAGGAGGAAGTCGTGACCAACAGCATCGGCAAGGACACCGCGGCGAAGGTTGTCGCCATCCGCGAGCAGTGGCACACCAAGAACCATCCGTTCTTCCTCGGTTTCGCCGCCGGAAAATTCGGCATGGGCCCGGTGGCGGCGATGATGGTGCAGCACTACCAGCATGTGCGCCGCGTGCTGCCGAGCCAGGGCATCGCCTATTACCGGGCATCCGAGGGCGAGGGGCGGCGCTTCATCCTCGAGAATTTGGCCGAGGAGGAAGGCCTGGTCGCCGGCCCCGGCGACGGGCGCCAGGCCCACGACCACATGGAGATGATCTTCCGCTTCTGCAGCTTCGCCGGGATTTCCGACGCAGAGGTCAAGCGCACGCGGCAGCTCACCACGTGGCGCGCGCGCTCGTATTTCTACATCAACACCATCCGCGACGAGCCGTTCGGCGTGATCGTGGCCATGCAGTCGACCCAGGAAGGCCAGCAGCCCGCGCTCAACGGCGAGCGCATGCTGCCCGCGTTCAAGCGCCACCACGGGCTCGAGATGGATCATCCCGCGATCGAATTCTTCGCCGAGCACTACGTCGCCGACGCGGACCATTCCAGCCGTCAGATCGATCTCGTCGCCAAGCTCATCCAGTCCGAGGCCGAATCCCAGCGCGCGCTCGAGGTGGCGGAAACCGCGGTGCGCACGCGCTGGGACTGCATCACCGAGATCTACCGCACCGAAGTGCTGAGCCAGGTCGATCCGCTGCCGCCGGGGATCGCGGCGTAAGCCCGAAAGATGCGCGCCGATTTGCGCGCGGTATGGGCGACGCTGGTCCTGGCGCTGCTGGCGGCTACGTACCAGGACGCCGCAGCGGACGACGATTTCTACCGCGGCCGCACCATCGATCTCTATATCGGTTTCGGCGTCGGCGGCACCTACGATCTCTACGCCCGCGCGGTCGCCAACCATCTCGGCCGCTTCATTCCCGGCCAGCCCGCCATCGTGCCGCACAGCATGCCGGGCGCGGGCGGGCTGGTGGCGGCGAATTTCATGTACAAGGTGGCGCCGCGCGACGGCACCGCGCTGGCCATCACGTCGCAGACCATGGCGCTCGATCAGGTGTTCGGCACCGCCGGCATCACCTACGACGCGCAGGACTTCATCTGGATCGGTCGCATCGCATCGGCGCCCTCGATTTTCTTCACCTGGCATCAGTCGCCGACCAAGAGCTTCGCCGATGCGCGCGAGCGGGTGACAACGATGGGATCGAGCGGCTCCGGCGACACCACCGACACGCCGCGCGCGCTCAACGCGCTGGCGGGCGCGAAATTCAAGCTCGTGCTGGGATATCGCGGTTCCAACGACGTGGCGCTGGCGGTCGAGCGCGGCGAGGTCGAAGGGGGCTACGCGCTGTGGACCGACCTCAAGTTCCGCAAGGCCGACTGGCTGCGCGACAAGCTGGTCAATCTGCTTTTCCTGGTGGCCGACCGGCGCGACAAGGACTACCCGGACCTGCCGGTCGCGGGTGACCTGCCGCCGACGCCGGAGGGTAAGAAAATCCTCGCTCTCTTCGCCGCGCCGGTGGCGGTGGGCCGCTCACTCTTCACCGCGCCCGGCGTTCCCGACGCGCGCGTCGCGCTGCTGCGCCAGGCCTTCGCCTCGACACTCAAGGATCCGGAATTCCTGGCCGACGCGCAGCGCATCGGGCTCGAGGTCGATCCCCTCGGCGGGGCCGAGCTGCAGGCGCAGGTTCGGGCGCTGATGCAGACCCCGTCCGACCTCGTCGCCAAGGCGGAGGAAGCGCGCCGCCCGTGAACGGTCCGTGACATTCCACGAGCAACATTCAAGACGGAAGGTGTTTCATGGCTCGCATCCGCCACCTCGCCATCCTCACCGAAAACGTCGAGAGGCTGGTCAAATTCTATACCAATTCGTTCGGCCTCGAGATTGTCGCGGGCGTGGGGACGGCGACTTATCTCACGGACGGTCACGTCAACCTGGCGATCATTCCCATCGGTCCCGAACGGGAAATCGAAGGCATCCACCTGAAGGAGGGCCTCAATCATTTCGGCTTCGAAGTGGACAGCGTCGAGGCCATGGTGCCCGTCTGCCGCAAATGGGGCGCCGCGACGGACGTGGAGAAGAGACCGCCCAATCGAGAGGCGGAATATCGCGTCTACGATCCCGACGGGAACCCGATCGACCTCTCGAAGCATGGTTGGCCGCATTAGGCGACGGGGGGACCAAATGACGGACATCGACGGCAGATTGCGTCTCTACTTACCGTTCCTGCACGGCTTCTACGACAGCGCCGCACCGCTCGCGTGGCCGATCGTGCGGCTCGCCGTCGGCTGGAACCTCGCGGTCCATGGCTGGGGCAAGGTCATGGCCGGTCCGGCCGCGCTGGCGAAAGGCTTCGTCGATCTGGGCTTCCACGATCCCAAAACCTTGATCGTCCTGCTGACGTTCGTCGAATTCGTCGGCGGAATTTGCATAGCGCTCGGATTTTTCACCCGCTTCTTTGCTGCCGCAGTCGCGATCGAGATGGCCTACATCACATTCGGCCTATATTGGCCGACCGGCTTCTCTTGGCTTCGACGCGGCTATGAGTACACGTTGATGTGGGGCCTGATCAGCTTCGCGATCTCGCTCCAAGGCGGAGGCGCCTATTCGCTCGATCGGATCGTCGGCCGCGAGCTGTGACGCGATCGCCGGCGATGACCGCAGCTTCGCCCCTCATCCGGCCAGCGACGACCGCGGACCTCGATGCCGTGCGCGCGCTCCTGCGCGAGACTTGGCACCAGGTCTACGATCCCATCATCGGCCGTGACAACGTGGACGAGGTCACCGCGCGCTGGCATGCGCCAGCGCTGCTGGCGGAGCAACTCGTCGAGCCGCGATCCTCGTTCCTAGTGGCGTGTCACGGCGACCTCGTGGTCGGGCACGGCTTCGCCTATGTCCGCGCGCCGGCGACGCTCGTCGTCTCGCGCCTCTACGTGCGGCCGGGCCATCAGCGGCGCGGGATCGGAGCGGCCCTCCTCGCCGCGCTGCGCGGGCTTCATGCCGATGCGGCGATGCTGCGCCTCTTCGTCGCCGCCGAGAACGCACGCGGCATTTCGTTCTGGCGCCGCGAGGGTCTCGCGGTGGTCGGCGAAGGCATCGCGGAAGGCGCGCGGGTGCTGTACATGGAGAAGCGTCTCGACTGATGCTCGGCGGAGGCGCTTGGCGGCCTCCTCGACGAGGCTCATATCGACCAACGCCTTCGCGTCCATCGGCCCCTTGACGAAACCGAGCTCGTGCTGCACGTCGACGTCCTTCTGCCGCGCCGGATCGAGATAGAACGGCAGCACCGAGACGATCATGTCGGCCTTGCCCTCGGCCAGAACCGCGTTCATGTTCCGGAACGCGATCTCGACGATGCTCACGTCCTTGGCGTCGTTGACGTCATGCCGCCGCAGCATGAAGCGCAGCGCCATGTCGCCGATGCTGCCGACCGCATTGGTCGCCAGGATCGCGATGTCGGTCTCGCCTGAGGCCATCGCAGAAGTCAGGCGCGAGCTCCCCTGAAACCGCGTGGACTGCACCACGTAGGACGCGCCCATGTGCTTGGCGATGCCCAGCGCAGGGAAGAGGATCGGCGTGATCTCAGCCGGAACCAGCAGCCATCCGATGCGGATATTGAGCGGCTCTGCCGCGCCGGCCGGCGCAGCGAGAAGCGGCAGCAAGGCCGCGATCGCGAGGCCCAAGATCAATCCGCCGACACCCATGCGCGCCCCCCTCGCCTCGCGGAAGACGATCACATCAGCCGCTGAAGGGCAAATCCGGCACCCGCGTGCGGCGATGGCGGGTCGGCATTGACCGCCCGTCCGATGTCGGAAACTATGCCCTGACGATAAGCTGCGAAGACGGAATTGGAGCGATGATGTTCGACAGGCGAGGATTCGCATTGGCCGGCGCCCTCGTGCTGGGCGCGGCATCGCCGAGCCTCGCCCAGGAAGCGACGGTGCTCACCTTCGCGACCTTGAGTCCCCCCGACCGACCGCTCAACATGCGCATGCTCCATCCCTGGGCCGAGCGCGTCAACGCAGCGGGCAAAGGCATCGTCCGGATCAACGTGCGCGACGGGTTCGCCGTCGCCAACTACAACAACATCTACGATCGGGTGCTCGGCGACGTCGTGCAGATCGCGTTTACCGTGACGGGATCGATCGGCGGCAAATTCCCGCTCTCGAATCTGGTCGAGCTTCCGATGCTGTACGACCGCCCCGACGAAGCTTCGGTCGCCTATTGGCGGCTCTACGCATCGGGCGCGCTCGACAGCGAATTCACCGAGATCGTGCCGCTCTATCTCGTGACGCTGGCCAATAACGGCTTTCATCTCAATCGCGCGCCACCCGCCCCCGACGACATTCGCGGCTTCAAGATCGTCGCATCGTCGAAGATCACGTCCGAGATCGTTGAGGCGCTCGGCGGCACGCCGATCTCGTTCCAGCAGTCCGACATGTACACAGCGTTGCAACGCAAGGCCGTCGACGGCACCTACGGCGCCTGGACATCGTTCGCGCCGTTCAAGCTTGGCGAGGTCACGAGCTACCACATCGAGGCCAAGCTCGGCGGCGCGGCGGCGATGGTGTTCATGGCACGCAGGACGTACCAGGCGCTGCCCGAAGCCGCGCGCAAGGTGCTCGAGGACAATTCAGGCGAGGCAGCAAGCCGCGCCTTCGGCACGTACTGGAAGACGCTCGACGAGGAAGGCCGGCAGCAGTTCAAGCACGAGCCGGGCCACACCATTGTCGAGCTGACGCCGGAACAGGCGCAAGGCTGGCGGGCGAAGCTGCAGCCGATCTACGCGCGCTGGATGCAGGAGACGCCGGGAGGCGAGAAGACTTTGGCCGCCTATCGCGCCTTGCTCGCGGGGGCTGCGGCGGCACGCTGAGCGGTGCCCCCTGGACGTGCCGAGCGCTGCGAGAGTAACCTGTGCCAACAGCGCAATCCGGCGAGGTGCACCGTGATCAGCCAGGAAGAGAATCAACTATTCACGAGCATCGGCCCGGGCACCCAAATGGGCGCGCTTCTGCGGCGCTATTGGCACCCCGTCGGCTGCTCTGAGTTCGTCACCAGCAAACCGCAGCGCGTCAAGGTGCTGGGCGAGGAACTGGTGCTCTATCGCGGCGCCAGCGGCAGGCCGGCGCTGATGCAGCTTCGCTGCGCCCACCGCAGCCTCGCGCTCGATTATGGGCGGGTCGAGGGCGACAGCATCCGCTGCGCCTATCACGGCTGGCTTTACGACCGCACCGGCCAGTGCCTGGCGCAACCGGCCGAGCCCGAAAGCAGCTCGTACAAGGAGAAGATCAAGCTCAAGACCTACAAGGTCCAGGAGGCCGGCGGACTGGTGTTCGGCTACATGGGGCCCGAGCCGGCGCCGCTGCTGCCACTCTACGACGTGCTGCGCTGGGAGGACGGGGTCAAGGACATCCAGGTGCAGAACATCCACGCCAACTGGTTCAACCATGTCGAGAACATCGTCGATATCAGCCATCTGGCGTGGCTGCACGGCTATACCTTCCCGGCCTACGGCGCCAAGAAGGTGACCTATCATTGGGACCGCACCGATTTCGGCGCCAACAACGTGATGCTGATCGAGGGCATCAACGACACCCATGTCTCGTGCTATGCGTTCCCGACCATCAACCGGTTCTCGCTCCCGCCCATCGACAAGAACGGCGAGCTGGTGCGGTCGATGATTTGGCGCGTGCCGGCCGACGACGCATCGACGCTCCTCTACTTCGTGCGCTTCTATCCGAGCCCCAAGCGCGTGCTGCACACGTCGAAGCGCGAGGTGAAGCTCGGCGAATACACCCAGCTCGCGACCGATTGGTGGGGGATCGACGTCAACGACCAGGACCGCATGGCGGTCGAGCAGCAGGGCGTCATCGCCGACCGCCCGAACGAGCATCTCGGCGCGTCGGACGGCGGCATCATCAAAATGCGCCAGATGATGCGCGAATCGCTCGACGCCGTCGCCCAGGGCAAGGACCCGCTGTGCGTCATCCGCGACCCGGCGAAGCAGCTGGTCGATTTCCCGCAGAAATCGGACATGCTGCGCGAGAAGCGCGAGGATGTCGGCTACGCGCTCGGCTACGCCAAGGAAACCCAGGAAGGGCTGGCCTGAGCTAACCGCGAGGGAGACGGATCATGGACGAAGGTTTCGCGACACCCTCCGCCCACACGCTGCGCACGCCCACGGTCGCGCCGATGCCGCGCGGCGTCCATCATCTCGTCATCTGCACCGACGACATGAAGAAGACCGTGGACTTCTATGTCGACGTGCTGGGGATGCCGCTCGTCCATGCCATGAAGGTGCCGCCGGGACTGGGCACCGGACCCGGCAACCGCGGCAACCCGCCCTACGAGAATCTGCGGCATTATTTCTTCGACATGGGGCACGACGCGCTGCTCGCCGTGTTCGAGATCCCGAAAGGCAAGGAGCCGGCGCACAACCGCAACGCCATCGGCGCCATGCAGCACTGCGCCTTCGTCGTCACGGCACAGCATTTCGCCACGCTCGAGGCGCGGCTCAAGGCGCATGGCGTGAGCTATTCGGGACCGGTCGAGCAGCTTCCCGGCACGATCGGGATATATTTCTACGACCCCAACGGCATCCG